>NZ_KB900387.1 GCF_000378725.1 Peptoniphilus lacrimalis DSM 7455 | reverse complement strand
CTGGGGTGAAGTCGTAACAAGGTAGCCGTATCGGAAGGTGCGGCTGGATCACCTCCTTTCTAAGGAGAAAACCAAAATCTTCCATAGTCCAAGGACTATGGAAGATGAGGAAAAACGAAATTATTCTTACACTATTAATTATATATTATAATTAATCTAGTTACCCTATTAATATATGTATATTAAATTATAGGAAGGTTATGATTGATTTTGTAGGATTTTCTTATTGCTAAATTACTTTGGGATCTTTGTGCTATATTGCTATCTAATTTTAGAAGTAGAAAGATAAAGAATGATATCATAGGTTACTTATTCCTTAGTTGATAATAAATATTTTTGAAATTACTGATATTATAGATTTTGCGATATTGGATTGTATTAATTAGGAATTGGTTCAAATGAAAAAAATATCATTGATATTTGTATTTATATTCTTAATACAAATTGTTTTGGTTTTTGAGAAAAATTTTATTAATTCAACATATATTAAATCATTAAGTGGTATTGATAATAAACTTTCAGATAATAATTATGAGAGGGTTGTTGAAATAGAAGGAAGTAAATTTCTTGGTAGACAAACTTTTTCTACAGCTGAATTAATTAGAAACTCATCAAAATTCAATCATGTTGTTACTGATTTTTTAACAGATGCCGGTGCATTTAATGATGTGGAAACAGTTGATGGAATTATAAATATTTCAATAGATGCAACTAGGGTTAATTGGTATAGTGTTTTTACTATAGATATGCCTGGTTATATTGATTTTTCAAGATACTTAAAAGTTGTTTATAGAGTTGATAGGCTTAATGAAAATAGGAAATTTATTCAATCAGCAAAATTATGCATAGGAGCACATCGATATTATTATGACTATCCCAATGGTGGTTATATAGATAACGGTGTAAAGATATGGTCCGCTGAAGTTAAGTAATTGAACAGGTGATTTGATTTAATTATATATGGGGGTGTAGCTCAGTTGGGAGAGCACCTGCCTTGCAAGCAGGGGGTCAGGAGTTCGAATCTCCTCATCTCCACCATTCAAAA
>NZ_KB900386.1 GCF_000378725.1 Peptoniphilus lacrimalis DSM 7455 | reverse complement strand
GAAGATAAGACGGATTAGCGGCGGACGGGTGAGTAACACGTGAGTAACCTGCCTTTTACACAGGGATAGCCTCGGGAAACCGGGATTAAAACCTGATGAAACTATCAAATCACATGATTAAGAAAGTTAAAACTCCGGTGGTAAAAGATGGACTCGCGTCCCATTAGCTAGTTGGTGAAGGTAACGGCCCACCAAGGCAACGATGGGTAGCCGGCCTGAGAGGGTGAACGGCCACATTGGAACTGAGAAACGGTCCAAACTCCTACGGGAGGCAGCAGTGGGGAATATTGCACAATGGGGGAAACCCTGATGCAGCGACGCCGCGTGAGCGAAGAAGGCCTTCGGGTCGTAAAGCTCTTTTATATGGGAAGATAATGACGGTACCATAAGAAAAAGCCCCGGCTAACTACGTGCCAGCAGCCGCGGTAATACGTAGGGGGCTAGCGTTGTCCGGAATCACTGGGCGTAAAGGGTTCGCAGGCGGCAATGCAAGTCAGATGTAAAAGGCAAAGGCTCAACCTTTGTAAGCATCTGAAACTGTATAGCTTGAGAAGTGTAGAGGCAAGTGGAATTTTTAGTGTAGCGGTGAAATGCGTAGATATTAAAAAGAATACCGGTGGCGAAGGCGACTTGCTGGGCACAATCTGACGCTGAGGAACGAAAGCGTGGGGAGCAAACAGGATTAGATACCCTGGTAGTCCACGCCGTAAACGATGAGTGCTAGGTGTCGGTATAAATCGGTGCCGCAGTTAACACAATAAGCACTCCGCCTGGGGAGTACGTGCGCAAGCATGAAACTCAAAGGAATTGACGGGGACCCGCACAAGCAGCGGAGCATGTGGTTTAATTCGAAGCAACGCGAAGAACCTTACCAGGGCTTGACATATAAGAGACGAACTTAGAGATAAGTTTTCTTCTTCGGAAGCCCTTATACAGGTGGTGCATGGTTGTCGTCAGCTCGTGTCGTGAGATGTTGGGTTAAGTCCCGCAACGAGCGCAACCCTTATTACTAGTTACCAGCATTTCGGATGGGGACTCTAGAAAGACTGCCGATGATAAATCGGAGGAAGGTGGGGATGACGTCAAATCATCATGCCCTATATGCCCTGGGCAACACACGTGCTACAATGGCCGTAACAAAGAGAAGCGAAATCGCAAGGTCAAGCAAACCTCAAAAAGACGGTCTCAGTTCGGATTGTTCTCTGCAACTCGAGAACATGAAGTCGGAGTTGCTAGTAATCGCAGATCAGAATGCTGCGGTGAATGCGTTCCCGGGTCTTGTACACACCGCCCGTCACACCATGGGAGCTTGTAATACCCGAAGCCTGTGAGCTAACCGCAAGGAAGCAGCAGTCGAAGGTAGGACAAGTGACTGGGGTGAAGTCGTAACAAGGTAGCCGTATCGGAAGGTGCGGCTGGATCACCTCCTTTCTAAGGAGAAAACCAAAATCTTCCA
>NZ_KB900385.1 GCF_000378725.1 Peptoniphilus lacrimalis DSM 7455 | reverse complement strand
TTTAGTACCATAAATAGTGTAAGAAAGGAAGTAATACCTATCTTGCACTATTTTTGTATAATGAAGAAGTAGTATGACGAGGTGCTTTTAGGGTTGAAACATCCGCCAAAAAAACTGTCAGCTACCTCTTCATTATTCATATTCGGTTAAGCAGGTTGGGCAAAACGTCCGTGTCACAAGCTAAAAAGAGTGTAATGGTGCAGGTAGAAACTACAAAAGAAAAAGAAAGAAGGAAAGCCATGATATCTGTAGGAATAGACATATCAAAAGAGAAATTTACAATTTGTGCATTAGAACAAGGAAGTAAAATAATCTGGAAGCCTTTTGATGTTTCCCTAAACAAAAGAAAGGTAGAAGAATTTTTAGAGAAACTAGAAAAATTAAAAGAAAAAGTAAAAATAACAATGGAAGCAACAGGAAAATATCATCTACCAATACTTTATGAATTAAAAGATAGAGGGTATTTTGTAGCAGTAATAAATCCATTAAAGATGAAACAATTTTGCCGAGCATTAAACTTTAGAAAAGCAAAAAATGACAATATAGATGCAAAACAAATAGCAGAATATGGACTAATGTATTGGAAAGAATTAGAAGAATACAAGGTAGATGAAGAAAACTACAGAGTCCTAAAAGAATTAAACAGAAGCTACCAACATTATATGGATCTAAGAATAAACCAAATGAACTACATAGAACAAACAGTACATCAAACATTTCCAGGAATAAAAAAACTAATCCCACATAACTCAGGAGACTTTTCAAAAGACAAACTATTAGACTTTTTAGAAAAATGGTGGCATAAAGACCTAGTACTAGAAAAAACAGAAGAAGAATTCATAGAAGAATATAAAACTTGGGCAAAAGAAAAGAGATACCATCCAAATGCAAACAAAGCAAAAGCAATTTACAAATTAGCAGAGGATAGCATCTCAACTCAGCCTTCCCATAACTCAAAAATAGAAACGAATATCAGAGAAGGAATAAACCTGATAAAACAAATAAATCAGATTCTAAATAGCATTTTATCACAAATGATAGAAATATCCGAGCCCTTAGAAGAATATCAAGAAGCAAAAAAATTCTCAGGCATATCAGAAAAATTAGCAGTACAAATAGTAGCAGAATTTGGAAATCTATCAAAATTTAAAAACAAAAAAAGCCTAATATCCTTTATAGGAATAGACGCACCACCATATGAATCAGGAAACTTTAAAGCAGATCAAAGAAAAATAAGCAAAAGAGGAAACACAATACTAAGAAAAGTAGGCTACCAGGCAATGAAATGTATGATGAGTGCTAAAGATCCCGAGAATGAAATATATAAGTATATGGTAAAAAAAGAAAAAGAAGGAAAAGCCAAAAAAGTTTGCAAATTTGCAGGATTAAATAAATTCTTAAGAATCTACTATGCAAGAGTTATGGAATCAAAAGCCGAGAAAAAAGAATTAAAAGCAGCATAAGACTTTGAAAACACTAAAAAACAAGCCGATTGATTACCCTCGGCTTGTTTGCCATGCACTAATTTAATTATTCAAATAATAAAAAATAACCTGAAATTAATTTCAGGTTAAGCTTGACTTTTGTTAGCAGGTTTT
>NZ_KB900384.1 GCF_000378725.1 Peptoniphilus lacrimalis DSM 7455 | reverse complement strand
GCAGTCTATTCTAGGTCATTCTGATATTAGTACAACAATGGATATATATGTAGATGCAACAGAAGATTTTAAGATAGAACAGATGGGAGAATTTGAAAAAGCGATGAAATTTATATTTTAGAATTTACGACAGCTTACGACAAATTTACGACAATTTGCTAGAAATCTATAGGCACTTATAGAGAGTTAGCAAATTGTCGTAAATGGAGAAGTACCATAAAATAGACTTTTATAGAGATTTAGACAATTATCTAAGGTAGAGGGGATTTTCCCAACAATGAAGCCCATAGGTGCTGAAAACCAGAAAATTCAACCCTCTTTGGATGATGAAGAATAAAAAGACAACAAAAAGACAACAAAATTGACATCAACAGTACTTGATAATAGTCAATAATACTTTAAAAGAGAATATTTGAAGATTTCATGCATGAATAAAAAACTGCATATTTCGAGAAAGGGACGAAAGAGATAGTGTAATAGCTATCTCTTTTTCATTTACAAAAAGAAGGGAGGGAAGTGGTGGAAAAGATAAGCTTTGATTACTACTATGGCAAAGAAGCTGACCAATTTACTTTTTTTAGGATTCCCAAAATTCTATTTACTGACAAGGTATTTAAAAAATTATCTGTAGATGCAAAAGTTCTTTATGGCATACTTTTAGACCGAATGAATCTATCTATGAAAAATAAATGGCTTGATGAAAAAAATAGAGTATATATCGTTTATCCTATTGAGGAAATTGCAGAAACTTTTGGCTGTGGAACGCAAAAAGCCACAAAAATACTTCAAGAGTTAGATGAGAAAAAAGGAATTGGTCTAGTGGAAAAGAAAAGACTAGGATTGGGTAAGCCTAATATTCTCTATGTAAAAAACTTCATAATTAATGGAATAGAAAAAACAACTGAAAGTTCACCAGAAAAAATCACAAAACCAGACTTATTAAAATCACAATTCAAGAATAGTGAAAATCACAATTCAGGAATGATGAATAACACAAAACAAGAATTGTTAAAATCACAAGGTAATAATACTAATATTAATAAGACTGATTATAGTAATACTGATTTTAATAATACCACCTCCATCTTCTCGAAAGATAAACCTATAGAAGAGTTAAAAAGAAATAGGGAGGAGGATTTAAAAGAAAAAATCAAAGATAATATTTCTTATGAGAAATTAATAACCACCTATCCCAATGAAGAAGGAAGAATTGATTTAATTCTCTCTCTTGTAACAGATTTATTGATAAATAAAAATCCTTTAAAAATAAATGGGATCTATGTGAACCATGAAACAGTAAAGGAAAAGTTTTTAGACTTAGAATTTAAGCATATAGTCTATGTTCTAGATTACCTCAATAAAGTCCCTAAAAAGCAGATTAAGAGCCTAAAGGCCTACCTGTTAACCATTCTCTTTAATGCAGATGAAAATCTAAAATTAGAGGGGGTTTCAAAAAGACCAGACAGCCAAGATGACATCACATATGACCAAGACGCAAGAATTTGGAAGGAGTTTTTAAATAAGTCTTAAAAACGATTAAAAAAAGCTAGGAAGGAGGTTTTTATGGAAAATATAAGCGCTTTATTAGGCGAAGTAATAACTAAAAGAGGCAAAGACAATATAAGCAAAGAAAAAGATATGGAAGAATCCTTAGACTATGTAGATGAGAAAACCAATCTTTTAACCTGTGGTCATTGTCATACTGCAAAAGAAAAACTTATTGACTTTATGGGAGACAAGAAAAAAGTTCATATATCCTGCAAGTGTATGCAAGAAAAAGAAAGAGAAGAAAAAGAAGCTAGAAGAAAATATCAGCAGATGTTGAGAATTAATGAACTAAGGCGATCTTGCTTCGAAGACAGTATTTTCCTTAAAGCGAGATTTGAAAACATGGATAGGGATTCTGAACACAGAGATATAGCAGAAAACTATGTGGATAAATTTGAGGAAGTCTATAAAAATAATTTAGGTCTAATATTAACAGGGGATGTAGGCTGTGGAAAGACGCATTTAGCGGCAACCATAGCCAACGGACTTATAGACCAGTGTATATCTGTTAAAATGACAAATTTCACAAGTATTCTAAACGATATGACCAATTTCGATATAAATAAGGGCAAATATATCAATAGCTTAAATGAGAAAAAACTCCTCATCATTGATGATTTTGGCATGGAGAGGACCACAGACTTTGCCTATGAACATATCTTCAATATTATTGACGCGAGGTATAGGGTAGGGAAACCTCTAATTATAACGACAAACTTAAATATCTCTCAATTAACTAATCCTATAGGAGTAAGAGAAAAAAGAATTTATTCAAGAATATTGGAAATGGCAAGTCCCATTATCTTTACAGGAAAAAACAGACGAATCAAAAAGATGAAAGACAAATCAAACCTCATCTATGAACTTTTAAAGGAAGGTGAGATATGCAAAATGAAGAAGTAAATTCAAGAGTGATAGCCATAGTAAAGCAAGGCGGCAAAATTACAGCCGAACAATTAATCAAACTAATGAAAAAACTGTTAGAAGGAAGAAAGGGTAAATCGAAATCCACACAAGAAAAAGAAGGTTTATTAAGTAAATTTAAAAAAGTCAAAGTTAAAGATTTAGTGAAAAAAGGAAAGGTTGAAACCTTAGAATTAAATGATATTGACTTAAAGAATTTAAAAAAAGAATTAAATCATTATGGCGTAAAATTTAGCATAAAGAAAGATTTATTCTCAGGCAACAACATCATCTTTTTTCAAGCCAAGGACGAAAAAGTCATGGAGCAAGCCTTTAAAAGTACGGTAAACAAATTTATGAATAAGGATAAGGGAAGGGAATCAGTCATAGAAAAGCTTAATAACTTCAAAGAAAAAGTCAAAGCTAGTCTTGATAAGGATAAGGTAAAACATAAACACCAAGAACACTCCTTATAGCTTGAGAGAAAAAAGAAAGGCAGGTAATCTTACGAAAATACTGGAAAATATAATAAAAGATTTGAAAAATATTTTTAAAATACGAGACAAGAAGAAGTTTGTATTAGAAAACCTACCTTATCTCGTATTCTTCTATTTTGGCAATATTTTTTCACATCATATTAACTCCTACATTGGAGGAGACGTTCTAGATAGAATAATGATGGCTATTTCTGAAATAGATACGATAAGCTTATTGCCTTCACTTAAATTAAGGGACTTAACAGTCGGTTTAGGGTTAAGTTTGACTATTAAGCTTATCCTATGGCAAAAGAAAAAGAATGCCAAAAAGTTTAGAGAAGGAAAAGAATATGGCTCTGCAAGATGGGGAACGGCAAAGGACATAGAACCCTATATAGATAAAGACTTTAAAAATAATATAATATTGACACAGACAGAATCTTTGACTATGAATAGCAGACCAAAAAATCCCAAATATGCTAGAAATAAAAACGTCCTTGTTATAGGAGGGTCAGGTTCTGGTAAGACAAGGTTTTTTATCAAACCAAACTTAATGCAGATGCATAGTAGCTATGTTGTTACTGATCCAAAGGGAACCTTAATCATAGAATGTGGTAAGATGCTAGAGCGAAATAACTATTCAATAAAAGTTCTTAACACCATAAACTTCAAAAAGTCCATGAAATATAATCCCTTTGCCTATCTAAGGTCTGAAAAAGATATATTAAAATTAGTTCAGACAATCATTGCAAATACTAAGGGAGAAGGGGAAAAGTCTACTGAGGATTTTTGGGTGAAAGCCGAGAAACTCTATTATACAGCCCTTATTGGCTATATTTATTACGAAGCGCCTAAGGAAGAACAAAACTTTACTACCCTTCTTGCCATGATTGATGCCAGTGAAGTTAGGGAAGAGGATGAAAATTTTAAAAATGCTGTAGACTATATGTTTGAAGCCTTGGAAAAAGAGAAGCCCAACCACTTTGCAGTTAAGCAATATAAGAAATATAAGCTAGCAGCTGGAAAAACTGCAAAATCCATCCTTATTAGCTGTGGTGCAAGACTTGCTCCCTTTGATATAGAGGAATTAAGAAACCTAATGAGTGAAGATGAATTAGAGTTAGATATGCTAGGAGATCGAAAAACAGCACTCTTTGTTATCATATCCGACACCGATGACACTTTTAACTTTGTCGTAGCCATGATGTATTCTCAGTTATTTAACCTTCTATGCGATAGAGCAGATGATGTATATGGTGGCAGACTACCCATTCATGTCAGGTGCCTGTTGGACGAATTTTCCAATATAGGTCAAATACCAAAATTTGAAAAGCTCATAGCCACCATCAGAAGTAGGGAAATCTCAGCTTGTATTGTACTTCAAGCCCAATCTCAGCTTAAAGCGAATTATAGAGACCATGCGGATACCATATCAGGCAATTGTGATTCCACCTTATTTCTTGGAGGAAAAGAAAAGACTACCTTAAAGGAACTCTCTGAAACCCTAGGAAAAGAGACCATAGACTTATACAACACATCAGAAACAAGATCTAACCAAAACTCCTATGGATTAAACTATCAGAAGACAGGCAAAGATTTAATGAGTCAAGATGAAATAACAGTAATGGATGGTGGAAAATGTATATTACAATTAAGAGGAGTAAGGCCTTTTCTTTCAGACAAGTTTGATATTACAAAACATAAAAACTATAAGTTGTTAGAAGACCATGACAAAAGAAATGCATTTGACGTAGAAAAATATCTTAAGAGAAAAGACGAGGTAAGACTTAGAAGCGATATGTTTGTTGAACTTTTAGAGGCTTAAACTATAATAGTATCAGAACTAATAAAATAACAAAAAACTAAAGGATAAGCCTTGACAAAAAATGCTCTATCCTGTCGATAATATCGACAGCACCCGACACGCCTCTTAACAATGCGGACCAAGTCGGGTCATTTGATTTTTAGTAGTAAAAGTGAAAAAATTATAAAGAATCAAGAAGTGTGTAAGAAATATTTAAAATTTAAATTTAAAATACATGTTGCTAAATAAGAAAATAGGATAGTTAATCTAAAATAAGGCATGATAAATGTATGTTTTAGATTAACTTTACATCCTAATAGAGAATGAATAATGGATTGAAACTACAAATAATTTGGAGAGGAGGTTTTTATGGAAAAATATTTAATAAATGACTTAAATATTTCAGGCTATAAAAAAATCATAACTTTATTAGATTATAGAGAAAAAATTTCTGCCTGCTTAAAAGAAATAAAACTTCTTTCTACATTTAGAGGCAAAATTTTAGTTGACACTGCCTTAGTTTCAGGAATAAATAGCTACAGATTTATAGAGATAGAGGTTAATAAAGATGGAAGCTTAAATTTAAATAATTATTCCTACTCTGAGGTTAATAAAGATATATTAAAAATTGCAAACTCTATAATAAAAAAAGAACCAGTATGGTTAAAAAATTCAATTTTGGCAAACTCTCAAAAAGAATTATTAGCAACATATTAAATAACAAGAAGTACACCTAAAGAAAATAAAAATTTTAGGTGAATTTTTTTGCCCAAAATAGGAGGATCGTATGAAAATATACCACGAACGAGACTCTCCTTAAAAAAGTAAATAGTTATAGTATCAGGACATCTAATAAATAGGTGTCCTTTTTTCATTGTCAAAAGAAGAAAAAATAGAAAAAGGAGAAGTTATGGAAAAAGAAATGCTCAATATTAATGGAAATGTAGTTGGAGAAATTAAATTTGGTGTCATTGAAAGCAAAGAAGGAGAAGTTCCCTTTGCCAATTTCACCATTGTACGTAAGAACAAAGATAAGAAAAAGGAATATATTTATTGCAATTTATATGGAGATAAGACAGATCTTGTTAGAGATTTTGAAAGCGGAGAGTATATTCATGTCTTTGGATATTTTAAAGAAGTGAAAAAAGAAGAAAAGATTTTCAAAAACTTTATTGTAAAGCATGTTAACAAAATTGAAAAAGAAAAAATAGAAGATAATCAGGAGGAATAATATGGAATTTTTTACACAGGCAGTTAATGTTTTAAAAATATTAGTTACCGCCATAGGCGCAGGATTAGGAGCTTGGGGCGTTATCAACTTGATGGAGGGGTATGGTAACGATAACCGTGCGACACGTTCATAAGTGAAAAGCTTATGCACTAAGTCGAAGGACTGAAAGTTCAAAACTTAGGAGAACTGGCAATCTGATAGGTAGAATGACGGGGTAACGCCCTGAAATGCCTACACTGATACTCCGATTGGCAATGAATATTAGACTATTTCATTGTCAAAAGCTCGGTGAAGTCGGCAGAGAGTAGCCGTAAGACTGATATTAACATCAGACACGAAAGCTGTTCAGAGGTGGACGGTGCTACCTATATG
>NZ_KB900383.1 GCF_000378725.1 Peptoniphilus lacrimalis DSM 7455 | reverse complement strand
ACCTGATGTAAGACAGTATGAACACAATCTATGGTAGAAACCATCAATCCCTGATCTTCCTTTAATCTGTTATAAAAACTTCTAACATCAGATCTTTTAATATCAGATAGTTTAATACGACCAAAAGTCGGTTCTACAAATTGTTTATACATATAGATGTAATTTTTAAAGGTATTATCTTTTAATCCTCTTTTTACCTTTGTCCATAGCTTAAAAGTATCATTTACAGATAAGCTACTTCCTTCGTTGTTGATTCCATCTATAGTATTGCGTAAAATATCTAATTCCTTTTCTCTTAATTCTTTTAGAGTTTTCGCATAGATAGATTTTCTACGACCTATTTTGTCTTGCCACTTAAATTCATAAGTGCCATTTGACCTTTGATATTCACCGTCTTTTAAAACAACCCCTTTACTATCTTTGCGTCTTTTTACCATAAAAATTCTCCTTTTGATAAAAGAACACGCTATAATTATTATACCGCATTATGCGTGTTTTTTATACAATTCCATATCTAGATGGAAAATTGTCTATTCAAATATTCTTCCATTAATTTTTTCTTAATAAGACGCTTACTACCATTAAATAATACAAAATTGCAATCATCTTCATCCGTTAATTGTCTAACTTTATCTTGACCAATATTAAAATATTCAGATGCTTCTTTTAACGTTAAAAATGCTTTTTCAGAAACACGAACTCCTTTTATATTTTCATTAATCATAAATCCTCCAAATAGTGTATTAAAAATATTAATTTTAAAATTTTAAAGTTTTTTGACATTGACAAGTGCCTTGGATTAGCAACATAGGAATCTCACCTCCGCCTCTGTTCAGGATGAGCCGGCTTCAACCTTAGAAGTATCATTATCCTCATTTTCTTCGTAGCGAATAGGGTATCCCTCCCTATATTCAAACTCTTACTTATCGCTCCCTTTCTTCTTCCCTTGCTTTTTGCTTAGCAGTACTTGTTTTGCCGAATTATTCAGCAGAAAGATCCTGGCGGATAGATTATTACGCTCAAAAAATGATTAATGTCTTGTCTTGGTCTATTTAATTGTTATGGTTCAAATATTGTTTAAATTTCTTTTAAAATAGAAAGAGGACAAAACTCCCCTCACTTTATAAAGGAAAATTTGCCCTCTTTGGTAACCAGAAATTATATTTCTTCTATAAATTTCTTTAGTTTTTCTAAAATCTTATCTCGTCTTTTTATTAAAGCAGGATGTGATATATTTTGAGTCTTTGCTACTGCACGAAGTGTTTCATCATTGAAATATAATCTTTCAATTATTTCCCGTTCATCCTCATTTAACTTTGACATAGCGTTTCTTAGTGCTTCAATCATCATTTGTGTAGCTACTACCTTTTCTACATCAACATTTTTATCTTCTAGATTATCTTCAAAATTCCCATCGTGATTTAGAGACGAAAAAAAGAGCAAGTGGTTTTTCTTGTCCACCTGCTCTAAATATTTTTCATGTTCTCTTTCTTGCCAGTAGACTTTGTATATCTGCTTGCTTACTTTGATTTTTTGTCCACCGACATAAAGATAATATTCTTTTGTCATAAATGTTTCCTCCATTCTTTTTTTGTCTTTTTGTTTTTAGACAAAAAAGGAGGACTCCTGCTCTTGGGCATGGTTAGTCCTCTAAAATGAAAGAAACCCTTTCTAGTGTTGATAATATTTAATTTTTCATCAGAGTTATCTTGATGATAACCATAGTAAATTATAGAAAAAGGAATATTTACTTAGATCCATTATTGTTATTTTCATAAGTAAGTCCTTCCTTTTTTTCTGAATTGATAAAGATCTTATTCTCACTAGATAATTTTCACATAGTGATAATAAATCCGAAACTAAGTTTTTATCTTTTAAAGTATAGTATAACTTAAATAAATTTATAAATCTGCTAACTTTTGTGCATATTTTTATAAACGATTACTGTTTTGCATCATTTGTAAATGTGATGGGTATAGTTATAAAAATATTTATAATAAAGAAATAAAATATACCGAGCTTTGCAAAAAGTATCAGAAATTATAAACTACGATTTTAATTATTTTTTAGAATAAAGAAATAATTTTCAAAATCATATTTATAAAAGAATAGAAAAAGAAAAAGTAGAGTTAATAGTATTAACAGGAAAGTCTAAGCTATTTGTTTCCTAGTAACAAAATTTATGATGAATATAATGATGTAGCCAACTAAGACATCACTCATGCTTATTTGTTAGGTAAAAGATAAAACAAGAAATATGATTAGAAGATTTTTTCAGTATAAATTGATATAATAAAATTATCAGTTGTCCAATGGTCATCACTTGATTTTATTACAAATACACTAACCGCTTTTAAGATAACAGGTCAAACTTATCTTCAATTACCAATAATAAAAAGTATGATAATAAATTCCTTTATACATTATGTGATTGTATATGAAAGTAGAATGAAAATTATTAATGGAGGGAATTATGAGTAAAATAGATAAATCAATATCAATAACTTGCAAATCTATTGATGATAATATTAATTTATTTAACAAAGACAGAGGACTCTTAAGCCAAAATATTCTAAGCCAACTAAGAAATCTAGTTGAAGATATATCCATAAAAGTTTTTTCAGATGGAAGAGATTTAGACCCTAAAGACTATAATGGTGTTAGAGTAAAAGCAATTAATTTTATAAAATCAAATAATAAATATAAATTTCTATCTGATTTTTATAAATTACTTAAGATTTCCGTTTCTCACTATACAAATGATAAAGAAGCATCCGAAAGATTAATGCTTAAATATTATGAATATATTTTAAAAGCAAAATTGTTTTTAAAAAATAATTATAATATTGATGTTATAAATAACCTTAGTCAATTTCCATTAAATACTGATTCTTCTCTATTAGAATATCATACTAAAATATCAAGAAAAATTAATAATAAAGGATATTTAAATAATAAAGTACATTATAACGGTAGATACTATATACAAAAAATAAAACCATTTTTTATTGATAGTGAAATTTATTATGAAGTTACTTTTGTAACTGCATACTCAAATACTAGTAAATATAGTAGAATTATTGCATTTACTAATTTAGATATTCCAGATAACTATTCTGTTAAATTATCTTTATATAAAGATAGTATTAATATGCTTGGTACCGAAATGCCGATTTATATT
This sequence comes from Peptoniphilus lacrimalis DSM 7455, assembly GCF_000378725.1. Lineage (GTDB taxonomy): Bacteria > Bacillota > Clostridia > Tissierellales > Peptoniphilaceae > Peptoniphilus_A > Peptoniphilus_A lacrimalis. The sequence goes on along the minus strand of NZ_KB900383.1, from coordinate 4,038 downwards.
ATAGACAATTATGAGATATCTATAAGACCTTGCGAATTAAATAATTTTGCTAAAATATTCAATTTAGATTTAAAAATAAAAACCAAGTCGTCAGAATATTTCAATCTAATGCAATTTCTAACTAATACTAACTTCTCATTAAATGAGTTTATAGGTATGGATGAAGCACAATATAGATTTTATTCAAATAAAATTTTTAATTCTAAAAAAACACTCCTTTCTTCATTATTTGATAAGTGTAGAGATATAGTTATAAATAAAAATCCTGGTACTAATATTCTATTATATCTACTTAATAGAATGAATAATGAAACAATTAAAAGACAACTTTCTAATTTTTCATGTGAGAAATTATCTGACTTGTTTTTAAGCTACAAATCTATACCGTTTGATGAAATGCCATATTGTTCTTCTTTGATTTTTCATAATCCTAGACTTAAAGACCTTTATGATTCAATACCTGTAGATTCCCATGAACATGAACTACTTGCACGAGTATTAAAAAACAATTCAGAAATTCATGGTAAATTATTTACACCTATCGAAGAACTTTGTGGCTTTGAAAATATAGAATTTTTAATTGAAAATTATAACAAATCTTTATATTACAAACATAAATCTAGAAATATACAAAGGTATAAAAATTATTTATATATTTCTGGTTATTTGGATGATACTGTTAAAATAATTAATCGAATTAAGGACTTATCTAAAAAAGGTGTTGTTCAATATCAGGAATCTGTAGAATCTTGGCTAAAAACTGAAAATTATAATATTGATGATGGATATAAAAAAGAAGCTTTGAAACATATGTTTTCACAATCTCGTGTTTCAATAATTTATGGAGCAGCAGGAACAGGAAAAACTACCTTTATAAAACATATTTCTAATTTTTGGTCAAACAGAAACAAAATATTTATAGCTAATACTCATCCCGCCGTTGAAAATATGAGAAGGAAAATTGCAACTAAGAATTGTGAATTTATGACTATAAGTAAATATCTCCATTCCAAAGATAGTATTAACTGTGATATATTATTTATAGATGAATGCAGTACAGTTAGTAATTTAAATATGGCTAAAATATTAGAAAAGATAAATTTTAAATTACTTGTTTTAGTAGGAGATGTTTATCAAATTGAATCAATAAATTTTGGAAACTGGTTCAGTTTAATAAACAAATTTGTTCCTAATAAAATATTATTCAATTTAACTAATTCTTATAGAACTACAAACGATAAATTAAAAAAAGTTTGGGATAATGTTCGTGAAATTAATCCTGAAATTCTTGAATCTATGATTGATAATGAAAATGTTGAAATGTTAAATGACTCAATATTTAAAAAACAATATATAGATGAAATAATTTTATGCTTAAATTATGATGGACTTTATGGAATTAACAACATAAATAAACTATTACAAAATCAAAACCCTAATAAACCTTTTATTTGGGAAATGAACTCTTATAAAGTTAATGATCCGGTACTTTTCAACGAGAATAATAGATTTTCCCCTTTAATTCATAATAACGCTAAGGGTATAATAAAAGATATTTTTTATGATAATAATGGAATAACTTTTGATATAGAATTAGAATATTCAATAAATGAATTAGATGCTTGGGAATATAATCTCCAACTTAAAGGAATTTCAGAAACAGGAAATTCTATTATTTCTTTTGATGTTGAAAAAGCAAATAACACTGATGATGATGACGATGCAATGTCCAGTATTCCATTTCAAGTTTCTTATGCTATATCTATTCATAAGGCTCAAGGATTAGAGTATGATTCTGTGAAAATAATAATAACTAAAGATTCCGAAGAACGAATAACTCACAATATTTTCTATACCGCAATTACTAGAGCAAAGAAGAAATTAAAAATATATAGGAGTCCAGAAACAGAACAATATATATTAAATAACTTGGAACATAAAAATATAAATAGAGATGCTAATTTGCTATCAACTATATCAGGAATAAAAATTTTAAATAATAATTAATACTCGCTTAACGTTTATAACTTTAATAGCAAGCACAGTAAGTGTACGGACACTTACGAAAAAATTAATGGAGCAGCCCTTTACGGAATGCTCCATTTTTTTAATTTTTACCTTGTTAGGGAGAACCCTAAGACCCCGAAATATATTTTATAAAGGAGAATAAAATGGAAAATAGATTTAGAAATGAAAGAATAGAAATAAAACTAACTAAAGAAGAAAAAGAAGTTTTTGAAAAGAAAATGAAACTTGCTAATTGCAAAACAATGTCCCACTTTCTTAGGAAATGTGTATTAGAAAAAGAGATTTATGTTGTAGATTTAGAACCATTTAGAAATCTACAATGGCTACTTTCAAATGCAACAAATAATATAAACCAGATTGCAAAAGCAACTAATACAACTGGTGTTATTTACAAAAATGAAATCGAGTCAATGAATAAACAGATAGAAAAATTATCAAAAGAAATATGGCAGATCCATTCCCTACTTCTTAATAAATCAAAAGAAAGTTCTGGTGATTAGTATGGCAATTACAAAAATACATCCTATAAAATCAACTCTAAATTTGGCAATAGACTATATAACTAAGAGTGAAAAAACTGATGAAAAAATCTTGGTATCTTCCTTTAATTGTCATCCATCTACTGCCCATATTCAATTTATAAAAACACGAGAAGATAATGATACTAAAGGTACAGTTTTGGCTAGACATTTAATCCAATCTTTTCTACCAGGAGAGGTTGATCCTATAAAAGCTCACGAAATTGGAATGGAATTATGTAAGAAAATTTTAAAAGAAGATTATGAATTTGTTCTTGCAACTCATATAGATAGAGGGCATATCCATAACCATATTATTTTTAATAATGTTAATTACAAGACTGGTAAATGCTACCAATCTAACAAAAAAACTTACCATAAAATCAGGTATCAAAGTGACGAATTATGTAAAGAAAATAAGCTCTCAGTCATTGATGAATATTATGAAGCTTACAAAAGAAAATATAAAACTGCTGGTAAATCCTGGTATGAATATGACCAAAACAAGAAAGGCAATTCTTGGAAATCTAAATTGCAATTTGATATAGATAGAATGATTAATAAGTCTAAATCTTGGGAAGAGTTTTTAGAAAATATGAAGTCTATTGATTATGAAATTAAGTTTGGTAAACACATTGCTTTTCGTCATAAAGATAAGCAAAGATTTACAAGATCGAAGACTATCGGAGAAGATTATACTGAGGAAAAAATCAAAGAGAGAATAGATTTAGCAATTAAAAATAAATCTAATCTTACTAAAAAGCGTGTAGGAAATGTTATTGATATATCTACTAATAAAAAAGCTCAATCCTCTAAAGGTTACGAAGTCTGGGCAAGAAAACACAATATCAAAACAATGGCAGATTCAATAATTAAACTAAGAGAACAAGGAATTAATTCAATTACACAACTCGATGATCTTATCAAAAAAACTGCTGATGACAGACAAAATCTGCTAGATAAAATAAAGAAAATTGAAGCTGAAATGAAAAGTTTATCCCAAGATATGGAAAATATAAATACTATAAATAAGTATCGTGAAATCTATAAATACCATAAGAAAAACCCTGAAGATAAACAATTTACAGAAGAATATTATAGCGAACTTTCCGTCTATAAAACAGCCGCTAAAGAGATCTTAGAAAACCATAAAAAAATGCCAAACACAAAAGAAATATTAACCAAACTCGATAAATTGCAAGAAAACCTGCTAACAAAAGTCAAGCTTAACCTGAAATTAATTTCAGGTTATTTTTTATTATTTGAATAATTAAATTAGTGCATGGCAAACAAGCCGAGGGTAATCAATCGGCTTGTTTTTTAGTGTTTTCAAAGTCTTATGCTGCTTTTAATTCTTTTTTCTCGGCTTTTGATTCCATAACTCTTGCATAGTAGATTCTTAAGAATTTATTTAATCCTGCAAATTTGCAAACTTTTTTGGCTTTTCCTTCTTTTTCTTTTTTTACCATATACTTATATATTTCATTCTCGG
>NZ_KB900382.1 GCF_000378725.1 Peptoniphilus lacrimalis DSM 7455 | reverse complement strand
TAAAACTAATGGAAGAAGTAGACGAATACATTCCAACACCAGCAAGAGATGTAGACCATCCATTCCTAATGCCAGTAGAAGACATCTTCTCCATCACAGGAAGAGGAACAGTAGCAACAGGAAGAGTAGAAAGAGGAACAGTAAAAGTAGGCGACACAGTAGAAATCGTAGGACTAACAAACGAAAAGAGATCCGTAGTAGTAACCGGAGTAGAAATGTTCAAAAAACAACTAGACCAAGCAGAAGCCGGAGACAACATCGGAGCGCTACTAAGAGGAGTACAAAGAAACGAAATCGAAAGAGGACAAGTATTAGCAGCACCAAACTCAATACATCCCCACACAAAATTCGAAGCAGAAGTATACGTACTAACAAAAGAAGAAGGCGGAAGACACACACCATTCTTTAACGGCTACAGACCACAATTCTACTTCAGAACAACAGACGTAACAGGAGATATCCAATTACCAGAAGGAACAGAAATGGTAATGCCAGGAGATAATGCAACATTCACAGTAACCCTAATAACACCAATAGCAATGGATGAAGGATTAAGATTTGCAATTCGTGAAGGTGGAAGAACAGTTGCATCAGGCGTTGTTTCTAAAATCTTAGAATAATAATTTAAAAATTTTGGCGGTCATTTATGACCGCTATTTTTATACCTAAAAAGCCTATGCAACAAATATAGCTAAAGAAGAGAAACTGACCAAAATTCCACATAAAAAAGGTCATATAAAGTTAATGTTAGCAAATTTATTTTTATTTAATACTTTAATATGTTCTTATTAAGTTATTATTATCAAAAAGTAACGTATAAATTGAATAAAAACTATATGAAAATTATGCAGATTGTGTTATAATGGCTATGAAAACTAAATTAACAAGTAATGGTACTCAAATCGCATGTTGGATTTGTAATAAAGTAAGAGTAATAACAAAAACCCTTAAAATCCAAGAATAAATACATGCGGGGGGGGTATTATAGCGGTATATTTACTTGCACAAAATAAACAATAAAGCATATGAAAGCTTTTGCTTACATACAAGGATATGCTAATGCATACCCTTGATTGCTTGTTTTATTTTTGGTGCAAGTTTTTTATTTATCCTTACACTTGCTTTTACAATTTGTCATTTACTTAAAGATAAGTTTAACTTATAAATGACTTAATATTCAAATTACTACTAGTTTTTAATTAAGGGGTGATTATAAAAATAACAACTAACAACTAAAAAAAATTATAGAAAGGGGTAAAGAAATGAACGACAAACAAATAACAAAAAGATTTATGGCATTATTTTTGTCGCTAATAATGCTAATAGGAATATTGCCACTCAACATCTTTGCTGAAGAACCACAACTTCCTGGCACATCTTCTAGAAGTGTTGATGCAGAAGGAAAGCCAAAAGTTCCTTGGGTAAACAAAGATGCTAAGACAGACGATGGAAGTGAATATTGGCAATTTCCAGAAGGAGTTAAGGTTATTAACGGACAAGGGGGAACAGACCCTTTACGTACAACAGGTATTAACTACGAAGGAAAATATTTAAATGCAGATGGTAACCTTGTTTTAAGATTTAACATATCTCAACAACAGGCAGCTACAACAGGGGTTTGGAAGTATCACGTACTAAGATTTCCAAAAGAAATCTACTTAGCAGCTGACTGGGATAAATCTTATATAATCCACAGACAAGTAGATTATTCTGTAGGCTCTAGAGTTGATTTTCTAAAGTTTAAAGATACAATAATTCCAAATCAACAAGCTTGGACTAAGTCTATAGAGTTTAAAGATGCAGGGATTTCATACAGACACTACGAAGTAAACCTTGTATTAAAAAATGATGTAAATTGGGCTAGAGATTTTGCCGACAAAACTTGGCTTATCCAAATGCGTACCTTTAACGGTGACGGCTCAAAGATGTTCTCTGACTCAACACCTAGAAAAAAACGTAAGTATACAAACTTCTCATACAACACTTATACAAAAACAACAGTAGTAGGAGATAAAGTTGGACATCCTAAAGATCTTATAGAGTCAACAGCTCTTAATGCAGCTGATGCCGAGATGGATATGGTTTATACAGCTTATTCAACTCTTTTACTTGATAAGATAAATAAAAAGGTTACACTGGTTTATGTTCCTACAAAAAATGGAAACCTAGACGATTACAATAAACAAGATGAAGCAGTAGCTGTAAGACAAACTTTAGACCCTGAGTTTATAAAATATATAGATATTAATGGTCAAAATACTGAGATAGGTACTGTTAGACATTATAATGCGGCTGAAAAAGCTTATGGTAAGGAAATAAAACTTTTCGCCAAAGATTTAAATGGAGTTAAGATAGATCCAAATACAGGAAAATTTGCACTTGATCAGCACGGAAGACCTATCTCAACGCGTCCTGACAAATCCATCTTCTTACAAATTGGAAGTAACAGATTTGTAGACAGAGAGAATGCAAAACTTGATGCTACTGATCCAAGTCATTATAATTCAAAAATTTTGCCTAATGATGAAACAACAAGTATCTATTCATCTGATTCAACTAAGGATGGTTTCTTCCTTGTATTTGAATACAACATAGACCCTGAAAAGATATCTTCAGACCTTATAACAGAGAAAAAGTTTGTTAAAAACTTTGTTTTTGACACTCGTTATATAACATCAAATGTACCAGGATTTAGAAAGTTTACTGTAAAAACAGATAAAGATATAAATCTTGATGCCAATAAAAAGCTTATGCTTCGTTTCCAATTTGACCCTGCAATAAGTTTTAAAACTGAATTGTTATCAAATAATGATGCTGATGACTTTATGTTTAACATGGGAGGACCAGAAGGCTCATGGAAGTCCTGGAAAAAAGAAGGATTTTATTGGAAGAAGAACAATAAAGGAGGTTGGGATTATTTCATTCCAGTATACGGAAGAGGGTCAATGGATAATAAATCCCAAGCTGAACCTTCAGGATTCTCAATCGATAAAGGTACAGAATTATCTGTTTGGCTTCCAACAAAGAATGTTTGGACTAAAAAAGATTTCAATGCCAACGAAATCAAGATGGACATTGTAGAATCTAATGGAAGATATGGTAACGCTCTGGGAACAATTAATGATTTTACTCCTGTAGCGGGTACAGAATTTACTTTATCAAAAGTTAGGGACGATAAAGTTGTTGGAAATCCAAAATATGCTGGTAAAGAAGACATTTTCTACAATCCACTATATATGGAACACTCAGTTTCAAGAATTGGTGGTTCAGCTATAAGAGAACAAGCAGTTCCTATAGTTGACGAAATCTTCACAGATGATGAATTTGTAACAGGTATAGTTAGAGACGAAGGCGGAGTTTTATCTACTATCCATGTTGATAATGAAAAAAATCCAAAGAAAAAATTCTTCGGTTCAAACTGGATTGAATTAACAAAATATGATAATAATGGAAATCCAAGTGAATATGGTTTAAGTGATGGAAAAGATGCAGCACAAACTTTAAAACCAGCTGATTTAGAAGACAAGAGAACTTACGGTTTTGGAGATGATAGAAAAGAGTATAAGGGACTTAAATTTAAGATCACTAAACAGTACACAGACGGAGCTGATATAGAATCTACTAATAAAGAATCCAATGTTAAGAGTTTAGGATTAATAAAAGACCAAGCTTTTGTTCTTAACACATTTAGAGATACTTCATTAAATTCAGAACCAATTTACGAACAAGTTCAAGCAAAGGTTGAGTTCGTAACATATCCGAAAGAACAAGTATCTTTTACAAGGATAGTTCCACTTAATAAACAATACTCAGTTTTAGCTCCTGTAGTAGGAGAAAAAGTTGAGCCTATTAAAAACACAAACTATGTACCAAATGGATTTATTGCTAAACAAGGCGAAGACAACATTAGAGTTGATGAAACTGATAAAACTGTAACTTTAGCAAGACGTTCATTAGTAGATGGCAAAGATAAAAATAAAAAATATGCAAATCTTATTAATCACGACGGTTTTGTTTATGACATAAATAACGCAAGTGATACTATAAAGAAATCTGAAACAGAAGCCTTCATGAAGAGACTTTACCCAGATGCAGAGTTTGATCAAGAACTTCATTTAGATGCACAAGGAAAAGTAAGAACTGATGGTTTATCAGTTATCGCTTGGACTACAAAACCTCTAGCAGATATTAATGATTTTTATAAACTTGAAAAAGATGGAGAAGTTCTTACAAAATTAGATCAATGGAAAGAAGTTGACGAAGATAAACAAACTTATATCTTTAACGAATACTCTCCAGTAGATAAGAACAGAAAAGTTTATGCAGTTTGGGGAGCTCCATCATTAGTTCTTCACTCAAATAACACTTATGATAAGGAAGGTAATTTTCTAGCTGACAAAGAAACTATAGTTAGAATTCCTTATAGTTTGGCTGATGAAACATTAACAAATCAAAAGATAGATGCCATGACATCATCAACAAAAGACAACTTGAGAAAAACTAACACTATTAAACAGTTACCATTAGCTCCATACAAATACGAATCAAATAGAAGTGTAAGTGCAACTGATGAAAATTATGACGACTATGATAAAAGACTTGAAAACTTTAGAATGAAAGGAAGAACATTTGTGGGCTGGACAATGAATCAGTTCTCAAATATTACAGATGCAGATAAGTATGATGAAAGTAAATTGTCAAAATTTGTAGCTGGACAAAACAATGTTAGAATTGGAGAAATAAAAGATGGCTGGACTACAGGAGGACCAGGAAAACCTAAAGTTTCTCTTCCTAAGAATACAGAAACAATCTTACTTCTTCAAACTGACTCTAAGGCATATGTTCCTAATGGTTTCTCATACTCTGTAAATAAGAGTGTACAAGAAATTCTAAAGTCAGGTAAGGATTACCATCTATATGCTAACTATAGAGATTATTTCGATATTACAGTTCATCCACAATATAAGGATATAGATACTACTCAAGATCCTAATCATAAATATGGTAAGTATAAAGACCTTACAGATGCAAGCAAAAAGAAAAACTTGAAAGTTGGTATCCTATATAGAACAGCTGTAACTGACTATTCAACACCTACAGTATTGCAACAAGCAACATACAATCCTATAAAAGATGGCATAAAAGAATATGATGTAAACTATGGAAAACCTCTAATATGGAGACAACAACCAGGTTATGATAGAGAAGGTTTAAGAAAATCGTTTATATCAGTAGTTATTCCAGAAGGAAAAGAAAATGTTTATAACAATTTCAAACAACCTAAAAAACCAGGCTCTCAAGAAGTTTATGATTGGGCAGATCTTGGAATTTCAACTTATGTAAAAATCAGCGGATCATTACTTGATATAGCAACAAATGCTCCTAAGAATTTACACGAAACTGATACTGACAGGGACAGATATGGAGATCCTCTAGCAAAGAGACAATCATTTACAATCAAAAATAGTGACGGAAGTTTGGATGCTTATACATCTGCAACTTCAAGACAATCTCTAGTAAGAGAAGTTGGAGCAATAAAAGAAGTAAAAGGATATGACATCATTCTTACAAACACTCCTGAAACAATTCCTGTTCCAGAATTTGAATCAGTTAAAGAATCAGACACTGAATTGAAAATCAAATTCTCAGATGACATCAAAAATAATGTTGATGGATTAAAATTGCAAATCCCTCAAAAGAATGATGGAAAACTTGACTTGTTCTTTGTAAAACAACCAGACGGAACATTTAAGGATTCAAATGGAATAACAGCTACAGTTCAAGGTAACCAATTAGTTATCAAAACTTTAGATTTAAAAGGACTTCCTGATGATGAACAAAAGAGAACTATCTATGGAAACTACACTAAAGCTATTGATGACGGTTCCGGAAATGTACAACATATTGACGGAAAACAAGCTAAGGTTGTTATTACAAAATTACTTCCAGCTTATCCTGTAACAAATATGTATCAAGTTCCAAATGATGATCAAGGTAATACAAAGATAAAATTTGATATACCTCAACCGGATCCTAAAAACCAAGTAGTACCAGGAACAAAATATCAACCTCAAAAATGGGATAAAACTCAAAATAAATGGGTTGATTGTGGAGATCCTTATAATGTAACAAAAACAGGCGAAGGTGGAAAAACAGTAGAGCTTACACTCACAGGAGTAGGTAATGACGATATGATTAGAATCGTATCTAATGAGCCAGGAAAGAAACCAGCATATTCTGTTGGCGATGAAACTGACAAACCATACACTCCAATGAAGCCTGCTAAACCTTCAGATCCAGTAGCAGATACAAACCACTATGTCATAGTTGACAAAAAAGGTCCTACTGTAACTGCTAAAACAGAAGAAGAAAAATTCAGAAGATATATTGATTTAAAAGCAACTTTAGATGAACTTCCTGAAGGAGAAATAATAATCGAGTACGGCACAAAGGGTCCAAAGGGAACTCAAGGTAATCAAATTCTTAAATTTGAAAATAAGGCTTTAGCTTTTGAAAAAATTAAAGAACTTGTAAGAGTAGAAGACAAGACAGAAATTTGGATCACAGCAAAAGACAAATTTGGTAACAGTGCAGGTACTGATGTAAAAGCAAATCTATCAAGAGTATTTACAATCCAAGTTGAAGTTCCAGTTGCAGGAGACAATTATCTTATGATAGATTCTTCTATGGCTGATGCTACTATAGAGATGACTATTAAGAGAAAAGGACAAGAAACAAAATTAAAAGATGTAGCAAATATTCCACAAGGACAAAGTAAGGTAGATCTTTTAAATAAAGATGGTTCAGCTTTTACACTTGAAAAAAGAGACACAATAATCTTTAAAGGAACTGTAAAAGCTACAGATGGAAAAGCAGATTACACTACAAATCCATTTAGACTAAGAGTTAGATAAAGAGATAAGAAGTAGGAGATATTGTAGGGGAGATTTCCTCCCCTTACAATAACTTAGAAAGGAGAAGTTATGAAAAAAAGAGCTATTTCCTTATTATTAGCAATGGTTATGATACTTTCAACCATAGCAAGTCCAATTTATGCGGTAGGTCAAAATTTACCGAAAGATAAAGTTGAGGCTGGAAATGAAGTACCATATACTAATGAAGGAAACAAAAAAATCTTTAAGATTGACAAAAGAGCAATAAAAGAAGTAAAAGAACCTGCATTAAGAAGCGCATTACAAAGTAATAGACTTAGACGTGCACCAATTAATGCAACAAGAAAAGAAACAATGACAGTAAAACTAACTACAAAAGGACTTGGCAATGGAGCACAAAATTTTGACTGGTCTTTATTTAACAATAGCAAATTTACTGGCGAGCTTCTTATATATGACGTAGATGATAACGAATATTATCCAGAAAAAGATGGCAAACGAGTAACTATAGACTTCACTCAAGATGGAGAACAAACAATTGAGTTTGAGGTGCCAGTAGGTTTAAACGTTGACTCATATAACATTGTAGTTAAAACTATTGATAATTTTGAAGTTAGAGCAACATATACAAATGCATCAACAAGCCCTTCAGGTGCAGAACTTAAGCTTGAGTTTACAGTTATAGAACTGGCAAGCCCATTTGTAGAAGTAATTTATCAAGATTCACAAGGACAAGAACTTGCAGCTGATAAGCTACCTACAACTACAGGTGTTAATATAACAGCTGAAGGAGTAAAACTTGCAGGACAAGCCCTAAGCATACCACTACCTACAGATCAATATACAAAATATAATATAGCACAAGGAATTGCTGGAAAAGGAAGAGCAACAACACAAGAGCTAAACAATTTAACAGATGCTATAAAATATAAAGTTGACGGAAAAGATAGCGGATTAATTACACTTGATGATAAAGAATTCAAGCTAAGCATAACAAATTCATTAAAAGATGGATCACAAATAGTTTTAACTTTATCAAAAGCAGATCAACTTAGAGAACTTGGCGGACTAAATCCGAAAACAATAAAAGTTTGGAAAGACGATGATATTGATTGGAAAAGCGGAGTAGAACCAGCTGATAAGAATTCAGATGCAGCATGGAAACTAATAGAAGAAGCAATAGTAACAGATATTACTGTACCAGCAAGAGGTTCAAGTAAAGCTGGAAAATTTGAGGGTAAATTAAAACTTACCTTTGACGATGGCTCTTCATTAGAAGTAGACAAACAAATGTTAATCGTAAGCGAACATGTAGTAGTTATAGATCCTAATAACACAGATCCAGACGCACCACAAAAAGAAGACCTACCACGAGATAAAATTACAGTTATCTTTAAAGCAGGAGAAGGCATAGATAATATAAATACTAATGGCAAAACAACATACGCTAAACCAAATGCAACATTAGCTGATACAGACTTCCCAACAAATATCACATATAAAGATGGATATAAGAATGAAGTAACTTGGGAACCAACAGATCATAAAGTTGATACAAACAATAGAAAATATTATAATGGTAAAAGAAATACATTCACATTCAAAGCAAGCGCAGACAAGACCGTAATACCAACAAACCCAGACGATCCACAAACACCACAAGGATATGTATTAGTAACATTCGAAAAAGGTGACCACGGAACATTAAAGGGAATTGGAGCAGACGGACAACAAACAGAAAAAGCTGCAAAACTAGCATACAACGTAAAAGATACAGCAACTTACAAAGACCTAAAAGCATACGAACCAACAATCGTAGCAGATAAAGAATGGAAAGTTGCAGATGCAAAATGGGCTCCAGCTCTAGGTGCAGACGATGCTAAAGT
>NZ_KB900381.1 GCF_000378725.1 Peptoniphilus lacrimalis DSM 7455 | reverse complement strand
AAAAAGTTTATAAACAAAGGTCAAGTTAGAAAGAGCACTAGGTGAATGCCTAGGCACCAAGAGGCGAAGAAGGACGTGACAAGCTGCGAAAAGCTACGGAGAGGAGCAAATATCCATTGACCCGTAGATCTCCGAATCGGGAAACCGGTCCGAAAGGACATCATTAAATGAATCCATAGTTTAATGAAGCGAACCAGGGGAACTGAAACATCTAAGTACCCTGAGGAAGAGAAAGAAACATCGATTCCCCGAGTAGCGGCGAGCGAAAAGGGAACAGCCCAAGTACAAACGAAGAAAAGAACTTAGTCGAATCAGCTGGGAAGCTGACCCAAAGGAGGTAAAAGGCCCGTAGACGAAAAGGGAAAAGAATCAGTACAAAGAGTACCACGAGACACGAGAAACCTTGTGGGAACACAGGGGGACCACCCCCTAAGGCTAAATACTACTTGGTGACCGATAGCGAACAAGTACCGTGAGGGAAAGGTGAAAAGAACCCCGAGAGGGGAGTGAAAAAGAATCTGAAACCTAGTGTTTACAAGCAGCGAAAATGGCACAAGCCATGATCGTGTACTTTTTGTAGAACGGGCCAGCGAGTTATGATAAAAGGCAAGATTAATCTAATAAAAGAGGAGTCGAAGGGAGACCGAGTCTTAAGAGGGCGAAAGTCATTTATCATAGACCCGAAACCGTGTGATCTATCCATGGGCAGGTTGAAGTTGAAGTAAAATTCAATGGAGGACCGAACCGGGTAGCGTTTAAAAGCTATCGGATGACCTGTGGATAGGGGTGAAAAGCCAAACGAACACGGAGATAGCTGGTTCTCCTCGAAATAGCTTTAGGGCTAGCCTCTAGGAATACGTGTAGCGGAGGTAGAGCACTGAATGGTCAAGGGGCATGCATATGTTACCGAGACCTATCAAACTCCGAATGCCGAAACACAAACTAGGGAGTCAGACTATGTGGGATGAGCTTCATAGTCGAAAGGGAAAGAGCCCAGACCATCAGCTAAGGTCCCAAAATAATAGTTAAGTGGGAAAGGAAGTAGAATTACTGAGACAACTAGGATGTTGGCTTAGAAGCAGCCACACATTCAAAGAGTGCGTAATAGCTCACTAGTCAAGTGATTCTGCGCCGAAGATAACCGGGGCTAAACTATATACCGAAGCTATGGAACTAACAGTTGGTAGAGGAGCAATGTATGGAAGAAGAAGCAAAAGGAGTAATCCATTGTGGATACCATACAAGAGAGAATGCTGGCATGAGTAGCGAGAGGTGAGTGAGAATCTCACCCGTCGAAAACCTAAGGATTCCTGAGCAAGGCTCGTCCACTCAGGGTAAGTCGGGACCTAAGGCGAGGCTGAAAAGCGTAGTCGATGGACAACAGGTGGAAAATCCTGTACCGATACAATCGTTGAAGTAAGTGGGGACGCAGGAGGATAGTAGTAGCGCCCAGTTGGTGAGGCGTGCAAGCACAAAGGATAAGGAGTAGGCAAAACCGCTTCTTGAGAAGTCTGAAGTGTGATGCAGATCGAAAACAAGTAGAGAAAGATATGAATCCACACTGCCAAGAAAAGCCACGTACAAGAGAAGTATCGCCCGTACCGCAAACCGACACAGGTAGGAAAGGAGAGAATCCTAAGACGAGCGGAAAAACCTTTGTTAAGGAACTCGGCAAAATGACCCCGTAACTTCGGGAGAAGGGGAGCCCCTGTAAAAGGGGGCCGCAGTGAAAAGGCCCAAGCGACTGTTTACCAAAAACACAAGTTTCTGCTAAGTCGAAAGACGAAGTATAGGAGCTGACACCTGCCCGGTGCTGGAAGGTTAAGGGAAAAAGTTAGCGCAAGCGAAGCTTAGAACTGAAGCCCCAGTAAACGGCGGCCGTAACTATAACGGTCCTAAGGTAGCGAAATTCCTTGTCGGGTAAGTTCCGACCCGCACGAAAGGTGTAACGATTTGGGCACTGTCTCAACAAAGGATCCGGTGAAATTGTAGTAGCGGTAAAGATGCCGCTTACCCACGACAGGACGGAAAGACCCCATGGAGCTTTACTGTAAGCTGAGATTGGATTTTGGGATTAAATGTACAGAATAGGTGGGAGACAAGGAAACAAGTACGCCAGTATTTGCGGAGTCACCTTTGGGATACCACTCTTTTGATACTAGAATTCTAACCTAATCCCGTGAAACCGGGAAAGGGACACTCTCAGTTGGACAGTTTGACTGGGGCGGTCGCCTCCAAAAGAGTAACGGAGGCGTTCAAAGGTTCCCTCAGCACGGACGGAAATCGTGCAAAGAGTATAAAGGCAGAAGGGAGCTTAACTGCGAGACCAACAAGTCGAGCAGATGCGAAAGCAGGACTTAGTGATCCGGTGGTACCGAGTGGAAGGGCCATCGCTCAACGGATAAAAGCTACCCTGGGGATAACAGGCTTATCTCCCCCAAGAGTCCACATCGACGGGGAGGTTTGGCACCTCGATGTCGGCTCGTCTCATCCTGGGGCTGAAGTAGGTCCCAAGGGTTGGGCTGTTCGCCCATTAAAGAGGCACGCGAGCTGGGTTCAGAACGTCGCGAGACAGTTCGGTCCCTATCCGTCGTGGGCGTAGGAAATTTGAGAGGAGCTGTCCTTAGTACGAGAGGACCGGGATGGACAAACCTCTGGTGCACCAGTTGTACTGCCAAGTGCATAGCTGGGAAGCTAAGTTTGGAAGGGATAAGAGCTGAAAGCATCTAAGCACGAAGCCCCCCTCGAGATGAGATTTCCCTCAGAAATGATAAGACCCCTAGAAGAAAATTAGGTAGATAGGCTCAAGGTGGAAGTATAGTAATATATGGAGCTAGCGAGTACTAATAGGTCGAGAACTTGACCAAAGAAAGTTTTTAGTTTTTAAGTTATCCGGTGAGAATAGGAAGATGGACACACCTGTAACCATACCGAACACAGAAGTTAAGCATCAATCCGCTGATGGTACTTGGTTGGCAACGACCTGGGAGAGTAAGTTATTGCCGGTTTAAAGGTCTATAGACGCAAAGTGCATTTCGTTTATAGGCTTTTGTTATTTTTATTATTTTTTATTTGGAAGCTGTTTAGAATTTATTCTAAGCAGTTTTTCTTTTACTTTTAATTATATTAAATCACATTGGTTGTTTGAATTTTCTTGATTCGCTTTAATTATATTAAATCGCATTGGTTGTTTGAATTTTCTTGATTCGCTTTAATTATATTAAATCATGATAGTGTATTTAATTTCTTATTTCATTTTAATTAAAACTAATTTATTTTTAAAAAATTATACCGCTTATTCATTTTTAACAACCTTTTATACATAATTTATAGATTTAATTCCATATTTATTTATAATGTAATTAAAGCTTATGTTTTACTATGTTTTTAAGTTGAGGTGGCTATGAAAGTCGAGATTGTTCTTGATGAAAAATATCAAGAAACTTATGTAAAGATATTTACTGATAAGTATAATAAAGAAATTGAAAATTTGGAAAAATCTCTTGTTAATATTAACAATAATGTTATTTTAGGTTTTAAAGATGATGATGCCTTTGTGCTTGATTTAAAAAATATTTATAGATTTTTTACAGAGGATAAGGATGTTTTTATTGAATGTAGAGATAACACCTATAAATCAAGGCTAAGAATGTATGAGATTGAACATAGATTAAATAATTCTTTTGTACGAATTTCGAGGTCTGAGATTATTAATATTTCTTATATTAAAAAGTTAGATTTATCTTTTAAGGGAACTATTGCTGTTGAGTTAAAAAATGGAACAGTATCATACGTTTCAAGGAGAAATTTGAAAAATTTTAAGAAAGTTTTAGGTTTTTAGGAGGTTAATATGAAAAATTTAGGTAAATTTATCAACTTATTTCTAGTTGGTGTTGGTATAGGAACACTAGTAGAGGTTTTTATTTCTATTTTTATAGGGCAAATTACTGTTGGAGTTCCTTTATATTTTAGTAAGTTTGATTCTTTAATTTTAGCAAGAATTCTTGAAATATTATTTTATGGCGGTTTTTCTATTGTTGGAAATTTTTCAGCAAGATTTTACAGAGATGATAGTAATTCTATATTAAAGGCATCATTAATGCAGTTTATTATCTTATTTATATATTTTTCTTTTACTGGCTATTTCCTATGTTGGTTTAGAAGTTTATATGTATTCTTAGGAGCTTTTGCAATATTTCTTTTTATTTTTTTTAGTATATGGACTTTAATTTTTTTAATTGAAAAGAAGAAAATTGAAAAAATTAATAAAAAATTTTCAAACTAAAAAACCAAGGAGTTTTAAACTTCTTGGTTTTTTTATATTGTACTTAGTTTTTATATTATACTTAGTCTAATTCGTTAATTACTTTTACTAAGTGGTTATAAACTCTTTGTATTGAACCTAAATATGTTGTTTCTTTAGGGGTGTGAGCTCCTCTTACATCGGGTCCTAATGAAACTATATCTAGATTTTGATTTTTCTTATAAAATACTCCACATTCAAGTCCGCCATGAATTATTGCTAATTCCATATCTTTGCCGTAACTTTCTTTGTAAGTTTTTTTAACTATTTCTCTTAAAGGAGAGTGTTCTTTATATTCCCATTCAGGATAATAGTTTATAAATTCATAATCTACATTGAAACCTTTTGAAGCGTCCTTAAATATTTGTTCAAATTCTTCTATTAAAGATGATTTTATGAATCTCATAGAGTCTTTTACTAGATATCTACTTGTATCTTTTTCATATCTTCTGACTATAGCAAGATTGGATGAAGATTCTAAGAATTTTTTTGTATCATCTGTATATGATCTAAGTCCTGTCGGAAGACCTAATAGAAACTTTGCAAATTCTTTGGATGATTTTTCTGTTTGAATTTTTCCTTTGTATTTTTCAGTAGAAACTGTAATAGAAAAATCTCCGTCTAAGTCTTGGTATTTGTCGACAAGTTCATTTATTACTTTTTTTGCAATATCAGTATCGCAAGAAATTAATAGCTTTCCTTGTCTGGGAATTGCATTATCTTTTGTACCACAATCAATTTCTGCAATTTTACCATTTACTTTATCTATAAATTCAGCAATAATTTTAATCATATTGCCCCTATTTTTATCTATTTCTACACCTGAATGACCGCCTTCAAGACCAGCAAATTCAAGTGATAAAACATCTTTGTCATAATCTTCATAGCTAGGGGTAAAGATTGCTTTATATTGTTCACCACCAGCTGCGGCCATTGTTAAAATTCCTTCATCTTCTGAATCTATATTTATGAGATAAGAGCCTTGTAAAAATTCTGCAGATACATTTTTTGCTCCGTGCATATCTGTTTCTTCTGAAACTGTTACTAAAATCGTCATTGGTCCGTGTTCTGTAGTTTCAGCTAGGGCAAAGGCAGTTGCAAGTCCTATACCGTCATCAGCGCCTAGTGTTGTGCCATCAGCTCTTAAAATATCACCATCATAAATAAGTTTTATTGGGTCTTTTAGAAAATCATGGTTGGAATCACTGCTTTTTTCACAAACCATATCCATATGGGCTTGCAAGATTACTCTTTTTTTATTTTGACAATTTTCTTTTGCAGGAACATCAATTTTAACGTTTAAAACTTTATCTTGCTCTGCCTTATATCCTTTTTCTTGGGCAAGTTTTACTAAATAGTCAGAGATTTCCTTTTCATTTCCTGAACCTCTTGGAATTTTTGCGAATTTTTCAAAATATTCAAGTACTAAATGTTTATCCATATAATCACCTCATTTTAAATTTATTTTATGGTATAACTTTTTACCTTTTCTCAAGATAATTTCATCATCTTTAAACTTATCTAAGGTAATTATTAAAGCTGGGTCAGTTATTTTTTCATCATTGATTGAAATTCCACCTTGATTTATAAGTCTTCTAGCTTCAGAATTTGTTTTTGAAAAGCCTATTTCTGTTAATATATTTAAAATGCCTATACCTTCTTGTAAGCTTTCTTTATTCATAAGTGTAGAGGGGATATTTTCTGCTGTTTTTTGACCTCCAAACATTGCTTTTGATGCTTCAAGGGCTTTTTTTGCTTCCTCTTCTCCGTGAACATCCTTAACTACTTCATAAGCTAAAACTTCTTTTGCCTTGTTTAGTTCTTGACCTTCTAATTTTTCATATTCTTTAATTTCATCCATATCTAAAAGTGTCAAAAGTTTTAAAAATTTAATTACATCCCTATCGTCAGTATTTCTCAAATATTGGAACATTTCATAGGGAGAAGTTTTTTCTTTTGATAGCCAAATAGCACCTTTTTCAGTTTTGCCCATTTTGACACCATTTGCAGTAATTAGCAATTTAAAAGTCATGCCGAATACTTTTTCTTCTTCTAATTTTCTAACAAGTTCATATCCGCCAATAATATTTGACCATTGATCAGAACCTCCAAGCTCAAGTTTTACACCATAATTTCTGTATAAGTGTAGAAAATCGTAAGATTGCATTAGCATATATGAAAATTCAAAGAATGTAAGCCCTTTTTCCATTCTATTTTTGTAGCAATCAAAAGTTAACATCCTATTTACTGAAAAATGAACGCCAATAGTCCTCATAAATTCAAGAAAATTAAGATTTAAAAGCCAATCACCATTATTTAAAATCATGCCTTTGCCATCAGAAAAATCAACAAATCTTGAAATTTGCTCCTTAAAACATTTTGCATTGTGATCAATAGTTTGTCTATCCATCAATTTTCTCATATCATTTTTGCCTGATGGGTCACCTATAGATGTTGTTCCGCCACCTAAAAGTGCAACTGGAATATGTCCTTGTTTTTGCATATGTTGCATAACTCTAATTTGTAAGAAGTGGCCAAGAGTTAGTGAATCGGCTGTTGCATCAAAACCTATATAAAATTTAATCTTTTCTTTTTCCAAAACATCCTTGAGATTTTCTTCATCTGTAACAGAATCTATAAAACCTCTTTCTTTTAAAACGTCAAATACATTTTTTGTCATAAATACCTCCAATAAAAAAAGCCAGGCATTGAAAGGACGCATTCGTGGTACCACCTTTCTTCGCCATAGGCCTTAAAGTCTAAAATACTCGACTCTGATATTGTAATTCGGCTAAAAGCTTACTTTATATCTTCTCCGTCTTTAATATGTTATACTAAAATTATACTAATAATATTTATTAAAGTCAAATGGAAGTGATCATATGTATGGAATAGATATATGTAAAATAAGTAGGATTAAAGATTTATTCGATAAATATCCCAAATTTTTAGATGAATATTTTACTGAAAATGAGATAAATTATATTAGAAAGAAAAAAAATCCCTATGAAAGAATGGCGGGAATTTTTTCTGCTAAGGAAGCTATAATAAAAGCAAACGAAATAGATAAAACTTTTCCACCCAAAGAAATAGAAATTTTTCATGAAAATAAAAAGCCCTATGGTAAATTTAGGGGACAAAAATATTATCTGTCTATTTCTCATGAAAGAGATTATGCCGTAGCTTTTGCCAAACTGATTGAAAATTATATAGAGATTGAAAAGGAATTTATCAATATTATGCCCAAGAGGGATAGTAATTCACATAAAGGGACTTTTGGCAAGATTGGAATTGTAGGTGGCAGTTTTGGCATGACAGGTTCTGTTTATTTATCTTCAAATGCTTGCTTAAAATCAGGGGCAGGTCTTGTTTATAATGTTGTAGATAAGGAAATTTTTGAAATTATGTCAATAAAATATATTGAACCTATTGCAAAGACCTTTGATAATAATGATGATTTAATTAAATTTTTAAATTCTCTAGATGTAGTTGCAATTGGTCCTGGAATGGGGACAAAGAAGGAAAAGATAGAAATTTTAAAAAGAGTTCTAAAAATTCAAAAACCATTATTAATAGATGCAGACGGTCTAAACAATTTAGTTTTAATAGATGAGCCTTTCAAGAACAGAAAGGATTTTCAAACAGTACTAACCCCACATCCTCTTGAATTTTCAAGACTTACAGGACTTGATCCAAATTTTATAAATAATAATAGAGAAAAACTTGCAAAGGAATATGCAAAGAAAAATAAAGTGGTTTTAGTTTTAAAAGGAAGTGCAACTGTGGTAACTGATGGCGATAGAATCTATATCAATAAGAGTGGGAATCCCGGCATGGCAAGTGCAGGTTCAGGCGATGTACTGACAGGAATAATAAGTGCACTTTTAAAAATTTTTCCAAGCTTTGAAGCCGCAAAGGTGGGAGTTTATATTCACGGATTAGCTGGAGATTTTGCAAAAAATAGTTTGGGAGAAGTTTCAATGAGGGCAAGAGATATTATTAATTTTTTACCAATGGCATTTAAGTCCATTGACAAGAATTAAAAATACACGTATAATCATATGGGAAAGTTTCTTTTAACCGAAAAGGTGAGAGTATGATGATAAAAAGAGGAGATATATTTTATGCAGACCTTTCGCCGGTTATTGGTTCTGAACAGGGTGGCGTTAGACCTGTTGTAGTAGTCCAGAATGATGTTGGTAACAAGTATTCTCCAACTATAATAGTAGCAGCTATAACGAGCCAACTTAATAAAGCCAAATTGCCCACCCATGTTAATGTAAAAGCTAAGACTGTACCGCTTCCAAAAAATTCAGTTATATTGTTAGAACAAATTAGAACAATAGATAAAAAAAGGTTGAGAGAAAGAATTGGCAGATTTGGCGAAGATGTTATGACCGTCATAGATGATGCTATAAAAGTTAGTTTGGGAATAAAATAATATTGTTTGGACATACATATTAGAGCTGTTTTTTCAACAGCTCTTTTTAATATGGAAAAATATTTCTAGCTATGGTAAAATCAATAAAGGTAAAGAGTAAAGGCAAGGTAATTATGGAAAAAGTTAGTATTTTCGGAATAAATATTTGTAATATTTCTTTTGAAGAAAATAAAAAAATTTTAGTGAAATTTTTAGAATCTGATAAACTTAATAGGATTTATACACCCAATACTGAAATTGTTATGGCAGCCAGGGAAGATAATGAATTAAAAAATATTATCAATAGTGGAGAACTGGTAATTTGTGACGGTATTGGTCTTATTTATGGTGCAAAAATCAGAAAAAAACCCTTAAAAGAAAGGGTAACTGGTTTTGATACCTCCATGGAATTATTAAAACTTGCCGATGAGAAGGGACTTAATTTATATTTTTTAGGAGGCAAGGAAGGGGTAAGCAAAAAAGCTTGTGAAAATGTTCAAAAAAAATACAAAAATTTAAAAGTTTGTGGTTATCACAATGGATATTTCCCTGGAAGTCATATGGGAGTTGATAATTCCGAAGAAGAGAAAAATATCATTGATGAAATAAATTCAAAAAATGTCAATATTATTTTTGTAGGTCTAGGATTTCCAAAACAAGAAATATGGATTGACAAGAATTTCCATAAGATTAAAGCAAATATTATTATTGGTAATGGTGGAGTTTTAGATATTTTAGCTGGTCAAGCAAAAAGAGCTCCAAAAATTTTTATAAAATTAAATTTGGAATGGTTCTATAGGCTTATTACAAACCCGTCAAGATTTAAAAGACAGCTCGCCATTCCAAAGTTTTTAGTTTCAATATTATTAGATAAGAAAAGTGTACAATGATAAAAGGAGAAGAAATGAAAGATAGTTTAAATGTAAACACCATTAGAATGTTGTCAATAGACCAAGTGCAAAAGGCAAACTCAGGCCATCCTGGCTTACCTTTGGGAGCAGCACCCATGGCTTATGAACTTTTTAAAGACCATTTAAAAATAAATCCCAAAGATCCAAACTGGCACAACAGAGATAGGTTTATCTTATCAGCAGGCCATGGAAGTGCACTTTTATATTCGTTGCTTTATCTTTTCGGATATGGACTTAGTCTTGAGGATTTAAAAAATTTTAGACAAATACTTTCAAAGACCCCAGGTCACCCTGAATACGGTCATACTGTAGGAGTTGACGCAACTACAGGACCACTTGGTCAAGGTATTTCTATGGCTGTAGGCATGGCACTAGCAGAAGAAAAACTTGGAGCCTTATACAATAAGGATATAAAATTAATAGACCACTATACTTATGCCTTAGTAGGTGATGGATGCCTTATGGAAGGAATATCCAATGAAGCCTCATCACTTGCAGGAACATTAAATTTGAAAAAATTAATAGTCTTATACGATTCTAATAATATAACAATAGAAGGTTCAACTGATCTTGCCTTTGCAGAAGATGTATTAAAAAGATACGATGCTTTGGGATGGGATACTTTTGAAGTTATGGACGGAAATAATTTAGAAGAAATTTCAAAGGCAATAGAAGATGCAAAGAAAAGCCCAAATCCAGCCATGATAAAAGTTAATACCAAAATAGGTTATGGATCACCTATGGCAGGTTCTGAAAAATCTCACGGTTCACCTCTAGGAATAGAAAATATTAAAAAGACCAGGGAATTTTTTAATATGAAAGATGAAGATTTTTATGTTGATGAAGAAGTCAAAGATAACTTTTCACAAATAATTAAAAATCTTCAAGAAAAATACCAAGAAGATAAGAAAAACGAAGAAAAATATAAGGAAAAATATCCAAAACTCTACAAGGAATATATTGAAAGCTTGGATAAATCAAAAAATATAGATTATGTAGATAAGGATTTTTATGATTCTTTCGATAAAGATATGGCGACAAGACAAACATCAGGTAAAGTTTTAAACCATATAGCAAAGAAATGTAAATACTTATTTGGAGGTTCTGCAGATCTTGCCGGTTCAAATAAATCATCTTTAGATGGGGAAGAATATTTTTCAAAAGACAACAGATTAGGAAGAAATATAACCTTCGGAGTGCGTGAAAATGCTATGGGAGCTATAACAAATGGTATGTTATTGCATGGCGGTTTGAGACCTTATAATGCAACATTTTTAGTATTTTCAGATTATATGAAACCAACAATTAGGCTCGCAAGCCTTATGAATATACCAAATATTTATATATTCTCCCACGATTCTATAGGAGTAGGGGAAGATGGGCCAACCCACCAACCAATTGAACACCTTGCAATGTTAAGGTCTATACCAAATTTAATAGTATTTAGACCAGCAGATGGAAGAGAAACTTGCGTAGCTTGGAACCTTGCAATGCAATCAAAAAATACTCCAATAGCCTTGATATTGACAAGACAAAGCCTACCACAACTTGAAAATTCTTCATTAGATGCCAAAAAAGGAGCTTATATAATTAAAAAAGAAGAAGAAAAGCTTGAAAAAATTATAATAGCTACAGGCTCTGAAGTTCATCTTGCACTTGAAGCCACAAAAGATATTAAAAATGTAAGAGTAGTAAGTATGCCTTCAATGGAGCTATTTGAAGCACAAACTGCATCCTATAGGGAAGAAATTTTACCAAAGGAAATTAAAAAGAGAATCAGCGTGGAAGCATCATCATCCTTTGGTTGGCAAAAATTCACAGGTCTTGAAGGAAAAAATATTTCCATAGACACCTTTGGTATAAGCGCTCCAGCAAAGGAAGTTTATAAATACTTTGGCATAACGGTTGAAAATATAAAAAAAGCAGTTGAAGAATTATAAATTAATTACTTTACAAATACCCTCATAATTGTGGTGACCCCATAAAGTTGGACCAAATACCAGAGAGAATTTATATTTTCTCTGGTATTTTTTATGCTGCATTCTTTTCTCTATATTCTATTGGACTTAAATATCCTAATTTTTCTTTTATCCTATCTTTATTGTAATATTCGATATATTCTTCTATTGTTTCTTTTAATTCTTTGTATGAATAGAATTTTTTACCATGGTAGATTTCTTGTTTTAGTATCCCAAAGAAGTTTTCCATTGGGGAGTTATCTAGGCAATTTCCCTTTCTTGACATTGATTGGGTT
>NZ_KB900380.1 GCF_000378725.1 Peptoniphilus lacrimalis DSM 7455 | reverse complement strand
GTCTGGTCGAGTAGGTCGGGGATATTACTATCCCTTTCCCCTCTAAGAACCGTGCATGAGAGTTTCCCCTCACACGGCTCAAGTTTTTATAAGCCCTAATTAAAGAGCCAGCGTGTTTTCTTCATCATTTATATGCAATTTTCTATGACACCAAGGGTGTACTAAAGTTTTAAGGGTAATGTTATTTTGAATTGTTTGATGTACTCTAAAGTCTGTATCAATAGTTATTTTCTCTCCACAAACAGGACATATTCCATTTTGCATTTTATACAGTCTATTTATAACTGTACGTCCTTTAAGTTCGTTTCGTATTTTTAACTCTTCTCTTTCTTCAAAGTATATTTGCCAATTTTCATCAAATGGATTTGCTTCAGCTTGTATCTTGGTAAATCTTTTAATATCAGTGTCTGTAGCATATTTAAGACGAAGATAGTATTTCTCACCATTTTCCATTTTGTCGCCAGTTGCTACACTGAAAGTCCAAGTTCTATTTCCAATGGTATGGAAGTATTTCTCAGCTATCCATTTTCTACCTTTCTTTGGGTGTCTACGAACGCACCAGGTCCACAAGCTTTTATATATTTCATAATCAAGTTTTTCAAAGGCTTTAGATGAAACATTATATTTCTGATAGTTTACCCAACCTATAATGATTGGATTTAATTTTCTAATCAAAATTTCTTGTTTCATTGACGGATTATCTTTTATGATTCGTCTGATTTTATCAACAATAGCCTTGAAGTTCTTATCAGATGGTTTTGTAAGCAACTTATCTTTATACATCCTAATATTAACTCCAAGAAAATCAAAACCGTCATTTATATGTGTTATGAGTGTCTTTTCCTCTGATAATTCTAAACCTCTTTCAGCCAAGAATTTTACAATGATTGGCTTTACACCATTTTCAAGCAATTCTGCACTTTCCCCTGTAACGATGAAATCATCTGCATATCTAACAAAGTTAACCTTTGGGAAATATGTTTTCTTATTTACTGTTCTTCTATGGTATTTCTCTTTGATTGCTTTTTCTAAACCATCTAATACCATATTGGATATAATAGGTGATATTGGCGAGCCTTGGGGACTTCCTGTTTCTGTTGTAAATAGTTTTTGTTTTTCTATATATCCACACTCAAGCCAAAGTTTTAATAATTTCTTGTTCATTGGAATATTATTTAATATCCATTCATGACTTATATTATCAAAACAACCTTTTATATCTCCCTCAAGTACCCATTTTGCAGATTTCTTTTTATTAAGTGATGTAAAACACTGCTCGATAGCATCTTGTGTACATCTTTTTGCCCTAAATCCATAAGAATTAGGGTCAGCAGTAGTTTCTGCTATGGGTTCAAGTGCAAATTTATATAGGGTTTGCATTGCTCTATCTGTCATTGTAGGAATGCTGAGAGGTCTTTTCTTCCCATTTTTCTTTGGTATATACACTCTTTTAAGAGGCTTAGGTTTATATCCTTTTAAATTTAACTTTTCTATCGCCTTATACTTTGCCTGTGATGTTAGCCATAATTCACCATCAACACCACTTGTTTTCTTGCCTTGATTTTCAGTTACCCTCTTAATAGCCAAGGCTTTTGCATAAAATGAAGTTGTGAGTAAATGTTGTAAAGATTTTACCTTTCCGTATTTACTCATTTTCCACGCTTTCACAATACGCATTTGTAGTTTTTTAACATAGCTTTCTGCTAGAGAAAAATCTATACTTTCCCAGTCTTTAGCTCTGTTAGTAGTAGCACACATTTTACTGTTCATTTGCTTTCTCCTTTCAAAAATTCTACAAGTTCTCTTGTGATTAAAAACCAAATGGAAGTCTGCACTCTTTCAAGTTAGGGCAAATTTTGAACCCCTATCCATCTCATTACAAGATGGCATTCGCTTTTTCCATTCTCCTTTACCTGCACCATTATCAGCATTTCTTACGATTTGCCTTGCCTTATGGCAATAGTACAGGCTTACCATGTTCCACTTAATTAACATTGATAACTTAGGCTCTACCTCTCTGCCGGTAGTCTTTTTGTCCGTGTAATCCCACTATGGAAAGGATTATCCGACTACACACCATTTTGGTTCAGGCTTATCAGCAACTTTAGCCTGTTCGCCTTAACGACATTTATCAGTAGTTCACATATGTTAGCCATATTATCAAGCCTCGCTCCCTAACCACCTTGTTGCTGGCAGTTTCGGTATTTCCTCACGGTTTTACCTCAAGTAGGGTTACTTTAATATCGGCTTACCACACCTAAGTGCAGTCGATACTCGGCTCAACTAACGGAATAGTTGGTTTGGTCATCATGCCAAACAGTTAAATTAAGCGACTTCATGTCGCACCCAAAGGTACGCATCAAAGGTATTCTCCGTTACATATCTGTATATGCTGACTTCTTTGTTTTCATTTCCCTGTCTTACAATTCTGCCCGCACGCTGCTCAAGGTCGGCAGGACGCCATGGGACATCTAAATCATGAAGTGCAATCAGCTTGTTTTGCACATTCGTTCCGGCTCCCATTTTCTGTGTAGAACCCATCAAAATACGAATTTCGCCTTTTCTTACCTTTGCAAAGAGTTCATCCTTTTGCTTATCGGAATTTGCTTCATGGATAAAGGCTATTTCTTCTTTCGGTATTCCCATTGCCACAAGTTTTTCTCTAATATCATCGTAAATATTAAACGCTCCATCTCCTTTTGGAGTTGACATATCGGAGAAAAGAAGCTGTGTGGACTTATTTTCTTTTGTCTTATCCCAAATGGAAAAGACATTTTTCACGCACACATTGACCTTGCTGTCAGGATTATCCGGAAGCAGTGGATTGATTAAACGCTGATCTAAGGCGAGTTTCTTGCCGTCATTAGTAATCTTCAGCATATTATCTTCGTCAGGCTCTACTACCCTGTTTCTCACATCATCAGCTCTTTCCGATAAGCTCTTTAGGATTACCTTTTGCTCCTCACTTGGCAAAGTTTTAATAACTTCATAGTGTGCTTCAGGTGTTGGAAGATTTAGCATATCTGCTGTCTGAATATCCGCAACTTCTTTAAACATAGACATTAGTTCAGGAAGGTTATAGAACTTGGAAAATCTTGTCTTTACTCTATACCCTGTTCCCTCCGGAGACAATTCAAAAGCTGACTGCGTTTCACCAAAAGTAGAAGCCCAGCTATCAAAATGCTCCAAATTATTCTTTTTAAGGCTTTCATACTGAAGATAACGCTGCATAGTATAAAGCTCTGTCATCGAGTTACTGACAGGCGTTCCTGTGGCAAAGACAATTCCTTTTCCACCTGTCATTTCATCCATGTATCTGCACTTCATAAACATATCGGAGGACTTAAAGGCTTCAGACTGTCCAATACCTGCTACATTCCTCATTTTTGTGTAAAGGTATAGATTTTTGTAATTATGTGCCTCGTCAATAAAGAGCTTATCTACACCTAATTCTTCAAAGGTAATGACATCATCCTTCTTAAAATCATCGTTTAACTTTTCAAGCCTTGTTTCAAGTTTCTTCTTTGTCTTTTCAAGCTGTTTTACCGTAAAGTTTTGGTTTCTGTCATGCTTATATTCTTCTACATAGTTTATAATTTCATCAATCTGATCCTGAATATGCTTTTCCTGATATTCCTTACTCATCGGAATTTTTTCAAACTGCGTATGCCCGATTACAACGGCATCATACTCTCCTGTGGCAATTCTTCCGATAAATCTTTTTCTATTTTTCGGCTCAAAATCTTTCTTATCTGCAACCATAATGTTAGCTGACGGATATAGCTGCATAAACTCACGACCGATTTGACCTGTTAAGTGATTGGGGACAACAAACAAGGACTTACTGCACATTCCAAGCCTTTTACTTTCCATCGCAGACGCCACCATTTCAAAGGTCTTACCACTACCTACCACATGGGCAAGCAAGGTATTTCCTCCATAAAGGCTTCTTGCTATGGCATTTCTTTGATGAGATCTTAAATCAATTTCTGTGGTCATTCCCTCAAGGGAGAGCTTGCTGCCGTCATATTCTCTGTTACGGATAGAGTTAAAACGCTCGTTATATATCTTTACAAGACGGTTTCTTCTTTCCTGATCGTTAAATATCCAGTTCTTAAATTCTTCTTTTAGAAGCTCCTGTTTCTGCCCTGCAAGAAGCGTTTCCTTTTTATTTAATACAGAAGTTTTCGAGCCGTCCGGATTTACAATCTGATCAAATACCTTTGTTTCTTTTAAATTTAGAGCATCTTCAATCAGCTTATAGGCATTTACCCTTGAGGTGCCGTAAGTCATCTCTGCAAGGTCATTTCCTCTATCCCTGCTCTTTCCTTCTACATTCCATTCGCTTGTCAGATTTGAAAATTTAACCTTAATATCCCATTTGGCATATCCCGGAGTTTTAAGCGTTTCAAAGATGAATTTTTCAATATCCTTAATCGGTATCCAAGTAGCTCCGAGTCTTACATTGATTTCACTTGCTTCAAGCTCTTTTGGAAGAACTTTTATTAGCTCTGCCTTTTGGTATTCCAAACGGTTCATCTCATAGCTTATCAGCTCTTTTTCTTTGCCATCTTCCGCATAGCCAAGATGAGGCAACTCTCTTTCCGTTTGTCTTAGCTTTGCAAGATAGCTGTCTACAATAGCAATCTTATCTCTGATATTTCCGCTTAGGTACTCATTCTTTGTTACATAGCCGTACTTATATGAATTACTGCCGTTTGCACAGGCAAAAGGTAAATCTCCATCTTCAAGGTTAAAAGACAATGGTCTATAAAAGTTTTGTTCTTCTCTGATGTTTAGATAGATTTCCCCTCTAAGTTCTTCTATCAAAGTCGGTCTGTCTTTTCCTGTAAGGCTTCCCATATACTCAAAATCCACATATCCTTTTTCTGATACCGATAAAACAAGAGCTTCAAGGGAAGTGTCTACATGGTCGATAACCTTCGCCTTTGTGATTGTTCGCTTGGAGAAAATATCTCCCTTTGCTTTGAAGTTTTCTTCTTCATCAAGGATTTCAATGGAAGAAACAAGCGGGAAGTTGCTATCCTCTTTTAAGGCTCTGGTATTAGAAAGGTTGTTGACATATCCATGCTTCTTAGAAAAGCTGTCATAAATTTCATTTAGTTTTTCCTGAGCTTTCTTTACTTCATCATCTGAAAAATCTTCTTTCTGTTTGTAAATAACGTCCTTTAAGGCAGCATTTAACTCAAGATAGTCCTTAATCTTTTCCTTGTTTTTATCCGTTACTTCTTTCTTTACAAACAGGGAGTTTTCTCTGTAATAAACTTCATCATCAATAATGGTGTAGGAGAAATTCTTGACATCGTCCGTTGCGGGTATTGTGCTGATTTCATCATCAAGTAGCTCTATTTCTTCATAATTAGCATTTTTAGCGATTTCTTCGCTTGCTTTTGTCAGTAGCTCCTTTAAGTCTGTGTTTTCTTTTGGCAGGCAAGCTATTGTATTCCCAAATCTTCCGGATATTTCTTCCATAGAACCAAGCACCTGTTCAGGATGATCAACAAAGTATTTGTTATATAAAAGCCCGTTTTCATCTTCAGCAAGGTGAATCCAATCCTCATCCCTTTCTCTGATACTGTCCCTTTTCTTTAGGAAGATAATATCTGAGGTTACTTCTGTTCCTGCTACGCCCTTAAAGGTATCGTTCGGAAGTCTTATCGCTCCTAAAAACTCTGCTCTTGCTGCAAGGTAGCGTCTTACACTTTCGTCCTTTTTATCCATCGTTCCGCTTGATGTAATAAAGGCAATAATACCTCCGTTTCTTACTTTATCAATGGACTTGGCAAAGAAATAATCATGGATAAGGAAGTTATTTTTGTTATACTCCCTGTCATTTACCTTATATTCTCCAAAGGGTACATTGCCGATAATCGCATCAAAGAAGTTATTTGAAAAGGAAGTTTCTTCAAGCCCCTTAATCTGTATATCACTTTCAGGGTATAAGAGTTTTCCAATTCGACCGCTTACTGAGTCAAGCTCTACACCATAAAACTTAGACTTGTTCATTTCATCAGGGATATTGCCTATAAAGTTCCCTATTCCCATACTTGGCTCTAAAATGTTTCCCTGTTTAAATCCCATATCCAAAAGTGTCTTATACACTCCGTCAATCACTGTTTTCGGTGTGTAAAAGCTCGTTAAAGTAGATTCTCTTGCAGCTTCATATTCTGCCTGCGATAAGTTCTCTTTTAGAAAGCTCCTTACTTCTTTCCACTGTCCGCCTTTTTCTTCATCGAATACATCAGCAAGTCCTCCCCAGCCAACATACCTTGCTAAAACTTTCTGAGCGGTAATATCTAAATCTCTCTCACCTCTTTCAATTCGATTTAACATCGAGATTGCTTCAAGGTTATTGTTTAATCTCTCACTTGGAGATAACTTGTCAGGTAGCGTTTCTTCTTTAATTTTGAAGTTATGAGCTTCTGCTTTCTTTATTTCTACTTCTTCAGTAGTCTGCTCTGGATGTTTATATGTTTGATTTTGAAATACCCTCTCAAGGTCGCCTTCCAGACGATAAGGAATCACATCGGAGCCTGTTATCATACCGCCAAGATATTCTGTATTGTCCTTAACCGTTACCGTCTTTAGGTTATTTCCCATATCATCAAAGCGTGTGATGGTATAGTCTTTATCCTTGTATTTGACTTCATCTCCGACAATAAAGTTCGGTCTTTCAAGGCTTATCTGCTTCATAAGATCCTCATTATCTGTAAAGGCTACAATCGGAATTTGATGATTGCCTTGCCTTACAGGATCAAGCCACAAGTCATTTTTTCCTGTGATTTCATTTTTAGAAATTTCTCTGACTTTGTATTCTTCATGATGAAAGTAGACGGTATCACCTGCTTTAACTGCAAAATCCTCTAAAGGGATTTCCTCTTTTTTATTCAGTTCTACTTCTTCTCTTTCTTTGAGGTAATCAAATAAGGTAGCTTGAACTGTGTCAGCCCTTCTAACTTCTTCTGTTTCTTCAGGTGCTTCAAGTTCTTCTTCTACAAAGCTAAGTTCTCCATTAAAGACAGACTGAAGCTCCTGCTCATCCATCTGCTTTTTAAGTTCTGTATCTTTCAGCTCTCTAAAGGTCTTTGGAAAACCTTCTAAAATAAGCCTTTGGGCATTTAATTCCTTTAGTTCTTCAAGATTAAAATATCCCCATTCAGGTTCAATCCCAAGTACCAGTCCAAAGGCATCGCCACTTTCCCTGTCATATTCCGTCATATACCAAGTCCAATTAGAACGGAAAGGAATGATATATGCAGCATGAACCTCTTTATCCGCTAATGCTACATCCTCCTGTGCGTAAAGCTCCGGCACTCTTTCAAGCATTTCATCGGTCATTAAGTTTTCAGGAGCATCTTTGGAATAATATTGTGGTTCTTCAATCTTTGACTTGTTTTCTGTTTCCTTTTCTTCAAGATAAAGATTTTTAGAAAACAGCTCGTCGATATGCTTTGCAACACTTGTCCAAGTAAGAAACACATCATTACAATCATTTTTCTGTAATTTAAGTCCCTTAGCATCGTGCCATTCATCACTTCCCATTGCTCCGGAAACAGCATGGGAATGTCCTCCAATTCCATATTCGTCTTTTAAGAAATTCGCTTTTTCCTGAAGCGTATGATTTTCTTTAAAAAACTTGGTGATTCGTTCTTTTCCTCTATCAACGCCACTTCCTCTTGAAAGACTTTCAAGGACTTCATCTTCTGTAATAAAGGACTTTACCTTCGGAAGTTCTGTCAAATTGGTGCTATATTCCTTTCGTGGCAGCTCAAGTTCCTGTAATTTCTGATAAAGGCTATCTACCTTGTGATAGTGAAACCTTAGTACATTCCTATTTTCTTTATATCCTGCTATAAATCTGTCATATTCTCTGATTGTTTCTTTCAGATACTCAGGATTTTTTAATGCTTCAGATAATCTTTTTGTTTCTTCCGAAAAGCCCCCACCTCTTTCAAAAAGTTCAAAATATCCTTGCTCTTTTCCTTCTTCACTTAAATCATGAGATAGATACCATAGAGATTCTGAAATCCGATCTCTTTCATAATCAAGAGCTTCAAAAAGCTCTACATTTGTAGCAAATTCCCCACTATTAAGAAGTTCATTTATCCTCTTTGCAGCATCATTCCAGTTTAAGACCTGCGTATCATCTTCTCTTGCAGAAGTTCCATAGGCTAAATGAATGCCTTTATCCGAATACCAGGAAGATACTTCTCTTTCATCAATGTAAAACCCGTTTCCGCCTTTAAAGGTATCTTTGAGGTATTCTCCCAATTCTTCTACTGTTTTTTCTTTGGAAAACTCAGCAATAACAGGAAGTCTGCCGCCATCGTGATTTCCTCCGTTAATAAGGACGGTATCTATATCATTCTCAGTTAGCGGAATCGTAAGGCGTGTCTGTCCATAGGAGTTTTCTGGTAAAGAAAAAGAAGCCTTTTCAGCTTCTCTTATCTCTACATCAATATTTTCTCTTAACCTTCTACTATTTCCTTGATCGTCATCTCTTTCAAAGCTGAAATCATTGCTTTGTACTGTGGATTGCTCTCTCCCTCTATCTTCCAAGCTGCCATCAGCTTCGGCTTCTCTCTTCTCATAAACTCTATCGCCTGTTTCTGAATGTCCATCAGGTGTCCTGTCAACTTCTTCTCCTTGTATAGATCTACTAACATCTCGAAGTTGCTCTGCTCCTCGCTCTGTGAAAGAAACTCCAGCCTCATCACTGCGTAGGTCGGATTTGGATACTTCCTTATGAAGTCCGTCTCTTCCTCCAAGCTGTTTAGCGTATTCTCCCTGATTTTCTCTATTATCTCGTCTGTACTCTCCATTTCGGAGAACTCGCCCGTTTTCATTTCTTCCCTGATCATCTCGTCGAAGTACATATTCTTCTACCTCCTCCAATTCTTCTTTAATCTTATTATATCCCGCTTCTTTTCCTCTTAAAACTTCTTTTTGCAGCTCAAGTTCTTTGCTTTTTTGAATGGTCGCATCAATAATCTTTCCGCTAATATCCGATACGCTTTCACCAAGACTCATTAGAGATATGCTGTCAAGTCTTTGAAAATTCTCTCTTAAAAGCTCATAATCTATCGAATAATCTAACTTAAATCTTGATGCTACCGCATAGCTTACCGAGTCCCTTACAAACTTTGTAAAGGATATTCTATCCTCATCCGCTATTCTAAGTTCATTCATTAAGGTATCTATTTTTTCATCACCGTAGAGTCTGCTTAAAGAAAAGATGTTTTCAAGTGTGCTTTTACTTTCCTCATAGCCCTCGCTTTTTATCATTTCCTTTAACACATCTTGATGATTTTCTTTGTCAAACTTCCAAAGATTTACTTCGTTGACATCTCTGTTTCTTGAAACTGTCTGACCTATATCAAAAATATAGTCCACTTTCTTGAATGTGCCATAGTCCTCTAAAATGGGGATACCTTTCTGTCCTCGCATTACTGTTCTATTAAAACGTTCCCTCCAGTAGTCAAACTTGGCACAAGCTATTGCTTCAGGATTTTTATCATAGATACTTAATTGACTTCTAAAGTCATATCTTTGATTGTTTCCGACAACCTTTAAGAGCTTCAGATACTCTGCTTCACTATGAAGCACATCTTGTTTTATAAGCTCCAAAATGTTATGAAAATCATTTATTCGCATTTTTACCTCCTTCGTTTTTCCAAACAAAAAAGGCGGTTAGATTTTACTCTAATCACCTTTTACGCATTATATTATTAAATTTTATTCGTTTGTTTCTTCCGCAATATCTACATATTCTTTTAATTTTCGTTGCAACAAATTCTTATCTATCAGTTTTAATGTATACTCCGATACCATTGTAGGCGAAAGACTTCTACTTAATGCAAATTCTACTACCTCATCATCTTTTGAAGCACAAAGGATTACTCCTACGCTTGGATTTTCAGTTTGTTTCTTTACTTCTCTATCCAGTGCTTCTAAATACAGGTTCATTTTTCCGATATATTCCGGCTTAAACTCTCCAATTTTTAATTCAAATGCAACTAAACAAGATAGTCCCCTATGATAGAACAACAAATCTACATAGTAATCATGATTGCCAACCTGTACCCTATACTCATTACCTATAAAGGAAAAATCTTTCCCAATCTCTAAAATAAAGTTCTTCAGATTCTGGAGAATTGACTTCTGAAATTCTCTTTCATTTCCAATCTTGGGAGCATCAAGAAATTCTAAAACATAACTGTCCATAAACAAATTATGCGTCTCTTGTTTTGCCCTTTGTATAGCAGGCAAATCGTTACTATTTGAAAGCATATAACGTTCATAATAGCCACTGTCCATCTGCCTTACCAACTCTCGGTGAGTTAGATTCTCCTTAATTGCTAAGTTAATGTAGAATTCTCTTTCTTCTTTACTTTTAGATCCTGACATTATTTTCAAATGATTAGACCAGCTCAATTGTGTCAACAACGTTGACACTTTTTCATCATCCTTATATAGCTCATAGAATTGCCTCATTCTATAAAGCCCCCTACGGGTAAATCCTTTTAAATCAGGATAATTTTCAGAGAAAAAATCGGCAACATTTTCCACAAAATTTGACCCATAACCTGCTTCTTTACTTTTCTCACTTATATACTTTCCCACTTCCTGATACATCAAAATCAATTCTTCATTGACTTTTCTATAAGCACGATCCTTTGCACTTTCGACAATCTTAACAATATCATCAAACTGATGATTATCTTTTCCAATATCTGTATTCTGCAATACCATCTTATCCTTATTCATTGTTTCACCTACCTCTAAAAACGTGCTGTTATTTTTTAATGTTTTCTTCAATAAAAGCCTTAGAATTTTGAATTTGCACTTTATCTTTATTAACTACAAAAGTAACATAATCTCCATTTTCTAAATTTAAAAGTTCCCTTATCCTTTTCGGAATAGTAACCTGTCCTTTTGCCATAACTTTTGCAGTATCCATAAATATATCTTCCATATTTACTTCCTTTCGCCCTACTTTTCCTACAAAATTATAGCACTTTTGGAGTATTTTTTCCACTCTGAATTAGTTATCTCTTACTTACTATATGTCAGAACAACCTCTTTTATTTCATTTTCAATTGCTTCTAAAAATTCTTCCTTTGAAGATTTCCCTTTGGCAATATCCGCTAATTCCATTTCCCACTTTGCAGTTGTTTCCGCTGACTTAAAGGTATCGGATACTATTGTTACAAGGCTGATCCCCTTATGCGTGGCAATCAAATTTTTCTTATCTCTTTCGACAAAACCCTTATAGATTAAGTTTTCAATAATTCCTGCCCTTGTTGCAGGTGTTCCAAGTCCCTTTCTTTCCACTTCTACACCTTTTTCTAAGGCTTCATTTCCTGCAATCTCCATAGACTTTAGAAGCGTATCTTCAGTGAAGTGTTTCGGTGGTTGAGTAAATTTTTCTTTAATCTCTTTATTTTCAATACTTAAAACATCACCGATACTTACATCAGGAAGCTCTATGAACTCATTCTTCTTGGACTTGTATTCTTTAAGGTATTTGCTAAAGCCCTCGTCTCTAATTACCCTTCCTGAACTTGTAAATTCAAATCCGTCAAATTCAGCTACAATCTTTGTTGTGTTTTCGACTAATGGATAGCCTACACTTGCGTGAAGCTTATTAGAAATAAGCCTATATACCTTCGCTTCACTATCA
The DNA here is from genome assembly GCF_000378725.1 of Peptoniphilus lacrimalis DSM 7455. GTDB lineage: Bacteria > Bacillota > Clostridia > Tissierellales > Peptoniphilaceae > Peptoniphilus_A > Peptoniphilus_A lacrimalis. The sequence goes on along the minus strand of NZ_KB900380.1, from coordinate 9,372 downwards.
GGGATACTCGATAAATCTTCACTTAACGAGCTTACTGTCGGAATAATAGCGTGATGATCCGTAACATTTTTTGAGTTAAATACCGTCTTGATACGCTCTGTATCAAAATCATTTTTTCCTAAAATGTTATTGACCGTACTTACAATCATATCTTCCGTTAAGCATCTGCTGTCTGTTCTTGGATAGGTAATTAGTTTCTTTTCATACAGGCTTTGAGCATAATCAAGCGTCTGCTTTGCTGAATATCCAAAATATTTATTACACTCTCTTTGAAGTGTTGTTAGATCAAAGGGTAAATCCGGCTTTGTAATCTTTTCTTTTTGAATGACATCAGTTATTTCAATATTATCGCCTATTAAATTAATAAGCTGCTCTGCGGTTATTTCATCACCAATTTTGTCTGTCGATAATGTAAAGCCGTTCATAGAAAGCTCTACGGTGTAGTATTTTTCTTTCTTAAAATTATTTATTTCTTCATCTCTTTTTACAATCATGTAAAGCGTTGGGGTTTGCACTCTCCCGACACTGTAATTTTGCTTATACAGGCAAGAATATAGCCTACTGATATTCATTCCGACAAGCCAGTCTGCAATAGCTCTTGCCTGTGCCGATTCAAAGAGCTTATCGTAATCTTTGCCATTCTTTAGATTGGAAAATCCCTCTTTGATAGCACTATCTTCCATTGACGAAATCCAAAGACGCTGCATTTTCTTTTTGCATTTAGCTTCGTTATATACCAGTCGAAAAATACTTTCTCCTTCTCTTCCCGCATCGCACGCATTGATAACTGTATCAATCTCCTTATCATTCATCAGTTTTTTAAGGATATTAAACTGCTTTTTTGTAGCCTTTGCCACTTCAAATTTGTACTGCTTCGGAATAATCGGCAAATCCGATATATTCCACTTAGCGTATTTTTCATCATAAGCGTCCGGATTTGCCATCTGAATTAGATGGCCTACGCACCAAGATACCTTATATCCATTTCCCTCATAGTATCCATCTTTCTTTTTTGTAGCTCCTATTACCTTTGCAATTGATATAGCTACACTCGGTTTTTCTGCTATCACAAGTATATGTTCCATGTATATTTTTCCTCCTGCTTTCATTGTAAAAGGGCGAAAGATTTTACTCTCCCGCCCTGCGTTTGCACCCATAACAATATATTTTAAGATGCATTTATTCTTCATCATAAGCTTCTGTTTCTTCTGCTTCTCCTATTTCTTGCTCACTTTCTGCTTCCGAAAAGAAATCATCATCTTCTTCCTCTAATGATTCAAGCTCCTTATCCTCTTTCTTTTTTACGACCTTAAAGTAATAACCTGCTCCTAATGCTCCGCCTATAACAAGAAGCAGAATAATATATGTTCCTAAATTACTCTTTTCTTCTTTTTTCTCAGGCTTTACTTCTTCCTTAGTTGGCTCCTCTTTGCTAATCTCCTGCTTCGGAGCTTCTTTCTTTTCAACCATATTTAGAAGATCATCTTCAGATACTTCCGTTAAAAGCATTACATTTTCTTGTGTCTCATCGTGGTTGATGATGAGATGGAAGGTCTTACCGTTTTTCGTTTGAAAGGTAATAAACTGTCTTGCATCAGCAGAATACAGATCTGTTTCTTTGTTATCACCGCTATCCCCGTGATGAATTGGATAGTCCTTATTCGCATTGTCCTTATTTTCCGTAACGGTTCCTCTTGCCTTTGACGGAGCAGAAGCTACTCCCTTATTGGTATTTACAGTCTTACTTGTCCCGTCCATAGATGAATCCTGATTGTTATTGGCAGGAGCTTTCGGTGTCAGCTTATTAGGATAGCGAATATCTTTCTCTTTCGTTTCAGAATTACTTGTATCTTTTACAGTATTTTCTGAACTCGCCTGTGTAGTTGTGCTTTTTCCTGTATTGTTTACAGGTGTTTGATTTGAAATGCCTGAGTTTTTCTTAATTCCGGAAATAGGACTGTTCAGTGCAGGCGGATTAGATATTACGGGAGCCTTGTTTGCTTCATTTGCCTTTTCCTCAAGCTCTTTAATCTTTTTATTCAGCTTATCCATTTCCTTCTTCATTTCTTCTGATAAGTCCCTATTTTCCTTATCTTTTTTCATTTTTTCTTTCAAGCTTTCAATCTGGGCTTCAAGTTCTTTGATTTTTTCTTTCTGATTATCGCTTAATTTGTCTTTATCCTTCATTTCGCTATTTAACTTATCAAGTTTTTCCTGAAGCTCCTTAGCATCTTTTTCCATTTTGAAAATATCATTTTTAGAAAGCTCTGTCTGCGTTGATTTATCTTCCGTCTTTGGAGTTTTCGTCTGCGAGCTTTCATCCTGTTTCGGCTTTTCTTCTTCTGTCTGAGTCTCTTTATCTTTAGCCTCAGTCTTTGCTACCTTTCGGATAATTTCATCATTTCCATCGCCTTTTACTTCATAAAATAGAAACTCATCAATAAATTTCATATTATCAGGGAGCATCGGCAGATCACCGCTGTCAAGAAGCTGTCCTTTCTCAGCCTTTATCTTTTCTTCCTTATAAACTTTTTCATCTTCAAAGATATACTTTACATTTACTTCCACTTGTGTTTGGACAGCTTTATCGCTTGTAGGTGCTTCCGTTAAGCTTTGCTCATGAGCATAAACAACTGTCCAAAGACCCAAAAGGCAGCTTATACTTACAACGACTGCAAGTGCTGCTGTCCAAAACTTCTTATTCTTTTTCCAACTGGTTTTCATTTGACTTCTCCTTTTTCATTTCTACTCTTTGTCTGTTTACCTTTGCCATCAAATCACTGATTGTAATGTTGTTCTTTCTGCAAATGGCAATGATTTCTTCGTTTTCAAGTTCTTCTTCACGAATAAATAAAGGCTCCAATTCTTCATCAATCAAAGCCTTTTTATCCTTCAACTTCTTTATTTTGTTTTTCACTACCGTTAATTCTCGTTTCACATTGTTACCTCCTATTTCTTTACGTTTGGTGGGAATCCAAATCCTACGGGATGATGCTTGCAGAAAGACGCAATCCAATTGTCTAAAGTGGTTACTCTTATTCGTCCAATATTATCCATAACTTTACCATCTCCAATATAAATTCCTACATGACCATAGGTAAGTCCTGCTGTGCTTCCACTACTACTGCTTTCCACCGCTACAAGCATTCCCACCTTGAGTTTTGACCTGTCTGATGTAAAAGTATAGTTTCTGTACATATCGCAGGCATTTCCGCCAATATATCCAAGACCTGCATTTTGATAGACCTGTGAAACCCACATGGCACACCAGCCTGCACCCGGAGATGGCGTGATGTATGCAGCATTAACAATCTTCTTTTGAACTTCACTTGATGCTTCATACTCAACTCCACCACCTACGCCACCATTTGCACTGATAAGGTCAGAATTTCCAAAGGCTTCTCCCATATTTCCTTGTGCAAGGAATAAGGCTTCATAGTGCTTTAAGTTATCGGGATAATCAGCAAAGACCTTTCGGATAATGCTGTCCATCTCTTTTTTATGCAGCGTTACAATGAGCTTTTTATACTCATAAGGTTCTTCATGACTTTCGGTATATTCGTTGCCATCTTCATCGGTATAGGTGTCTGTAACTGTCCTGTATCTGATTTCAACTTCTTCCCTATATTCAAGGTCATACATGGACTCAAACAATTCTTTTAATATGGATTCTACTTCCGATACACTCTTTACCTCTCCACATCTTGATGTAATATAGGATAAAAGCTCATGGACATTATGACCAATATACTCTGTATTATTTAAGATGTACTCGTCATAGCCGGGATAGTTATTTTTGACATGATCAACCTCATTTTGAAGCTCACTCTCCATAGCAGAAAAGCTCTGATTGATTTCATTTAGGACATTTGGCTTTGACAAATAGCTTGTTGTAAGAATAGAACTTGTGGAGTTCATAAAGCCTGTCATTCCCGTTCCTGCAAAGTTGATAAAGAAAGTTCCCAAAATAATAAGACCTATGAAAATAATCATAAGTCCCTTTGCTTTTCTTAATATAAATCTCTTTGAGCCTTTCAACGAGCCAATGAGGTTTTCTTTAATCCGATCTCTGAGCCTTGACTTATTCTCACGACGAATGGCTGCCTTTACCTGATTTTTCTTTTGAAATCTTTTATAGGCATTTGCTCTTTTATATTCATTCGTCTTTTTCAGGTTCTCTTTGGCATCACGAAATTCAAGCTTCGATTTTCGCTTCCTGATTTTATAATCCTTATTTGTAAGATCGTATCCTTTCTTCGCCTTTTTCTTATCAGAATATTTCTTTATGCCATGAATGAGTTTCGAGCTTGCGTCCGCTGTCTTTTCTCCTGCCTCTACCCCTTTATTTTCATCACTTCCATGAGAAAGATAATCCCTTACGGTTTCACTTCCTTTGGCAAGTCCTGAAAGGGCAGATACCTTTACCATATCTTTCTTTAGCTTTTTCCTCTGCTCTTTAGAAAGGCTACTATAAACTTTTTCGCTTGCAGCATCTTTTCCAGTCTTTTTACCTTCAGATTTATTTCCCTTTGACACATCTTCTTTTTTTCTTGTATAAAGGCTTTCGGTGTAGTTTTTCCTCTTATACTTTCTCTTTTTAGCCTCATGAGTTATAGAGGAACTTCCAAAAAACTCATCTTTTTTATGGAGATTATCATCCACATCATAGGTCGATTCAAAGTAGTCGCTGTCCCTAAAGTCATTATCGTATCTGTCTATAATCCCGTCATTATCAAGGTCTTTTCCTAAAGGATCATAGATTTTTCCATCCTTTACCTCCGTAATATAATCCGATCTTCCTGTTTCACTTACAGCAGCTATACTATCCTTATCAGAAGCTCTATATCTTGCATTTCTCTTGGATGTTCCATAAGCCTTTTCATTATCAGAACTTACCTTGTTTATTTTCTTATGAACCTTGTCCTGAAATCTGTCTTTGTCATGGACGATTTTTCCTCTGTAATCATCGTTGTGCTTTAGCTTACTTTCTTCAGATGTAGTGAATGTTTCACTATGGATCATTTCTCTTTCAAGACTTGCCTTATGCCTTTCCCTAAAATCCTTTTTCAGCTTTTTCCCCATAGGCTACCTCACTTCTTCAGGCTTGGTAGTCATCTTCTGATAGAGAATTGTATCTTTCGGGAACTTATCAAGGAAAGGAACAATGGTATTTCCAAAGAACAGTAATCCCTCGCCCTCATTTGAGTTGGTAACATATCTAAGCTGAGGAAGTGAGATTTTAAGTTTTCTTGCTAAAATTTCTCTGTCTCCTGACGCTTGATTTAGCATTAAGACAAAGTCGGTATTATCAAAGATATTTTCAATTTCCTTACTCATAAGTAGGTCTTTGACATTTTGCGTAATACCCGTAGGGATACCTCCCCACTTACGAAATCTTTTCCAAATCTCTACCGAATACGATGCTGTCTGTTCATCTTTTAGCAGCAAGTGGAACTCGTCGATATAGTACCTTGTAGCCTTGCTTCCTCTATTTTGAGATACTTTATTCCACACCTGATCCTGTATAACAAGCATTCCTATTTTCTTTAGCTGACTTCCAAGCTCTTTAATATCAAAGCACAGGAGTTTCTTATTTAAGTCCACATTTGACCTGTGATTAAAAACATTAAGGGAACCTGATACATAGATTTCCATCTCCGTTGCCAGCTTTTTACCGACCTTTTCTTCCTGTCCTTTTAACATATCGTATAGGTCTTGCAGTATTGGCATATTGTCAGGAGTTGGATTATCAAAATACTTTTCGTAAATCTTAGGTAAGCACCTGTCTATAACGGACTTTTCTTCTGCCGTAAGACCACTGCCGCCTACTACAAGCTCCAGCATACTCATAATGAAGTTTGCTTTGTCTTTCAGTGGCGCATCCCCATCGCCATAGTTCATATTTATATCAAGGGGATTCAGGTAATCTTTGGACTTACTGCTGACTTTAATGACTTCTCCATTAAATTGTCTTACAAGGTTTCCATACTCTCCTTCTGGATCGCAGATAATCACATCATCGTCCGTTACTAAAATTGCATTTGCCATTTCTCTTTTAGCACTAAAGTATTTACCACTTCCAGGAGTTCCGAGGATTAGACCGTTTGGATTTTTGAGTTTTTTCCTATCTGCCATAATCAGGTTATGGCTTAAGGCATTTAGTCCGTAATAAAGACTGTTACTTGAATTGATAAAAAGCTCCTCTGTGGTAAAGGGCATAAAAACTGCCGTAGATGATGAGGTTAGTCCTCTATCTATCTCAATCTTGTTTACGCCAAGAGGTAGCACGCTGATAAGTCCTTGTTCTTGCGTATGGTCAAGTCTTTTCAGCTTGCAGTTATGCTTATTTGCAATGGAACTTATCTGAGAGATTGTGTTATCAAGCTTTTGCACCGTTTTTGCAAAGTTCATAAAGACGATACTTACCACAAACATTCGTTCATCTCTTGTCTGCAAATCTTTTAAGAGACTCTTTACATCTTCTCCATAGGTGATTAAGTCCGATGGAAGAATGTCCATATCATAACCGCTTCTTACCGCTTTCTTATTTTCCTCAATTTTCATCTTGTCAATATCGGTATTTTTTCTCTTTACCATTTTAATAGCTTCCGATTGGTCGATTGCCTTAATATGAAAGGAAATATTGATGTTATCATCAATATCCAAAAACTCGGCAAGCATACGGTCTGAAAGCTCGCTGGCAAGAATTTGAAAATGGCTGACTGCCCCGATAAATTTTCCAAACTTAAAGTACCTTGAAGGCGTGAAGTTAAATTCATCAGGTACAATGTATGTTTTAGTGCTTTCCCTTTTCCTCAAATTTTTGTATGAAAACTCAAAGGTCTTATTGGGATTTAATATATCGTGAAGAATCTTGAGTCTTTCTTCCCCACTTAAACTTTCCGCACGAACTCCCATACTCTTTAGATTAGATAATATATCTATCTCCAGTCTTTCAAGTTTTGATGTTGCCTGCTCTAAATTATCCGCTTCTACTGTAAAGGTTACATACTTTGATTTTTTCAGTCCATTATTTCCCTTTACAATCTGACTTTTAAGCATCTCTCTAAACTCAAGACGTATATCGTCAAAACCGTCCTTTTTATCTGGTATCTGAATTGCCGACTTCATTTCTTCGTTTCGTCCAAGTTGATTGATATATGAAAACTCAATACTGATACTTGGATCAAAGGAGTTTAGAAAATTTGCAAACTGATTAAAAATAAGATCCCTATCTTCATCTAAAGCAAGTTGGTAGTTAATATCCTGAAAGGCTATGCTTTTACTAAAGTGCTTTTCGTCAAGCTGACATATACCACTTTTTAAGAGTCTATGATAGGGAATGGTATCTTCGACAGTATATCTTTTTGGTTCTTTTCTAAAAATAAGGTCAAGTAGCCCGCCTTTATCTTTTTTAGATTTTCCCTTATTTTGCTTTAAGTCCTGTCTTTGACTTCTTAACATCTTTTTGTTTTGTTCTAACTTTACCTGCTGAATCTTTCTTTTGTCTTTCAAGGTAAACCTCCTTTCTCACTCTTTTTTGTGGTTGATAAAACTTATGAAGGTAAATATATTTAAAATATTTCTCAAATGTCAGTCCGTCCTTTTCAAAAAGAGTGATGAAAAATATAGGGAGTGTGGACACAATGAGAAATATGACGGCTATATCATTTGGAACAACCTTTCGCATAAATAAATAGACTGGTAGTCCTACCAGTCCTGCGAGTGTGAAACCTATCATCTGCCTTTTGGTTAAGTTAAAAGCTACCTTTGTTTTTACCTTCTTTAGGTCTTTTGGGATTGGTACATACGCCATAACTTACCTCCCATCTTCTTTTTCTTTTGAAAGCTCCGCCATGTGTTCATATACAGAGCCGATTTCTTCCTGAATGCTTTCTATCTGTTTATCTGTATTTTTGTTATATCTTTCCTGCAAAATACAAAAGTCATTATGGCAGCGACCGATGTCTTTTGTTCTTTCTTCCAAGTCATTAATCTTGCTAAAAAGTTTGATTCTATCAATCACCGCTATAACACCTGCTCCGATTACTACTGATGTAAATACTGTTTTTCTTTTGATCATCCTATCCTTCCTTTCTGTTAGTGTGCATTTAATACGCTTTTGGCCAGAGTTCCGCTCTTTAGCATCATTAACCCCAGCAAAACCGCATATCCAAGTATCGTCATGGTACTTGTGTGTATATCTGTTATCTGTATTGTCTTAACTAATACTGCGTATATTCCAAGACAAACCATTAAAAAGAGTCCTTGTAGCCCAAGTGCAAATAGTCCTTTGATATAGTTTGTTCCAATTTGTCCCCACTCTTTGTTTCCCATTGTGGCAAATGGAATGGCTGAAACCGATGAGTAAACATAAATCTCAAACATTCTTCCGTAAACCACAAGCATGATTACAATGGAAATTACCTCTATGGCAACCTTTATGAGTGAGGTTTCAAAGAGAATCATGACAAGCTCTCCAAGCCCCTTTTCTTTTAAGGTATCCATCATTGCCACTATCTGATCTCCGGAAACGGTGGCAGAGGTATTTATCACCCCTGCCGCCTTATTTACCATATGTTGTGCCACATCAAAGACTGCCATTGAAAACTCAAAAGCATGAGATACTAACCATACAGCAATCCACATCTTGATGATGTACTTAAAAAATTCAAAGGTATCTGTATCGTGCATATTGTTCTTTTGCATTACCATATTGATAAGCTCAATACAAAGGACTGCTGTGATGATTAGTCCCGCTATGGGAATAATGACGGAATCGTTAATGCTTTTGATAAAGGCAAATACATCTCCGTTCCACCCCATGGGAGTTTTTCCTACATCTGTTGCAACTGCACCAACTTTATCGTTGATGTCAAGAAACATGGACTCTAAGTTTGCTTGGATACCGCCCAGTAGAAGTTCCTTAAAAAATTCTTCTATCTTGTCGAATATTCCAAACATCTAAGCTCTCCTTTTCTTCTTACTTGAGTACATTGGCAAGTAGCGGAATCAGCTTAAGTCCGATAAGGACAATACCGCCTCCTGCCATAAGCTGCTTAATACCTTGAGATTTTGCACCCGATAGTGATAGGTAATCCTTTGATGTTATCTCCGGATTTTCCCCCACTTCACACCGTGCATGCGACTTTCACCGCACACGGCGTTCCATCACAAGAAAGATTTTCACGTTTTAACTAAGACTTACACACTTCGTAACAAATTATTTTTTTCTCTAAATTAGTGGCAGTTCTGCCATTTTTCTAAGCTTATTACATTTCTCAATCTGCTTGACTGTTAACCCAAGCTCTTTTATATATTTTTGGATTGTATCTACTTTTGTTGCATGGATGAGTATATGAACTGCTTCTG
>NZ_KB900379.1 GCF_000378725.1 Peptoniphilus lacrimalis DSM 7455 | reverse complement strand
TATTCCTACAGATATCATGGCTTTCCTTCTTTCTTTTTCTTTTGTAGTTTCTACCTGCACCATTACACTCTTTTTAGCTTGTGACACGGACGTTTTGCCCAACCTGCTTAACCGAATATGAATAATGAAGAGGTAGCTGACAGTTTTTTTGGCGGATGTTTCAACCCTAAAAGCACCTCGTCATACTACTTCTTCATTATACAAAAATAGTGCAAGATAGGTATTACTTCCTTTCTTACACTATTTATGGTACTAAAAAAGAACACCCTTATGCAAGAGTATTCTAGTATAAAATCTAATATGACAAAACTATATAAAATTAAAAGAAATTATAAAACATATATAGGTATAAATATAGAAAGATAAAATATATAATCATTGTAAATCTATTTTAATGTATTCTATTGTAATACTATTGTGTTTTATATATTGCTTTGTATAATAAGAAATATACTGCTAATAAAAGGCTCTATAATATCTGTTGGGGAGTAAAATCTCTAACAGATATTATGGAGTCAACTTTTCACACTACCCTAAAAAGCAAGCCGATTGATTACTCTCGGTTTGTTTTGCCATTTGCTAATTTAATTACTCAGATAAGCAAATAACCTGAAATTAATTTCAGGTTATACTTGACTTCTGTTAGCAGGTTTTCATGTGAAAAAAATTATCAAAATTACGCTAAATTAAATAATATAAGTTAATCCCCTAATCTTTTATGACGATTACATCTACTTATTTTTTATTATACTAACAACAACTAATATTGTACTTTATAATCTTAATCTAAAAATTTAATTAGTATATCCATACTTGCAATACAATGATTAGTTATAATATACTTTTCAAAATTATACATCCGTAGTTTTAAAATAATCATTTTAAACTACTTTAATTCAATAATTTTTGATACAATCTTTTCCGTCTCTTTACTTAAATTATGAGTTATCATAAGCACTGTTAACTCTTGATTCTCAAACAAATACTTTTCTATATATTTTGCATTATATTTATCTATATTACATAAGCCTTCGTCTATAATTAATACAGTCTCTTTATGATATAAAGCTCTTGCAATTGCTATTCTTTGAATTTCTCCTTTTGAGAACGATATATTATCACTATCTACTTCTGTATTTTCTTTAAGAGGTAATGATTCTATAACATTATGTAGTCTACTTATCTTTATAATTTCATTAAATAAGTTTTTATCATACTCTTTATTCAAAATAATATTATCTTTAATAGTTCCTAGAAACATATAAGGGTCCTGCGATATATATGAAATGCCCTTATCCAAGTTTAAATCTTTATAATCTATATCATCCCAAAAAATATCTCCTTTATAATTCTCTAAAGAACCAAAAATTATATTTAGTAAAGTTGTTTTCCCTACTCCACTTTTCCCAGAGATGATATACTTTCCACCTGCATTAAATATAATATCTGGAAATTTAATTTGTTCATTACCATAATTATAAGATAAATTTTTCAGTTTTATAGATTCTCTTAAAATTATCTTATCCTTTGGATTCGCTTTTTCCATTAGACTGTACTTCTTTAACAAAAAATTAGATGATATCGCTTCAGCATAACTCTCTCCAAATTCATCCAATGAATTAAATAATTGTCCAGATATACTCACAACTGAAATAATTGATCCTATAGACACTTTCCCTTCGTAAGATAAAATACCAGTTATTACTAATATAATAATCTGGCTAAATATATTCATAATGCTCACAATAAAATTAGACTTCGTTATGCATTTTGTCTGTTCAACTTTAGCTTTCTTAATTAAATCAGAATACTTCTCACTAATATTGTAAAGCATATTTTCTGCTCTAAAATGTTTTAACACTTTGCTTCCCTTTAGCCAAATTGTTATATTTCTTTGCAATGATTCATTAGCAAAAGAAACATCATCAGTAGTTTTTTTTATTCTATCTTCAAAAAGTTTAGGAATTTTTATCATAACAATACCTAAAATTGTTGCTACTATAAATATAATATAGTGGAATTTGATAAGTGCAAGCGTTACAAATATAATTGTACTTATTATAGAAAAAAATTTTAATAACGAACCAAGACTCTTCTCTATTAATAGAATATCAGTAGTCATCATATTTATATATTTAGAAAAATCAACAATACCTTCATTGTTATTTAGGTCATCACAAACTCTTCCTACACTTAGGGTTCGTAATTTTTTAGAAAGCAACTGTAAAAATATTTGTTCCTTTATGTTAGCGTAATTTCTGAAAAAAACTGATATTGTCCAAAAAAATGTAGCTATTATTAAATAATTAATGAAGGAGAGCACATTGCCCTCGATAAGTCTATCTACACTTGTAGCTAGCTGCAATGCAGCCACTATATCCATAGCTGGATATAGTATATATATAATTACCAAAAAAACAAACTTTTTTACCTCTATTTGCAATAAATCTGTAATTTTCATAATATTCAAGCCTTTTAAATTTGCCTATCCACCATTTTAGTTTTCTCTGTCTTCAACAAACAAACTATTACAGTAATAACAATACATATTATAATAAAAAATATATTTAAATATAGACACACTTTAATTGGAAGATTTGCTCCTATAGTAATTTCATTTATACTAAATTCCTTGGTAAATTTAACCAACATTATAGAAATTACCATAATTATCATAATATTGGCGGAAAAAATAGTAGCCAGAATTTCTACTAAATTTTCTAGAATTATTTCCCCTCTAGTAAAGCCCATTCTAAATAATAATTTAAAATCATCTTCTTTAAAAGAAATTAAAGATATTATATTTTGAGCAATAATTACCAACGCTAAAATCATACAAGGGAAATAAAGAAATTTTATTGTTGTAAATTCATGATCAGAAAAATTCTTTAAGTATTCGTTTACATCTTCTGAACCTGTCAAAACTCTTGAACTTGGTAAAATTTTTTTAACTTTCTTTTCTAATTCAGCCTTTCCAATGCTTGAGTTACTCATATATAACTTGTTATCAATCTTTTCAAGTCCTTGCAAGAATTCATTTGAATTATAGTCAATATATATTTTCGGCAATAACAGGTAAGGCACAGATTTAAAAACTGCTACCACATTATATGTCTTCTCTTCTCCATTATAATATGTAATTTTTATTTCATCTCCAAGTTCATAATCATTACTTGCACCAATCTTATTTTTAGATATATTATCTATACTTCCTGCCTCGAGGTCTAAATTAACCATAAGACTCTTATCATTGATGTAATTAACTCCTACATAATGATCATCTTCTGCAGCATCATAATAGCTTAAAGTGTTTGTAATTATTAAATCTTGTGTACCCTTAATCTCTAATAGCTTTTCTTGAGCATAAGCATCTATTTTTGTTGGATTTATAATGGCATATATCCCTTCTCCCATTTTCTTATTTTGAGCATTATACTCTCTATTCATCCTTACTACACTTGCCTCTGAAAAAAGTGCAAAAATCGAAGGTATTATAACTGCTAAAAGAATGGGTGTGGCAAGCGAAAGATTTTTTTGTGTATTCATTAAAACTCGACCTCTACAATAAGAAGCTAATGCCGAATTTTTTAACACCAAGACTTTTGCTATTAAACTAGAAAATTTCGGAATCAATATAGGGGCCACAATTATAACAAGAGCTATCGCTAAAGCTCCAACTCCTTGAATATCTATTATAGTCCCTGTTTCTACCGGCTTAATTAAAGTATAATATAGAAATATGAAAAATAATATTAAACCAATAATAGCTCTTAGAATAATATTTCTCTTGCTAAGAGTTGCTATCTCGTTTGATTTAATAAATAGATCTATAGGTCTTGTCTTTATAACATTTATGCTTGCTGTTAAACTTGCTATAATAACCATAACAAAAATAGCTAATAAACTTATTACGCTAGATTGTAATCCTGGTCTTAGATTAACCATTAAAAGACTATCATATCCTGGCTTGAAAATAAAATAAAAGAAAAACTTTACATAAGCTTTTATAAAAAATCTAGACAAAAATATTCCAAGAACCGAAGCTATAATATTTAAAATTAAAGTTCTAAATAAAAGAATTTCAATAATCTCTTTATTATTTAGACTATTAAGTTTTAAAAGAGCCCAATCTTTATCTTCCTGCTTTATTGAAAAATAAATTGTCCCTACTAAAAGTAAAAACCCAAAAAATAAAATCATTAAAAATTGAAGTTGAGATCCATTCACTAAGTCTCCAAGTATAAGATTATTTTTTTTTCTATTAAATGTAGAAAAAATTAAATCATTATTTGGGCTTAATGTAGCCAAATACCACGCAGATGTTAAACTTAGAGTTATAGAGATTAAGGTCATAGATAAAAACATCCATAAGTTAACTAGCTTATTTTTCCAAATCATCCTTATAGCAATTTTTACTTTCATCTTAATCTTTCCCTCCTAATTTCTTGTTTTCTTCAAGATCTGTAAAAATTTCTAAAATCTCTCCGATGCTTGGCTTATTAATTTCTTGACTAATCTGACCATCAAGCAAAAATAGTACTCTGTCCATTTGAATCGCTACGTTAGGGTCGTGTGTTACAACTATAGTGCTTGTACCTATATCATTCAGCTTCTTCATTTCCTCCAAAACATTGTAAGAAGAATTGGTATCCAGTGCCCCTGTAGGTTCGTCTGCAAAAATAAGGTCTGGTTTAAATAAAAGGGCCCTGGCTATGGCAACTTTTTGTCGTTGACCACCAGACAATTCTGCTGGATAATACTTCTCTTTACCACTTAAATTTAAAAGATCCAAAGTTTCTTCTAATTCTTTTATATTTAGTCTTTTTTTGATAAGACTATTTTTCAGCTCAATGTTTTCTTCTACATTTAAGACAGGAATTAAGTTAATATCTTGAAATATAAAGTCAAAATTTTTTCTATACAGTTTATTTAACTCTCTTGTGGAAAGCGACCTAATATCTTTGTTTAAAAATAAAATCTCCCCTCTACTAGCTCTTATCATACCGCATAAGCAATAAAGAAGTGTTGACTTTCCTGAACCAGAAGGTCCCATAATCGCTATTGACTCAGACTTTTTTAATGATAAAGATATATCTTTTAAAATATAGTTACTTCCATCAAAAGTATGGTAAAGGTTTTTTACTTTAATAACCTCCATAAAATCATCTCCAATTTTAAAGAAATAAGACCACCAAAATTATAATTAACTTAAAGGCGGTCTTATTATTTAATAGTTTCTCTCATTATTTAGGACTAACTTTAAGCAATTGCTATTTGGCTTATAGCATTGAAACTACTGTTTTAACCAGATTTTCTAGAAAGCACCTTGCTTGAGCTATCCTTTATTTCTTGTAATTTTAGTTTTGTATCCAATAGCCTATACTAAATGAACAACTATTTACAAGCGATGCTAATTGAACTTCTAGTGTTGCAACTATTGCTTTGACTAGATTTTCTAGAAACTACTTTGCTTTCGTTAGCCTTCATTTCTTGTAGTTTAAGTATTTTATTTGACATTGCATTTCACCTCCCATTATAACCACTTCTACTCAAAAATCTACTGCTTACATCCTTCATGAAACCATGGAGAATAGTCTAGCAATCCTATGTATTAAAATTAGGATTTTAAAGCATAGAATGTTAGAATTTATATTAAAACTCAAACTTCACATAAAAGCACATATATTACTTTCTTAGAAGCAACAGTTTTAATATCTCAATTAAATAAGCTGAAGCCAAGAGTCTCGTTCTTCAGTCAAAACATCATGAAGCACTAACAATAACCCAGCTCTTCCAGAAAAGACATCTTCTGATAGTTTGTAACAAAACTCCCCTGGAACCCATATATCATCATCTCGTTCTATTAAATATATGTTAAGCATATCTATAAATCTACTCAAATATAACTCTCTATCTTTTCCTTTCATATTAGCTATTAACTGTAATATCCCAGCAGCTCCTCTAAATAGCCCAATATTATAAAAACTTTTTGTTTCTGCTATCTTTTCAATTTCGCTTAATTGTATATCGTAATCAAAGCATCCTAAGTTTTTAAACTTTTGTATGCAGATTCCAATTCCTGCACTTCCACCTAGTAAATAAGGAGACAATATATTATCAAAATCAACATATAAACCATTATTATTATCTTGCTTACATTTACTTAAATCTTCTTCTATACACAATTTTGCAAAATCTATTATTTCAGGTGTTTTTTCTATTTCATATAGTTCTAAAAGTAAATACGATAAACCAGTCCAACCCGTAATTAAACCTATAGGAGAAAAATCTTCATTTAATGTGCCTTTATATTTTTTTTCGTGGAATTTTTTTAACAAACTATCTATTATATCTTTTGATAACCTAAGATACTTTTCATTTCTGGTTTTTTTATACATTCTTAAAAAGGAATATCCTATTCCTGACAATCCTGAAATCATAGATATATCATCATTTTTAATATATCTACAGACTTGTTCCTCAACTTCTTTTAACACATTTATGGCTTCTTCGTTATACCCTAAAGAATATAAAACAAGTGCAATCCCTGACTTCCCAGTAAAAAGACCACAATCATCAAAACTGCTAAAATCCGAATTATCCATAATCCATTTTTCAAACACCGACCTAACGTCCATGTACTTAGAAAGTGCATATATACAGCCATATGCTCCTGTTAAAACATTATGCATCCCAAGTTCATATTCAAATTGGCGTATATCGCCCTTAAAAATTCTATCTGAATTTAAATCAATATTGTTAACCATAGTATCTACAATTCTTTTAATATTATTTCTAATGTTTTCCATTCCAAGTTTATACGAATTTCTATGAAAGATACGCTTTTTATAAAATGTCAGAGCAGAGCATTTTAAACTTATCTCTTCTATAACATTAATTATATATTCCGATGCATTTTTGCCATACTGACTTTCAATATAGGAAATCTGTTTTCCAATATTCGACTTTTCTATAGCGTTAACAGATCCAATTGGCAAAAAACAATATAAAATTATGCTTATGAGCGAAATGTAATCACTCTCTTCTATATTTTTTACTGATGTATCCAAGAATCCAGGCGTACCTATGCTAACGATTCCTTTACAATTAAGGGCTCTTGCTGCCTCAAGATCAATCAATACTACGCTATTGTCTCTTTTTAATAGGACATTACTTGGCTGTAAATCTCCAAAACCTACACCTTTAGAATGGACACTATATATTATACTTTTGATCTTATTACAAATTCTCATTATATTCTCAACAAACGCTTCATTTTCATCAGCATTTGCTACAAAAGGATAATTGTTAGTAAGCCAATCAGTTAACGGAATCCCGTCAACAAACTCCTCTACTAAAAATGCACTTTCCCATTCATCAAAAACCTCAATCGGGTTAACTATTCCTTCAATATCTCTTAGTATATTTAAGTAATTATATTCATTATGAATCCTATTAAAAGCATCAACATCATTTCTATCGAGACCGGCTCCATGTCGCCCTTCTTTTAAAATTACTTTTTTTTCATCGCATATTTCCAAAGCTTTATATAAACCACCACCATTGCTAAAATGTATCGCTTCAGTTATATTATATTTGTTTAGATTCGTTAATAAACTGTCATCGATAATATAGTCTTTCTCAATATCAACTATATATTTAGGCTCTTTTATAAAATTTGGAATTTTATAATATGGACTTCTATCATCTTCAATTAAGTTACCACGCTCATCGTATATATAAAGTTTTGATTTATCGTCATCTTTTGAAATAGCTTTAAAACCGCCATACCTAAAATAAACATTTCCATCTCTCCATCGTTTGTCAGTTAGAATATAGGGCCCTCTTTCAAACTTTTTAGTCGCTTCATGAATGCTTTCTAAAGCTTCAATAAACAATTCTTCAGTGCAAGGATATACTGTAATAAATTTACCAGACGAGCTTCTATCAGCATATTTAGTATTTTTTAGTTTTAACTCAAACCTATCTTTCACATACTTAAATGATAAATTCTTTTTATAACAAACCTTAGAAACCTCGTTCAATATATCTTGTGCTTCATTAAGATTGCTAGATACATGTATCTTCCAACCTTGGTCAATCATTTCTTCATTCTTTATAAGTTTTATCATCCAATGATAATCAAAACTTATATATGTATCCCATTTATCTATATCATATTCGGGCAATACAAAAGGCTCTTCTGCTTTTTGTATTTTTGTGAAAAAATCACTAATATCGTGCATATAATCTAAATATCTAAAGTCCATGATATCCACAGTTACAACCCCTACCTTGTATTCAATTTTAATTACTGCTCTTTATTTTGATATTATTTTTTTAATACTTGTCAATAATTATTTTAAATTTTTTGAATATATATATCATTTGCTTTATGTCGTCTATCATTTTTCAATTTCCTATAATCAGCACCATAAATAACAATTATTAAGTTTTTAATTTCCCAACACGTCTTTAGTTAAACGTTCTTGAGTAATTTCCTCAACCCCTATAATTTTATTTTTTTCATCTCTACGGACAATCAAAAGTATTCCATCACCAGAATCATTATTTGAATAAACAAAACCAACATATCTACCATTCTTTTTTGCAACTTCTATAGGATCAAAAAAACCTTTTACTAGATTGCCATTATATGTTAATTTATCATTTGAATATTTAAGATTTGGAATATTAACCTCAGAAAAATATTGTTCAACATTTGCTGAATTTACTAGTGAGTTATTTTCAGGTGCTTTATTATTAATAAATATAAAAATCCCAACAAAAATCAATACACATACAATCATAATATAAAACAAATTTTTTTAGTCATCTTTATTTCTAATTAAAATTTCCATATATTACGCCCCCATTGTTCACTTTAATTATTATTGATATCTAATTACAAACTTTAATTTAGTAAAATTTTATTATACTTATCAATATATTACAGCTAACTTTTGTGAATATTTTTATTTTGTACATGATTTATATTTCTAAATATTGAAAATTGTAGCGCATATCCATTACATCATCTTATCCTATTTTTTCAATATAAATAAAGTTTTACCACAGCCCTTTATAATTTCTGAATCATGTGAAATAATGATAATAATACTTTTTTTCTTTTTTTCTTTAATTCTGATATTACTGTTTTTTTAGTCACTTCATCAAAAGCTGAAAAACACTCATCCAATAAAATTAGAGAATATTCGTTAAGTAATAACCTCGCTAGTTGTATTTTTTGTTGTTCTCCTTTAGACAGTGTATCTTTTGATAAAATAAAGAAGATTGAAACTGAAATGAAGAGTTTATCTCAAGATATGGAAAATATAAATACTATAAATAAGTATCGTGAAATATATAAATACCACAAGAAAAATCCTGAAGATAAGCAATTTGCAGAAGAATATTATAGCGAACTTTCCGTCTATAAAATAGCCGCTAAAGAAATCTTAGAAAACTATAAAAAGCTACCAAATACAAAAGAAATACTATCCAAACTTGATGAATTACAAGAAAAAAAGAATACCCTTATGCAAGAATATTCTTTGAATAAAGAACAATTATCTTATCTTGTTCAGTGTGAGAAAAATTATAAAAAATATTATGGGATAGATGTGGAAAGATAGAATATAACTTCTATAATGAGACTGTGTAAAATTTTATGTATAGAAACCTCCTGACTAGGGTAAAGAAAATCTAATCAGGAAGAATTTTTATGCCAAGGAAAAGACCATAAACAATGCCTAACAAAATATAAAAAATGTTAATCGAAAAATATCAACCAAAAATAGTCAAATCATCGTACTTAAATATAGATCTAGACATACCAAGAGATAGAGAAGGATCTTTTGAACCACAAGTATTAAAGAAATATACCCATAGGGCACAAGTGAAAAAGACATATCTAACGTAGAAAATCAGATAATATCAATGTATGCAAAAGGTATGACAACAAGAGATATATCAAGTCATATCAAAGATATCTATGGTTTCGGCATATCAGAATCAATGGTAAGTAAAATAACAAATAAAATACTACCAACCATAGAAGAATGGCAAAATAGACCATTAGAACGACTATACCCAATGGTATTCTTAGATGCTATACACTACCATGTAAGAGAAAACAATATAGTAGTAAAAAAAGCAGTCTATGTAGCTCTAGGATACAATTTAGAAGGATTTAAAGAAATACTAGGCATTGTGGGGTCGGCGAAAATGAATCAAGCAAATACTGGCTTTTAATCTTAAATCAATTAAAAGAAAGAGGACTAGAAGATGTATTCATATTCTCAACAGATAACCTACCAGGATTTAGCAAAGCAATAGAAGCAGTCTATCCGAAATCAGAAATACACCCAAAGGGCACAAGCAAAAATGTATAATACACCAAATAAGAAACTCCACAAAATATGTATCATACAAAGATATAAAAGAACTAATGAAAGACTTAAAAACAGTCTACAAAGCACCAACAGAAGAGCTTGCCCTAACTAATTTAGATATCTTTGAAGATAAATGGGTCAAAAAATATCCAATGTGTGTAAGCTCACGGAGGAACAACTGGGCAGAATTATCCACATATTTCAAATATCCAGAATGTATAAGGAAACTAATATACACAACAAATGCCATGGAAAACTTCAATAGACAGCTAAGGAAAGTTACAAAAAATAAGACCATATTTCCAAATGACTATGCACTACAAAAAAGCTTGTACCTTGCAATGGTAGATGCATCAAGCAAGCGGACATCAAGAATCCGTGGATGGGATCAAATATTATCTCAGCTAACAATATACTTTGAAGGCAGAATCTAATTTTCTGCCACAAAAAAAATAAAAAATTTGAGAATTCCGGTCAAGGGTAAAGGCTGCGCCTTGGTCTTCGACCAACCCTTGACAAAATCTTCAAATTTTTAAAAAGCAATTAGGCAGAAAAGGTAGATTTCAAAATCTTGACCTTTTAATTTCCTTGTGCCAAAATTAGCTTACAAAGATTCATAAAAGTTAATTTTTGAATATATTTAATTTTAAGATATTTTTCAACAAAAAAATATCAGCCACATCCTATCATGAGGGCTGATACACAAAACTTTTCACACTACCCCTGTAATAATTAATTATTAGGCGACCACAAGAGAACTTTTAGTTCTAATTGTATGTCTTGTCCATTGTAAGTTGGTAATACTAAATTAACATTTTAAATATCGTGTTTAGCTGCATTCTTAATTTTTTCATCTACATAAAAATCTTCCTAGTTGGTTTAGTTTTATTCAATCAGGAAGACTTTTCATATGCAAACATTTTGATAGTTTCATTTTAAATTTCCATATCTCATTCAATATAATCAAATAATAATTTTTGATCAATAGCTTGAATACTGCCCTTATATTTTATCTCTCCATTCTCTAAAATAACTATGTATGGATTTAATTTTATAATCTCGGAAGTCAACTTATGGATTACTATTACACATATTTTATCTTTCATTAATTCTTTTAGAAGCCCAAAAAAATCTTTTTCAAAAGTTTTATCTAAAGCGGAGGTTGGCTCATCTAAAATATAAATCTGAGCTTCTTTTAATAGACATCTTATGATTGCAATACGTTGCCATTGCCCTCCTGAAAATACAGTATTTCCAAACCAATTCCCCATCATAGTATCAAGTTTATCGTCAAGTCCTTCTACTATTTTTTTCATTTTTACTTTATCAATATATCTCATTATTCTCTCATCTTCAAATACATGTGTATTTGACATGGCTATATTTTCTCTTAAAGTAGCTTCATATTTGTTAAAGTCTTGAAACAATACCGAAATATTATCATAATAATCATTACAATCTATCTTTCTCAATGAAGTAACCTCATTTATAAGTATATCTCCATTGTAATTATTATAAAGATTCGATAGCATTTTTATTAAAGTAGTTTTCCCTGAACCATTTTTCCCCAAAATTATAGTAGGTTTCCCTTTCTCAATTTTTAAATCATCTATCTTAAGATCAAAATATTTATTAGGATAATTATAAATTAAATTTTTGAAATCGATACTGTCTATTTCCCCTAATTTTAATGTTCCTCCGCTGTTACTTATATTTTTATTAATAAACTCAAAATAATTAAATGCATATAAAGAATCTTTATACAAATCTGAAAAAAATGAAAGTAATTCAGTTGTGTTATTTTGAATCATCATTATAGTATCAATATATGCAAATACATCTCCGATTAAATTCAAAGCTATTCTTTTTAAAACAACTATTCCAATTATAAGTATATACACAGTAGTTTCTATTATATTTACTATAAATATTAAAGCACTAGTTTTCTTTAAAATTTTTATATCTTGTTCCGTTATCTTAACCCTAATCGCTTTAAATTTTTCAAACCAATAACTAAAAAATCTGTAAGTTATCATCTCTTTCTTTGCTATATCATTTGATGTCAAATAGTTAATATAACTTATCCTTCTAAATGGCTCTATTTGACTTTTTTCTTTTTTATAGTTTATTTTACCTACATATATATCTATTAATAACTTAATCACAGGAAATAAAAATACTATAAAAATCCACCAATCAGGAGACAAGCTTAACATCATAAATGAGCACATAAATATCGAAATGAGCATCTCTAATATTTTAATAAATCCTATATATATTTCTAAAATTTTTTGCTTTCCTAACTGATTTCCAGATTGAATTAAAGAATATATTTCATTGTTTTCATAATCTTCTAGCTGAAACACTCCATTCTTTTCCATAGTTTGAAAATCCAACTTAGCTTGTATAATAACTCTTTGTTTAGATAAAAAATACTGTTTAATAAATTTAATCGTAACTATAAAAAAATTTATTAATGCATAATCTATTAATCCTAAAAATAATAATCGAATAATTTTATCTTGTAAATAATGCTGTATGCTATTTAACAATATTCTGTTTGCTAATATAAGTAAATATCCACTAGTTCCTGATACAACTGTAATTAAAATATTCAAAATAAATAACTTCTTAGAATATTTATAAGTTAATATAAGTGATTTTGTTATGCTCTTAACCATCATTTTTGTATTCTTTTATATACTTTAGCTGATAATATAGAAAATACCGTTATATATATCAGATAAATAATTATAGTTGCTATTGCTAAATTAACTAATAATCCAAATAAATTTAAGAACTGATTTTTAGAAAAAATAAATATATATTCTGGACTATTCATAGGTGTTATACTTAAAATCTTATTAATGAATGTATTTTTACCATCTCTAAAAAATATGTTATTTACATATGTTATTATTATCATTAGAATTGATACGATTCCAGTAGCATACGATTTTTTTAACAAAGAAGATAGAAATAATGAAAGACATACCATAGATAATATTCCCATCCAAGCAGCAAACATATAATATAAAATAACTTGTCCTATATTTGCATTTATGGAAGAGAAAAGCGAAATAAATTGAAAATCTGTTTTTAATCCTCTAACACCAATTTTTAGAAACATATAACATAAATATGGAACTGCAGTTGCAGAATAAACTACAGTAGAATATATCAAAGTACTAAGAATTCTATATTTGGCAAAATATTTTTTACCTTCTTCTGACATAATAATAATCTCCCTTACTCCATTTTCAAATGTTTCAGAAAAGCTTTGTGCTGTCATAATTACTGATATAAACATAGATGCTATAATTAAAACCGTTAAAAACTCCAATATAGTTCTCCAAAATGACGCTGTTTGATCAATATAAAAAGGAATATTTAGCTCTTCTTCCATTTTTTCAACTTTATCAGTAGCGTTTATTTTTGACGCTTGTTGTAAAACCTCCTCATTCCTTAGTTTATAAAAATTTTTAGGAATATTCATAGGAATGTAGGCGTCATCTTTCCATTCAACTAAAGGCTTTTCTCTATTTGCATTTATATATAAAAAACTATAAATCATGCTAGTAGCATCACTATTAATTAAATTCTCATATACAGGTTTTGATCTTTTTGAATTCCTATCAACGTTTTCGTTATGACTCTTTGCAGCTTCTGTTAATTTTTCATTATCTAAGTACCCATAGTACTTATCAGGGTAGGAAAGAACTTGTTTAATTGCTTTATTTCCATATATTTCTTTGTACTCATTATCTATTATTTCTCCAGTATATAGAGATTTATTGTATGCAAAAAGTGCCACTAATAAACTAAGTAATGCACAAAATAAAATAACAATAATACTTTTTTTATTAAATGTATTTTTTAATTCATTAAAAAATATAAACATCATCCACCCACCTTTTGATAATAAGTATATATATCTTCAAATGTAACATTTGTAATATTGTCTATTCCAAAATCTCGTTCTGACATAAATCTTAAAACATTAATATTTGAATTTTCATAACTTCTATTCATAACAAGTACATTATTTTTACTTATAAATTCATCTATTTGTTTTTCAGTTCCTTTAATTTTGTACACATTTTTTGGAATTTGATTTATTAAATCTTCTGTTTTCCCTTGAATTATTATTTTTCCATTTTTCAGTATAATAATATTATTAGCGATATAATCTATATCTGATATTATATGGGTCGATATTATAACTGTATTATTTTCACCATACTTTGATAAAAATTCTTTTAACTTTTTCCTCTCATATATATCTAAACCAACAGAGGGCTCATCTAACACCACTAACTTAGGATTATTTAAAAAAGCTTGTGTTATTTTAACTTTTTGTTTTGTACCTCCAGATAATTTTTTTATTTTTACATTTAAATATTTATTAAAATTAAATAAATCTGAAAAAAAGTTAATATCTCTTTCTATTTCTTTTATCCTCATTCCTTTATAGCAACCAACATATGTTAAAAAATCTCTAACTGTTTGTAATTCATCTAGTCCACCTTTTTGTGGAACATATCCTAAAGGATAATCATAAACCGATCCTTTTGTGTTAGATTTAGAATTATATATAACTTTCCCTTTATCTTGTAATAGTAGTCCTAATAAAATTTTTATAACAGTGGATTTACCTGCCCCATTATGCCCTAACAAAGCATATATGCCATTGTTAATCTCAATATTTATTTCATCGATTACTCTGGCATTACCATAAGATTTTGATATTCCTTTTAGCTCCAAATTCATATTAACCTCTTTTTTTAATAAGTCTAACAGAATAAGAGGAAATACAATTCCTCTTATTCTGTTAGACTTATTCTATATCGCCTGACCCTCTTACAGTCCAAAATGCTTCGCTTGAGTTAGCAGCGCTGTGTTTTGGACTAGAACAACTACACCCACATTTAAAACAACGATCTTCACCACGAGTTGTAGCATAAGTATTTGAACACATACATGACAATGGTTTCACTCCGTCCCCTGGCTTACGTCCTAATGGGTTGATAAGTTTCATAATTACATCCTCCTTTTGATTTTTTATTTGTCTAGACAATTTATCAAAACACAATTAAGTGAATTGAACAGAATTTATTTGATTTATGATTTCGCTATTTGATTCGAGAAATTCATGATATAGTATTAAATCTTTTTCAATTGCAATTCTTGCAGCAATACAATGTTTATGTCTATATTTTAAATTAATTCCTTTTTCATCATAACAATTCATATAACATAAAGAACATAAATGTATAGCCCAACATTTTTTACAAAATTGCTTTGCAAACTTATCATATTGCTCTATGTAATACTTATTAATTCTTTCTGCATCTAATCCAGTTTTTATATTACCTATATTGGGAGATGCTCCCAATCTTTCGCATATTAAATATTCACCTTCAGTAGTTACATAATATCTTCTACTTCCCGGAATACAACAACCATTCATATAATATTTCTGCATTGGGTTTTCAGTTATACTTCTTCTATGAATTATAGCTAAATCTTTTATTAAGTTCTCTTTAGCTATTGCTTTTATTTCAAACTCGCTATCAGATTTCTCATCATAAAATTCTTCTGTAGCCCATGAATATAGAGGATCTAAAAATCTTCTATTATTAAAGCTCTTTTCTCTTGCATAACGTTCTGTTGATCCATCAACACCTTCATATTCAAACTCTACATTTCCTTTAGATACAAATGATGATGTATGACCCACTTCTTTTGGCAGTATTCTACACTTATTAAAATAGTCATCTATCCTATCTAAATCTTCTTCGTCATATTCTGGTAAAACAGTATTTATTGATAAACATTCTCCTGCTCTAGTTCCAAAATTTTTAACTAATTTTTCTATACCTCTTATTGTGTTATCATAAGTTCCTTTTCCATTTGTAAAAACTCTGTATTTATCATGCATTTCTTTAGGGCCATCTAAGCTAATAGTAATTAAAACATTTGGTAATTTAGAAAAAAATTTTGCGATACTATCGGTTATTAATGTTCCATTAGTTGTCATAGCATATAGAATTTTTTTATTTGGATAATTATTATTTATATATTCTATACAATTCTTGATGAGTTTATAATTTAATAATGGTTCACCTCCATAAAATGATATGCTAACATCATCTCGTTCTGTTGTTTTTAAAAATTCATCGATAGCAGCTTTTGCTATTTCAAAAGTCATAAATTTACTTCCAAAAGTTCTATATCCGCCACCATTTTCATTATAATAACAATATTTACACCTCATATTGCAACTTTCTGTCACCTCAAGTATAAGTTGTTGACGTTCTGAACTTATAACATTTCTAACATTAGGTTTAACAAAATCTTCTAATATAGGTGCTTGGAGAATGTTTTCTGTATCTATTGTATTTTTTAACTCAGATAAATTAGATACACCAACTTCGTTATGTGAGGACAACACATCTTTAGCATTTTTCCCCTCAATTAACTCTTCAATTATGGAGTACATATCCTTTGAAATTTCAAATATTTTACCAGTTCCTACATCATAAAAATAAAATTTTCTTCTAGTTTTAAATACCCTGCACAATCTCTTAAAATCCTTAATCTTATCAAAATAATCAATGAGCTCACTACTTATCATAAACTCCCTCCTATCTAATTATAAGTTCAAATTTTATTTTTTAATTATCATTTGCTTATATATTTTAAAGAATTTGTGCTAACTTTAAACAATTACTTGAATAATAATGTTTGTTTCCTAATTTAAAATCTTTATTAATTTATCCATAGCAATTTCCATTATTATCTCTAGCTTCTTTGTAAGTCATCACTAGTTTAAATTACGCTGATTATATTATTATATTAAATTTATTTTTCTCTCTCTCTTTAATCTAATGTTATATTAGCTCTTTAATCTAATATTATATTAGGATTAAATATATTTCAGCTAACTTTTGTGAATGTTTTTGTTTTTTATTAAAGAATTTTTATCAGGCATTAAAATTATTTCATTACATACTTTTTGTATTTCATGGTCATGAGAAATTATTACTATAATTTTATCTTTACTTCTTTCTTTTATTATAGAAATTACTTTTTTCTTCATTTCTTTATCTAAACCAGATAAAGCTTCATCTAATAAAATCAAAGGTTGCTTACTAATCAACAGTCTCGCTAACTGTATTTTTTGTTGTTCTCCTTTTGATAAAGTTTCTTTAAAATTTTTAGTACTATATTTTTCAATTCTTTCTAATTCTAAGAATTGAATTATTTCTTCTAAATATGGTTCATACACATTCTTTTTCACTGGTAATGTTATATTAGAATTTAGGTTTTCACGTAATATGAATGGTTTACTTTCTATAAACAAAACTTTATTTCTTAAATCCTCATCCTTATAGTCACTTATCTCATTACCATTTATTAAAATTTCTCCTTTGTAATTAGTATAAAGTTTACTTATTAGATTAAATATTGTTGTTTTACCTGATCCATTTTCTCCAACTATCGCATATAAACCAGGCTTCGATATTTCAAATGAAAAATCTTTCAATATGTATTCATCATCATATTTGAATGAAACATTTTTAAATTTAAGGCTAGTTACTTTTGACAATTTCTTTCCATCAATTTTCTTTTCACTGTCATGATCAATAATTTTCTTATATCGTTCTAAATCTACAATAACTTCATTAAAAGAAAAGTTTAAATCACAAATTTTTTTAATTGACGAATGCAACTTTTCCATATAACTACTAAAGGCAACTATGTTGCCCAATGTCAAATTTCCTAATATTATTAATTTTGCTGAAATGAATAATATTAGAGAACTTAAAATAATAGTTATCAAATCTTGTAAACTCGTTACGGTCATATTTATTTTCAAATTAGACATAGATACATTTTTTAAATCCTGAAGCTTTTCTTTATAATTTTCTTTAAATGTTTTTTCCAGATTATTTAGTTTTATTCCAGTTAAGTTTGAAATCGTATCTATTAGATAATCAGAATATACATCTAATTTTGCTATATAGTCTCTTTGTTTACTAATAATAGTATTTTTGAATATATAGTTAATTCCGTAGGTCAATGGAAGTAATATAATCGCAATTATAAATAACTTTAATGATATCCTAATCATAATATAAGCAGATATAATGATGCTAAACATAATCATAACTATGCTTGAAAATAAATCTATATAGAAACCGACTATTTTATCACCTGTATTTTCTATTCTACTTACAAGTTCTCCTTCACCATACGAATTTAAAAATTCATATCTTGTATCTAAAATTTTAGAGAATATCGCTTCTTTTATACTATTTGAACAATCTATAGATAATATATTTCCTATCCATTCCTCCAAAACACTGCTTAAACTTTGAAATATATTTAAAAATAGGCTTATGATAATAAACTTTAACACTAATTGCAAATCTTTTATTACTATTAAATCAATAATTTTCCCAAATACATAAGGAATCGCCATACTCGCTATTATTCCTAATAGTATGACTATTATTAAATATATAATTTTCTTTTTCTGTGGTAATATAAATTTATCAATTATTTTTTTGTGTTCACTCCAATCAAACATATTATTCATCTACTAAATATACTTTCCTAGATTTAAAATCAATTGACCAAAAAGAATTTTCAGTACTTTCCCAAATATATTTATCGGATGTATCTCTCCACCATTTTTCATATTCTTCTACTATGTTTTTATAATCTCTATCTACTTTTTTATAAACTTCTTGACTTTCCGATAAGATTTTCAACAAGTTTTCTAAGGCTATTTTCTTTTCAAGAAGCTTTTCTAAATTTCTACTTTCTTCCTGTGTTAATGTTCCAACTTCTTTCAACTTAGTTATCCTCCAAGTATTTTTTGTTTAAAATTCCATTTACAGGATTTTTTCCTAAAACATCAACAAATGGATCTAAATAATTTAGTGGCTTTATATATCTATCAAACTCCATTAATTCTGATAATTTTTTCTGTAATTCATAAGATACTATATATTCAACACTAGATTTTACACATGAATTTTTAGAAGGTATATTAACTTCATTTGTATTTATATAATTTTCAAAACTACAAGAATTACAATGACAAACACTGCATTTATTGCAAAGTGGAGAATATTCTTCAGAGTATAAATGTCTATTGTATTTCTCTTTTATTCCATCGTTTAAGCTTCCGATATAATCCAAAGGAAAATTAAAGTAAAATTCTGGACAAACATAAAACTTTTCGTTACTTGCAAGGGTATAAGAATTCAATCCGCTATCACATATTTCTTTTTCTTTCATAAACAATTCATCAGTTATTACATTTAGTTCTTTAATTATTCCTTTATTCACATATTCGTAATAAATATAATCAGAAATATTCTTTAGTTGTTTTTCATATAGGATGAAATCAAATCGTTTATCAAAATCTAATATATTTAGATTAATCCTGTTAGTCTTATTGAATAATTTTTTTACAAAATTCTCCATATCATTTAAATGATCAGATGATATATTTAATATTATATTTTCTTCTAACTTCATATTTCTTACAAACTCTTCATCATTAGGATATTCAATTGTAAGAATATAGTTATTAGTTATTTTTCTTATACTATCTTGATTTCTTATTGAGCAATAGTGAAAAATATTATGTCCTTTTAAGTCTATCTCTTTGAAATTTAAATTGAGTCCATTATTGCTATGTATGAATACTGGTCTTAGAAAATTATTTTTAGCATATTCTAATCCTTGCATTATTGTTTCATTAGACATAATAGTAGATCCACTTCTATTTTCACTACTAGCACAAGTTTTTACAGTCGAATTAGACAACAAAAAATACAGTTTATCTCTTTCTTCGTTATTAATCTCTCTTTCAATTCCATACCTATTATGTAGTTCTGCAAAGTAGTAGTTATTTGCTCTTACTCTTGCTTTATGCATTTTACAAATATACTTTGCTTTTTGAAAATTTGTGTTACTATATGCAGAATCATAATTATGACCAAAACATGAAGTGCATCCACTTGCAATTCTACAGTTAAGACACTCTTCATCAGATTGAAGTTTTGTATTTAACAGATAATAAGGTCTTATTTTATCAAAATCTATACCATTTACCACATCACCAATTACAACTTCTTTTTTATTGTTAAGCGAATAATCTTTATATCTCATACATGGATACAATGATCCATCAGGTCCTACTGCTATCATCTTTCCAGCACCACAAGAAGCTGTTTCTAATATTTCTCTACTATTTGGAAAACCTATAGATTCATCAAATAAAGTACAAGAATATTTATCAAATAGCTTATTTTCAATTATATAGTCTGCCAACTCTATTAATTGATCCTCAAAAATTTTATCGTCTCCGTCTTCCCAAACGTCTTCAAATACTACATTTGCTGCTACATCAAATATCCCTAATTCCCATAAATGAATTATGCTATCTTTTAAATATTTTAAATCTTTACTTGAAAAAGTAACTTTGGTGGATGCTTGAAATTGATTTTTATACAATTCTATGTTTTTGATTATTTCATCATAAGAACCCTTTCCATTTGGGAAAACTCTGTGCATATCATGTTTTTCTTTTATCCCATCCAACGTAATTGCAATTTCGAGTTTTCCTTGATTTTTCTTTATAAAATCTTGTACTTCTTTACTAGCATAATTAACCCCATTTGTCGTTATATTAATCCTATAATCCCAATACCATTCATCATTTAGTAAATATGTTTTTAGTTTAAAGTAATCACATATTTGATCTATTAATTTTATTTCAAGTAGTGGCTCTCCACCTATAAAATCTAATATAACTCCTTTGGGTCTTATTATTTCTTCTGATAGTACATAATCAATAAATTTCTTAGCTACATCAAATGACATTTTCTTATTTGAAGATTTATGTTTAATATAACAATAACTACATCTCAGATTACAATCTTCAGTTACAATAAAAGTTAATGTCTGAGCAAGACCATCTTTCCAAATATTAATTTCTTTTCCAAGTTTATAGGTCGTCTTATTTTCTATCATCTTTATTTAAATTATTATCAAATGCACTATGTGAATATTTAGGGTGCTTAGCAGCATTTTTTGCTGTACAACTATACCTACAAGTATTAGTACATGATAATTTACACACATTAAAAGGAGTAATTTCTCTTCCTGCCATATTATTTTTTAGTTTACTTGAATAATTCATTACTTTATCACCTTCAATTATTATTAATCCTTTACTTTTTCTTTAATTTTATATTTTTTTAACTTTCATTTCAGCTAACTTTTGTGAATAAAAAAAGCATTAGAATTTTTAAATCCTAATGCTCAGCTGTCAAAATGAATCTACATAACCTAGTTCTCTTACCTTGTCTATCATTTCTTGATAATTTCTAACATTTAATTTTTGATATATTCTAGATAAAGATACCGCTAAACTTCTAACATTTGTATTAAGTTCTTTAGCTAGTTCTTTCCTAGACATACCATTTGAATACAATCTCACTATTTTTAATTCATATTTTGTCAACGATTCTAACATATAATTTTCTTCAGGAAATATTATTTCATCTTCTTCTACAATACTTTTAATATATTGTATTAACTTTTTAGTATCCTCTTCTTTAGAAATAAATCCTCTACATCCTATTTCTTTAGCTCGTTTTATATAGAATTCTAATTTATATGCAGTTAGAATAACAATTTTTATATCTCTATAATCTTCTATCAATCTTTCAGCTAAATCTAATCCATTTACTGTTCCTTCAATACCCGTTAAGTTAATATCTATAAGTAATAGGTCATAACTAAGAATTGATTTATCTGTATTAATTTTTTCAATACGATCTATTATATCTACAGAAATAGATTGTTCTGTTTCTAAACTCATTTTTAAAGAAGTAGCTACCATTTTATGATCTTCTATTAACAAAATTTTCATTTACAACTCTCCTATCTAATGGAATTTTTATTTTAAATTGCACATACGATTCTTCTAATTCTTCATTATTTTTAAATATTTCATATTCAAATACCCCTCTGTATTGTTTTAAATTCAATCTTAGAATATTTAATCCTATATTGCCTTCTTTAATTTTATCTTTATCTTTTATATAATCTCCAACGTTTGTAACTGTTAAGTAAATTATATTTTTTTCTACTTTCAGATTAATATTAGTGTTGTAACCTTTAGAATGCTTAAACGCATTTATTAATAACTCATTAATACATTTATATACTAGCTCATCATAAGGTGATGAAAGTTCAATATCTTTTTTACATTCAAATTCAATAAGCATCTGTTTACTTAAATACATATCTTCTAGATCTGATATAAGTTTATTATATGCATCATACAAAGAACTGTACTCTTTAATCTTAGGGTTAAATGAATCAATTTCATGTCGAATTAAATCATTCAATTTATCTAAATTCTGTAATATATAATTTTTATCTGAACCTGACAAATTATCTTCAATCCATCTACGTATAGCTATTATAATTTGAAGTATATCATCATGTAAAAATGTCTGAATTTTTAAAATATTAAGTCTTTCAATTTCTCTGTTTCTATATATTTCAACATAATAACCATCTAATAATTCATCAAAAGTAACACTTTGATGTTTCTTATATTCCTTATAACTTCTAAATTCTGCTAAATATATAAAAAAGTAAAAAGATAATAAAGTAATATCTACTACAGAAATACCAACTAAATATAGCAATACAAATAAAACAATATAACCTAAAAATAGGTTCCTCATGGCTTTGATAAATAATGCTAATCCTTTACTTACATCCGTTATCATAATTTTATATAGTAATACCGACTCCATTGATATAATTGATAATAGTAGGTACTCACTAATTGAAACATTCTCAATACTATTGATTTTCTTATAAATACAAAAAGAAATAATAAAACATATTTGTAAATATAAAATTACCCTTCTATTATTATGTCTTATTTTTCTATCTAATACATAAGAAATACTAGGACTCATTAATAAAAGAATAACTACATATTTATATATAAAATTGGATAATGAATAATTATAATTTATTGTTAAAGCTGACATAAAAATAATAATAGTTATAATTAGTTTTTTAATACTTAACTTATACGTTGAATATATCAAGGCTAAATTTTCTAACAATAATAAGCTATATATGACTAATTCTATGTGTTTTCCTGTTTGTAAATTAATTAGTATTGTATCTTCTATACACATAAATATTATAAATAGGATAATTAGAATACTATGCTTTAAAATGAATTTTTTATCAGAATTTAATATTGTAATAACATACGAAATAAAATTTACAATACTCAGCAAAATTATTATTATAATTCCTATATCTTTTTGTTGATAATACTTTATAAAAGGAATTATAGGTATGAACAAAACAATTTGTAATATAATATGAGCAATCAAAATTAAATCTTTTCTTTTCATAATTTTTCCTTATAAATGTTGATAAACACAAATAATCGTAACTCTATGATATAGACGATACATGATTTTATATCAATATTCTTCTAATATTATTATATACTATATCTCAGTATAAATTAGTTATTTTAGTATCTGTTATTCTACCTACTGCTTCTAGTTATTTTTTACTCTTTTATTTATTGTAACCTTATCAATAATAAATCTCAGCTAACTTTTGTGTATTAAGCATATATTTGTAAAATATTAAACATATATTTTTAAAATATTCAACTAATACTTGAATAATCATTGTTTATTCAACAAAAAATAAAGGCAGCCCGAAGACTGCCGATATTTATCTCTCTGCGCCTTTGCTATGGTCTTTCTTATTAGATTTAGTTTTGTCATCTGTCTTAGAGCTTTTTATTTGCCCTAATATGGACTTTTTATCTTTATCTTGACTCTTTACTTGTTCTTTTGCTTTTAAGAGCTTAGAAGACAAAATACGAACATTCTTATGTTCCTTTCCGTTGTTGTCGATGCTTGTTTTTACTTGACCAAATATTTTAACAAAATCTCCTTGTTTAAGATTCTCTAAATCTTTTGTCTTATCTCCATAGGCTGAACAATTGGTATAAATTTTATTCCCATCGTCATCTTTTGAAACAATAGAAAAATTACTTACTTTAAACTTTTCTCCATTAGCATTTTCTCTTTCAAGATTTTCTACTTTGCCAGCTATATTCCCCACAAGATTTATGAGGTCGTCTTTCTCTTCAATATCACTGATATTTTCAACAATCTTACCTTGTTCTTTCATATCATCAATCATATAGTCAAAGTCATCATTTAATAGACCTGTTGTGTCTTTGATCATAAATAAAACATAGACTTCTTCAAGTGCCTTTTCGTCATTAACGCCTTTTTCTATGCTCACAAGTGCTTTTATAAAATCCTTATAGTTATCATTCATCATTTCTTCTAAGTTTTCTCTAATATCTTTGTATTCCATAATTTCCTCCTTGTACTAAATAAGGAGAGCCTTTAGCCCTCCTCTATCGTTCTTGTCCTTTTTCACTTTTTTCTTGGTTTTTATCTTTTTCTTCTTCTGATTTGAATTTTGATATTTGTCCCAATATTGATGGTTTCTCTTCCCTGGCGTGAAGATTATCCTCTACATCATAAGTTGATTCAAAGTAATCACTATCTTTAAAATCATTGTCATACCTATCTGGTATTCCATCATTGTCAAGATCTTTTGCTAGTGGATCATAGAAGTTTCCGTCATCATCTATTTCTAGTCCTAGAGCTTGTTTTAAATCTTCTTCATCTACTGATACCAGGTCATCAAAACTTGACATCTTTATGGCTTCAGTCATATCTTTAAGAGCTTGTGAATTAGATATATCTTCTTCTACAAAAGATTCTGTTCTAATAGCAATATTATCTACATACTGAGTCCAAGTTTTTTCTTCCAAATTTACCTCATATTGAATAGAATGCTTCCCATCTGGTGTTTCTGTATAGGCAAGTCCTATATGGCTTAAATCAGGATATAGTTTGTCAAAGTCTTCATAACTATTAGATTCTGAAAACTCGTAGTTAGAATAATCGACTATCGCCCTCTTTAAATTTTCTAATAATGGTGATTGGTTTTCTAATTCTTCGACTTCTCCCATATCTAAAAGTTTATTAATCTCAGCTAGTCTTAGTATCTTATCCCTTAACTCATCTGCTTTTTCAAATGGTTTTGTCAATTCTACTTTGGCATTTTCTAAAGATTCTTTATAGTTTTCAAGATTTTGATTTAACCTTTCAAGTCTTGCAGGCATTTTTTCAATGGCATTATCAAGTCTTGTTATATTACCATCAGTAGAGTTTGAAAACTCTCCGAAGTATTCTGCTTTTCCTAGAAGTTTAAAGGTGTGAGTGTTAGTCATAAAGTTATATGAAACTTGTAAGTCTAAATTTCTATATTTACCAATAACCTTGCTATCATTTATCTTAACTTTTTTTATTTCTTCTAATAGCTTATCTCCTGCTTCTTTCTTATCTAAAATTTTATTTTCTCCAATACTGATTGAAGTGAATTTGCTATCTCCTTCTCCTAATTTCTCAACATTTGCAATATCTTCTTTAACTGCTTGTATTTCCATTTCAGTTTTTAAAATACTTTGAGGATAAATTTTATTTACCTTATCTTCAAGCTTGTATTTATTAGACTTGTAGTTTGCTTCCAGCATTTTTAGTTTTGTAACTTCGTTATCTAAATCCATTTTTTCTTTAATTAAAGGATTTCCAGTAGCTAAAGCCTTAATTTCTGAATAAGATAGGCTTGCTTCATCAACATCTTCTGCAACTCTTACTGGAGTTTTTGAGGTCATAATTTGAGAAATGAATTTCTGCTTATTCTCTATTGTCTGGTCGAGTAGGTCGGGGATATTACTATCCCTTTCCCCTCTAAGAACCGTGCATGAGAGTTTCCCCTCACACGGCTCAAGTTTTTATAAGCCCTAATTAAAGAGCCAGCGTGTTTTCTTCATCATTTATATGCAATTTTCTATGACACCAAGGGTGTACTAAAGTTTTAAGGGTAATGTTATTTTGAATTGTTTGATGTACTCTAAAGTCTGTATCAATAGTTATTTTCTCTCCACAAACAGGACATATTCCATTTTGCATTTTATACAGTCTATTTATAACTGTACGTCCTTTAAGTTCGTTTCGTATTTTTAACTCTTCTCTTTCTTCAAAGTATATTTGCCAATTTTCATCAAATGGATTTGCTTCAGCTTGTATCTTGGTAAATCTTTTAATATCAGTGTCTGTAGCATATTTAAGACGAAGATAGTATTTCTCACCATTTTCCATTTTGTCGCCAGTTGCTACACTGAAAGTCCAAGTTCTATTTCCAATGGTATGGAAGTATTTCTCAGCTATCCATTTTCTACCTTTCTTTGGGTGTCTACGAACGCACCAGGTCCACAAGCTTTTATATATTTCATAATCAAGTTTTTCAAAGGCTTTAGATGAAACATTATATTTCTGATAGTTTACCCAACCTATAATGATTGGATTTAATTTTCTAATCAAAATTTCTTGTTTCATTGACGGATTATCTTTTATGATTCGTCTGATTTTATCAACAATAGCCTTGAAGTTCTTATCAGATGGTTTTGTAAGCAACTTATCTTTATACATCCTAATATTAACTCCAAGAAAATCAAAACCGTCATTTATATGTGTTATGAGTGTCTTTTCCTCTGATAATTCTAAACCTCTTTCAGCCAAGAATTTTACAATGATTGGCTTTACACCATTTTCAAGCAATTCTGCACTTTCCCCTGTAACGATGAAATCATCTGCATATCTAACAAAGTTAACCTTTGGGAAATATGTTTTCTTATTTACTGTTCTTCTATGGTATTTCTCTTTGATTGCTTTTTCTAAACCATCTAATACCATATTGGATATAATAGGTGATATTGGCGAGCCTTGGGGACTTCCTGTTTCTGTTGTAAATAGTTTTTGTTTTTCTATATATCCACACTCAAGCCAAAGTTTTAATAATTTCTTGTTCATTGGAATATTATTTAATATCCATTCATGACTTATATTATCAAAACAACCTTTTATATCTCCCTCAAGTACCCATTTTGCAGATTTCTTTTTATTAAGTGATGTAAAACACTGCTCGATAGCATCTTGTGTACATCTTTTTGCCCTAAATCCATAAGAATTAGGGTCAGCAGTAGTTTCTGCTATGGGTTCAAGTGCAAATTTATATAGGGTTTGCATTGCTCTATCTGTCATTGTAGGAATGCTGAGAGGTCTTTTCTTCCCATTTTTCTTTGGTATATACACTCTTTTAAGAGGCTTAGGTTTATATCCTTTTAAATTTAACTTTTCTATCGCCTTATACTTTGCCTGTGATGTTAGCCATAATTCACCATCAACACCACTTGTTTTCTTGCCTTGATTTTCAGTTACCCTCTTAATAGCCAAGGCTTTTGCATAAAATGAAGTTGTGAGTAAATGTTGTAAAGATTTTACCTTTCCGTATTTACTCATTTTCCACGCTTTCACAATACGCATTTGTAGTTTTTTAACATAGCTTTCTGCTAGAGAAAAATCTATACTTTCCCAGTCTTTAGCTCTGTTAGTAGTAGCACACATTTTACTGTTCATTTGCTTTCTCCTTTCAAAAATTCTACAAGTTCTCTTGTGATTAAAAACCAAATGGAAGTCTGCACTCTTTCAAGTTAGGGCAAATTTTGAACCCCTATCCATCTCATTACAAGATGGCATTCGCTTTTTCCATTCTCCTTTACCTGCACCATTATCAGCATTTCTTACGATTTGCCTTGCCTTATGGCAATAGTACAGGCTTACCATGTTCCACTTAATTAACATTGATAACTTAGGCTCTACCTCTCTGCCGGTAGTCTTTTTGTCCGTGTAATCCCACTATGGAAAGGATTATCCGACTACACACCATTTTGGTTCAGGCTTATCAGCAACTTTAGCCTGTTCGCCTTAACGACATTTATCAGTAGTTCACATATGTTAGCCATATTATCAAGCCTCGCTCCCTAACCACCTTGTTGCTGGCAGTTTCGGTATTTCCTCACGGTTTTACCTCAAGTAGGGTTACTTTAATATCGGCTTACCACACCTAAGTGCAGTCGATACTCGGCTCAACTAACGGAATAGTTGGTTTGGTCATCATGCCAAACAGTTAAATTAAGCGACTTCATGTCGCACCCA
>NZ_KB900378.1 GCF_000378725.1 Peptoniphilus lacrimalis DSM 7455 | reverse complement strand
AATGAAATATATAAGTATATGGTAAAAAAAGAAAAAGAAGGAAAAGCCAAAAAAGTTTGCAAATTTGCAGGATTAAATAAATTCTTAAGAATCTACTATGCAAGAGTTATGGAATCAAAAGCCGAGAAAAAAGAATTAAAAGCAGCATAAGACTTTGAAAACACTAAAAAACAAGCCGATTGATTACCCTCGGCTTGTTTGCCATGCACTAATTTAATTATTCAAATAATAAAAAATAACCTGAAATTAATTTCAGGTTAAGCTTGACTTTTGTTAGCAGGTTTTTTTGGGATATTATATACCGACGAAATTTACTATTGTATTTTGGTGGAGAAAAAAATTATAATAATTATTATCAATATTTTGAAAAAATAATTTTTTACATATATTATTATATGTATGTTGTTGGAGGTAGTGATGAAAAAGTTATTAAAAATTTTATTTGTTTTTATTTTGACTTTTTCTATTTCCTGTTCAGTTTTTGGACAGGAAAATGGAGTTCAAGTTGAAAAATTAGTTAAAAATGTATTTTTAGAAGGCAAGGAAGTTATTTTACCCTTATATATAATAAATGGAAATACTTATTTTAAGATTGATGGGGCTTTAAAACAGGTTGGAATTGATATAAGTTTTAATGAGAAAACAAATAAAATAGAATTTTTGGGTCATAAATTTTCAGCGGCAGGAGAAAAGTCAGATGATAAAAATTCTGACAATTCTAATGAAGAAAATTATAGACAGCCGGAAGAAGGAGAATATGTAAACTGTGGTTGTTCTTGCAAGCATCATTCGATGGAAGAATACAATTCCTGTCCATGCTGCAAGGGAAAGACACCCTTGTATCATAAAGAAGAAAGTAAATCAGAATCTCCAAAGGAAGAAAAAAATATAGAAACAAAAGAAGATGAGTTTGTAAACTGCGGTTGCTCTTGCAAGCATCGTTCGATGGAAGAATACAATTCTTGTCCATGTTGCAAAGGGAAAAAAGCTCAAACTCATAAGGAAGAAGTCAAAAAAGATTGTCCATCTTGTTGCCATAAATCAATGGGAGAATCCGATGTATGTCCTTATTGTCAAGCAAAAGAAGCTAAGGCATACAAAAATTCAAATTCTTGTAAGAAGGTGAACAAAGAATCTTCAAAAGAAATTAATCTTAAAAATGGAGAATATATAAACTGTGGTTGTTCTTGCAAGCATCATTCGATGGAAGAATACAATTCTTGTCCATGCTGCAAGGGAAAGACTCCTCAAATTCATAAAGAAGAAAAAGAAAAAAATCCTAAAAACAAAAAAACTTATAATTGTGGTTGCTCATGCAAACATGAGAGCATGGAAGAATATAATTCCTGTCCATGTTGCAAGGGAAAAACTCCTCAAGTTTCTTGTGACAAATCAGCCAAGAAAGAATTTAAAAAGGCAAAAAATAATAATTCATCAAATGCTTCTAAGTCAGATATGGATAAATTAGAACCAGATGGAGGTATGGATTGTTGTTGCTCTTGCAAATGTCACTCAGGTCAAGAATCTAATCAATGTCAATGTTGCAAAGATAAAGATTTACATGAATCTAAGAATGGTAAAGATACACAAGAAGCAAATAATGAGGAAAATGTAGAAGTAAAATCAAGTGATAAGCTTACAGATAAAGATTTGAAACTCAAAGATGGTGAATATATAGATTGCGGTTGTGGATGTAAACATCATTCTATGAAAGAATTTAACGAATGTCCATGTTGCTGTGGAAAAGATGTTCACATTCATAGGCTTAGTAAATCTGAACAGATCTTTGATAAAATTCTTGATTTCAGCCAATATGCAGCTATAGTTTTAGTCTTATTATCTTTAATATGGTTTATTTACAAAGTTATTTATGATTCATTAAAGAAAAATAAATCAAAAAAATAGTTTAAACATTCATATTTAATTAATAAAAATCCTAAGTTTATTATTTACTTAGGGTTTTGTTTTTTAAAGGCTTTATAATTCCTTTAATGTATAATATAATTAAAGTAAATATTTTTAGGAGTATTAATGAAAATTTATTTTACAAGACATGGAGAAACCGAATGGAATAAAATTGATAAAATTCAAGGTCAAATGGATTCTCCTTTAAATGAAAATGGAATAAATATGGCAAAAAAATTGAGAGAAAAAGCAAGAAATATTAATTTTTCTCACATATATTCTTCAGATTTAAACAGAGCATTAGATACTTGTAAAATTATTTGCCCAAATAAAAAAATAATTACAAGTCCTCTTTTAAGAGAAATTGATGTTGGATATTGGTCAGCAAAGCAGTTTAATGATATAAAAAAAACAGATCCTTATCTTTATAATTTATATTTTACCAAACCTGAAAAATATAATCGTATAGATGGAGAAAGTTTTTATGAGCTTATAGATAGGGTTAAGAGATTTTTTGAGCTTTATGTTTATAATTCAGATGATGAAAATATATTAATAGTGAGCCATGGAATCACAATTATCGCCATGTTTACAATAATGGAAAATATTGAAATTAAAAATTTTTGGCAAAATAGGGTCAGAAGAAATGCTGAATTTAATATAGCAGAATATAAAGATTCTAAATTTACTATTTTGAAGAAGGCTCCTTTAAATCTAGTAAATAATATATAGGAGGAAAAAATGCAAGCAATAGAAAAATTTGAAT
Organism: Peptoniphilus lacrimalis DSM 7455; assembly: GCF_000378725.1. Lineage (GTDB taxonomy): Bacteria > Bacillota > Clostridia > Tissierellales > Peptoniphilaceae > Peptoniphilus_A > Peptoniphilus_A lacrimalis. Next base: position 31,289 of record NZ_KB900378.1, on the reverse strand, counting down.
TTAATGAAAGTTCTAATGTTAAAAATGTTATCGCCGTAGTCAGTGGTAAGGGCGGTGTCGGAAAAACTTTTACCACTTCTGTTCTTGCATCTCATCTAAGAAGGCAAGGCTATAAAGTTGGAGTTTTAGATGCTGATATTACCGGTCCATCAATTCCAAAGGGTTTTGGTATTGATGAACTTGCAAGGTCTAACGGTAGAGAAATTCTTCCACTTGTCAGCAAAACTGGAATTGAAATTATTTCTGTAAATTCAATACTTGAAAATAAAACAACACCAGTTTTGTGGAGAGCACCGATAATAAATAATGCAATAAAACAGTTTTTCTCTCAAGTACGTTGGGGAAATTTAGACTATCTTTTAATTGATATGCCACCGGGAACTGGAGATGTTTCACTTACAGTATTTCAATCTATGCCTTTAAGCGGTGTAATTATTGTTTCTACACCTTCAGATTTAGTAACAATGATTGTAGAAAAAGCTGTAACAATGGCAAAAATGATGTCAATTAAAATTTTAGGTTTTATTGAAAATATGTCTACTTTTAAATGCCCAAACTGCGGGGAGGTTCATGAAATTTTTGGTCCAAGTCACATTGAAGAAATAGCTAAGAGGGAAAATGTCAAGAACATCTGTAAATTACCTATAGATGAAACTTTTTCCCAATATGTCGACAAGGGAAATGTGGAATTTTTAGAAATTCCCCAAGTGGATAAATTTATAGAGGATTTAAAAAATGGACTATGATTTAATAATTATTGGAGCAGGGGCTGCAGGTTTATCCGCAGCTATATATGCAGGAAGGTCACTTTTAAATACACTAATAATTGAAAAAGCTGCCTATGGAGGTAGAATTAATGATACTGCATCAGTAATTAATTATCCAGGATTTACAAATATTTCAGGTAGAGATATAGTAAAAGAATTTAGAAAACACGCTTCAGTTTATGAAACAAATAAATTTTCTTATGGAACTGTTGAAAAGCTTATAAAAGGGAAAGACTCCATAAAAGTTGTGACTAAAAGAAAAAGAGAATTTACTGCTAAGGCTGTGATTATAGCAAGCGGTACTTTTTCTAAAGTAATAAATGCTAAGGGAGAAATGGAATATACAGGTCGGGGAGTATCCTATTGCTCAACGTGTGATGCAGATAACTTTTTAAATAAAGACATTCATATTTTAGGTTCTGGAGATTTAGCTTTAGATGAAGCCGATTATTTATCTAACTTTTGTAATTCTATAACCATGATTATTATCCATGATGAAAATATTTTTGACGGAAATGCCCAAGCATTTGAAAAAATTAAGAGAAACCCAAAGATAAAATTTATTTGGAATCATAAGATAAGTGAGATTATAGGAAATGAAAAATGTGTTAAACAATTAGAACTTGAAAATTTAAAAACAGGACAAAAAAATGTTGTTGCTTCTGATGGGATTTTTATTTTTGCAGGAATGAGCCCTAACAGTAATTTTGTTGAGGGATTTTTAGAACTTGATAAAGATGGTTTTATTAAAACTGATAAGTATATGAATACAAGTGTTTCTGGAGTTTTTGCTGCTGGAGATATAAGAGATAAAGTTTTAAGACAGATTGTAACTGCTGCAAGTGATGGAGCAATCGCAAGTGTATTTGCTGAAAGATATATCAGAAACAGAGGCTTATAATGAGAATTTATCCTAGAGGAACAGTCCTATATAATAAAGATAAGGCATACAACGGAATTAATTTAATTTCTGCTGCAAAAGATGGCGTTTTACTTATTTCCATGTGTGGTGATGAGCTTGCCAGATATAATTTGAATCCTATGCCTGCAAAAATGTTATCAAACGGTAACATTATTTCTCCGACGGAATTTAGAACGTCAGATTTTGGAGTTAGTGACGGAATCAGTTTAGTTGAGATTAATAAAGAAGGAAAAATATTATGGGAGTTTTCAAGAAATAAATTCATCAAGGATAGGGGATATAAGGAAAAATGGATGGCAAGGGTTCACAGTGATTTTCAAAGACAAGGTCATGCCCTTGATTACTGCCATTCATATAAAGAATTTCAAACAAACAAGACACTTATGCTCACCCATGATAGCGTCCATGTTAGCTCTATTTCTGATAAAGATCTTTTAGATGATGTTATCTTAGAAGTTGATGATTGTGGTAATATTTTGTGGAAATTTTCTTTCTCTGAACATTTTGATGAACTAAATTTTTCAGAAGAAGCAAAGAATGTCATCTACAGAAATCCTAATTTAAGAATTACAGAAAATCCAATTGGAAATTATTTAGACCTCACTTCCATTTCTTATTTAGGTGCTAATAAATGGTACGATATGGGTGATTCTAGATTTCATCCTGATAATATTTTATTTACTGCAAGAGCAGCAAACATCATTGGAATTATAGACAGAAAAAAGAATAAAATTGTTTATACTTTAGGACCAGGACTTGACAAATACAGTAAATTCTCCCCAATAATTGGTTCAGCCTTTGCAACATTAATTCCAAAAGGTCTTGAAGGAGAGGGCAATTTATTAATTTATGACAATGGAGGTCCATGCGGTTATGGACCGGCAACAATTTTTGCACCTAAAGGACTTTTCCCCTTTGTAAGGGGCTACACAAGAATTTTGGAATTAAATCCCCTAACCTTAGATATTAATTGGATGGTAGACCCTAGAGATTTTGGTTTTTCAATTCCTTTAAGAGGTTACAAATTTTATTCTCCCTATGGAGGAAATTTGGAAAGACTTCCTAATGGAAATACTTTGATAACTTTGACAACAGAGGGTATGGCTTTAGAAGTTACAAGAGAAAAAGAACTTGTATGGTTATGGACATCTCCTTACAGAATGGATACGGAAAATATGTTAAACAATTCTTTAGTGTATAGAGTTTACAGATATCCATATAATTATTGGGGTATAGATGATTATCCGGAAAGAGAAATTAAGGAGATTAATCAATCATATTTCAAGCTTCCAGGAGCAGGAGAATTTTCAACTGCAAAGCCAATAAATGTTGAAGGAGCAGAATTAAATAAGGATATCGACCCCTTATCTCAGGAATCTGAATCTTTGAAAGAACTTAGGGTTTCAAAAGAAATCTACAGCAGAAATCACCACAGGATTAAGACTATTTCTTCCTATGATTTTTACGAAAAAACAAAAAACTTAACAGGAATTGTAATATTCGGTGCAATTAGATGTACACATTGTGGACCACTTATTGAACTTATGACTGATTTATTAGATGAAGAGTTTCCAAAAATTTCCTGCTATTACTTAGATATAGATGCTAATAATAGTATTGCAAGAAATTTAGAAATAACTTCAATTCCCTTAGTTAATTTTTACAAAAATGGAGAATTGGTATATTATTTTAAGGGAGAAAATACCTATGATAATATAGCTGATGTAATAGATAAATATTTAATATAAGAAAAAAGCTGACTTCTTTTTAGAAATCAGCTTTTTAAAATTTATTTATCTATTTTGCTTTATTTTCGTTTACTTTTTCTTCGATTTTTTCTTTAGCGTCGCCAGCTTTTTCAGCTACCTTGTCTTTAAGTTCTTTTGCATCTTCTTTTAATTCTTCAGATTTTTCTTCTATTTTTTCTTTAACTTCTTCTTTTTTAGATTCTTGAGATGTTAAGATAACTTCTTTAGTTTCAGCTTTCCATTCTACTTTGTATCCTAGAATTTCTTCACAGATAACTCTTAATGGAAGATATGAGAAGTTATCAGAAATAAATGGAGCTGCTTCTAATTTTTGTGCCTTTCCATTAACTACCATATCAGTTGAGCCAATTGTAAGAGTCATAACTTTTTCGCCTTTTGTAATGGTGAAAGCTCTGTCTTTTGCGTTCCATTCAATTTTAGCTCCGCTTGATTCAACAAGTTTACGTACAGGAATGAAAGTTCTGTTTGCTTTGATAATTGCAGGATTTTCAAGTTCTAATTCTTTTCCATTAACAGTAACTTTTACAGTTTCTTTGGCATCTTTCTTAGCTTCTTTAGCTTCTTCTTTTAGGTCTTTCTTAGCTTCTTTAGCTTCCTCTTTTAGATCTTTTTTAGCTTCTTTAGCTTCCTCTTTTAGATCTTTTTTAGCTTCTTTAGCTTCTTCTTTTAGGTCTTTCTTAGCTTCTTTGATATCCTCTTTAGCTTCTTTTGTGTCTTTTTTAATTTCTTGTTCAGTAGCTTTTATTGTATCTTTAAGAGTAGATGCAGGATTTTCTGCAAAAGCAGATACTGGACTGATTAGCATAGCACTAATTGCTGTTAAAGTAATAACTTTTCTTAATTTCATATTAAACCTCCGCATTTAATAAATATTATTTATAATAACAGTATTTAACACTTTTGTCAATTATCGCAAAGTCTTTTTCCAGTAAAGATTCTTAAATCCTGAAACTTTTAATTTTGAATTTATTAAAAATTTATTTGCAACGAGATTTGCCATGAATCTATCGGCTTTATAATTGTCTGTATAACAATAAGAGTTTTCATAGTCTATTTTTATATTTAATTCATCTAAGTATTTATTTATGTTTAATACCTTTTGATGTCCTGAATTATTTTTTGATTTTACTTGGAAATTTTCATCTAATTCAGTGGCTATAATATAATCAAAAGACAGGATTTCTTTGAAGTATTTCATATAATTTAGGGGTGAGGCTGATACTAAGAATTTAAGGTAATCATCACCGAATTTTTCAAGTTTTTTTATGCCATCCCTATAAAAATATTTAGGATACAATATATTATTAGCAAAAAATTTTAAATCTTCCTCTGATAAAAATTTTAAGAGGGATACCATGGAAGTTTTTATATGTGAAAAATTAAAGGTAAATATGTATTTTATTATTCCGATTAACAGTTGTACAAATAAGTAAATTATAAGATAAGGTTGTTTTTTTATAGCAAACTTCCATAAAATTGTTATTGATTGACAGTCAACTAAAGTGTCATCAAAATCAAAAAATGCAATTTTTCTTGTCATTTTATCACCTCTAGTCGATTATAACAAAAATGATTACTTTAAAAAAGTACAGAAATCATATATAATCTTAGTGGTGATAGAATGCGAGCAATAGTTCATGTTGATTTAGATGCTTTTTATGCCTCTTGTGAAGAACTCGATAATATTTCTTTAAGAGGTAAGGCTCTTGCAGTTGCAGGAAAAAGTGATAGGGCTATAATTACGACTGCAAATTACAAGGCAAGGGAATATGGAATACATTCAGCTATGCCTGTTTTTATTGCTAAGAATTTGTGTGAAAATTTAATAATCGTTCCCATGAGAAGAAAGAGATATTTGGAAAAATCTAAAGAAGTTTTTGATCTTCTTAGCACTTATACAGATATCATTGAGAAAGTTTCTATTGATGAATCTTATCTTGATTTGACTGATATAAACCCTGATTATAAATTCTTAAAAAAAATGCAGGATAATATTCTAAAAAAGACTGGTTTGAGCGTTTCTATTGGCATGTCTACCAATAAATTTTTGGCAAAACTCGCATCAGATTGGAACAAGCCAAGGGGAATCAAAATTATTTCTAAGGATGAAGTTCCTGATATTTTAATGGATCTTGATATTAGAAAGATTCATGGTATTGGTAAAAAATCTGAAGACAAGCTGAGAAATTTAGGGATAGATAAGGTTTGTGACCTATATAATCTAGAAGAGGATTTTTTGATAAATTTATTTGGAAAATCTGGGGAAGATATCTATAAGAGAATTAGAGGTATTGATGATAGAGAGGTTCAAACAAAAATTAAAAGAAAAAGTCTGGGAACAGAAAATACATTCTTTCCAACAGATAATAGGAGAGATTTAGAAAATTATATAAATATTTTTTCAGTTGAAGTATCCCAAGATTTGATTAAAAGAAATCTCTTAGGATTTACTTTAACTATTAAACTAAAGAATGACAAATTTAAAATTAGAACTAAATCAAGAACTTATGAGTATGGTCTTTATAAAAAAGAAGACATATATAGAGAGGGACTAATTTTATTTAGAGAATTTTATAACGATGATAAGATTAGGCTTATTGGTCTAACAGTTTCAAATTTGTCTGATTTAAAGATACATCAACTCACATTTTTATAGGAGGAGAAATGGGAAAAGATGATTTAAGAAAAATGATTGATGAAGGAGATTTTACCAGCCACAATAATATCAGTTTTCATTCTTTTGACGGTGAGCAATTGATATTAAAAATGCTTCCTGATAGCAGACATATTTCAGATCTTAATATTTTACACGGTGGGGTGATTTATACTCTTGCCGATACTGCAACTGGAATTTTATGCAGAATTTTAGGGAAAAATTATGTTACTATAGATGCACACATGTCTTATATTTCTAATACTCCAAAGGGAATAGAAATTTTTGCAAGGGCAAGTTTTGTACATAAGGGAAATACTGTAAGTGTTTGTGAGGTCGAAGTTTATACTAAAGACAAACTTTTGACTAAGGGAACTTTTACTTACCATGTTTATAAAAAATAGTATTTAGGAGGAATTATGAGTTTAAAGGATAAAGTAAGGGCAATTCCAGATTACCCTAAAAAAGGAGTAATCTTTAGAGATGTAACAACTCTTTTAAAAGAAGGACAAGATTTTAAAGAAGCTATTGATAAAATGGCAGAAAAAATTGATTATGAAATTGATAAAGTTATAGGAATTGAAGCCAGGGGATTTATTGTAGGAGCGCCTCTAGCTTATAAATTGTCAAAGGGTTTTATACCTATTAGAAAACCAGGAAAGCTTCCCTGTGAAAAAATATCTGTTGAATATGATTTGGAATACGGAACAGATTCAATTGAAATGCATGTTGATGGAATAAAAAAAGGTGAAAAGGTAGTAATCGTTGATGATTTATTGGCGACAGGAGGAACAAGTCAAGCAGCCATAAAATTAGTAGAATCTTTAGGGGCAGAGGTTGCTGGTCTATTATTTTTAATGGAACTTGACGATATAAATGGCCGTCAAAAACTTAAAAACTACAGAGTCGATTCAATAATACACTATTAAAAAAGGGACTTTCAAAGTCCCTTTTATGTTCTAAATTCAAATTTTTCTTTACATCTTTTGCATCTTACAATAACTTTTCCCTTATTTCTTGGAATACGCATCTGTAAATTACAGTAGGGGCAAGCAGTATATTTATAGTCCTTTCTGTCCCTGAATCTTACAGCTAAAGAATTAAATTTTTTAGTGATAGGTTTAGTAAGTTCCAAAAATTTTTGATTTTCCCTATATCTTTTAGAAATATCTTTAGATAACATTCTGTAGTAAGAATAAATTAGAATTAATAAAACTCCAAAATTTAGAAAAGAATTTCTGTAAATATTTCCTAAAATTAAGAGTATCAACATAGGAATTAGCAAAAATTTGCCAAAGGAATCAACACCATATCGACCAGCCATGAATTTTCTAAATTTTTCTTTCATAATTAACCTTTCTATCAACCTATACTAAGGCTTTATTGTAACTTTTAATAAGCTCTGCAGCCTTATTTAATTTTTTTAATTCGCAAGCTTCCAAGGGAAGTTCAAAAATCTTTTCGATTCCATTTTTATTAATTAAACAGGGAGTGGAAATATATAAATCATCAAGACCATATTGACCATTCAACATTGCAGAAACATTTATCACTTTATTTTCATCATGAACAATTGCAGAAATAATGGCATTTATAGTATTAGCTATTCCATATTGAGTAGAAGATTTGCCTAAATAAATTTCCCATCCACGTTTTCTGACTTGATCTTCAAAATCATCTTCCTTGAAATTAATAAATTGGTCTTTATATTTATTCTTATAATCATAAAAACTTAGACCAGCAATTTTAACTTGAGACCAAGGGATAAATTGACTCTCACCATGCTCACCCATAACAATAGCATTTATAGATTTTGCACTGATACCTGTGATTTTAGAAAGAAGACTATTAGCCCTTGAAGAATCTAGTGCAGTTCCAGCACCAATAACTCTAGAAGATTCAAAACCAGAAACTTTTTTCACAAGATAAGCCATAATATCACAAGGATTAGAAACAACAATAAAAATTCCTTTAAATCCGCTATCAACAATTCTTTTTGTATATTGACTCACAACTTTTTTGTTAGTCTTTAATTCATCTAATCTATCAGAAGTTTCAGGAATGCCACCAGAAGTTAAAACAATAATATCACACTCATAAAGACCCTCATAGTCACAAGAATATGACTTAACATCATTTGGATAATAAAACCTTGCGTCATTTATGTCCATAGCTTGAGAAATAGCCTTCTTTTCATTAATATCAACAAAATAAATCTCTTGACAAAGACCTTTCATAGCAGCAGTATAGGCAATAATTTCACCGGCAAAGCCAGCCCCAACAATACCTAATTTCATAATTTCCTCCCTAAATATATTGTTTGTTTCATTATAACATATGTAAATTAAGTTAATATATAGAGTAAGAAAAAAGGGCAAAAAAAAATTCGGAATAACCGAATAAAAATATGGTGCGGGAAAGAGGAAGTAAAACCAATTATTATATAATGGCTACATTTCAACGTTTATTTTATTGAATTTTGTAAAAGTTGGTAACGAGTTGGTAACGCAATTTAATTATACATTTTATCTAAGACGGCGGCTGCCTTTTCTTTTTCATCATCCATTACATGTACATAAATATTAAGAGTAGTTTTATAGTCACTATGGCCCATTAGTTTTTGTACTGTTTTTATATCAACTCCGGCTTCAAAAAGCCTAGTGGCATAAGAGTGCCTTATGGAATGTAGGGGTCTAGGTTCTATGCCTATTTTTCTACATATTGCTTGTAATCTCCTATTGCATCTTTTTTCTTCGATGGGTTGTAAAAAATCATCAGAAAATATAAAGGCATCATCTTTAAAGGGTTGACCAAGCCTTAAATGTTTTTCATAGGATTTTATTTTTAGTTTTTGTAAAAGATTATCGGCAATTTTTGGAAGAGCGACAGTTCTATATGAGTTTTCAGTTTTCAGGTCTTGGGTAGTATTTTTATTTAATTTTCTTGTTCCATCTTTTTCAAAAGTATAAGACCTTCTAAGTTGCTGTTCTATCGTTAAGATTCCGTCAGAGTAATTTTTCCACCTAAGTCCCCTTAGTTCATTTCTTCGTAGACCTGTCAAGAAATCTATATAAAGGCTTTGTTCTACAGGATCTTCAAGATCTAAATTATTTATTAAAAGTTTTTGTTCATCAGCGGTAAAAAATCTATATTTGCCCGAATTTCCAGTTTTATTCTTTTTGGGGACCTTTACATATTCGGCAGGGTTTGTGGGGAAGATTCCTAGAATTATTGTGTAGTCAAGAAAGTTTTTAATTAAGGCCAGTGTATCTTTTACAGTATTAATTGATGTTTTTTCATCATCAGCAAGTAGGTTTATGAAGTTTTGTAAATTCAAGATAGTAATATCTCCTACCTTAGTTCTTGAAAAAGGATAAGGTGCTATATGAAGATTTAAAAGGCTTTGATATCTGGCTATAGTTGTGCTTTTTATTTCCTTAACTTTTATATTGTATAGCCAATAAGAAATAAATTCAGATAGAGATTTATCCCCAGAGGTAGTAAAGCCAGCAATATTTGTTTGACCTAATGCCTTTTGCATTTTTTCTATGACTTCATATTTTTTGTAGCTAGAAAATGACTTTCTAACTAACTTACCTTCCAAGTCTTGTCCTAATGAAACACGACCAGTCCAATATTTTTTTCCATTAACCATTCTATAGGTAAGACTACCTAAACCATTTGGATTTTTTTCTTTCATTTTTTTCACCTCATATTTCAATCCACGTACCTGCGAAGGGTACGGCCTTTAGCTAACATTTACAACAAATTATATTTATTTAAAAATAAAGAGTGCTTTGTATATTTGATTAAATCTTCAAAAGGCAAAAACTTTTCATCTTCATTTTTTTTACTAAAATTATCAATTTCATCTAAAAATTCTTTTCTTCTCTTATAAGCTGCACAACTAACTCCATAAAGACCTGAAATATAATTAGCAGGAAACTTAGCGGTCTTATACATAATTTCTCTTGGCATTAACAGTTCTCCTGCAAAGGCATTTGCTGATTTTTCTTTTACATAACTGTTCAAATATTTGTATTTGGTGTGATGTTTTAAAAAGATATGGCCAAGTTCATGAGCAAGGGTAAATCTTTGTCGACTTAAATCAAAATTCACATCATCAAGAGCTATAATATATTTTTTAGTATATTTATTGTAAATGCTATATCCATCCAAGCCCAGCAGATCATCTTTTACTATTTTTATATCGGGTCTATATTTAATAATATCTTCAACCATTATCGGTAGTAATCTTTCTTCGTATGTAATTTTTTTGTACACGTAATTTGCCATGCTTACGGAATAGCGTAGATAATAATTTAATACATTCATTTAAAAACCTTTGTTCTTTTAAAATTAAAAAATATATAGGGAATAAATCCCATATATTTTTTCTTAATATTAATTTATCAATAGTTATTTTTATTAAAAAATATTTTATTGAATATAGAGTCAGCTGAATCTTCAGAATTATAGTTTGGATATCCTATGCATTCAATTAAATCAACTGTATCTTCAGGGTATAACTCTAAGTGCTTGTTAAGAGCATACTGCAAGTTAACGGAAAATTTAACAGATATAAGTCTATTTTTTAAAAAAGTAAATCCACAAAGCAAAGTATACAAATCATTCATACCAAAACCATTTCTATATAGAGCTTCGTCAATATTCATTCTTCCGTGTAAAATTTGATTATACCTTACAGATGTATTCTCAGCTTTATAGTTATAAATCCTTCCAGAGTGTGCAGATCTATTTCTAAATTTAAATGCTAATGATAATAAATCTGAAAAAAGATTTCTAATAGTGTTATCTTTATCAGTTTTTATAATTTCTAAAGGAATATCGAATACTATACTTATGACTTTATCTTTAACATCTCTTTTTTGAAGTTTAAAAAAGTGCATCATATTTCCAAGAGTGGCACCCTTAAACAATATCCAAGGAGGTGTATTTTGGTGTACTAATCTGTAGTGCTTAAATGGCTCTATTTCATCATTTATTATTTTATTGAATTTTATAAATGTAGAATCAATTTCAAAGTATTTAGTACCATCTTTATTTTGTCTAACTTTACCCGTTTTGTAATTTGATTTTATTAAATATTTATTTTGATCAGAAGAATATGTTTCAGCAATAACATAACTCATAGCAGACTTCAATATTAATTCAAACTCTAATGCAGCATTAACGACAGCTTCTTGAAAGCCTTTATCCATAGTATATAAGGAAAAAAGATGTTCAAAAGTAGAGCCGTCTTTAAAAATATCTGGATTTGAAGAGATAAGAAGATAGTCCTTATATCCATTTACTATTTCATAGTAGCCATAAGATATAAGATTAGATTTTGCAGCTTCTTCATTTATAAATTTAAGATGTCTGTTTTTTAAAATTTCTATTTGCTCATCAATTGTTTTAAATGGCTTCATATAAACTCCTATATAACACAAAAGGACTTCCAAAACGGAAGTCCTAATGGTCGAGTAGAAACCCTACTCAGTCTTATTGTTAATTTAATTATACCATTAACTTCTATTTTGTAAACTATTAATTAAAATAATAATATCTTAATAAAAAATGCATTGATATGCACAATTAAATGCACAAGCAAACAGGTCTAAAAATTTAAATTATCTTAAATATGGTTATAGACACAACAATCACAAGTCAAAAATGCACATTGAAATGCACAATGTTATGCATATAATAAATGTCTTACTTATCTTCACCATCAAAGAAAGTTGCTTTTATCATCCTTAGCATGACTTCTTTTTGTTCGGGTGTGAGGTTTTTGTTTGCTCTATATAGTACAGATACTCCTTCAGGGAAGTCTTCTTCTAATTCTTCAGCTTTAGATTTGGTTTCTTGGGTTTTTGGAATATATGAGTTGCCCAATAAATAATCCACAGACACATTAAATATTTGTGAAAAAGATTTTAATAGCTCGTTTGAAGGCTCTCTTTGATTTAATTCATAAAAAGATATAGCCTTCGGAGTTACTTTTACTTTATCTGCTAATTCTTTTTGTGTCATATTATGTAATTCTCTTAATTGTTTAAGAATTTTACCTTCCATAACTTACTCTCTTTCTTGTTTCTGTACTGTGAGTACATTATACAATAAATTTTTTAAAAAATCTATTGACATTCTTCATTTTGTACTGTACACTATGTACATAAAGAGATTTGAGGTGATATTTTGAATAAAGTTAAAGATAAGAGAATTGAAAAAAACCTAACTCAGTTAGAGTTGGCTAATTTAGTAGGTGTTACACCTAAATATATTGGTTTTATTGAGAATGAAGAAAGGAATCCATCTTTACAAGTAGCACAAAAAATAGCAAATGCTCTTGGTTATGGAATAGATGATATTTTTTTACACTCTAACTGTACAAAATGTACTTAAAATTAAATTAGGAGGTGGTATTGATGAGATTATTTAATACTGATTATAGTGCCAAGGGAATCAGGATTTATATAAATGACGAAATTTATCATATTTATGTCAGAAAAAAAGGTTTATCAATTAAGGTTGTAGATATGTTTAAAAGAATTAATGACGAGAGTGTTCCTGTGAAATTTAGGCAAGAGCAAATAATGGATTTCACAATTATAAATATCGTAAAATCCATTGGTTTTGACTTAAAAATTCTATTTAAAAGATTCTTCGGCAAGTTCAAGTCCAAGTTCGGTTAATGTTAGTCTACTCATACCTAAGGCTTTGTAGCCAGGTTTTATATATGAGTTTAAATACATTTCGTCTAATGTATCAAACCAGTCTTGCCTGATGTTGTTATCGAATCCAAAAATAAACTCACCTGATGGAATCCCACTTTTCAGGTAATTTTCATAGCACTTTTTTAGGATTTGATTTTGAATTTTATGAGAGTAAGACATTTGATCACCTCCTTACTGCAATTATAGCAGATGGTGGTGTTGATTCTTGAAGATGAATTTAGTGAGTTAAGAAAATTAAATTAGGAGGTGGAAGATGGATTTAGAAAAGCTTAAAAATAAGTTGGGGAGTTATCTTCTTAAAGAAGCGACTGATTTATATAACAATTGCGAAAATTTAAGTGACAAGGTATTAGTTTTAAATCTGATAATTGAAATTGTAAATAATATGGACCAGCTAAATCATGTAATATAGCTGATCCGTCATAGAGCTAAATAATAATTTTATTTTCATTAGAAAGATTAAAGTTTTTATTAATTATCATTTCTTTATCTAAAACTCTGTTTAGTTCATTTATTTTTTCTATTTCGTCATTGCTATATTTTTCAATGAAGTAGAAATAACCTAAGTCTGATATTATTAGGAATTTAAATAAAACATGGTCTTTTACGGAATCTTCAAAGTAAATATTTGGATAAGTTTCTTCTTTATATCCATAAATTAAGAATGTTTTATTATTAATCTCTAATTTTGATAGCATTAATTTAAAATCTTCAAAGTTTGTAAATTGAATCATAAAATCACCTCCTTACTGTAAGTATAACAGATGGTGGTGTTGATTCTTGAAGATGAATTTAGTGAGTTAAGAAAATTAAATTAGGAGGTGGAAGATGAAGGATGAAAGAGAAATGGTTCACTTGCTGGAACAAATGAACCAAAATCTTGAAAAATTAATTAATCAATTTGAGCTGAGCCTAAAAATCCAATTCTGTTCGGCATTTTTGATTGATCGCCCTGCTTGGCTAAGACAATTTCCAAGTGAATTTTTAGATTTGCATAATGAACTGCGTCTTGAGCTGGTTCAAGAGTTTCTCAATCTATTCCAGATAGAATTAGAAGATTAGGTTCTAAGTAGGATATTTTAGAAACAACGGTTTTATTGGTCGTTACAAGAAGTTTTTGATTTTTATCAAGTGATTTTTCTTGGTAGTTAATTAGATATTTTAATTGTTTGTAAGTTTGTATTAGTTCTTCTGACATATAATCACCTCCTTGAGATGATTATAGCAAATTTAAAATAAAGGTAGGTGAGAACATGGAAGCTACATTAATGACAGCTAAAGAACTCGCCAGGGAAATTCCGATAGGTGAGCACAAAATAAGATCTATGGCGAAAAAATATTCTGATTTTCCAAAGCTCAGGAATGGCAACAGGTTACTTTTTATAAAAGAAGAGGTTGTTGACTGGTTGGCTAAATATTCAAGGCAAGGAATAAAACTATAAGGAGTAAGTAATGGAAAAAGAAAGAGAAGAAATTAAGGATGCTATAGAAAAAATCAAGAAAAGTTTAAAAGACGAGCTTATGTCTGGAGTTTTTTTACAAGTCCTTAATATACCTAGTATTGATGAGTTTGAAAGAAGAATAAGGCTTGTTGAAAATTCAAATTATGATCCTGATTATGCTAAGCAGTTATTAGGAGATATAAATGTTCAGTTTTTCTTTAATCTTTGCTTGATTTATTTGCAGACCATAATAAGACAACTGCTACGAGTTCAGAAATAAGACTATGGATACGTTCAGATTCTCCTCTAAGTTCTGGATAGAAAATCAACAACATACTATGAATAGGTAATAGAAAAGTTATTAATGCCAAAACATTCTTTATAGTAATTAATTTTTTTAAGTTTAGGAGCTCGTTTAATTTAACCTTAGTATCTTGGACTTCTATAGGGGCTGATGGAGTGTCATCCAATAAATTTTCAAGATCATTATAAGATTTTAAAATTTCTCGAATCTTAAAATCAAAAAGTACATTTGAATAATTTTGCAAATTAACTTTTTCAATTAAGGATTGCACGCTCTGTATTTTCTCAATATTGCTATTAATTAAAGCGAGTTTGTTTGCGATGTTTAATTGCTCATGAAATCTAGCACAATTATTAATTGCATCATAAGAGGCTAAAAAGTTATTCACCATATTTATGTGATCTTGGATATTGAGCATATATTCAGCTGATGTTAAATTCTCTATTTTCTGGATTTGGTCAATTTTGCGGATTGCTTCATCTATTTTGGAATAATGATTTGAAAGTAAATCTATCTGATTTTGATATTTACTATATTGTTTTAAATATTTTTCTAAATCCATAAATATCTCCTTTAGCTTAATTTTAATCAATTATACAAAATGTAGTATTTAATGACAAGAGGATAAAACATGAAAAAATTAAAAGAAATTAGAGAAAATAAAGGTTTAACTGCAAGAGAACTATCAAGGTTAATAGGAATTAAAGAGGCTAGATACGGACACTATGAAAACGGAAGAAGGGAATTGCCAGTAAGTATAGCTAAGAAGATAGGAGAAGTCTTAGAGATTAATTGGTGGGAGATTTACGAGTAAGAAAGGAGCAAAAATGAATGATTTAAGAATTTTTGAAAATAAAGAGTTTGGAAAAGTCCGAACAATAATAGATGAAAATAACGAACCTTGGTTTGTAGGTAAAGACGTTGCAGAAATATTAGAGTATTCAAGACCTACTAAAGCAATACAAGACCATATAGATTATGAGGATAGAGATGAAATCCCAATTCAGGACTCCATAGGAAGAAATCAGAAAACACCGATCATAAATGAATCTGGTCTATACTCCCTAATCTTTTCATCAAAAATGAAAAAAGCCAAAGAATTTAAAAGATGGGTTACGTCCGAAGTGCTACCAACAATCAGAAAACACGGAGCATACATGACAGAAACAGTCATTGAAAGGACTCTTACAGACCCGGACTACTTGATACAGCTTGCAACAACTCTAAAAGAGGAAAAACAAAGAAGAATTTTAGCTGAAGAAGAAAATGAAAGGAATAAACCTAAGGTTTTATTCTCGGATTCCTGCGAAGTAGCCGAGAACTCAATCCTTATAGGCGAGTTTGCAAAGAGATTAAAACAAAACGGCTTACCAAATATGGGACAGAATAGACTGTTTGACACTTTAAGAAACCAAGGTTACTTGTGTAAAACTGGAGAAAGAAGAAACCAGCCAACACAAAAGTCTATGGAGCAAGGACTTTTTGAAACCAAGGTAAGAGTCATCAACAATCCTGATGGCAGTATCAGGACAACTACGACAACGAAGATGACTGGTAAAGGACAGATTTATTTTACTAATAAGTTTTTAGGAGGTAGTTATGGACAAGAATTTTGAAGTTGCCATCGAATATAGTGACAACCAAGCTGACTGGGAAGCTTTTATAAAGCTTTTGGTAGACAAATTTAAAGAGGAAAGGGAGTAAAAAATGACTGAGGAAATGAAAATTCTAATTACTAGAAGAAATTATCTTAAGAATCAGACTAAAAAAACTGAAGAGTTAAGGAAAAAAACTGCGGCTCTCTTAGAAAAAAGTAGGAGAAAAAGAAATACTATTAGGGGCATTAAGATTATGCTTTACACGATTTTAGGTGTTTTAGGAACATATATCAGTTTTTGTTTAGGATGGGTTTGTTTTGGTTGAGGTTAGAGATTTAAACTAGATGAGGGCAAGAAAAAAGTCCCAGGTCGACTAAAACTCAAGGACTTAAGAATTATTATCTTGCCTTTATTATATCACAAATAAAGGAGTTTTGAAAATGACAAATATTGAAAGAGAATTTAAAAATACTGTTGACGAATTGGCTTATGCTGAATATTTATTAGCAGGAGATGAAAATAATGAGGAGCTTATAAAAAACAAGGAAGATATTTTAAAGAAGATTGAAAGATTAAGTTCTGCTATTAATAGGGCTGAGATGATTGCGAGTGAATATGTTATGGATGGTGATTTTTAATGAATTATGTAGGATTGGTTTCATATATTATGGTTACAAAAGAATCTAAGGATTTCTTTTTCAAGATTTCTTATAAATTAAATTCTTGTGATGCTAGAGAAGAGATTAGACCTATTCTTTCAGAAACTTATTATAAGAATTTGATGATGAAGAATCACAGAAAAAAAAGATTTGATGCTTATCCCTATGAAGAGGCTAACGAATATTTACAAAGTGTAATAGATAAAATTGAAAATGGAGATAGAAGGAGGGTTTATTGATGGAGAATTTATTAACTATTGAAGAGGATTTTGATAAGACAGAAGAAGAAAAGGAAGAGGTAAGAGAAAAGTTTGTTGTTGATTCTTTATCTGCTTGCGACTGGTGTTTTAGAAAGTTGGGACAGATTAAAAAGATTAAGGAAGAGCAAACTGCCTATGTCAAAAATATAATTGATGAATATAAAGAGTATCTCGAGAAAGAAATTAAAAAGCTAGATGATGATGAGGCATATTTTAAAGGTCTTTTAGAGGCTTATGTTAATAAGAGAATGGAAGAAGATCCTAAGTTTAAATTAAAAACTGCCGTTGGTTCTGCTTCTTATGGAAAATTACAAACTAAGTTTGAATGGGTTGATGAGAATAAGGTTTTAGAGTTTCTTGAGGATAATGAACTTTATGATTTTATTGAGGTTAAGAAGTCTATTAAAAAGACTGATTTTAAGAAAAAATTAACTGGTTCAAATGGTCTTGCTGTTGATGAAAATGGCGAAATTGTTGAGGGTATTGTAAGTTCTGAATTTAGGAATTTTAATGTTAAATATTAAGGAGATAAATTATGGAAAATGAATTAATGAAACTTGTTGATACTGTAGAAATCGAAGATGTTTCCACAACTCTTAGTAAAGTTGCAAGAATACAAACGGCTATAAAGGGAGCTTTAAGAGGTGGGCAAGATTATGACACAATACCAGGAACAGGGAAGCCTACGCTTTTGAAACCTGGTGCAGAAAAAATTTTAATGATGTTTGGTCTTACCAGTGAATATGAAATTATTGATAGGGTTGAAGATTGGAGCAAGGGTGTTTTTGCCTATACTGTAAGATGTGTTTTATCTAAAAACGGAATAAAAATTACTGAGGGTCTTGGTAATTGCAATAGTAAGGAAGATAAATATAGATATAGATGGGTAAAGCCTGAAGATGTTCCAGTAGGAATAGATCCTAATTCTTTAAAATCTAATCAATATGGAAGAGTGAGAGTAGAAAATGATGAAATTTATAGTCAAGTTAATACTATTTTAAAAATGGCAAAGAAAAGGGCTCAAGTAGATGCTAGTTTAACTGTTGCTTCGCTATCTGAAGTATTTACTCAAGATATGGAAGACATTAAAAACTTTAACCAAAAAGAGCAATTAGAAAATATGTCTTCTGATGATGCAGGTAGATTTAAGGTTAGTTTTGGCAAATATAAGGGACAATTACTTGGAGAAATATTTGCTAAGGATAAATCATATATTAAATGGCTTGCTGATAATGCCAAGGATCCAATATTAAAAGAAGGGGCAAATAAACTTTTAAACGAAGCAAATGAAGGAAATACAAATGAACATCCTGTAAGCCCTGTAAATAATAATGCTAATTCTGAGGCCAATAAATTTATAGATGAAGATAGACCGTTTCCCGATGAAGATGATCTTCCATTTTAATTAATTGAAATAATGATTTGGGCCTTAGAACTTGTAAAAGGGTTCTAAGGCTTGAAAAGAGAATGTTATGGCAAGACCAATTATAAAAGGAATAGATTATTATCCATTAAATGTAGATTTTTTAAATGATTTAAAAATAAAACGAGTAATTAAAGCTTGCGGGCCTAGTAGTGTGGCAATTATTGTTTTTCTGCTTGGAAATATCTATAAAGATGAAGGGTATTTCATGAGGTGGAATGAAGATATATGTTTTTTAATTGCTGATGAGATTGGTGTTAAAGAAGTGTATGTCGATGAAACAGTCAAGAAATGTTTGCAGGTTGGATTATTTGATTGTGAATTATTTGAAAAATATAAAGTGTTAACCTCAAAAGGTATTCAAAAAAGATTTTTTGAAATTACAAAAAGAAGAAAAAATATACATGTTATTAGTGAGTTATTGTTAATTAATGTTGCAGAAACTGGGGTTAATGTTGCAGAAACTGGGGTTAATGTTGCAGAAACTGGGGTTATTGTAAGCAAAAGTACACAAAGGAAAGAAAAGGAAAGAAAAGAAAAGAAAAGTAAAGAGAGAGAGTTATATAATAACTTAGCTTTATTTAATAATGCCTTAAAACACAAAATAACTCTTCAGGCTCTCTCTAAAATCAAAGAGAAGTATGATTTAAATTTATTTCTTGAAAAAATTAAAGAAAGTACATGGATTAGAGAAAATATAGATTTAAACAAGGCTAGTGATGATTTTCTTTTAAAAATTTCAAGGGGAGATTACAAGACTTATAAAACTAAAAATAAAAATTCTTTTCACAATTTCCAGGGAATTACTGACTCTTACACTTCTGATGAACTTGAGGATGTAGCACGCAAAAAAAGAGAAGAAGCTTATGAGAAGTATGATTTGAGGTGATTTATGGATATTAAAAGGGCTCAAATTATTTTAAAAAATTCTGGCTTTGTGAAATTTACAGGCGTTAGTTTAAATAATTTGAGTGAGGAAAATTATGAACCTATGCTTTTAAGTGCTGTTATTTTGAGAGCTGAAGAGGGAAAATACAAATATTTTGTTGAGCTTGAGGATTCAAAGGCTAATTCTGTAATTGTTACAAGTCTTAAAGATATCGGGGAGGTAGAGGAGTGCATTTAATTTTATATGGCAGACCTATTACTAAGAAAAATTCTTCCAGGATTGTTAAGTGCGGAAATTATCATAAACTCCTGCCTTCAAAGGCTTATGAAAAGTACGAGAAAGAGTGTTTATTGCAGATTACTGGCAAGTATAAATTAAAACTTGATGGTAAATATAACTTGAAATGCCTTTATTACATGCCTACAAGGCACAGGGTTGATCTTGTTAATCTCCTGGAAGCTACTTGTGATATTCTTGTCGCTGGTCATGTGATAGCTGATGATAATTCTAAGATTATTGTTTCTCATGATGGTTCTAGGGTGCTATATGACAAGGTAAATCCAAGAGTGGAAATTTTTTTAGAAGAGGTGGTGAGTAAAAATGGTCAATGAAAAAGAATTACGAAGTAAAGATCCCTACTTAGACCTCATACGAATGGTGGTAAACCAAGCAATTGAAGATTACAATAGATTGATTGCTGGTAAAAAAATTTCTTTCTCTCGTCAATGTAGTTTTGTTAGTCTTGATGAGGTAATTTCATTCTTCTTGTCTGAATATTTTTATTTTATTACCGGACTGGATGGAAAAATGATTTTAAATAGGTTAAATGAGATAGGTAGCGTAAATGAATAAAGAAAAATATATAAAAGAATTAGAGAGCACAATTATAACTAGAAATCCAATTAAGTTAATTAAATTTGCTAAGAAATATAATCCTGATGTTTATATACCGCCTATGAAAATAGTTAAAGCTTCTATGCACAAACTTATTGTTGCAAGAAAATTAGATGGTTGGGAAAATTCTGCTGTTTGGCTTAAACTTCATGGTTTTAGTTTGGAATGTAAATAATCGGTTTTTATCGGTGTTTTTATAGAACTAAGAAAAACGAAGAAAAACGAAGAAAAACGAAGAAAAACGAAGAAAAACGAAGAAAAACGAAGAAGGCTTGAAAAATTAAAATGTTAAGTTTTGTTAGGGTTTTTACGAATAAAAATGGAGGTGGAAGAATGAAAATTTCAGAATTTAAAAAAGCAATAGACAGTATAGGTTTTTATAATGACAAAGATTTTAAAGTTGTAGAAGATGATTTTGATTTCTATATTGAAAGTGACACTAAAATTCTAGCTGCTATTAATAAATCAGAGAGATGTTTTATCGACACAAAATATCTTGATTTTTTAGAACTGGAAGAAAGACTAAGGCAAGATTTATTAGATGTTATATATAAATTTGCAAGTACACCAATACCTGAAAGAGAAGATAGTAAGATATACAATATCCCCCTACCTCACCTAAAAACAAGCAATGGAGAGCAACTATTCCTAACACACCAAGGGAACTTTTTTCCTCATGTAAGAAATACGGAATTAAGACAAACATGGAAGGAAAAAGACTTAATCCACATACCGGAAGAATATAGAGATTTTGCAGTTGAAATTATTGAGGTGGAAGAATGAGAAAATTTAGGAAAGACCCTACAGAGTGGGAAAATAAAAAGATGACAAGTCAATCAGTAGGTGGAGATTTTACGCTTGAGACACTTAAAGGACAAGATTTGATTGGATTGTATCGTGATTATGATGTGTTTTTTGCACACTGGATAGCGATTAATAGGCTCGGAAAATTGGAAGACGCTTTAACTTTGAGAAAGCAAGAAGAGTGGCACGAAGACATGGGAGCTTGCCTGTGGTTCAGAGATGGGAAAATTGTTGAACCACCTTTTTATGTGGGTGGCTTACTTGATACAAACTTCCCAAATGATAGTGCAAAGTATTTTGTGCAAATACCAATGATTTTTGAGGTGGAAGAATGAATTTCTTAGATGTTTTTAGTGGAATAGGTGGCTTCAGAATGGGATTAGAAAATTCTGGACACACTTGTATAGGACACATTGAAAGAGATACCCACGCTTTAAAAAGCTATAAGGCAATTTACGATATAAAAGAAGATGAGTATGAAGGAAAGGATATAACAGAAATTGAAGATTTTACAGAACTTAGAGGAAAATTCGAACTACTTGCAGGAGGATTTCCTTGTCAGTCATTCAGCATCGCAGGACATAGAAAGGGATTTGAAGATACTAGAGGAACAATGTTCTTCTATCTTGCCAAAATCCTTGAACAAGCAAAACCACCGTTTTTTCTCTTTGAAAACGTCAAAGGCTTATTATCGCACGACAAAGGAAAAACATTTGAAACCATCATCAATACGCTGGATGCCCTTGGGTATAACACGCAATGGCAATTGCTTAACTCTAAAGACTTTGGAGTTCCACAAAACCGAGAAAGGGTCTATATTACAGGATATCTTAGAGAAGGAAGTGGACGAGAAATTTTTCCTCTCAAAAGAGCAAGCGAAAAAGATTATGGGAATGAATACGCAACAACAGTACCTACAAGATATAGAGGGAGCGGAGGAGAAACATATATTAAGAGTGAGTCGAAGATACTAAGGATTGCTGGAGGAACAACACAAGGGAATAGGGTCTATTCCTCAAAAGGATTATCTTGTACCCTATCAGCTAATGGCGGCGGTCAAGGCGCTAAGACTGGTCTTTATGCAATACCTATATTAACACCAGATAGAGCAAACAAAAGACAAAATGGCAGACGATATAAGACAGATGGCGAGCCTATGTTTACATTAACAGCACAAGATAGACATGGAGTGATAATTGGAGAAAAAGACAACACAGTCAAAATAAGGAATTGCACAAAGAAAGGATATCAAGAAGCTAAACCAGGTGACGGAACAAACCTAGCCTACCCCGAAAGTAAAACAAGAAGAGGAAGAGTTGGAGATCGAGTTTCTAATACCCTAACAGCTAGTGGAAATATGGGAACACTAGATTGGAATGGTAAGGAGTATAGGATTAGAAGATTGACACCTAAAGAGTGCTGGAGGCTTCAAGGATTTCCAGATTGGACCTTTGAAAAAGCAAAAGAAGCAGGAACTTCAGATACTCAATTATATAAACAAGCTGGAAACGCAGTAACAGTTAATGTAATACAAGCAATAGGTCGAGAATTAAAAGAAATGGAACGAGAGGTGGAAGAATGAGAAAATCAGTAGTTGAGAGGTTTTTAGGAAAAAGAGTAAAGGTTAAATGCCAAGATGGAGATGAGTATATAGGGATATTAGAAAAAGGAACTTGTTATGAAGAAGGGTATTACCACTGTAAACAAGAAGAAAATGGGCGTGACAATCACTGGTTTAGAAGTAGTCACATTAAATCTATGAAGGTGGGAGAATGAATATAAAAGAACTTATAGAGGGCCTTTGATGAATGCAGACATGTTTATTAATTCCCTACAAAACAATTAGGGATAAAATAAAAATTGTAAATTATTATAAAAATCGTGGCTATTATGTAGAAATTTGGCAAGATTATATTTATTGTTACAGGAGATATTAATGACAAAAAAAGAACTTTTACAGTATAGATATTTACTTATTGAAATCAAAGAACTTGAAAATAAAATAAAAAATTATGAAGGTAAAATTGTTACTGATAAAGTTCAATCTTCGCAAAGAGAGTTTCCTTATACTCAGTATGAATTAAAAATTCAAGGGGTTGAGGATTCTCTTTACATAAAAAAATTAAGAGAAAAGTTATTTTATAGAATTGAGAAGTGTAAAAAGTTAAAGGTTGATATTGAAAATTTTATTAATAACATTGAAGACTCAAGGACTAGACTTGTTTTTCAACTCAGATATGTTGAGGGTAAGAGTTGGGTATATATATCTAGACAATTAGGAAGTTCAAACGAGTCTTATGCAAGAATGATTCATAATAGATATTTTTAAGATTTATGCTAAAATTTTAGCATAAATCTTTGACTTTTTTAAATTTTAAATTTATAATTAAATAAGGATAAATTCCAAAAACTGGAATTTGTGTAATGAAAAAATATGGAGGTGTGAGTTATGATTTTGTTAAATATGAAAATTGATAATATTTGTATGTTTAATAACTTTGAGATTGATTTTACTATTGATAGACTACAAGGTGAAAGTATAGTTGGCAATGAAAGGATAAAATGTGCACCTAATATAAAATATAAAAAATTAAATATAATAATGGGTGGCAATGCCACGGGGAAAACTACTTTTGGTAAAGTTATTTGTGAAATGGAAAATTTATTATTAGGCAGGCCAAGTTCTATAATAAAAAAAATTTACGATAAAAAAATGGATTCCAGCTGTGAAATATTATTTGTAGAAGGTAAATATTTATTTAATTATTTGTTAGAGGTAAAAGAAAACAAATATATAGAAAAGTTAAAATATACGAAACTAAGAAAATCTAAAAATTTAGATAGCCACAAAAAATATTTAGAGAAAGAGCCTTCGATTGAAACATCTAACGACGTATACTCTTTTGAAAAAGATAAATTGATAATATCAAAAGTAATTGACTCATTTTTTGAAGAAGAAAAGTCTGATTTTAAACTATTTTTTACAAAAAACTTTGCTTATTATTTTAGGTTTGCTTCTTTTACAGAAAATTCAATTAATCCGAATATATCAGATGAGTTATTGAAAGAGACTGAAAAAATATTAAAAATTATAGATAATTCTATAGATTCAATAAGAACGATTGAATCCACAAGTCTTAATAACAAAGATAACGACAATATTAAAGAGGATGATTATTATATTGTATTTAAAAACGGAGAAAGAGTTTTAGTAGAGGAATCTAACCCGAAAAACATTAAGGACAACAGGCTATCTCAAGGAACGATTGAAGCTATTGAAATGAGTTATATTTTAAAAAATCTTAACTCATTTCCAGGGACGGTTTATTTAGATGAACAAATGGCATATATGCACACTGAATTAAGTAATGACTTAATTCTAAAGCTTATTGAATCTAATAAAGATTCCCAAATTTTTATAACAACTCATAATGAAAATGTATTAGATTTAAACGTTCCTATTCATTCTTATACTTTCTTTACCAGAAATGATGGTGTTATTGGTGTTGTTAACCCTGAAAAGAAATTAAACAAAAATGATAGGAACTTAAAACTATACGTACAAAATAATTATTTTGAAACATATCCTGAACTAGATGATTTATGGAGAAATTTAGATGAGTAACTTAAAGAATCTAATAATTGTTGAGGGAAATACAGAAGAAAAGTTTTTTAAAGATTTTAAAAGTAAGTTAAAACATCCAGCCAAAATAGTAGTTCATAATTTAGCTCAAAATGATTTCAATACAAATATAATAGGTTTAATGTATAATAGTGTATCAATTGTTTTGGATGCTGACATTCTAAATAAAACAAATGTAGATAGAATAAATTCCAATCTGGAGCTTCTAAACGCTAATAAAATTAATATATATATTCAAAATCAAAATTTTGAAGATGAATTGGTAGAGTCATTGAACGAGTGTAAAACTCTTAATGATCTTTACAAATTATTTGACTGTAAAAATAATAGTGCAAATGAATTTAAAAGAAGATTTTTAAAAGTTAGTGATTTATCTAAAAAACCTAAGTTCAACATTAATTTTCATATGCTATACTGTAATAATGAAATTTATAAAAATTATTTTAAAAAAGGAAAAATTCAAACGGGGAATCGATTATTTAGAAACAAATAATTTTGTGCGTTTTGTGCGATTTTTCTGTGTTAGTATATAAAATGTAAGAATGTAGTTAATGATTACCAGAGAAAATTCATATTTATTCATAAAAGAGACCTTTATGTAGGGTCTCTTTTGTTATGCACAAATTTATTTTGGAGGTGATGGTGTATGAAATTAAATGCGAGAGATAAAAAGTTTGCTGATGAGTACATCAGAACTGGAAAAATAATTGAGTCAGCAATTAAAGCTGGATTTGCTGAAAGCACAGCAAGAGATAGGGCGGCTGAGTGGTTAAATCCTAATTCGAAGTCTGCAAAGCTTTCTGTTTTAGAATATATAAATGAGATCAATAAAAAAATTGAAAAAGAAAAGATTGCCGATGCTAAAGAAATTCAAGAATTCTGGACTAAGACTTTTAGAGATGAAAAAGTTGAGATAAAGGACAGAATTAAAACTAGTGAGTTATTAGCTAGGGTTCAAGGTATGTTTATTGAAAATATTAATCTCACAGGGAATATAAAAACTAATAATCCCTTTGATGGTTTGAGTGTAGAGGAACTTAGAAAGTTAATTAAAAGTGACTAGGAGGTTTGTTATGGCTATTAACTATGAGATAAAGAAACAAGCTAAACTTGCTCTTGCAAGAAAAGACTTTTATTATTACTGCCAACTTAAAACTCCAAAGTTTTATAAGAAAGGCAGAAGTTATTTAAAAGAGTTTTGTAATAGTTTACAAAGTTTTCTAAAGTCAGATAAAAAAGTTCTCATAGTTAATATGCCTCCTTAGCTTAGACATGGTAAGACTTTTACAATAGGTCATTTTATACAGTGGCTTTTGGGAAATGATAACTCTTTAAAAATAATGACTGGATCATACAATGAAACTCTTTCTACTTCTTTTTCTAAAATGGTAAGAGATTCTATTACAGAGAAAAAGGCAGATAAGGATAAAGTCATTTTTTCGGATATTTTTCCACAAACTAACATAAAACAAGGAGATGGTGCTGCTAATTTATGGAGTTTGGAAAAGGGGAACAATAATTATTTAGCAACTTCTCCAACAGGAACTGCTACAGGTTTTGGTGCAAATATAATTGTAATCGATGACTTAATAAAGAATGCAAGTGAAGCTAATAATTCTCTAAATAGAGATAAACAATGGTCTTGGTTTACGGATACAATGTTATCTCGTTTAGAGGGAAATGATTGGAAAATAATAGTTGTTATGACTAGGTGGCATTCAAAGGACTTGGCTGGCAGGCTTATTTCTCACTGTAATGAAAATAAGATTAGTTATAAACAGATATTATACAAGGCTATAAAAGATAATGGTTCTATGCTTTGTGATGATATTTTAAATTATGAGTCTTACACAATTAAAACAAAAACAATGAGTCCAGAAATTGCTCTTGCTAATTATCAGCAAGAGCCTATTGATTTAAAGGGAACTTTATACAAAAGTTTTAAAACTTATGATGAAATTCCTAAGGATATGTTTGGTAACTATAAGTTTACTGAGATTAAATCCTATTGTGACACTGCAGATACTGGTGATGATTACCTTTGTAACATTATATATGGTGTGTTAAATAGAGAAGCCTATATTTTAGATGTTTATTATACAAAGGATCACATGGAGATAACTGAAAAAGAAGTTGCAAAAAGACTTACTGAATTCAAAGTAAATAATGCTCTTGTTGAAGGGAATAATGGTGGAAGAGGATTTGCAAGACAAGTTGAAAGAAACTTGAGAGAGCTTGGAAATCACAAGACTATTGTAAGAACATTTCATCAAACCAATAACAAGAATGCGAGAATACTTAGTAATGCTACTTGGGTTATGGAACATATTTATTATCCTAGCAACTGGCACAACAAGTGGAATGAGTATTTTGTCAGTATGAAAGAGTATCAAAGAGAAGGTAAGAATCCACACGACGATGCACAAGATGCAACTACAGGAGTTGCAGAAAATATAATAGAGGCAGGAGGTTTATATTTTGGATAATATATCTCCAAAAATAATTAGAAAAATTTTAGATGATTATAGGAATAGTGAAGATTACAAGGATATCTTAACAAGCTATAGGTATTACAATAATAATCAGGACGTATTAGATAAAAAGAGATTAGCTATAGGATCTATAAAAGGGACGAGAGAAGAAGTCAATAATTTACCTAATAATAAAATAATGAATAACTTATATTCTGTTTTAGTAGATCAAAAAAAGAATTATCTACTAACAAGACCTATAGGAGTAAATACTGAAAATAAAAGTTATCAAAAAGAATTAAATGAATTATTTGACTTAAAATTTCATAAGCTTATAAAGTCAGTTGGTAAGGATTCCTTACTTGCTAATATGGGATATATTTATCCCTATATAGATTTTGAAGGCAATTTCAAATTAATGAAGTTTGACCCTCTTGAAATAATACCTATATGGGAGGATAAACTTCACTCTTGGCTTAGTGGTTTTATTAGATTTTATACTTCTGTTGATTATGATGACAATGAAACACAAATTGTTGAATATTATCACTTATATGGAATTGATAAATACATTGAAAAAAACGGAGAATTGATTTTAACAAGTAGAGAGGCTTATTTTACTATTGGAGGTGAAATAGGAAATTGGGGGAGGATTCCTCTTATTTATTTTAGAATGGACGAACAGGAACAGCCTCTTCTAAATAGGGTTAAGACTTTACAAGATGCAATAAATCAAATTCTTTCAAAGTTCATGGATTCTATGGATGAAGATTCAAGAAATACAATTTTAGTTCTAAAAAATATTGGTGGACATGACGAAGAATCTTTAAAAGAAATAAGAAAAGGCATAAATAGAAGTGGAATACTTGCCTTCTCCTCAAATTCACAAACTGGTAATGCTGATGTTTCTACACTAAAGGTTGACATGGATATTAGCAATTATCAGACTCTATTAGAGATATTGAGAAGGGCAATTATTGATGTAGGAAGGGGTGTAGACACTAATTCAGATTTATTTCAAAAGGCTGTAAATCAAATGACAATTCAATCCCTTTATACCAATATAGATTTAGATGCCAATGAGATGGAAACTGAATTTAAAGTAAGTTTAGATATTCTACTTTATTTTTATAATTTCTATAAGGGTTATAAGTATCAAAAAGTTGATTTCACTTTTGATAGAAATATTTTAATTAATGAATCTGCGACAATAGAAAATGCTCAGAAATCATCAGGCATAATTTCTGAAAAAACTATAATGAAGCATCATCCTTGGGTTAATGATGTTGAAGAAGAAATAAAACAAAAGAGCTTTGAGATGAAAGAGGAGTCCGACTATGACGGATTACTGGAAGAATAGATTTATAAAATCAACAAAGGATGTATTTGATAGCGATGAAGAATATGTAAAAGAGATTTTTAAAATTTATGAAAGAACTATAGAAGACATTGATGGCGAAATCTTTAAACTATTAAGCGCCATGGAAGATGTGAGCATGGCAGAAGCTAAAAAGCTTTTAAATAAATATGAGATTAGATCCTTTAAATCTGGTCTTGATGAGTTTAGAAAAGCATCAAAAGGATTTATTAGCCCCAATATAGAACAAGAACTTGATATAATTTCGAGAAGAGTTAGGATATCAAGACTACAAGCAATGCAAGTGTCTATGAAATCAAAGGTCGCAAGTCTATTAAATGAGGAACAAAAGAAATTATTTGATCATCTTTCAAATAATTTCACATCTTCATATTATAAAGACTTATATGAACTGCAGAGAATTACAGGATATAAAAATATAAATAGTCTATCCAAAGACTTTGTAAATAATATTTTAAACACATCTTGGACAAATGACGGGGAAAACTTTTCTGATAGGATTTGGAAAAGAAAGGATAAGTTATTAGCTACACTTGATACAGATTTAAGGCAAGGCTTAATTACTGGGAAAAGACCAGATGAAATCACAAAAGTTATTTCTGATAAATTAGAAGTTAGTAAATCAAATGCTAAAAGACTTGTTTTAACAGAAAGTTCAGCAATACATTCACAGTCAAGAAAAGCAATGTATGAGAGAATGGGAGTAGAAAAGTATGAAGTAGTAGCGACACTTGATTTAAGAACTTCTAATATTTGTAGGAACTTAGATGGAAAAGTATTTGATGTTAAAGACTATGAAAGAGGAGTTACAGCCCCACCCTATCATGTGTATTGCCGTTCGACAACAGTACCTTATTATAACGATGACATTCAAGCTGAGATAGAAAATACGAGAATGGCAAGAGATCCTGAGACTGGAAAAAGCATTAGGGTTGAGGATTTAACTTATAAAGAATGGTACGACAAGTACGTTGAAAAACTTTCAAACAATAATCAAGGGAGTGATATGCCTAATGAGCCAAAAGAACCAAGACTTAAGTATACCGAAGCGGAAACTAATGAAGCTATAGAAGAGTATGTTTCAGGAGATGGAATGTGGATAAATAACAAACTTAGAGGCATAGGAGAAATAGCTGATTATCCACTCAGCGAAGACGATAAGATATATTTAGAAAAACTAGACCAAGCAACTCAAGGTCAAATAGTAAAAGAAAAAACTCTATATAGGTCAGTTGATATATCCTCAATAATAGGCGACATAAGTGACTTTGACTATGATGATTTAAAGAGCGCTTACATTTATGGAGATGACTCAAAAAGAGCTCAAGAAACATTAGAGAAATATCTTAAACACATTAAAGGTAAAGAAATAATTGATAAAGGTTTTATGTCTACAACAAAAGATAAAGAAATTGCCTTAGATTTTCAAGGCTTTACTGGAAGCTCAAAGCCATGTGTAATTGAATTTAATGTACCTAATGGGGTTCATGGTATAGATTTAAAAGAATTTGATATTGCTGACATGGAACAAAAAGAGGTTTTACTTGCTAGGAATCAGAAGTTTGTTATAAGAGAAGTCAGACAAGAGCAAGGTCAATTCTACTTTAAAGCGGATTTAATCCCTAATAATGGGTATAATAGAAATATAAAAGAATTTGATTTACAGTTATTCTCAAATAAAGATAAAGAAATTCAAACTGATGCTCAACTTAAAAAGGGAATAAATTCGGATAAAAAGAACATCGAAAAGCATAAAGAAAAAATAAATAATCCTCAAAAGTATTATGAAGATTGGAAAGATAGCTCAGAAGATGTTAAAAATGGTCGTATTAAACATTGGGAAAAGGAAATTTCAAATTTTAAAAAGAATATACAGGATGCAGAAGAGGAACTTAAAAAGAGAGGTGAAAAAAGATGAGAGAATGGAATTGGACTGAATCAACACTTGCATCAATAGTTAAAAGGATTATAGATAGAAATAACGACAATAAAGGTGAGGAAGACAACGACTTTAATAGAGGAAGACATGAAGGCTATTGGGAAGTAATTGATATGATCAAAAATGATATAGAGTCAAGAGGTTATGATTTTGATGAATTTATGAAAAAATTTTATTAAAATACACACTGACAATTAGAAAGTTATTTGGTGATGATTAAAATGGATGTAAGAAAAATAATAAATCAATGGGACCCTTACTCTTTGTTTCCTTATGCTCCCGAAAATGAGTATGAAACAGAGATAAAAAAGATAGAGAGTTTTGTGTCGAGAAATAATGTTAAAACAGATTTATCAGAGTTTATAGAATCTATATTTGATTTTGAAGATATAAGTGAAGATAAGAAGACCTTAGATGACATTGTAGAAAAAATATTATTAGTTTAAAAGCACGCTGACAATAAGATTAGGGGTGCTTTTTAGTACCATAAATAGTGTAAGAAAGGAAGTAATACCTATCTTGCACTATTTTTGTATAATGAAGAAGTAGTATGACGAGGTGCTTTTAGGGTTGAAACATCCGCCAAAAAAACTGTCAGCTACCTCTTCATTATTCATATTCGGTTAAGCAGGTTGGGCAAAACGTCCGTGTCACAAGCTAAAAAGAGTGTAATGGTGCAGGTAGAAACTACAAAAGAAAAAGAAAGAAGGAAAGCCATGATATCTGTAGGAATA
>NZ_KB900377.1 GCF_000378725.1 Peptoniphilus lacrimalis DSM 7455 | reverse complement strand
CCAATCAATGTCAAGAAAGGGAAATTGCCTAGATAACTCCCCAATGGAAAACTTCTTTGGGATACTAAAACAAGAAATCTACCATGGTAAAAAATTCTATTCATACAAAGAATTAAAAGAAACAATAGAAGAATATATCGAATATTACAATAAAGATAGGATAAAAGAAAAATTAGGATATTTAAGTCCAATAGAATATAGAGAAAAGAATGCAGCATAAAAAATACCAGAGAAAATATAAATTCTCTCTGGTATTTGGTCCAACTTTATGGGGTCACCACATTTTTAGGATGTTTTTTTATAAAAAAGCTACAAATATATGGAAATTTATTATATACTTATCTAAGTAAGGAGGAGAGTTATGATTAAAGTTCTCCATTTAATTAGTGGCGGAGATACAGGCGGAGCCAAAACTCATATTTTTTCTTTAATGAAGGGCTTAAAAAATCTTGTAGATGCAAGAATAATTTGCTTCATTAAAGATTCTTTTTATGATGAGGCTAAAGATTTAGGTTATAACATCAAAGTTTTTCCACAAAAATCTAGGGCCGATATGTCTGTTGTTAAAAAATTAAGAGAAGAGATTGATAGAGAAAAATTTGATATTATCCATGCTCATGGAGCCAGAGCAAATTTTATTGTTATGTTTTTAAAAAAATATATAAGAGTTCCTGTAATTACTACGATTCATTCTGATTATAAATTAGATTTTAAAGATTCATTTTATAAGAATCTTGTCTTTACAACTTTAAATAAAGTTGCTTTGAAATATTTTGATTATTATATAACTGTTTCAGATTCTTTCAGGCAAATGCTTATTGAGAGAAATTTTAATAAAGACAAAATTTTCGTATTATATAACGGTATAGATAAGGATAAAAAATTTAATTTTATCCCCAAAGAAGATTTTCTTTCAAGATATAATATTAATTATAATGGGGAGTTCTTGGTAGGTATAGCTGCAAGGCTTGACAAGGTAAAGGACCATCAAACTTTTATAGCTGCTTGCAAAGAAGTCTTAAAAGAAAACACCGATATTATTTTTCTTATTGCAGGAGAAGGGGAAGAGAAGGAAAATTTGCTTAAAGAAATTAAGGGTTTTGAGAAAAATATTTATTTTCTAGACTTTGTTAAAGATAACTATTCTTTCTTTAATGCTATTGATTTAAATGTTTTGACCAGCATATCTGAGTCCTTTCCCTATGTTATTTTAGAAAGTGCTCTTATGAATGTAGCAAGCATTTCAACAGATGTTGGGGGCATATCTAAGGTAATTATAAATGATAAGACAGGATATTTAATTGGAGTTTGTGATTATAAGAGCTTAAGCCAAAAAATACTTTACCTGTACAACAACAGGCAAAAGTTAAAAGAATTAGGAGAAAATATCCATAAGCTTGTAGAAGAAAAATTCTCTACTGATGCTATGGGTAAGGCACAATTTGAAATTTATAATAAAATTTTGGAGGAATATAATGAAAATAATTGATAAAAAAGGTAAGATATTTGGCATTATCAATATTATTGATTTATTGGTGATTTTGTTAGTAGCTTTAATTGCTGTATTCGGTGCTAAAAGACTATCTAAATCGCCTTCAGTTTCAAAT
Source organism: Peptoniphilus lacrimalis DSM 7455 (assembly GCF_000378725.1). GTDB lineage: Bacteria > Bacillota > Clostridia > Tissierellales > Peptoniphilaceae > Peptoniphilus_A > Peptoniphilus_A lacrimalis. Next base: position 51,520 of record NZ_KB900377.1, on the reverse strand, counting down.
GCTCAAAGCAAGAAGGGCATAATATATATGGATGTTAATGAAGTTAAAATGGCAACTGTTTCTAAGATTAAAGAAGGGGACCCCTTGTATGATTATGATAAGGGAACCTACCTAGGCAAGATAAAAAAAGTTTCTTACGAACCTTTTAAAAAAGAAGTTGAATATAAGGGACAAGTTGTTTTAGCAGAAGTTCCAGAAAAATATATTGTTCATATGGAAGTTGAATGTGATGTGAAAGAAAATGACGATTTCTATCAAGTTGGAACTGAACAAATTAGAATCGGCAACCAACAAAGAGTAAAGAATAAAAATATTGCAACTTTTGCAATAGTGATGGACATAAAAGTAGAGTGATAAAATGTATAATTCCATAATTGTTGGAATATCAATGAAAATTACCAGTAAATTAGGAGAAATTTATTCCCATAGTTTACTGAGTAAATTGATAAAAAAATTAAATATTTTTGCCAATTTTTATAGGTACTCATTTGTTAGAAGAACTTTAAATGATGGAAAATCTATATTTGAAAATTCTTTTACCTATAAAATATTCATAGGATTTTTTGGGATTTTAAATTGTTTTTGTAATTTTTTAAATAGAATTTTGAGAGAACCTATAAAGAATTCTCTTTTTCTAAGTCCTATTAAAGTTGTAGCAAAGGATTTGAATTCATTATTATCCTTTATATTTACCTTTATACTCTATTGTGGTTTGTTTACAAGCATATATGGTCTTGTATTTTCTAAGCCTATCAAGCTAAGTCTTATCATTTTACTATTAGGTTTTATTGGAGCAAGCTTAAAGGGTTTATACAAGGATATACTAGATAATTCTTTATTTATAAATTACTTTACAGATTTCTTTAAACTAGACAAAGAGGTGGACCAATGGTGGTAAGAACAAAAAAACTTCCTTTGATAATTTTTATGGCATTACTTGTCCTAGTATCCTATATATTTCTAAGCACAAAATTTTTTCTTGCTACAATGCTTGTGTTTTGCGGAATATTTTTTGTCCTTTACGATATAAAAATTGGTCTTTGCCTTATGGCTTTTGCTTATCCATTTTTACCTGATATCATTGGACTTTTAGGTTTTTTATCCATGGGCTTTGTAATATTTTTAAGAAAAATTTTATTGGACCAAAGAGATTTTACAGTAGATATTTATGGTCTAAGCATAGGATTTTTTATAGTTTTAGCCCTTGTAAATACCCTGACATCGGTAAATGTAGGGGGCTCTATAAGAGATCTTGGTCTGAACTGTGCAGGAGTTTCTTTTGTTTTTGCCATGGTTAACAGTCTAAGAAAAAAAGAAGATATAAATGTTTTTGTATCAGTTTTAATGGTTTCAGTCTTAATGGTTGCTCTAGTAGGTATAAGACAAATTTTTACAGGTGTTGTTATGAGACCAGAGTGGACTGATGTGGAAAATTCACAAGATATAGCAGTTAGAATTTACTCTGTATTCACTAATCCCAATATTTTTGCAGAATATTTAGTAATGACTATTCCCTTAGGTGTTGGTCTTATGTGGTATACCAAATCTATGAAGAAAAAAATGCTATTTATGGCAGGAGTTGGACTTTTGCTTATAGCCTTAGTGATGACAATGTCAAGAGGCGGCTGGTTAGGAATTTTTGTTGCGGCATTTATTTTTGTCTTAATTGTAGATAAAAGACTATTACTTTTGTCCATACCAATTATTCTTATAATGATTCCTTTCCTACCAAAAAGTATATTGGAAAGATTTATTTCCATAGGCTCAAATGTGGATTCATCTATCCTATATAGAACTAAGATATATGATATAACCTTTCATTTAATAAAGGATAATTTCATAAATGGTGTAGGCTTTGGCTATATACCGTTCAAGCAAGTTTTTGAAACTTATATAAGAACAATGCCCATTTATCACGCCCACAATACTTTTCTTGAAATCTTTGCAGAAGGCGGAATAATAGGACTTCTTGTGTTTTTATATATGATTTTTTCTATATTAAAAAATGCTAATTTATATTTAGCAAAAAGTGATGATAAATATATAAAATATTTGGGAGCTGGTGCGATTGCATCTTTATTTGGAATTTTAGCCAATGGGATGACTGAACATATTTTATATATGCCAAGGATAATATTTACATTTTGGATTTTACTAGGAATAATTATTAGTCTTATAAGAATTTCTAAAAATGAAAAATTAGAGCTAACAAAAAAAGAAAATTTAAAAGTAGAAGGGGTTTCATGAAAAAAATTCTTTTTTCCGGCTACTTTGGTTTTGATAACTCAGGTGATGATGCCATCTTAAAAGCCATGGTAGATGATTTTAAAAAACTAAATATTGATATTGAATTAAAGGCCTTTTCTAACAATCCAGTAAAAACGGAAAAAATTTATGATATCAAAAGTGCCGATAGGTTCAACCTATCTCATCTTATCGCAAATTTAAAGGAAACAGACCTCTTTATATCAGGGGGAGGTTCGCTTCTTCAAGATGTAACCTCAACTAGGTCACTTGCATACTATTTATTTTTAATCTTTCTTGCCAAAATTTTAGGTAAAAAAGTCTATGTTTATGCAAATGGTATAGGACCGATAAATAAGCCCTTTAACAGATTTATGACAAAAATCATTCTGGAAAAAGTTGACTTCATAAGTTTAAGAGATAAGCTTTCTTATGACTTTGTAAAAAAGTTAAAATTAAAAAATAAAAATATTAAAGTAACGGCTGATCCTGTATTCTCACTGGAGCCTATAAGTGACAAAAAAACAGAAGAAATTTTGGCTAAGGAAGGCATAAAAATTTCTCAAAATACAATTGGTATATGTATAAGAGAATGGAAAAAAGCACAAGACTTAAAGGAAAAATTAGCCTATGTCTGTGATTATTTGGTAGATATGGGTTATGATGTCTTGCTTGTTCCCTTTCATATGCCAAGAGATAATGTTTATTCAATGGAACTTGCAAAATTGTGCAAAAATAAGGACAGAATTTCTACAATTACAAAAACTTACAAGGCTCAAGAACTTATGGGAATATTTAGAAAATGCAAATTATTATTAGCCATGCGCCTACATTCAGTAATTTATGCAGCAGTTGTAAATCTTCCCATGGTAGGTCTTATATATGATCCAAAAGTAAGGGCAATGGTAGATGAACTTGGAATCAGTGAGTCTGTAGATGTAGAAACTTTCACCACAGATGAGTTAATAGACCAGGTGAAAAAAGCCCTAGATAATCTAGATCAAAGAAGAATTATTTTAGAAAAAAATACCAATAAAAAGAAAGAAAAAGCAAAAGAGAATATTTCCATAGCCTTAGAGTTATTAAATAAATAAAACAATATATATAGTAAAAGTGCCAGTTCATAATTAACTGACACTTTTACTATATCACCTTTATAAAAGGCTTAAATTAATAACTGAATTATTTACTTGTAACTATCTTTGGTTTTAATTCATAAATTTATCAATTGTTATAATCTTATTTTCTTCTTGAGATTTTTTTACATCTATTATTCTTTGATTGGAGGAACCTCTAAATTTTAGCCTTAGATCTTTAAGTTTTATTATAAATAGACCATCTACCAAAACGTCACAATAGCTTAAGAGTTTTTTCTTCAGTGGGTCAGCTTGTATTTGTTCGTAAGTGTAACCTGAATATATCCAAATAGATTTATGGCTTTTTTCTCTAATTTTTCCTACAATTTCTATTAAATCCTCAGTATTTTGAAAGGGCTCGCCACCTAAAATGGTAAGCCCCTTTATTTCTTCTAAATTCATATAGGAAATTATCTTTTTGGTTTCTTCATTGGTCCACAACTTACCATAGCTAAAATCTTGATACTCTTTATTGAAACATTGGGGGCATTTATGATTGCAACCAGTAACAAAAAAGCTACATCTTATTCCAGGTCCGTTTGCGACATCATATTTTCTTATTTGACCATATTTCATTATATATGAAGCACTCTATCTTTTATTTCCTTAGTTCTTCCTTCATTCCAGAAATTTTCGCCTAAATATCCGCAGGTTCTTCTTACTACAGTTAAAGTTGCACGGTCAGTGTTGCCACATTGTGGACATTGCCATTGACCATCTTCGTTTAATTTTATTTCTCCATCAAAACCACATTCTGCACAATAATCTGATTTAGTGTTAAATTCTGCATATTGGATATTATCATAAATATATCTTACAATTGTTTCCAAAGCTTCAAGGTTGTGTTCCATGTTTGGAATTTCTACATAGGATATGCAACCACCTGAAGATTTATCTTGGAATTTTGATTCGAAAGAAAATTTTTCAAAGGCAGAAATTTCTTCACGCACATCTACATGGAATGAGTTTGTATAGTAACCCTTGTCTGTAACATTTTCTATAATTCCGAATCTTTTTCTATCTATTGAATTGAATCTGTTAGTTAAGGATTCAGCAGGAGTTGCGTATAGGGTAAATTTAATTCCATATTCTTTGGTCCATTTTTTTACTGCTGCGTTTAATGTATCCATAATTCTCATTGCAAAAGGATAGCCCTTAGCATCTGTATGGGATACGCCCTTAGTTAAATATGTCGCTTCATAAATTCCTATATATCCTAATGATACTGTTGAATATCCATCCAATAGAAGAGGAGCTATACTTTCATGCTTGCCAAGTCTTGCAATTGCTCCATGTTGCCAGTGGATTGGTGAGGAATCACTAGTTACTTTCTTTAAATGTTCGTATCTTAAAAGTCCAACTCTTTTTACAAGGTCTAGTCTTTTGTTTAAAATTTCAAAGAATTTATTTTCATCGCCATTTGCTAAAATTCCTATTTGTGGAAGATTAATTGTGCAAGCTCCCATATTGAAACGACCATCAAATTTGTATTTGCCTTTTTGGTCTTTGTATGGTGGTAAAAATGCCCTGCAGCCCATTGGTGAAAATACATTTCCTTCGTAATTTGAAGCCATTTTTTTAGCTGAAATGTAATCAGGATACATTCTTTTAGCTGTGCAACGGATAGCTAAACTTGTTAGATAATAATATTTTGAATCCTTGTGTATATTATTTTCATCTAGTACATATATTAATTTTGGAAAAGCTGGTGTTACATAAACTCCGGCGTCATTTTTTATTCCTTTAATTCTTTGTTTTAAAATTTCTTCAATAATAAGTGCAACTTCATTTTCATAAATATCGCCGTCTTTAATATGCATAAACAAGGTTACAAAGGGTGCTTGTCCATTTGAAGTCATTAGAGTATTTATTTGATATTGTATTGTTTGAATACCACTTTCCAAATCCTTTTGAGTCATTTTTTTTGCCATTTTTTCAGCCAAATCTACATCGCCTAGGGTTTCTATAGCTGTACTTAAATTTTTATCAAAGGATCTTCTTAAATATTTCCCTAAACAAGAAATATCTATTGATTGACCGCCGTATTGATTTGATGCTATCTGCGCAATTATTTGTGTCATTACGTTGCAAGCTACTTGGAATGATTTTGGAGTTTCGATCATCTTTCCATTTACTACTGTTCCGTTATCAAGCATATCTTTCATATTTACCAAACAACAGTTAAAAATTGGTTGGATAATATAATCCATATCATGAATATGAATTGCTCCAGATTCGTGAGCTTCCACTAGATCTAGTGGTATCATTTTTCTTTTAGCTATATCTTTTGATACTTCTCCTGCTATTAAATCCCTTTGTGTAGATGCGATTATTGGATTTTTATTTGAATTTTCATCCATTACATCAATGTTTGTTTCATTTAATAAGCCTAAAATTTCATTGTCTGTTGTATTTTGTTCCCTCTTATATTGTTGAACTGACTTGTAAGATTCGTAAGCTCTTGCTGTTGCAGGGTTATTATAATTTATGAGTTTATAATAAACTTCAGTTTCAATATCATAAATAGACATGGGAACTTCTTTTGTATTTGCATATTCTTCAATTTCTCTTGCGATTTTTTCTGCTTGGTCTTCTACAAAAACTCCTGTTGTAGAATTCATTGCTTTTTCTATTGCTATTGTGATTTTTTCTTTGTCAAATGGGACCTCGGTTCCATTTCTTTTTATTACCGTTAACATAATGCCCTCCCTTTTCAAATAATTATACAACATATTGTGTATAAAAGGAACATAAAAACTATATCTTGTAGAAATTTTACATTTCGTCATATTTTGAGGAAATATGCAAAAGAAAGGTTAAAATTGTTTAATTCTTATATTTTTTGGTATGCTATAATAAATATTAAATGAGGTGAAATATGAAACTATTAATTTTTTCAGATGTCTTAGACCCTTGGTCTTGGGGTTTAGAAGGAGTTTTAAGAGCTCTAACTTTTACATATAGGGATTTATCTTATGAATTTATTATGACAGGTCTTGTAGAAAATTATGAAGATTTTTTGCCTAAAAATTTCTCTCAGTTAAATTCTGTTGAATTAGGAAATAAAATTTTGTTCGATATGTATAGGGCTGCATCAACTATAACAAAATTTCCACATTTTAAGAAAATTCCAAGTCTTTTTTCAGAAGAACATAAGTCATCTTATATTCTAGATAAATATTATAATGCTGTTAGACAAATTTCTTATGATAAGAGCAACTTATATATGAGAAGGTTAAAGGAGTGGGCAATTTTAAAAGAGGAAAACATATATGATATGCAAGTACAAAAGGAAATTTTAAAAGAACTAGATATTGATTTTAATAATTTTACAAGCGAGCTTGAATTTATTGATGAGATTTTTCTTGAAGATAGGATGCTTGCCTTTGACTACAGGGTCAAAAATCCGCCAGCTTTTTTAATTGAAGATAATAAAAGATTAATAAAGGGCTATAAATCTTATGAGGATTTGTGTAAGTTTATTGATGATGAAGTAGGTATTGAGAAAAGGGAAATAAATGATTCATTACTTGTTGAATTTGTTTCAACTTTTAGTCACGTCTTAAAGGAAGAGATAAATATTCTTTTTTCTGAACAAAGCCTCGATAATCTTTTAAAACAAGGTAAAATTTTAGAAAAAACTTTTGGCAACGGAAAAATTTATCAGCTAGCAAGTAAATAGTTATTTAAAAATTTTAAATATTTCGTCACTTTAAATTGATATTTACATAAGTAAAATATATAATAACAATTAATGATATTTTAAGAGAAAGGGTGATGGATATTAATAAGATTTTTAGAGATACGATTACAATTGGTTTTGCACTTTTTGCAATATTTTTTGGGGCTGGAAATTTAATTTTTCCTCCATATTTGGGAGTAATATCAGGGTCAAATTATATTAAGGCAATGATAGGTTTTTTACTAACAGACCCAGTTCTTCCAGTTTTAGGTGTAATAGTTACGGCAAATCTTGGGGGTCGTGCTGAAGATTTAGGTAAAAGAGTTTCACCGACTTTTGCGAAAGTTCTTGGAGCAATAGCAATTTTAACAATAGGACCATTTTTTTGTGTTCCAAGAACAGCAGCTACAACTTATGATATAGCTGTAAAGCAAATTTTTCCAAGTGTTCCTTTATGGATAACTTCAATTGTATTTTTTGCACTGACTATAGTTTTTGTTTTAAATGAGGGTGAAGTTATTTCCTATGTGGGAAATATTTTGACACCGGGACTTTTAATAGTGCTAACTATTATTATAGTTAAAAGTATATTTGATCCAATTGGACCTGTAAGACAAATTCCTGATGATAATTTCTTTTTGAGGGGTTTTACTGAAGGTTATCAGACAATGGATGCCCTAGGTTCTGCTTTGATGGCTGGTATTGTTATGGGAGATATTAAAAGACGTGGGTATCTTAAAAAAGATGAACAGATGAAGATGATGTTGGGAGTGGGATTTGTATGCTTTTTACTTCTTGCTTTTGTTTATGGAGGTCTAACATATATGGGCTCTACAGCATCTTCAAGTTTTACAGCTCAAAGTGAAAGAGTCGATATTTTAATGGGATCAGTTCATGCACTTTTTGGAAATTTAGGAAGAGTTGTCATGGGTATTGGTGTATCTTTGGCTTGCCTCACAACATCTGTAGGTTTAACAGCTACCTGTGGTAATTATTTTGAATCTATTTCAAAAGGCAAATTAAAATACAAATATGTAGTTTTGGCATCAGCCACTGTTTCTGTTATTCTATCCCTATTAGGAGTAGAAGGACTTATAAATTTGGCTGTACCAGTTCTATCAACTATTTATCCTGTAATAATTGTTTTAATTGTTATGAGTGCTTTTGATAAATTCATTAAATATAATGAAACTTATATTTCAGCAACTCTTACTACTTTTATAATTTCTATTGTTCAGTCCTTAAATATGGTTTTCGGTATTTTACAAGGACCAACAGATATTATAAAAAATTTACCCTTAAAAAATTATGGTTTTGAATGGTTAATTCCTGTAGTTATTGTTGCTATTATTTGTACAATTATTGCAAGCATTAGTCACAAGAAAAGAGCTATATAAAATAAAAAAAATCTCAGATTCCTTAAAAAACTGATCTCATTTAGTTGGTTTGTTAGTCCAACTTTTGGGGGTCAGTTCATAAGGGAATTTGAGATTTTTTATTTTAGAAAATATAAAAGTATATATATTTCAAAAATTTTATAATATTAATTACTGATCAATTAAAAATATCCAATTTACGCAACCTGTCAAAGGCTTCATTTATTTTTTCTTCTTTTACAGTAACAGCAATTCTAATATGGTTCTCTCCACCAGGACCGAAAGCCTTGCCATTTATTACCCGTATATGAGCTTCTTTTAAAATTTTATCAACTATTTCTTCCATAGAATATTTATTTGAATTTATTTTTGGAAATAAATAGAATGCTCCTTTTGGCTCAATAACTTCAACATTTTTCAATTCTTTAAGCCTTTTGTAGGCGAGTTTCATTCTTTTTTTGTACTCATCTTTTAGAGGTGGGCAAATTTGTTTTCTGTTTTTTAGGGCATAAACTTGAGCTACTTGAGTTAAAGATGGGATACAATACAAAATATTTTCGTGTATATATTCAAAAACATCAATTAATTTTTCATTTGCAATTATTGCTCCAAGTCTTAAACCTGTCATTACAAAATCCTTAGAAAGAGAATTTATTGTTATTACATTTTCTAAATTCTTATCAAATTTAAGGCTAGGATAAAAATCATCATAATATGTGTAATTATCATAAATATCATCGCAAATGATGAGAATATTTTTTTCTAAACAAAAATTATATATTTCTTCTAAAAAATGTTTTGAATAAACTGCACCTGTAGGATTATTAGGTGTATTTATAAGAATAGCTTTTGTTCTATCGCTAACTAATTTTTCTAAATCAGATATAGTAAATTCATATTCATTTTCAATATATGTTTCAAGAAATTTTGCCTTTCCACCGCAAATTTTGAGTTGGTACGCATAGGGACTAAAAAATGGTGAGGGAATAATAACCTCATCACCTTCATCAATGATTCCTTTAAAAATAATATATAAAGCTTCTGTGCCTGACATTGTGGAAAGAACATTTTTTTCGTTGATATCTATATGGTATTCTTCTTTATAAAAATCAACATAGGCTTTTCTAAATTCTAAAGTACCTCTTGGGTCGGTGTAGTGAGTTTGACCGTTTAGACCTGCCTTATAAATACTTTCAATTATTCCTTTATCTGTTTCTATATCAGGATCGCCCACACCAAAATCAATTAAATCTCTGTATATTTTTGAATAGTCATCTGAAAATGGAGATGCAGGGATTTTTCTAAAATTTCTTCCAATAAAATTTTTCATTCTTTTTTCCTCCTTTTGTAATTTTAACATATTTTTTATATATGAATAAAGTGTAATTTATAGGGGGTATATATATGGTATAATTAAAACACTAACTAATTTGGAGGGGCAATGGAAAAGATAGTAGTCAGACCAAGCGGCCCATTAAAAGGGAAAATAAGAATAGGTGGGGCAAAAAATGCAGCACTTCCTATTTTGGCAGCTTGTCTTTTAGGAACAGAAGATATAGTTTTGGAAGATGTACCAAAATTAAAAGATGTAGAAATAATGATTGAAGTTCTAAGAGAACTTGGGGTTAAAGTAAAATATGATGGAGACCTAATTGTTATTAATTCAAAAAATCTAACAAGTTATCAGACAAATTATGAGCTTATGAGCAAAATGAGAGCATCATTCTTAGTTATGGGACCACTACTTGCAAGAATGGGCAAAGCTGTTAATTCTTTACCCGGCGGATGTGCCATAGGTTCAAGACCAATAGATTTACACTTAAAAGGTTTTAAAGCTTTAGGAGCAAAAGTTGAAATGACTCATGGAAATATTTCTGCTAAAGCTGATAAATTACAAGCAAATAATATTTATTTAGATTTCCCGTCAGTAGGTGCAACAGAAAATATTATTATGACTGCCACTTTAGCTGAAGGAGAAACTTTGATAGAAAATTGTGCCAAGGAGCCTGAAATTGTCGATTTAGCAAGTTTTCTTAATAAGATGGGGGCTAAAATCACAGGTGCAGGAACTTCAACTATAAAAATAAAGGGAGTTCAAAAATTGAAAGGATGTTACCATCAAATAATTCCTGATAGAATTGTTGCTGGTACTTTTATGATAGCACCGGCAATTACTGGCGGAGATGTTCTTTTAGAAAATGTAATCACAAATCATATGAAACCAATTTTAGCAAAGCTTGAAGAAGCTGGGGCAGAAGTTATAGTAGATGATGATAAGGTAAGAGTTATAGGTAAGGAAAAAATTTATCCATTTGAAATAAAAACTCTTCCTCATCCAGGATTTCCTACAGATATGCAAGCTCCTTTTATGGCTTTACTAACTCAGGCTGAAGGTCAATCATCAATCATTGAAACAGTTTTTGAAAATAGATTTATGCACGCTGAAGAATTAAAGAAAATGGGGGCAAAAATCAAGGTTGTTGATAGGGAAGCAATAATATTGGGCAAGTCTAAATTGTATGGCTCAAAAGTAAATGCAACTGATTTAAGAGCAGGTGCTGCTCTAATTTTAGCCGGATTAGTAGCTGAAGGACAGACAGAAATCTCACAAATTTACCATATAGATAGGGGATACGAAAATATAGTTGAAAAATTCCAAGATTTAGGTGCTGACATTAGACGAATAGAAACAGATTGAGAGGATGATTGTATGAAAAAAATTATAGTATTAATGTTGGGAATCATGTTATTTTTTACAGGATGTGGAAAAAATACTTCTCAATCAAAAAATAATTCTGATACATTGAGAGTTTGTTTATCTGAAGATGCCAAAAATATTGATACTGCTCAAATTAACGATGATTATTCAGTTAATATTATAAATCAAGTTTATGATACTTTGGTAGAATTAAAACCTGATGGAAGCCTTGTAAATTCTCTGGCTGAAAAAATTGAAAATCCAGATCCACAAACTTTTATAATAACTTTAAAACCAGGGATTAAATTTTCAAATGGTGATGATTTAACTGTTGAAGATGTAATTTTTTCTTTAAAGAGAGCAGCATCTAGCGACCAATTCAAGACTTTTTACGGAAAAATAGATGAAAATTCTTATGAAAAAATAGATGATAGAACTTTGAAGTTTACTCTAAAAGAAATTGATGCTACTTTTCTAAAAGCACTTGGTCATCCTGCAGTTTCAATAGTTTCAAAGAAATTTGTAGAAAATGGTGGAGATTTAACTAAAGATTGTCTTGGTACGGGGGCTTATGTTCTTGACGAATGGGTACAAAATGACCATGCAAATTTTTCTTATAATAAATATTATTGGGGTGCTGAACCTAAATATAAAAATATAGAAATGAAAGTCATTCCTGAATCGTCACAAAGGTTAATTGAAGTTGAATCAGGAGGTATGGACTTAGCTTTAAAAATTGACCCTAATGATATTAAAAGTATTGAAGAAAATGAAGATTTAAAACTTCTTAAAAAAATGGACAATTCAGTGCATTTCATAGGTTTTAATATGGCAAAAAAACCTTTTGATAATAAAATAGCAAGACAAGCTCTAGTTAATGCTATAGATATGGAATCAATTTTTAAAACTGTTTATATGAACAGTGGCACTTTAGCATCAAGTCCTGTTAATCCAAATTTTAAATATTCCCTAGCTGGTGAACTCAAACCCTATAATAAAAATATAGAAAAAGCCAAAGAATTATTTGCCAAGGCAAATATTAAAGATGATAGTGAACTGACTATTTATGTTTCTGATAACCAAACAAGAGTAAATGTTGCAACAATGATGCAAGACCAGCTTAAAGATTTTGGTATAAATTTAAAAGTGGTAAGACTTGAATGGGGAGCCTTTATGGATGCTTTAAAAAATGGAGACCATAATATGTTTATAATGTCTTGGAATCCATCTATTATTGATACTCACTACGAATTATATCAACCTTTCCATTCAAATAATAAAGGAATTGGTCCCAATTTTACCTTTTATGGTAATAGGGATTTAGATACTTTGATAGACCAAGGAACACAAACCTTTGATGACAACAAAAGAAAGGAAATATATGAAAAGGCACAAAGATTAATATATGAAGATATGCCTTGGATGTATATTTGTTATGGAGAAACTTTGATGGCAGCATCTAAGGATTTACCAGATTTTGACATGGAAGCAGGATATGCACAGAGATTTAAAAATATTAGATAAATTTTTCAGTTTGAAAAAATTTTTAAAAATTAATGGGGTGAAAAATGCCTAAATATATTTTGAAAAGAATTTTAATTTTAATTCCTACAATAATTGGGGTATCTTTTGTAGTATTTTCCCTACTATATTTGTCACCTGGAGATGCAGCATTAGCAAGTGCCGGCCCTAATGCTCCAAAAGAGACTGTTGAGATATTAAGAGATAAAATGGGTCTTAATGACCCATTTTTAATTCAATATGGACGATTTTTAAAAAACTTAATTTTTCATTTTGATTTAGGAACTTCATATCAGTCAAAAACTCCTGTCATAGAAAAGATTTTAAGAGTATTTCCTAATACTTTAAAGTTGGCAGGAGTTTCTCTAATTTTTGCCATAATTTCAGGAATAATATTAGGGATAATTGCAGGGATAAATAAAAATAATATTATAGATTCACTCATTTCTTTTGCAGGAATGATAGGACTTGCAATGCCAATATTTTGGTCAGGATTATTGTTAATTATTATATTTTCAAGCAAATTAAAACTACTTCCTGCAAGTGGTTTTTCTTCATGGAGGCATATGATACTTCCTGTTCTTGCTTTGGGTTTACAAACTTCATCTTCAATTATGAGAATGACAAGGTCTTCTATGATAGAAGTTTTAGATAAGGATTATATAAGAACGGCGAGGGCAAAGGGACTCAAAAAATCAAGAATTATCTTTATTCATGCTTTAAAAAATGCAATGATTCCAATTATAACAACTATTGGACTTCAAGCTGGTGGACTTTTAGGTGGAAGCATATTGACAGAAACAGTATTTTCAATTTCAGGTATTGGAAGGCTTATGGTTGATAGCGTAAAGACCAGAGATTATCCTGTAATTTTAGGTGGTGTAATGTTTATAGCCCTTGTATATTCAATAATTTCTATAATTGTAGATATACTTTATGGATTTTTAAACCCTCAAATTAAGATGGAGTAACTTATGATTAAAAGATTTAGAAAATTTGCAAAATATTATATGCAAAATAAAGCAGCGAGGCTTTGTTTTGTTTTACTTTTAATATTAATTGTTCTATCAATATTTGCTGATTTTATTTCTCCATATGATTATACAAAACAAGATGTATCAAATACATTTTTAAGTCCAAGCCCAACTCATTTGATGGGTACAGATAATTTTGGCAGAGATGAATTCTCAAGAATTTTACATGGCGGACAGATGTCTTTATTAATAGGTATAAGCTCTACTTTTTTTTCAATAATAATTGGACTTATTATAGGATTATTTGCCGGATATTACGGTGGTAAATTTGATGTTTTTGCAATGAGGGTTATGGATATATTTTTATCAATTCCTCAACTTATTTTAGCTATTGCCTTGGCTGCAACTTTGGGAAATGGTGTTTTTAATTTAATTTTAGCCTTATCCTTATCTTCAACTCCTAAATATGCAAGGCTTATAAGAGCAAAGGTAATTGAGGAGAAAAATTTAGAGTATGTCACGGCTGCAAGAATATTAGGAGAAAATGATTTAAAAATTATTTTTTGTGAGATTTTGCCAAATTCATTAGGACCAATCATAGTTGAAGCAACTATTGGTGTGGGCGTAAATATTTTATCAAGTGCATCCCTATCATTCATTGGAATGGGAATAGAGCCTCCACAAGCAGAATGGGGACAGATGTTAAGTGAAGGCAGAACTTTCATAAGAGATTATCCATTTCTTACAGTATTTCCAGGGCTTGCAATTTGTATAAGTATTTTATTATTTAATTTAGTGGGGGATGGTTTAAGAGATGCCTTTGATCCTAAGAAAAGAGGATAGTATGAAAGAAATTTTAAATATTAAAAATTTAAAAATTTATTTTGCTAGTTCCAAAGGACCAATAAAGTCACTCAATGGAGTTGATTTGACTTTAAAAGAAGGTCAGACCCTAGGGCTAGTAGGTGAAAGTGGTTGTGGAAAATCTTTAACATCTCTTGCAATTATGGGATTATTAGATAAAAAATCTCTTGATTCTTTAGAAGGTGAAATTATATTTTCGGGAGAAAATCTCTTGGAGAAAAGTGAAAAGCAGATTGAAAAAATACGTGGTAAGGATATAAGTATGATTTTTCAAGAACCAATGACATCACTTAATCCTGTTTTAAAAATCGGCTATCAGGTATCTGAAATTTATAGGGCACATTCAAATATATCAAGAAAAGAAGCTAAGGAAAAATCTATAGAGATGCTTGAAAAAGTTGAGCTAAATAATGCTAAATTGATATATAACTCTTATCCCCACGAACTTTCAGGAGGCATGAGGCAAAGGGTTATGATTGCTATGGCACTTGCTCCAAATCCTAAGATTTTAATAGCAGATGAACCGACAACAGCTCTTGATGTAACCATTCAAAAAGAAATTTTAGAATTGATGAAAAAACTAAAGAAATATTATAAAACAAGCCTAATATTCATATCTCATGATTTGTCATTAGTTGCTGAAATTGCTGATGTGGTAAATGTGATGTACCAGGGACTAATTGTAGAAGAAGCTCCTGTTAAAGAAATTTTTAAAAACCCCCTACATCCTTATACTAAGGGGCTTATGAGAGCTAGACCTCTTATTAGTGATACAAGAAAAAGATTATTTTCAATAAAAGGAAGTTTACAAGACCCTAGAAATTTAAACGAAAACTGTTATTTTTGCAACAGATGTCAATATGTTATGGATATTTGTAAAAGAAAAATACCTATACAAAAAGATTTTAATGGTCATAAAGTGAGGTGCTTCCTCTATGAATGAAATTTTGCAAATTAAAAATTTGATGAAAAGTTTCAAGATAAAAAATAAAACTGTTAATGCCTTAAATGATATTTCTTTTGATATTAATAAGGGAGAGTGCCTTGGTATTGTGGGAGAAAGTGGGTCTGGTAAATCAACTCTTGCAAGGTGCTTAATGGGACTTTATAAAGATGCAAAAGGGCAAATAATTTATCAAAATAAAAATATTCTTGAATTTAACAAGAAAGAGTATGTAAATTATTGGGTAAATGTTCAGATGATATTTCAAGACCCCTATTCATCTTTAAATCCAAGAAAAACCTGTTTTCAAATAATTTCTGAGGGATTAAAAAATCTAGAAAAAGTTAATGACAAAAAAGAGCTTGAAAAGAGAGTATTAAAAACTATGGAAATCTGTGGTCTTTCAAAATTTTTCAGGGATAGGTATCCCTATGAATTTTCCGGTGGTCAAAGGCAAAGAATTTCTATAGCAAGGGCAATAGCCGTAAATCCAAAGATAATAATAGCTGATGAGCCAACCTCAGCCCTTGATGTTTCAATTCAGGCACAGATAATAAATCTTTTAAGTGATTTAAAAAGTCAGTATGGTTTAACTCTTGTATTTATTTCTCATGATTTAGCTTTGGTAAAGCACATAGCTGATCAAGTATTAGTTATGCAAAAGGGAAGTTTGAAAGAAAAAAATACTGTAGATGAAATTTTTGAAAATCCTAAGGATGACTATACAAAAAAATTATTATCTTCACTTCCAAAAGAAGACCCCAATGAATGATAAATTTTAAATTGGGTAAAACTCATTTACAGGGGGGAATCAAAGAGATGGTTTCTTTTACTTTTGATAAAGAAAAAAATCACTTATTTGCTTATGATGGCAAGGCTGAGATAGGATACATCAGTTTTAGTCAAGCTAAAGATGTATGGATAATAGAAGAAGTATACCTTGATGCAGAATATAATATAAAAATATTTATTTTACAAATTATAGATAAATTTGTGGATATTGCTAGAGAAAATAAGAAAAAAATAATTGCACTTGATTCTTTAGCCAAGAGTGTTTTTTCTAAAAATACAAAATATATAGATGTTATTAGCTAATACAAAATATTATCCCTTTTAAAAATCAAATATTTTTAAAAGATTATAGAAAAAATAAAATAAAAAAATTATACAAAAGTAAATAAAAAGAAAATTAGAAGATTGTTAATGAATTTTATAATTTTATTTTTATTAATATTTTTCTAACAAAAAAGGCTATAAGTTTTCTTATAGTCTTTTTTCGGCTTATTTTTTTTAAGCCAATTTATATTATTAAGAGGTTAAATTATTTTTGATTTTATTTAATTAATTCAATAGCTTTTTGTGGTAGGTAAACTTTATTACTTGTGTTTATTGCAAGTCCACCAATAGTAACTTTTTTACCATTTAACTTAGCGTAGTTTTTGTTCATGGGTATAATTAATACATTGTCGTCTTTTGTAACTTTAAGTTCATAGTTATCTTCAGAAGCTTTGCTATATTCTACTTTTGCACCTTTTTTAATAAAAGCTTCTCTTGCACAAACGTATAATTCATTAGTTAATTTGTTAAGGTCTATGTCTAAAACATCTGCCATATATAAACCAATTTGATTATTAAATATAGTTCCTTCGAGAGTTTTTAAATTATCTCCATTAGTTAAGCAGTGTAGGGCAATATCACCACCAACATGACCTCTTGTTGTCCAGCCTATATATGACCTATCGGAAACAACTTTTCCAACAGCAGTTTGTAAATCTTTTTTATCAGCAGTTTTAATTAAATTTTCTTCTTCAGCTGTTAAATCATTAATTGCGTAAGCTTCTTTCATAATATCTTTTATATTTGTTCTGTTATCATCAAGTTTTTCAGCAACTTTTTGACCAGTCATTTTTGCATTAGCAACCAAGTTTGTGAATTTATCAAGCTCTGTTTTATCATATCCACTATTAATTCCTGTTGAGCCAAAAGTCATCCCACCTGTTCCGTGGTCTGCAGCAACTATTAGAACGGAATTAGGGGTTTTCTTAACAAATTCTTTTGCAACAGCTACAGCTTTATCAAAAGCTATGGCATCTGTAATTGTTGCAACTGGATCATTTGCGTGAGCGCCCCAGTCAATTTCTGACCCTTCAACCATTAAGAAAAATCCTTTATCATTTTTTGATAGAGTATTTATTGCTTTTGTAGTCATTTCAGCTAATGAAGGTTCTACAGATGGCTCTCTATCAATATCATACTTCATTGATTTTTCAGCGAACATTCCCCAAATTTTATTTGAAGTTGTCTTATCCATTTCAGATTTTGTTGTGAAATAATCGTAACCTAAAGATTTAATTTCATTTATTAAATCTTCCTTATCTTTTCTCTTGCTTGCATCTAAATATTGACTGCCAGCCCCCAAAACCACATCCATATCTTGGTAAACTTGTTGCTCACCTAAAATTTCATATTCATTTCTGTTTGGATAGTGAGAGCAAAATGCAGCTGGAGTTGCGTGTTGGATGTTAGAAGTTGAAACAATTCCTGTTGACCTTCCTGATCTTTTAGCACCTTCAAGAACTGTTGCAAGTGGCATTTTTGCTTTGTTTTTGTCAAAATCATAAAATCCAGGCATTCCATCTTTTGTAGAATAGCAAGAAATAAATGGCGTTTCTGTTTTTGAACCTGTTGCCATTGCTGTTGCAGCTGGAGCTGAGTCAGCAATTGGTGTATTTGAATTGTTGACTCTAACAAGTCCTTTAACCATATCATCTAAAACTAATTTCTTTTCAGCTGTTGTCCATCTTGTAGCTGTTTCAATTTCAATTGAATAGCCATCAGGAATCATCATAATAACATTTTTTGCACTACCGTATTCATTATTATTTTCTGCAAAGATAAATGAAGGCAATAAAGTTGATACAGCAAAGATTGTTGCACAGATTTTTTTAAAATTTCTCATGTAGTTTCTCCTTTTCTAAATAATGTCTTTGATTCAATATAAGATATAAATGTAAAATCTTTATTTAAAGTATGTAAATAATTAAAAATTTTAAAAAATTAATGTTATTTGTCCTATTTTACTATAAAATATATTTAGAGGTGATATTATGGAACAATCTAATAAGAAAGATAAATTAATACCTAAGATTGAAACAAATTTAAGGAAAAGACAAGTTTTAATTCCTGAAGTCATTTACAGAGCTAGTGGCATAAATTTTATGGGCAAAAGGATAAAATCTCTTTTATTTTCTAATGATTTACCAATTATTTGTAATACCAATGCTCAAGCAATAATGGCTGTTTATCCTTTTACACCTGAGCTTAAAATTATTAATGCTATTTGTGAGGTTGCATCTGTACCTGTTTTTGTTGGTATAGGTGGGGCTGTTACAAATGGATATCGTTCTTTAAATATTGGTATGCAAGCAGAACTTTTGGGAGCAAAAGGAGTTGTAGTTAATGCCCCAATGGCTAATGAAACTATAAAGAGAATAAGTGAAGTTTTAGATGTGCCTGTTATAGCAACAGTATTATCTTTAAAAGATGATATTGAAGGAAAGGTAAAAGCAGGAGCTAGAGTATTAAATGTTGCTGGAGGAAAAAGAACACCAGAACTTATTGAACTATGTAGAAAAATTGTTGGAGAAGAATATCCTATTATTGCTACTGGCGGTCATACTGATGAACATATTTTAGAAACTATTGAGGCTGGTGCTAATGCTATAACATATACACCGCAATCTTCTTCAGAAATTTTTTCTGAAGTTATGAATGGATATAGAGAAAAAATGAGAGAGAAAAATTAAAGTTTTAATTATATATTTTTTGGGTAATATATTAATGTAAAAATTTAAATGGGTAATTGAAGGGGGAGTAAAATGGCATTTAAATTAGAAGATTTAAAATATGATTATAATGCACTTGAAGAAACAATTGATGAAGAAACTATGAGAATTCATCACGACAGACACCATAAAACTTATGTTGACAATTTAAACAAGGCTGTTAATGGAACAAATCTTGATAAAGAATCTTTAGATGATCTTGAAGAAATCTTGAGAAATCTTGATGAAATTCCTGAAAATATCAAAACTGCTGTTATTAACAACGGTGGAGGACATTATAATCATAGTCTATTTTGGGAAACAATGACACCAGGTGGCTCAAAAGAACCTGTTGGAAATTTAAAAAAAGCAATAGAAGAAGCTTACGGTTCATTTGAAAAATTTAAAGAAGAATTTGAAGCTAAGGGAGCTGGAAGATTTGGTTCAGGTTGGGTAAATTTAGTAGCTAAAAATGGAAAAGTTGAAATTATGACAAACCCTAACCAAGATTCACCAGTATCTTTTGGATACAGCGTCATTATCGGTAATGATGTTTGGGAACATGCTTATTATTTGAGATATCAAAATAAGAGAGCCGATTATCTAAAAGCTTGGTGGAATGTTGTTAACTGGGATATTGCAGAAGAAAGATTTAACAAAGCTAAATAATTTATAAAATTTTTGGGAGCTTAGGCTCCCTTTTTTATATGTAGATTTAAGGGGCATAATTAACAAAATAGTTGAAATATTTTGTTAATTACACTACAATAGTATTTATTACAAAGGAGAATAAAGATGAATTACGGAATTTTAACTATTTTACCACCAATTATTGCTATTATTTTAGCACTACTTACTAAAGAAGTAATTACTTCATTGTTATTGGGTATATTAGCCGGTGGTCTAATTTTTACTGGCGGTAATTTTATTGCTGCTATTGAAGAAGTATTTACCCTTATGTCACAAAAATTAGGAGATAATTCTCTTATGATTATGTTTCTTGCTCTTTTAGGGTCTTTAGTCATGGTTATGAACATGGCTGGCGGTTCTTTTGCCTATGGCAAGTGGGCAAGTAAGAAAATAAAAAGTAAAACTTCTGCAAAACTTGCTTCAGTTATTTTGGGGATTTTAATTTTTATTGATGACTATTTCAACTGTTTAACAGTGGGTGCTGTTATGAAACCAATTATTGATGAAAATAAAGTTTCCAGAGCAAAATTAGCACAAATAATAGATTCTACAGCAGCCCCTATTTGTATTATGGCACCTATATCATCATGGGCGGCTTCTGTTGTTGCAATTATTGGAGAAGCTGGTATTGAAAATCCTATGAAAGTTTTTTTAAGTACAATTCCTTTAAATGCTTATGCGATTTTAACAATTTTTTCTATTATATATTTTTGCTTTTCTAAAAATGAAATTGGTGTCATGCAAAAGTATGAAATAAAAGATACATCTAAAATAATTGAGAAGGAAGATGTAGGCTATGTACATTCAAAAGAAGGCAAGGTTTATGATTTGGTTTTGCCAATTTTGTGTCTTATTTCTATTACTTTAATTATGATGCTAAAAACTGGTGGATTTTTTCAAGGTAAATCAGCACCTGCTGCTTTTGGAAATGCTAATGTAAATTTATCTTTGGTGGTAGGGTCTGTTAGTGGATTATTCCTCGCGTTTATAATGTATATTCCGAGAAAACTTCTAAGCTTTAATCAATTTATGTCAGGCATTGTAGAAGGTATGAAGTCTATGATTTCAGCTATTGTTATTTTAACATTAGCATGGACAATTGGAGGAATTACTTCAAGTGACTATCTAAATACAGGTGGTTTTATAGCTTCTAAAATTTCTGATTCACAAATGCCCATGTGGATACTTCCTGCTATAATTTTTATAGTGGCAGCATTCTTATCTTTCTCCACAGGCACAGCTTGGGGTACTTTTGGTATTTTGGTTCCTATAATTGTACCTATTTTAATTGAAACTGATGCTATGGATTATTTAGTAATAATTTTGGCTGCAATTTTTTCAGGTTCAGTTTTTGGTGACCACTGCTCACCGATTTCTGATACCACTATTCTTTCATCGGCTGGAGCTGGGTGCGATCATATAGCCCATGTTTCTTCGCAACTACCTTATGCCATAATATGCGGAATTTCGTCTATCTTTGGATTTTTAGTTGCTGGAATTACAGACATAGGTTATACTGCTGTTCCTGCAGGAATTGTCATGTTATTGATAATAGTATTTTTCTACAAGAAAAAGACAATAAAAAAATATGGACAAATTGAAGGCTAATCAAAAATATTAAGATGACTTTTTCATCTTAATATTTTTTTGCATAAAATTAAAGAAAAAGATATACTTTTATTGAAGAAAAAAATATTCTAAAAGGCTCATCTATGTGAGATTAGATTGAGGGAGTTTTTATCAAATAAATTTACAAGGAGGAGCTTATGTCTTTAAATATAAAATTAGAAAATTTAGTAAAGATGGATGTTGATGCGATAGTTAATGCTGCAAATAAAGAGCTTTTTCCAGGTGGAGGTGTATGTGGTGCAATATTTCAAGGTGCTAAATCTAAAAGTCTTGAAATGGATTGTAAGAAACTAGGACCCATTAAAACTGGACAAGCTGTAATAACAAGTGCATATAATCTTCCCAGTAAGTACATAATTCATGCAGTGGGACCTATTTACAGAGATGGATTGAGTGGAGAAGAAGAATTTTTAAGAAATGCTTATATTAATTCTTTGAAACTTGCAAAAAAACATTCTATAAAATCTATAGCTTTCCCCTTGATTTCAGCAGGTATTTACGGTTACCCTCTTAAAGAAGCTTGCAAAATTGCTGTTGATACCATAAGAGAATTTTTAAAAAAAGAAGATATGGATGTAACAATAGCAGTTTTGGATCCAAATATTTATGATATTTTAACAAAGCTATGAATATAAAAAAAAGTAATTTTCAAATAATTTTGCCTATAGTTAGTAGAGATGATGCTGAGATTTTAAAAGATTGTCAAAATCTCAGCAAATTAAAGGTAAATACAATAGAGTGGCGTGCAGATTGTTATAATAATTATAAGGATATCAATAGAACCCTTGAAATATCCAAAAAAATTAAAGAAATTTTATCAGATAAAGATTTAATTTTCACATTAAGGTCTAAGGGCCAAGGGGGAAATGGAATTTTCAAGCAAAATTATCAAGAAATTCTTATAAAAAATCTACTAGATAATGATATTTTTTCTATTTATGATATTGAATTTAATAGTAGTAAAGACTTCTTAAAAGATATGAATACTTTAATTAGAGATTACAATAAGTTAAGCCTTCTTTCTTTACATAATTTTGAAAATACTCCAGATTTTATGAATATTATAAATACTTTAGAAGATATGGATAAGCTAAATTTTAATATTATAAAATATATAACTTGGTCTAATTCCTATGAGGATTCGCTAAGAATACTAAATGCTACTGATGAATTTAGAAAGAAAACGGATAAGAAATTAATAATTATGGCAATGGGAGATTTTGGAAAGATGACAAGAATTTTATCACCACTTTTTGGATCTTTTTATACCTTTTCTTATTATTCTAAAAATTCAGCAAAAGGGCAAATTTCTTATGAAAATATGCTAAAAATTTATGAGGAAATTCTATGAAAGTTAAAATAAAACCGGGAAAACTTGAGGGAGATATTGATGCAATATCTTCAAAGAGCCAAGGACATAGGGATTTAATTCTTGGAGCTTTATGTGAGGAAAAGACAGAAATTTTTTTAAATAATTTTTCTGATGATATATTAGTAACAGTAAAAGCTTTGGAAAATCTAGGCTTTGTTATAGAAAGAAAAGAAAATTCATTTTTAATTAAAGACAGAGTCGATGTTAAAAATCCTCAAATAGATTTTAAGGATTCTGGCTCATCATTAAGGTTTTTATTGGCAATAGGAAATTTTTATGGAGAAAATGTAAAATATATAGGCTCAGAAAGTCTTTCTAAAAGACCCCTTAAAGAACTAATTGAAGAGCTTGAAAAGAATAATTTTTCATTCAGTCAAAATCATCTTCCCCTAGAAGCAAGAGGATATTTTAAGGGTGGGAAATTTACCTTCAGAGGAGATATTTCC
Source organism: Peptoniphilus lacrimalis DSM 7455 (assembly GCF_000378725.1). Classification (GTDB taxonomy): domain Bacteria; phylum Bacillota; class Clostridia; order Tissierellales; family Peptoniphilaceae; genus Peptoniphilus_A; species Peptoniphilus_A lacrimalis. The sequence continues at coordinate 28,121 of NZ_KB900377.1, read as the reverse complement.
AGCCAATATATATCAGGAATTTTACTTGTTGCAAGTAAATCTCCCTTTGAAAGTCAAATTATTTTAAAATCAAATTTAGAGTCTAAACCTTATGTTGATTTAACTATAAATGAATTAAAAAAATTTTGTATAGATGTGAAAAAAATGGAAAACTCTTACAAAATAAAGGGAGGAAATCTCAAATCTCCTGGTAAATTATATGTAGAAGGAGATTGGTCTAATGCGTCAGTTTTTATTGGAGCAAATCTACTTGGATCAAAGGTAAAGATTAGGGGCTTAAATATTGATAGTCTTCAAGGTGACAAGGAAATTTTGACTATAGCAAAAAAGTTCGGCTCAAAAATTTTTACAGAAGATAATATCTTGGAAAATTCAAAAGCTGATATAAGGTCAATGGAAATTGATATAAAAAATATACCTGATTTAGCACCAGTTCTGTGCGTAATACTTGCAGCAAGTACTGAGAAATCAAGACTAATAAATGCAAAGAGGTTGAGATTTAAAGAAAGCGACAGACTTTTTTCCCTTTGTAAAATGATTAATGATTTAGGTGCTGATGGGAAAATAGTAGGAGATTCATTAGAAATTACAGGAAAAATTAAAGGTGGTCATGTAAATTCCTTTAATGACCACAGGATTGTTATGGCAGCTTGTCTAGCATCTACTTTTGCTAAGGAAGAAATTATAATAGATGGGGCGCAAGCTGTTGAAAAATCTTATAAGAATTTTTTTGAAGATTTTAAAAAATTAGGAGGTAATTTTGTCTGTTATAGGTAAAAATCTCAAATTCACCATTTTTGGCGAAAGTCATGGGAAATGTATCGGTGGAGTTTTAGATAATATTAAGCCGGGACTTCTAATAAATCTAGAAGATTTGGAAAGCTTTATGGATAGGAGAAGGGCAAAGGGAGAATTTAAAAGTAAAAGGCACGAATTGGATAAGGTTATATTTCTGTCTGGATTTTCTGAAAATAAAACTATGGGCACACCTCTTGCTTTTATTATAGAAAATAAAAATCAAAACTCTTCAGATTATGATAATTTAATAAATACTCCAAGACCTTCTCATGCAGATTTTGTGGCAAATATTAAATATAAAGGACATGCAGATTTAAGGGGTGGGGGTCATTTTTCAGGTAGACTAACAGCTCCTATTTGTGTTGGTGGATTTTTTTCATTACAAGAATTAAAAGAAGATTATGGTGTGGAAATTTATTCACATTTATCAAGTGTTGGAAATATTTGTGATATATCTTATAGAGATATTTCTACTTGTGATTTTAAAAATTTAATGAAAAAAGATATTCCTATGGCTGATGATAAAAAAATTGAACAAGTAAAAATTTTCTTGCAAAGATTAATGAGTCAAGAAGATTCAATAGGATCTACAGTTACTTGTGTAGTTAAGGGACTTAAAGCTGGATATGGTTCAAATCTTTTTGATAACGCAAGAGCTAAAATAAGTTCTTATATTTTTTCTATCCCAGGAACTTGCGGCATGGAATTTGGCAGTGGTTTTGATGCAAGTATCAGTAAGGCTTCTGAAAACAATGATAGTTTTTATTATGATGACGGGCAAATAAAGACAAAAACCAATAATTGCGGTGGTATTCAAGGCGGAATCACAAATGGTATGGATATTGTTTTTAAAATACATTTTAAAGCACCGGCAAGTATAGGAAAGAAGCAAAAAACTGTTAATTTAATAAGTAAAAAAAATGAAGAGATAGTTATAAAGGGAAGGCACGATCCATGTATTGGATTGAGGGCTTTGCCAGTTGTAGAGTCCATGGCTGGACTTTGTGTATTGGATTTGATAAAAAGTGAAAGAATTTAGAGAAAAAATAGATTTAATAGATGAAAAAATCGTAGATCTTTTAATAGAAAGATTTGATTTGTCAATAAAAATTGGCTCATATAAAAAAATTAATAAGTTAGAAATTGAAAATTTAAAAAGAGAAGATGAGATAGCAAAATCTTTTCCCGATTTATATAAAAAAAATATTGAAAATATTTATAGGGAAATATTTAAAAATTCTAAGCATATGCAAGAAAAACTTTTTGCTTATTTGGATAAAAATATAGTCTTGATAGGGATGCCAGGTTGTGGCAAAACAACTCTAGGAGAAATTTTATCAAAAAAATTAAAAAGAGATTTTTTTGACACTGACAAGGAATTTGAAAACTTATATGGAAGTCCTGAAGAATTTATAATAAGAGAAGGTCTTAGTAAATTTAGGGATATTGAAAGTGAAATTTTAAGAAAATTTTCAAAAAATAAATATGGAGTAATTTCTACAGGTGGAGGTATAGTTGAAAGAAAGGAAAATCTAGAAATTCTAAAAGATAATTCTTTTGTTTATTATATAGATAGGGATACAGATAAGCTAATTTTAAGTGGAATTCAGCCATCCTATAAAAAAGACTTATATAAGCTCAGAGAAAAAAGAGAGAATTTATATAGGGAGTTTTCTGATGAAATTATAAAAAATAACACTGATCCTCAAGAAGCTGTTGGAAAACTTATAGAAAGTTTTAATAATGATATACTTGTAAAGGCAAGAGCAGGGGTGTTATGATAGTAAAGGTGAACTTATGAAAAAATTTATTATATTAATTATATTTATTTTATTATTTACTTCTTGCTCTAAAAAAGATTTGGCACCCTCACAAGAAAAAGAGGCGGCTAGTATTGAAAAGTATGAGTTAACTTTTTATGATACTTTTGATACTGTAATAAGTGCAGTTATTTATTCTGATGATGAAAAAAAAGCAAATGAAGATTTGAATTATCTAGCTAAGAGATTTAGGGAATTAAATGCTCTTTTTGACAGATACAAATCTTATGATGGGGTAATTAATGTAAAAACTATAAATGATAATGCTGGCAAAAAACCAGTTAAGGTAGATGATACTCTATTTAATCTTATTAAAACATCAAAAGAAGATTACATTAAAATTTCTTCAAAAAATAATATTGCCATGGGTCCAATTATTGATGTATGGAAAGCTTATAGCGATAAATATATAGAAGGAAAAACAAAGGAAGAAGTTAAAAAATTGATGGGTAATTATCTTCCAGACCAAAAATATTTGGAAACTTTAAGAAAATATACCGATATTAATAAAATTATATTAGATGAACATAACAATACGGTTTATCTTGAAGATCCCCATATGTCCCTTGATTTAGGCTCAGTAGCCAAAGGATATGCTACAGAAATTGTTGGGGAAGAATTGAGAACAAGAGGGGTAAAATCTGCCCTTATATCAGCTGGCGGAAATGTAAAGTTAATAGGAAAACCACTTGACGGAAGAGATAAATTTTCTATAGGCATTCAAAATCCTGATCTAAATGATGAAAATCAAGTGTTTGCTGCCCTTGAAGCTACTGATATTTCAATTGTAACTAGCGGTGATTACCAAAGATTTTTTGATTTAGATGGCAAGAGGTACCCACACATAATAGACCCCGTAACTTTAAGACCAAGCGATAATTTAAAATCTACTACAGTTATTTTAAAAGATTCCGGCTTGTGCGATTTTATATCAACTGCAGCATTTTTATCTGATGAAAAAGATATTAGTAAACTTGCAGAAAAAACAGACAGTAAAATTATATGGATTGATAATCAGATGAATATTAAATATACACCTGGTGCAGAAAAATATATAGTTAAAGGTGATTAAATGAGAAATAATACTAGAGGGCTTATTATTCATATTTTTGTAGGTATAATAATATTTTTTATAGCCTATATAATTAACTTATCAAAAATTGTCAGCTCAATAGTATATGGCAACATAATTTTTAGACTAATAATTTGCCTTATACCAATTATTTTATATTATAATTTTTCCAAGATTATGACCAAAAAAAGAACACCAAAACTTGACTACCTAAATGGTAATTTAATAATTTTATTAGCAATAATTTTATTCGTACCTGCATTTTTAGCAAGTGGCTTTGATATTTTCAAGGAAAGTGTTGCCTCAAATGCTTTTAAATTTCCTTTTGAAATATTTTTAACACCGCAAATATATGTGATTAAAGTTTTAAATATACCTTATAATTTATTAACTGTAGCTATAGCTACTCTTGCTCCCACATTTATTTATGGGTTAAGCATAAGAATTTCTAGGGAAAAGATAAGTAAAAGACAAAGATACATGAGAAATACGAGAAAAAGGTATGAAAGATAAATTAAAATATATCTTTTTAACAATTTTTGTTTTACTTTTTCTATATTTTTATAAGAGCACAAGTTCAAGCTTTGATAAGGTCTATGTTACTAAGGTCATTGATGGTGATACTATAAGAGCTACAAGTTCAGATGATTCCAATTTTAAAGTAAGATTGATAGGCATAAACGCACCTGAAAAGGGCAAAGAAAAGTATTGGAAAGAATCTAAATCATATGCACAAAAACTTATGGAAAATAAATACTGCTATTTGGAGAAAGACACTTCCGATAAGGATAAATATGGCAGATATTTGAGATACGTTTGGCTAAAGAAACCTAAAAAGAAAAACTTTAAAAATATAGAGGAACTTAATGTGTCGGCAATAATGTTAAAAAAAGGTTTGGCAAGAACTTATACTTTTGAACCAGACACATTGTATTTAAAGGAATTTAAAAAAATTGAGAAGAAGGCAAAAAAATTTAAAAGAGGTTTTTGGATATATAAAAAGCCTGTAACAAGAGGAAATAAGAGGTGAAATATGTATAAATATAATATGGAAGAATTATATGAAATGTCTATAAAGAAATTAGAAGAAATTGGAGTTAGTTTAGATGATATTGCAGAAATTGTTTTAATGCTACAAAAGGATTATCTGCCTAGCTTGACACATGAATACGCTCTTGAAAATCTTAAAATGGTTTTGCACAAAAGAGAAGTTATTCATGCAGTTTTAACAGGTCTTGCAATAGATAAAATGGCAACAGAAAAATTACTGCCAGAACCAATTCAATCAATAATTTCTGTAGATGAAGGACTTTATGGAATTGATGAAGTGTTGCCACTTGGCATTGTAAATTGTTACGGATCAATTGGCTTTACTAATTTTGGATATTTAGATAAGAAAAAAATTGGCATAATAAAATATCTTGATGAAATGAAATCTAAGGACATAGTAACCACCTTTGCAGATGATATTGTTGCTGCACTTGCTGCAGCTACAGCTTCAAGAATTGCACATAAAAATATTTACGATGGCAAATAAATAATAAAAAAATTAATTTTTTATGTCAATAAGATGAAGGTAATTTTGTTCTACTATTAATATTTTGCCATATATTTTAACTTGATAAATTTTCTTAATCTAATAGGCAGGGCTTCTAAGTTTTGATTTATTGGGATTTGAGAAAATTTTTTTCTTTTTATAAAAAATATTAAAAATATTATTATTTATAATAATAAATTTTATATGGAAAAATTTTAAAAGAAAATTTTAAAATCTATATATTTTAAGGTTAAAATATGTTATCCTATCAATAAGAAAGGAGATTGTCATGAAAGTAACAATATGTATGTGTTCTAAATGCACACTAATGGGTGCAAACGCAATATTTGATGCAGTCGAGTACTTACACGAAAGTTTATGCGCACCGGGTTCTGAATTTTGTAATGCTCAAAACTTAGAATTTGAAGCTTCCGATTCTCTCGGAATATGCAAAGAAAATACTGATTCTGAAATTTCGCCTGTTGTAGCCATAGATGATACCATATACACCAATGCGACTGCCCAAGAAATAAGCGAGATTATTGTAAATAAATTAAAAATTTAACTTGAGGGGGGAAAAAAGACAATGAAAGAGATTTACGGTCCAATAGTGGATATACGTAGGAGGGTATATGCTGAGGTCGCAAGAATTGCCTTTGGTGATTATGATATGTCTGAACTCGAAGATTCTTCTTATAGAATTGTTCCAGGTGAAGTAGGAAGAGATAGGGGAGATATATTTAGAGAAAGAGCTATAGCAGAAGAAATGGTTAGACTGGCCATGGGTATGGATATCCGTCAAATTGGGGAATATAAAAAAGTAACTGATGGATTTGACCAAGTTGATATTGATACAAATGCTTATACAAAACCTTTAATAAATGTAATCAAATTTGCTTGCGAAGCTTGTCCTACTAAATCATATTTTGTAACTAACAATTGTAGAAAATGTATTGCGCATCCATGTATAAATGTATGCCCTGTAAATGCAATATCAATGGGTAAGGACTCTACAATTATTGATAAAGATAAATGTATAAGATGTGGAAGATGTCATGAAGCTTGTCCATATAATGCTATAGTCATGTATGATAGACCTTGTGCCGCTGTTTGTGGAGTTAAGGCTATAGGTTCTGATGATTTTGATAGAGCAGATATCGACCAAGATAAGTGTGTTGCTTGTGGAAGATGTATTGCAACTTGTCCTTTTGGAGCAATATCTGACAAGACACAAATTTTCCAATTAATTAAGGCTATTAAATCAGGCAAAAGAATTTATGGAGCAATAGCACCGTCATATATAGGACAATTTGGTCCAAAGGCTAAGCCTATGCAAATTCTTGAAGGGATAAAACAACTTGGTTTTAAAGATGTAATTGAAGTTGCATTAGGTGCTGATATTACAACACTTCATGAAGCAAAAGAATATTTGGAAAGAGTTCCTGATAAAATTCCATTTATGGGAACATCGTGCTGTTATTCGTGGTCATTGATGATTAAAAAGAATTTCCCGGAAATTTATGAACAAGTTTCCGACTCAGGCTCACCAATGAGATATACTGCAAATTATATCAAGAAAATTGACCCAGAAGCAGTAGTTGTATTTATTGGTCCTTGTACTTCTAAAAAACTTGAAGCTCTAGATACAAAAGTTAAGAGTGATGTTGATTTTGTTGTAACATTTGAAGAAGTTATGGGAATGCTCGCAGCAAAAGATATTGATATTTCTTCTATTGAATTTGAAAATGAAGAAGAAGAATCATCTGCACTAGGTCGTGGATATCCTATAGCAGGTGGTGTAGCCCAATCTGTTAAAGTTACTGCTGAAATTTTGGAACCAGAAAAGGAAATCAATATACAAGGGGCAAATAGTCTTGATGAATGTATAAAGATGCTTAAAATTGCTAAAGCAGGAAAATTAAACGGCTATCTTTTGGAAGGAATGGCTTGTCCTGGAGGATGTATTGCCGGAGTTGGTACTATTGCAGCCTTAGGAAAAGTTAAAAGATCTGTTGAAAAATATATGAAGGAAGCTCAGTTTAAGACTCCTCTTGAAAATACAAAAATCGAAAGCGAAAAAACAAAAATAATAGAAGAAAAATAAATTTTATTACAGATATTTATTTTTCTATATAAAATAAAAACTAAATAAATTTTTTAAATAGCACTTATACGTTATTTTAGGCCTGTGGTTAAGAAATAACATATAGTGCTATTTTTTGTATATAATAATTCTCTTAAAAAGCTTTTAAATGTGAGATTTGCGTTTTTTTATAAATAATATGTCAAAAGATTACAAATAAAATGTAATTATTGATAACGATTATTAATTATGATAAAATGATAACGATTTTGCTAAATAAAGGAGGTATTCATGAAAAAATTAAATAAAATATTAGCAATTATTCTATTTACTGCTATTCTTTTTACGGATTTTATTCCAGTTCTTGCAATTAGCAAAAGTTCTGAGGATATAAGTAAAAAGCTAAGCGAAAATTTAATAAGATCAAAAAATGATGAATTTTTTGATGTAATAGTTAAATTAAAGAAGGAAGTAAATTCCCAAAGAATTAAAAATGATGTTAAAAATGCGAATGCAGAAAAATCTAAAGAGGAGTTACAAAAAGAAATCAGAAAAGAAATTGTAAATGAATCTAAAGAACTTGCAAAAAGCTCTCAAGCATCAATTTTAGAGATTTTGAAAAATGAAAAGAACAAGGGAAATGTGAAGTCTTACGAATCATTTTTTATAATTAACTGTGTAAATCTTGTAGCTAGAAAATCTGTAATAGTGGAGCTTGCAAAAAGAGATGATGTAGAAAAAATTATTGAAAATAAGGTCATTAAAGTAGAAAAGCCGGAAAAAAATGAAAAAATAAGAATGTCAAGATCTGTATATGATATGCATATTCCATGGAATTTAAAGGCTATTAATGCATATAAAGCTCAAAGATATACCAAAGATTGTAATAACGAAGTTGTTGTAGGAATTATTGATTCAGGAGTTGACTCTACTCACAGTGCAATAAGTAAAAATTACAGGGGAAATGATTCTTCTCTTGCAGCCTATTCATGGTATAACACTATTAATGGTAAGGATGGTTCACAAGAAAAACCCTATGATGACAGAGGACATGGAACTCATGTTTGCGGTACTATTTTAGGCTCAAAGGAAAATGCTTTGTTAGGGGTTGCACCAAAAGCAAAGTGGATTGGTGTAAAAGTTTTTGATCAAGACGGCGAAACAGATAATGTAAAACTATTAAAGGCTGGAGAATGGATTATGGCACCAAATGGTGATCCAACAAAGGCACCAAAAGTTGTAAATAATTCTTGGGGTGGAAATTCAAATGATGGATTTTTCCAAGAAATTGTTAAAAAATGGAGAGAAGCAGGAATCTTTCCTGTGTTTTCAGCTGGAAATGTTGGACCCTTTAATGATGGTGGAGATGATTCAATCGGTACTCCAGGGGCCTATCCTGAAAGTTATGCAGTTGGAGCAATAAGAAAAGATGAACATATTGCAAAGTTTTCTTTAAGAGGTAAGTCAAGTTATACAAATAAAATTAAGCCTGATATTGTTGCACCTGGAGTTAATATTTTATCTTGTATTCCTGGAGAAAAATATACAATTTATACTGGAACTTCTATGGCAGCTCCACACGTAACAGGTGTTATTGCTCTTATGCTTCAAGTTAATCCAAATTTAACTGTAGACCAAATTGAAAATATATTAAATGAAACTGCCCTTCCATTAAAAGATGAATATTACACAACAACACCAAACAATGGTTATGGTTATGGAAAAGTTAATGCTGTTAGTGCTGTTCAACTTGCAATGGGTCAAGAAAAAGGAAAAGACATTAAAAAGGATAATATAGCAATATTATCAGGTAGACTTCTTGCTCATGGGCAAGACACACAAGCGCCTGTAATTTCACACAATCCAATCAATAAAATTTTTACAACTTATAAAACAACATTTGATGTTGATGCCAAAGACAATACGGGAGTTAAATCTGTAAAACTTTTATTAGACTTAGGAAATGGTTATAAATCATACGATTTAGAACTAAAAAGAGGAAATAAAGTTGACGGCTATTATTCAACAAATATTCCTGTTGAAACTTTCAAAGGTCTATCTGCTGGAAAATATTACATTGAAGTTAGTGACATTAATGATAAAGTCACAAAAACTCCTGTCTATCCTTTTGAAGTTCAAAAAGGAATAGGGATTGGATATGTGAATGATTTTGAATCAGATATTTCTGGTTTTGATTTTGGTGGAGAGGCAAAACTTTTTAAATGGGGAAAGATTAAAAACGACGAAGCGAATAATAAAGTTATTGGAATAGAACCTTACGATAAGATTAGGGGAAACTCTATTGCTGTTATGCCGCCAATTGATTTGACAGGTGAAAATAGAAAGGCCGCTTTAACTTTTAAACATTGGTATGATTTAGGAAATTCTGAAAATGCATTTTTTGATACTGCAGAGATTTGGATTGCACAAGCAAAAGAAGATAGCGATCCAGATACATTGCAATGGAAATTAAAAAGAACTTATAAAAATTCTTCAAAAGGATGGACTAATGAATATATTGACTTATCAGAATATTCTGGCAAAAAAATTTGTATAATGTTCGGTTTTAGACCAAATGGTGAATGGAAAAGTGAAGGTAAAGGCTGGTATATTGATGACTTAAAAGTTGAAGAAGTATCAAAAGAAGTTCCTGAAAAGCCTAGCAAGTCTTTAAATTTACGTAATAAAAAAGATGGTAGAATAGTTTATTCATTTTCGCCTATAAAAAATGATAAAGTTACAGCATATGAACTTTATAGGTCGAAATCAGAAAATTCAGGTTTTGAATGTATAAAAACTGTTTTAAAGGGTGATAAAAATAATGGTTTCGGAAAATATTCTATAGATTTATCGGATACACCCAAGCCCCAAAAAGGAACTTACTACTATTATGCAGTTTCCAAAATTGGGGACAATAAAAGTGAACCATCTGAAATAAAATCAGTTACTTTCACAGAAGGTAAAGAATTTAAGAGTTTTGATTTTGAAAATGGAGAAGAAGGCTGGACAAGTTCAATAAATGGCGATGAAAAAAGTTTATGGGAATTTGGAAACTTAAAATATGGAGATCAATATAGTACACAATACAAAAAACCTATCGAAAAACAATCTTTAGGCAAAAATGACGGTATGAATATGTGGGCAACTAATATGAATGATTATAGGAGCCCTAAAACAAAATATGCACTTGTTTCTCCAAGTATGGACCTTTCAAGTTTATCAGATGGAACTCTTTATTATCAAAATTGGTTTGGTTCTAGTGGAAAAAGATATAGCGATGATTATGATACCTATAACCAAGATATAGGAGAAGTTTATTTTTCAAAAGATTCCGGCAAAACTTGGGAAAAATTTTACACACTTGATGAAAAAAATCTTGAAAAAGTTGGAATAAAAAATTCTTGGTTTACTAATAAAGTTGAAATTCCAAAAGATTATCTTGTGAAAGATTTTAAAGTTAAATTTTTACTTGACACAGGTAGTGATATGGGTTCATCAGCTCCGGAACAATCAGGCGGATGGTATATTGATGATGTTACTATTAACTCAAAAAATTTAGAGGATAAAAATATAGTTATTGATAAAAATCCAGCTCCTTTTAAACTTACAAATCTTGAGAGACCAGCTAGTGAAAATAAATCAGTTTTACCACTTTCTGGAAAGATTATTATTGCAGAACAGATTTCACTAGAAAAAGTTATAGCAACTGTTCAAACAGAACCAGGGACAGGTGCATTTTCTATTAAACTTCCAGTTGGTGATTATCTTATCGTAGGAAGTGCTGATGGATACAAAAATAGTGAGCATGATTATATAACATTAAAAAAAGATGGACTAAATAAGGATATATACCTTGAAAAAGCAGGAGGGGCTTCTGTTACTGTTAATCTTGAAGGTGAAAATTTTGAAAAATTTAAGGGATTAGGAAAAGTTACTCTTTATAAAAAAGGTGAAATTGCACCTATTGCTGAAAAAGAGGGTGTAAATGTTACATTTGAAAATTTATATCCAGGAGAGTATAAATTTATTGTAAATAGTGATGGATATAAAAAAATAGAACAAGATTTCACATTAGATGACCATAGTAGACCTTTTAATGCAAGACTTCATGAAAAGATCTTTCCACAAAAAGAATCAAGTGTTGGTTATACAGATGTAACTCCTTTAGAACTTGCCGGAATGGATTTAAAAAACAGGGCTTTTGCCAATAAAATTACAAATGACAAGATTGCACAGATAAAGGAAATTTCATACTTCATCACCAAAACAAAAGATGTTGATTTAAAAGGAAGTAAATACAGAATTTCTATTTATGACAAAAATGATGATGATGAACTTCCAGGTAAAATTCTGTTCTCAAAAGATTTAACTTTTGAAAAAGAGGGATGGAATAAAATTGATGTTTCTAATGTTCAAGTTTGGGGAGATTATTATATAGCTTTTACAAAGCTTGATGGTAATCTTGCTCTTGGAATAGATAATAATAAAGAAAATACAATGTCCTATCAAATGTTTAATGATGCTTGGGATGTGCCAGATACAAAGGGAACTTATATGATTGGTGCAAAAGTAGAAGAGTGTAGCGACAAGGAAAATAAGGAAAAATGCACTATATCATTTGATAAAGGTGATGGAAATGGCAACATGGCAGATGTTAAGGTAGAAAAAGGAAAAGAATATACTTTACCGAAATGCACATTCACAGCTCCAGAAGGCAAAGAATTTGAAGCTTGGGAAATTGAAAGTACAAAAAAACAAGCAAATGAATCTATTGTTGTAAATAAAGACACAAAGATAAAGGCTCTATGGAAAGATAAATTGCCAGAAAATAAAGAAAAACTTGAACCAATAAAACCTATACCTGCAAAAAATATGGCAGAACTTCCGAGTTACACACACTATATATCATATAAAGATGTAAATGCTGAAGAATATATAAATTCAATTGATAAGCTAATTGTAAGCCACGATGGAAAAGAAACAGTTGTTACTGAGAAAAATATAGTAGATGGAAAAGACTACCTTGAAGAACCGATCAAGAGATTGGTATTTAAATTTAGTTCAGGACTAGACAAGGACGACACAATTACAATTGTTTCAAACAAATACAAAAATGTTGTTATAAAAATAACTTATGCAAAAAATGCGAAAGATTCAATTTTATATGGTATAAGCTCATCTATTGAAGAACTAAAAGAAATGATTACTATTTCATTTGATAAAGGTGATGGAAATGGAAGCATGGCAGATGTAAAGGTAGAAAAAGGAAAAGAATATACTTTACCGGAATGCACATTTACCGCTCCAGAAGGCAAAGAATTTGAAGCTTGGGAAATTGAAGGCACAAAAAAACTAGCAAAAGAATCTATTGTTGTAGATAAAGACACAAAGATAAAGGCTCTATGGAAAGATAAATTGCCAGAAAATAAAGAAAAACTTGAACCAGTAATGCCATATCCTTTGATGGGTCAAACCAATGTAACAAATTTTGAACATTTTATCACTTATAAAAATGAAACTGAGTCTGATGAATATTTAAAATCTATTGAAAAAGTTATTGTAAAACATAAGGGAAAAACACAAGAAATTACAGGTGCAAAAGGAATTGATTCAACAGATTTTATGGGGAATGCAAATAAAAAATTAGCTTTCCCATTTAACTCAAAGCTTGATAAAGATGACACGATTACAATTATTTCTAGCAAGTATAAAAATGTTCTTATAAAAATATTAAATGTTGCAGACGTTGGCAATGACATTTATTATACACTTAGTGCAAATGTTGAAGGGCAAAAAATAGTGCGTATAATTCATTTTGATGCCAATGGTGGAACCAACAATATGAAAGATGTTGAGGTTGAAAATGGAACTATTTATTCATTGCCAGAATGCACAATAACTCCTCCAATAGGATATGAATTTAAGGCTTGGGAGTATTTGGGAGATGAAAGTGAAGTCGGTCATAAATATCAAATCAATAACGATGTGACTATTAAAGCTATATGGAAAAAAATAGCAACAAATAATATTACTATACACTATGATTCAAATGCCGGACAAGGTGAAATGCCAGATGAAAGTAAGCTTGAAAATGAAAAGTTTATTATTCCTGAAAGCAAATTTACACCACCACAAGGCAAGGAATTTGATGCATGGGAAATAAATGGTCAAAGAAAATATCCTGGAGAAGAATTAGTTTTGAGTGAAAATATTACACTTAAAGCACTTTGGACACAAAAGCTTGAAAAAACAAAAGACCCCGTAGAACCAATCTTAACAGAAGTTAAGTCAGATGACCCCTCATATACAAAAGAAAATTGTAAACATTTTATTGGATACAAAAAAGATGATAGGGCATATATTGATGCGATTAATCTTATAACAATAAAGCACGATGGTAAAATTATAAAAAAATATCTCCTTACAAAAGAGTATGGAAAATATGTAGTCTCAGATGGAATAGGAAAAACCAAAAAAGATATGACAAGTATTGTATTTAATTCTAACTTCTTCTTTAATAGGGATGATGAAATAATTATTTGTGCAAGAGGATATAAGGATTTAAGACTTCATATAGCATTAGCAGATGATAATTTCATGAATGCAATATACACGACAGAAATTATTTCAAGAGTAAAATTTGAAACATTTGATGGAAGTAAAGTAGATGATCAAGTAATAAAAGTTACTCCAATTTGGGCTGAAAATGTAAAAAAACCGAAGACAGATCCAACAAAAGATGGATATATTTTTAAGGGTTGGTATAAAGATAGTGCTTGCAAAGAAAATTTTGATTTTAATTCAAAAATTATAAGCGATACAAGTATTTATGCAAAATGGGAAAAAGAAATTAAAAAATTTACAATTTCATTTATAGGAAATGGTGGAACTGGCGAAATGAATACAATTGAAAAAGATAAAGACCAAAAGTATATTTTGCCTATATCTACTTTTATTCCTGCAGAGGGAAAAGAATTTGATGCATGGGAAATAAATGGTCAAAGAAAATCACCTGGGGAAGAAATTATAATTAATTCAGATACGCAGATAAAAGCTATTTGGAAGGATAAAATTCCAACTCCTGGACCAAAAGTGGAACCTGAGATTGAATTAAAACCAAGTCCAGAAATAAAACCTGAAAATAATGATGGTGGAAACAACAATAAAAATCATTATTTACCTTGGTCAAATGAATCTAAAGTTCAAAAAGACACTTCTAAAGTTAATAGTATTGTAAATAGCAGTGAAGAAAATAATAAATTTAGTGAAAATACTAAGACTGCCTATACTATACCAAAGGATGCTCAAAAGCATTGGGCAAAAGAAGCAATTGAATATTGTTTGTCTAAGGGCTATTTTAAAGATATAGTAAAAGACCAAAAATTCGAGCCTGAAAAACAAATAACAAGGGGAGAATTTATAACAGTTCTAGCTAGATTTGCAGGAGCAAAAGAATCAAATGCAAAAACATCTTTCACAGATATAGATAAAAATATGTATTATGCACCTTTTGTTGCTTGGGCTAAGGAAAATAATATTACAGCGGGTACGGGAAATGGAAAATTTTCACCTGATAAACCTATATCAAGAGCAGAGATGACGACTATGTTATATAGATTCTTAAAATCTATAAAAATAGATTTAAAGAGTTTGGATAAGAATATTGATTTTAAAGACAAAGATAAAATTCCGTCATGGGCTAAAGATGCCATTAAGGAAATGGTAGACTTTGGAATTTTAAATGGAAACGATGATGGAACATTTAACCCAATGGGAAAATTTAAACGTTGCCAAATGGCACAAATAACCTACAATTTGAGTAAATAAGATTATTTTAAATGAAATGAAGCTGTTAAGAAATTATTTTTATCAGCTTCATTTTTATTTGTTAAAAATTTTTTATAAATTTATATTATAAAATCAAACTTTTATGTAGATAAATCTTGACAAAATGCAGAAATTACCTTAAAATGTTCTAAGTGTTTAAAAAGCCCCGGAATATTTTTTAAATACTTTAGGAGGAAATACTTTGAAAAGCTACATGGCGAAAGCTAATGAAGTTGAAAGAAAATGGTATATTATTGATGCTGAGGATAAGGTATTGGGTAGACTTGCTACTGAAGTTGCAAGTATCTTAAAAGGAAAGAAAAAACCAATTTACACACCTCACGTTGATACTGGAGACTTTGTAATAATTATTAATGCAGAAAAAATAAAATTAACTGGAAACAAGTGGGACCAAAAGCTTCATATTTATCATACTGGATATCCAGGAGGAAGACGTGAAGTTAGTTACCAACAATTAAGGGAAAAAAGACCAGAAAAAATCATCGAACTTGCTGTTAAAGGCATGCTTCCAAAATCAAGACTTGGAAGAAAGATGTTTAAGAAATTAAAGGTATATAGCGGAGCGCAACATCCACATGCTGCTCAAATGCCTGAAGTTTATGAAATTTAATTGGAGGTAATATATGCAAACACAATACAGAGCAACTGGAAGACGTAAAACATCTATTGCCCAAGTTAGACTGTTAGCAGGCAGTGGTAATTTTACTATCAACGGTAGAGATATTAATGATTATTTTGATTATGAAACACTAAGAGAAGTTAGTAAATCACCTCTTGAATTAACAGATACTCTTGCATCTTTTGATGTAATTGTAAAAGTTAAGGGTGGTGGATTTACTGGACAAGCTGGCGCAGTTAGACATGGTGTTGCTAGAGCACTTCTAGAAGTTGATCCAGAATATAGGTCAGTTTTAAAAAAGGCTGGTTTCTTAACAAGAGATCCTCGTATGAAGGAAAGAAAGAAATACGGTCTTAAAAAAGCAAGACGTGCACCACAATTCTCAAAGAGATAATTTCAAAAAACACAAGAACAAAGCCTTGGAAAGCACCAACATTCCGAGGTTTTTTTATTTATGATAAGTTTTGGATTTTGATCTTAAATTTATTTAGTCAGTTTTAAGAAATTAATATTATTGCTTCATCTATTTATTTCTTGCGAAAAAGTAAATTAAAAAAAATTTGTGTCTTTTCATTGGTGTACCATTTGACAAAATATGTATTTTTATAAATTTGATTTAACTATATAGAAATTTTTTCTGTATAGTTTTTTTGTGTCTAGAATAATGTAACTAATTTTAAAGAATATGTTATAATAATTATAAATATTTTTGTAGAATTTATAATTTTGTTGTATAATTGATTTCAAAATATAATGGAGGGTAGAAGATGAAAAAATTTAAAAGAGTCATGGTTGCCAACCGTGGTGAAATTGCAATTCGTGTTTTTCGTGCTTTGAGAGAACTTGGCATAAGAAGTGTTGCAATTTATTCAAAAGAAGATCAGCTATCTTTATTTAGAACTAAGGCTGATGAATCCTACTTAATAGGAAAAGATAAATCACCATTAGGTGCATACTTAGATATAGATGAAATTATTAAGCTTGCCAAGGCTAAGGCGGTTGATGCTATCCATCCAGGTTATGGATTTTTAGCTGAAAATGCTGAATTCGCAGCTAAATGTGAAAAAGAAGGAATAACATTTATCGGACCAAGCTCTAGTGCTATGGAAGCTTTAGGAGATAAAATAAAATCAAAAATTGTTGCAAATAATGCCAAAGTGCCAACGATTCCTGGTATTCAAAAACCAATTGAAAATGATGAACAAGCTAAGGATTTTGCAAAAGAAGCGGGATACCCTGTTATTATTAAAGCCTCTTTCGGCGGCGGTGGTCGTGGAATGAGAGTTGTCAATAATGAAAAAGAATTGATTGAAAAACTTCATTCTGCTAAAAGTGAAGCTAAACAAGCTTTTGGAAATGATGCAATTTTTATAGAAAAATATTTGGAAAAGCCAAAACATATTGAAGTTCAAATTTTAGGAGATAAATTTGGTAATATTGTTCATCTTTTTGAAAGAGATTGTTCTATTCAAAGACGTCATCAAAAAGTTATAGAATTTACTCCTGCCTTTTCTTTACCTAAAAATGTAAGGGAAAGCATATGTCAAGATGCTCTAAAAATTGCAAATTCTATAGGATATACAAATGCTGGAACTGTAGAATTTTTAGTCGACAAAAATCTCAACCATTATTTCATAGAAGTTAATCCAAGGATTCAAGTTGAACATACGGTTACGGAAATGTGCACAGATATTGATCTTGTTCAATCACAAATTTTAGTTGCACAAGGTTATCCATTAAATTCAAAAGAAATTGGTATAGAATCTCAAGAATCCATAAAACATAGAGGATTTGCCATCCAATGTCGTGTTACAACTGAAGACCCTCTTAATAACTTTATGCCTGATACTGGCCATATTAGTTTATATAGATCATCTTCAGGATATGGAGTAAGACTTGATGGTGGTAATGGATTTACAGGAGCAGTAATTTCACCATATTATGATTCTCTTCTTGTAAAAGTAATAACTCATGCAAGAACATGGTCAGATACAATTAGAAAGGCTGTAAGGTCTTTATCTGAACTTAAAGTTGGTGGAGTTAAAACTAATATAGGATTTTTATTAAATGTTTTAAATACAGATGAATTTTTAAAAGGGACTTGTGATACAGGATTTATAGAAGAACACCCTGAACTTTTCCAAATAAAGACTAAAAAAGATAAGGAACTGCAATTAATGAAACTTATTGGTAATATTGTAGTAAATGATCCCAATAAAATACAAAAACATTTTGATGTTCCGCAAGTTCCAAAATTTGAAAGAAAATCCTTCAGAGGAACAAAACAAATTTTAGATGAAGAAGGTCCAGATGGTCTAGTTAAATGGATTAAATCTCAAAAGAAACTTCTTCTGACAGATACAACTATGCGTGATGCTCATCAATCACTTATGGCAACAAGGGTTAGAACAATTGACCTTGTAAAGATTGCTGAAGCTACAAATTATAATATGCCTGATTTATTTTCTATAGAAATGTGGGGCGGAGCTACTTTTGATGTAGCTTACAGATTTTTGCACGAAGATCCATGGCAAAGACTTGAAATCTTAAGAGAAAAGATGCCTAATATGCTTTTACAAATGTTAGTGCGTGGCAATAATACAGTAGGTTATAAAAATTATCCAGATAATGTTGTAAAATCTTTTATTAAGGAATCAGCTAAAGCAGGTATTGATGTTTTTAGAATTTTTGATGCTCTAAATTGGTTGCCGGGTATGCAACTCTCCATTGAAGAAACTTTAAAAAATGGAAAGATTGCAGAAGCTACAATGTGTTATACTGGTGATATTTTAGATGAAACTAAGGATAAATATAATTTAGCTTATTATGTAAATTTAGCCAAAGAACTAGAAAAAACTGGAGCTCAAATTTTAGGAATTAAAGATATGTCAGGACTTTTAAAACCTTATGCAGCAAAAAAATTAATTAAGGCATTAAAAAATGAAATTGGAATTCCTGTTCATCTTCACACTCATGACACAACAGGTAATGGTGTCGCTACAATTCTTATGGCGGCTGAAGCAGGAGTTGATATAGCTGATACGGCAGTTGATTCTATGAGCGGTTTGACATCTCAAGCAGCTTTAAATTCTGTGGTAGCAGCTCTTGAAAATACTGATAGAGATACTGGCATGAATATTGAAAAAGTTGAAGAAATTTCTAAATATTGGGAAGCAGTAAGACCTGTTTATGCTAATTTTGAATCAGATTTAAAATCTGGAACAACTGAAATTTACAGGTATGAAATTCCTGGTGGTCAATATTCAAACCTTAAGCCACAAGTAGAAAGCTTTGGTCTTGGACATAAGTTTAAAGAAGTAAAAGAAATGTATAAGGAAGTTAACCAAATGGTAGGAGATATTATAAAAGTAACTCCATCTTCAAAAATGGTTGGCGACATGGCAATCTTCATGGTACAAAATGGACTAACTAAGGACAATATTTATGAAAAAGGAAAAAATCTTGACTATCCTGATTCAGTAAGAACTTATTTTAAGGGTATGATGGGTCAACCTTATGGTGAATTTCCTAAAGAATTGCAAAAATTAGTGTTAAAAGGAGAAGAACCTATCACAGTAAGACCCGGTGAATTATTGGCTGATGAAGATTTCCAAGCTGTTAAGAAACATCTAGAAGAAAAAGGTATGGAAGCAAGTGATAGAAATGCCGTATCCTATACTCTTTATCCTAAGGTTATTGATGATTATATTGATTATGTAAAAGAAAATGGCGATGTTTCAGGAATAGGTTCAGATGTATTTTTCCATGGTTTGATGGAAGGAGAAACTGCTGAAATTTCTATTGATGAGGGTAAAAATTTAATTGTTACTCTTATTGAAGTAGGCAAATTACTAGATGATGGAACTAGAAATCTTACTTTTGAAATCAACGGAAACAGAAGAACAATAAATCTTGAAGATAAAACTGCTACTGTAACATCAAAAGCTAGAAGTCAAACTTTATTTGCTGATAAGAACAATGAAAAAGAAGTTGGTTCTTCAATTCCAGGACAAATTGTTAAAATAAATGTTAAAGTTGGAGATAAAGTTAAAGCAGGAGATACCTTATTTATAGCTGAGGCTATGAAGATGGAAGCAAATGTTGTTGCAAACATTGATGGAACTGTTAAGGAAATTTTTGTTGAAGTTAATGATGCTGTAGAAAATGGTCAACTTTTATTGACTTTTGAATAAAATTATAATGAGTTTAAAAATTTAATTTTATTATTCAATAGTTGGGTATAAATCTTAGGTAAATTTTAATATTAAGTTTAGAAAAAGTTAAGAAATATAATTTATTGTATAAATAAAAGATGGGGGTGTAAGATGAAAAAATTATATAGGTCAAGGGATAATAAAGTTCTTGCTGGAATTTGTGGAGGCTTAGCTGAATATTTTGAAGTAGATGTATCTATTGTAAGGCTTGTAACTTTAGCCTTAGTTTTACTAGGCGGTGTAAGTATATGGATATATATTATAGCGATTTTTCTTATACCTTTAGAACCTGAAAATTATCATAAAGGTTACTATGATGAAAATAATAATGACAAAGATTTTTATTAAAAGATTCCTCAGATTTATTCTGAGGATTTTTTATTGCCTAAATTTAAGAGTTTATACGAATATATTAATAGGTGAGAAAATGAATGAAAAAGAAATAATAAGAGGATTAAAGAGGAAGGATGAGCGAATTTTATCAGCTTTTATTGAAGAATATGCCGGGTTAATGAAAAATGTTATAAGTGACAGGCTGAAAGTTTTTCCAAATATAAGGGAAGAAGTTTTAAATGATTCTATATTTGCGGTATGGGAAAATATAAATTCTTATAATGAAAAAAAGTCTTCTTTTAAAAATTGGTGTGCAAGTATTGCCAGATATAAGGCTATAGATGCACTGAGAAAAGAATTAAGGCACAAATCTTGTGAGCTTGATGACAATCTTCATATAAAAGATGATAGGATTTTAAATCTTTTACTGATTGAAGAAATTTTTAATTATTTATCAGCAGAAGATAAGATGATTTTTGAAAAAATTTTTTTGGAGGGAAGAACTTATGATGAATTATCAAATGAGCTTTCTGTAAGCAAGGATGTCCTTTATTCGAGAGTAAAAAGAGCAAGGAAGAATTTAAAAGATGAATTTGAAAGGTGATTATATGAATAAAAAAGAAATTTATGGGCTTTTAAATGAAGTGAATACTGTGTATAAAGAACAAAAATTAACTTATGAAGAAAACATAAAACTTGAAAGAAAAATCAAGGAAAAAATCCACTCAAATAAAAAATTTAATTTTAGAAAAGTTGGAGCAATAGCAGCAGGTATATTTATTTTTGGGTCTTTTGTTTTTGCATCTAATGAAAAAATTAATGCCTATGTTGAAGAATTTTTTACAGATAAAAAAATTAGTCTTTCTGATGCCGGTGATTTGTCTAAAGATATAGAAGCAAATGTGGTTGAGCTTCATAAACCTATTAATTTTAAAAAAGCGTCTTTTATGATCGAAAATATTTTAACTGATGGCAGATTTATATACTTAAATCTAATTTATCCTCAAAAATACGAAAATGAAATTTATATACCAAGCTCTTTAAAAATAAACGGGGTTGAATATTGCCCTGAATCTACATCTGTTAAACCAGATAAAATTGAAAACAATTTGATCAGTGCCTATTCAGAAATTCTTTTGGATAAAGAAATACCTTCTAATGTAGATTTAGATATAATTCTAGGATATGATAAATTTGATGATTCAAGTGACAGAAATTATATTGAAGTAAAAGTTCCTAAGGAAAAATCTCAGATAAACCAAAGAGTTTTCTTGGAAAATTACTATATTGATAAGGACAAGAAATATAGAATTTTAAAGGCTAAAATAAATAAAGTTAAGGCGATTATCGAAATAGACCAACCGATCATTAAAATTTGGGGTAATAAAAAGACGGTAGATTATTATGTGAAAGGAAAAAATTCTAAGGGTCAAACTTTAATATTTGATTTGAACCAAGGAAAATCAGTAGATGGTTTATATAAGTGCATATATGAATTTATTGATAAAAATTGTAAGGGAACACCCTATAAAAGTGATATAAGTTTGGATGATCTTTATAATTCTAAAGATATTTTCAAAATGAATTTAATAAGAGTTGAAGGCAAAAGAGAAAAAGGAAAAATAATTAATAAGAAAGAAAAAATTATAGGAAAAACTTTTGACTTAGATTTATCGAAATAAGAAAAACGGGTAGATTGTTGTGTCTACTCGTTTTTTATAGGAATTTATCTTTTAATTTCTCCCAATAAGAATTTTCAGAAAATAACAATTTCGTAATGCACTTATCAGACAAACTAAAATTAACCCTCTGTAGGTTAGCATAAAAATTTTCTACTCCATCAATTAATAAGAGATTAGCATTAGCATATCTCTTCTCAACAACTAGAGATAGGCTGTGAGATCCTGGTACAATAATTGATGAAGCTAAAGATCTATATGCAGCTGAATTTACTGGTGAAATAGGGGTCATCTGTAAAACATCAAGCGAAGGATGAACTATAGAACCACCACTTGAAAAATTGTAAGCAGTTGAACCGGAAGGAGTGGAAATTAAAAGCCCATCACCGGAAAATTTTTCTAAGTGATTTCTATCTATAAAAACATTCATGTGTATCAGTTTAGAATGACTTGCCTTCAAAACCATTTCATTTATTCCATATTGAACATAGGTCTTATTTTTTGTAAAAATTTCCGCCTTTAAAAGTTTAATTGTAGTTTCTTTATAATTTTTTTCTTCATAAGCATCTAAAAAACTGTCAATGTCTTCGGGAAGAATTTCTTGGTAAAAACCTAGATGACCCGTATTAATTCCTACAAAAGCAATCTTAGGAAAATTATTCCTATGAATAGCTTTTAGAAAAGAACCATCACCACCAACACAAACACATAAGGATGCATCGTTTCTAAAACCATAAAAAGGTTTAAAACCTCTAATGGAAAGAGAATTATAAAGTTTTTGTGCAATTCTTTTTGAATGATAATTTGCGTTAGTAATAATACTTATAATGCCTTCTGTCATATTTTAACCTCACTTGAAATTCTTTTTACTATTTATTATTATAAACTAAGATTAATTGTAAAACTAGAAAAAGAGGAAAAAATGGAAAAATTAAATCCATACGAATTTTTAGAATTCATAGTTACAGACGAGAAAATAAAATCAAGAAAATTTTTGGAAAAAATGGATATATCCTCAAGGCATATCAGAAGAGCTTGCAGAGAAAATAGCATATATGTCAATGGCAAAAGAACTTTTGAGAATATAGAAGTAAAAAAAGGAGATTCTGTTGCAATCAAATTTCCTGATGAAAGTTTAAATGCCCTTTGTCAATATAAGGATATAGACATATGTTATGAAGATTATGATTTATTGATAGTAAATAAAGAATATAACTGTGTTACTCATACAGCAAAGGATGATTCCCAAGATACTCTTCTAAACTATCTAGCCGCTTATTTTGAAAAAAACAATATTAAAAGAAAAGTTAGATTTGTAAATAGGCTTGATAGAGATACATCCGGTCTTATTATAGTTGCAAAAAATTCTTATGCCCACGCAAAAATAATGGATGAATTTTCAAATAATCAAGTAGATAAAATATATTTGGCGATTTGTAGAGGAGATTTTAAAGAAAAACAAGGAGAAATTGTAAAGAAAATATCACTTTGCCAAGATGGGATAAGAAGAGAAGTAGATGATGATAATGGTAAATATGCAAAAACAAAATACCAAGTATTAAAAGATAATAAAAAATTAGCATTAGTTAAACTCAAACTATTTACAGGAAGGACTCATCAGATAAGAGTGCATCTAAAAAGTATAGGGCATCCAATAATTGGTGACAAACTATATAATGACAGTAATGAGGAACAAAATTTATTGGATAGGCAAGCTTTACACAGTTATAGTTTAAGTTTTAAGCTGCCAAGAACAGGTGAGTTAAAAACTTTTACTGCAAAACTTTCCGATGATATGGATATGCTAAATAACGAAATTTCTTGAAATTTTAGCTGAATTATTGTATAATTTACTAAAAGATATCTGCGGTGTACGTGTTAGTTCCAGTTAATTCAACCGACAAATCAGACACGGGAAACTGTGTTTAAGGTCCTATGGCAAGCCTCCTTAGAGTGGAAGTCAGAATACCTTAATAAGTTACCCACCTTATTTTTAGGGCGGGTCTGAATTAATGGGCAAGCGGCATTGCGGATTTTTTTTAAAAATATTGCATTAATTGATTATTACCTATATAAAAAGGGTAAATACATATCAATTACAGACAAAGGAGATAATTTATGGGATTATTTGATTATTTAGAAGAAAAAAAACGCCAAGCAGTAAGAAGAAGACAATTAAAGGAAGCATCAAAAATACTTACAGGTGCAGCACTTGGAATTTTAGGCGGAATTTTATTTGCTCCACAAGAAGGTAAAAAGACAAGAGAAGATATTGCTAATAAATCAAAAGATTTAGCTGATTCTGCAGTTAATGTTGCTAAAGATACAGCTGATACAATACAATTTAAAGCATATCAAGCTTCTGACCAAGTTAAAAAAACATATGCTGATTTAAAAGATAATATAGCTATTAAAAAAGACCAACTTGATGATAATGTTGAAGTTGCAAAAGCAAAAGCAAAAGCTATTGGTGAAATTGTAAAATCTGGAGCAAGTGAACTCAAAGAAGACGTAAAAAATACAACCAAAGAAGTTAAAAAAACTGCTGAAGATGTAAAAGAAGATGTCAAAGAAGGAGCAAAAAATATAAAAGAAGAAGCAGAAAAGTCTAAAGATAAGGCAAAAGAAACAGTTAAGGAAACAAAAGATAAGGTGGAAAAAGAAGCAAACAAGAAGTGAGGTTTTTAGATGAATCAAGCATTTACTCTTAGTGATTTATTAACTTTTTTTCTTTCTGTAGCCGGAATTTTAGTCTTAGTTGCACTATTTTTAACATTGCTTAAAGTTTTTAAAATTTTAAAAAGTGTAAGTGAAGTTTTGGAAAAAAATCGTGAAGAAATTGACACCACCATAAGTTCACTACCGGAAGTGATGGAAAATGTAAATGGAATCACAAAAAATGTCAATAAAATTACTGATGATGCTACAGAACTTGTGGACAATTCAAAACCTGAAATTGCTAAGGTAATGGGTGCAGTAGGTAATGTATCAGATACTGTAAACGGAATTGCAAGAAAAGTAGATACCACAAGCCTTAAGGTTACAAATACAGTAAATAATGTATCAGATGTAGTTTCAGATACAGCGAAGACAGTTTCTTTAAATGTAGATAATGTAATTGACTACTTTTACATTTTTAAAGAAATTGTTGCAACATTAAAAGATGTATTATTGAAATGATTATTGTAAATATTTAATTAATAAATAGGGGAAGACGATTCGTCTTCTCTATTTATTTGAAATTAAACTTATTAATTAATCTTTTACTTAAGCCTTTAATATAGTATAATACACTTAAATATTGGAGGGAATTATGAAAAAAATAAAAATAATTGCCAATCCCAATGCAGGTAGGGAATCAGCTTTAACAAAAGTATTACAATTAGTGAAGTTACTTAGTAAAGACAAGTGTCAAATAATTCTTCAATTTACCCATGAAGAAAAAGACTCTACAAAATTTGCCATGAATGATGATGGTGAAGATTTAGTAGTTTGTTGTGGAGGAGATGGGACTGTCAACGGTGTTGTAAATGGATTATACAGATCGGAAAGGAGAAAACCTCTAGCTATACTTCAATGTGGTACAGTAAACGATTTCGCAAATTCAATCAAATTACCAACAAACATAAATGATTTTTATAAAATGATAAAAAATGGAAAGACTTTAGATGTTGACTTAGGACAGGCAAATGACAGAGTCTTTGTTAATGTTGCAGCAGGAGGTCTTTTAACTGAAATCGCTTATACAACAAGTGAGGACAAAAAACAAGTCTTAGGTTCAATGGCATATTATATAGATGGAGCCAAAGAGCTTTTAAAAGGTGAAATGTTTAAACCTGAAAATTTATTAAACATAAAAATAAAATCAGAAGACCTAGAAAAAGAAGAAAAAGTTTCAGTTTTTATAATAGCAAATTCTCCTTCTGTCGGCGGATTTAAAAGAATGGCACCGGCTGCTGAAGTAAGCGATGGATATTTAGATGTTATATTTATAAAAGGGATGGAATTCTTTGATATACCAGAATTTGTAAGAGCTTTATTAAATGGTAATCATGTTGACCATAATAAGGTTATATATTTAAAGACAAAAGATATTGAAATTACAAGCGATAAAGATATAGTCGTAGATTTAGATGGAGAAAGAGCCGGAAGGCTACCGATGAGATTCAAAATTTTAGAAAAGGCACTAACAGTTTTGATAGTTTAATAAGAGGAGGAAATATGACATCAACAATAAAAGACGTAGCAAAAATGGCTGATGTTTCAATCTCAACAGTTTCAAGGGTTATAAATGACTCGAAACCAGTAAGCCCTGAAGCCAGAAGAAGAGTGCTTCACGCTATAGATGTTTTAGACTATAAGCCAAATGAAGTTGCTCGAAGCCTAGTAACCAAAAAGTCAAACCTAATAGGAGTCATCGTAGAAGATATAGGATTAAATTTTATAAGTAGAATTTTACAAGGCTTAGAAGAAGTAGGGAAAATGTATAATTATGATATATTATTATCGTCTTCCTATAAAGATCTAAAAACAGAAGTAAAATTTGCAAATCTATTATTACAAAAGCAAGTAGAAGGAATAATAGTAGTATCAAATATGCAAAACCCTAAGTTGGAGTATAAATTAGAAGAAGCAAAAATACCACATGTCCTAATAAATAATTTCTACCAAGTGGAAAAATTTCAAGCATCAATTGATTTTGAAAAAGCATCAAAAAACATGGTCGAACTTCTAATGAAAAAAGGTCATAAGAAAATAGCTTCATTAGCTGTAAAAAAAGATATAGATAGAACTTTAGAGAGATTTAAAGTTAAGGGCTATGAAAAAGCTATGGAAGAACATAATCTTAAAAAAGTACAATTATTTGTTGATGGATGGCAATCAGAAAACATTGAAAAAGAAAAAGAAAAAATCATAAAGACAATAAAAGAAGAAAATATTACAGCAATATTTACAACATATGACACTCTAGCTATAAATCTTATAAATGTCCTATATGATAATGGCATAAAAGTTCCAGAAGATGTATCTGTTACAGGATTTGGAGGAGGATATCTATCAAGTATCTATAGACCAAGACTTACAACAGTAAAAATGCCCTACTATGACATAGGGGCAATCTCCATAAGACAAATTTTAAAAACAATCTCCAACAAAGAAAAAGAAATCAAGGGAGAGGGAGTACTATTACCAATAAGGATACTTGAAAGAGAAAGCGTAAAAGAAATAAAATGAAAAAGGCCATAATTCTCAATATAAAAAAAGATATATTTAGAAAAGGTCTTACCAAAATATTAGAAGATAAATATATAGTAAAAACTAAAAATGAAGAAAAAGCTGATCTGATAATAAGCTCAGGTAAAATAAATGATAAAAGCTTAAGTAAAGTTATATATGTTAGAGAAAAAGAAGACACAATAATAAGTAAATCCTATTCGCAAATAACATATGACATCACAGAAGATGAACTATTAAAATGCATAGATGAAAATATGCAAGGCTTAATATATATAGAAAAAAGTTTAGAATCAAAAATAAATAAAGAATTAGAAATTGAAATATTATATAGAGAATTAAGCTCAAGAGATAAAACACTAATAGAAAAAATAGTTGAAGAAAAAACAAACATAGAAATAGGCAGAGAGTTATACCTGAGTGAAAAGACAGTAAAGAACTGTCTAACAGTTTTATACAGAAGATTAGAATTAAAAAATAGAGATGAAATTAAAAAAACTTTTAAAAATTTATTGACAAGAGATTTAAATGATGTTAATATATACAAGTCGCAAGAGTGAATGTCTTGTAACAGTAAAAACCTCATATAGTTACTGTAAAATAATTTCAAAAAACTTGAAAAAATACTTGACAGAAACGTAAGAGGGATATATAATAAAAAAGCTACTTCAAAAGTAGCCAAGAAACATGATAATTAAATAGTGTAAGAATAAATCACAAAGCAGTTCGAAAGAACAAAGAAACCAGAATTCGTAAATCAGAAATGATTTTTTGAGTTAGACAAATTTTTAATTGAGAGTTTGATCCTGGCTCAGGACGAACGCTGGCGGCGCGCTTAACACATGCAAGTCGAGCGATGAAATCTTAACAGAACCCTTCGGGG
>NZ_KB900376.1 GCF_000378725.1 Peptoniphilus lacrimalis DSM 7455 | reverse complement strand
TCACTAGATTCTTTTTTTGTTTTATTAGTTTTATTTTTTAGATCTTTATTTTTATCTGTATTTGGCATATTTGAAGGTCTTCCTCTCTTTTTTGGTTTCAGTCCTTCTATGCCTTTTTCTCTAAATTCTTTAACCCATCTAGATATCATTGATGGATTGTTGATTTTAAATTCATTTGCTAGGCTTTGATAGGACATTTCTCCTGTTAGATACAAGTCTACTACATTTAGTTTTAAGTCTAAAGAGTAACTACTATTTTTTCTTGATACTTTTAGTCCATCGTAATCTTGAGATTCATAAACATTAACCCATCTTCTAACAGTCGAATGATCTGGGATAGAGTATTTTTTTGCTAATCCTTTATAGCCTATATTTCCTTCTAAATATTCTTTTACTACTTTAATCTTAAATTCTGTTTTGTATTTTGCCATTAAAAAACTGACCTCCTTATGTTGGTTTTTAAGTCCAACTTTTGGGGGTCAGTTCAAATTGGGGGTATTTTTTTAATTAGTTATAATCACTATTTAGCGATTTAACTTGACTACAGAATAAATCTGGAATACATTTAAATAAATAGACATCAGATGTATGGTCAAAAATTGATGTTACCATACAAAATACAAAGATAAAAAATTAATGAGGTCCATATGAAAAATATCTTTAAAAGATTGTTTTTAATTTCAATATGATCTTTATTGTGGATATATAAAAGAGCGAAGAAATCCAACATATGCTTGGGTATCATTTTATATTGTTGCTTCTACAATAACCGACCAAGTATGGTTGAAAGGCTTTGTAAATGGTAATGGATATTGGACTGAATCTCATGGAATTTAGGTGGTAATATGAACAATTTTGCAGTAATGTCAATAATTTCAAATTATTGTCTTCAAGCATTTTTTATAATTTTAAAGACATTTTTAATTTATAAAATTTATAAAGAAGTAAAAAAGAATATAAGAAAGGATAAATAGATATGGAACATATGCAAAGAGCTATATTACTTAGCAGATTATTTTATATATTATTTAATATTTGTCCACAGATTATTCAAATATATTTTCTATACAAAATATATAGATTGGTTAAAAAAGATTGATTTTTAATGAAAATACCCTGGATTTGCTTTAAAAAATTCAGGGATTTTTTTGTTGGTATAATTTTTGAAGCTGATTTATACATAAATGTCAATATTTTTGATATAATAAATCGAGGAAGTGACTTTATTGAAAATTAAGAAAAATTACTTAATTATGCTTGGGATTTTAGCGGTTTTATTTTTATATATAATTATAAATAGTTCAAATTTTACAAAAACGAGGACCATAGTTAGGTTGAGGGGTTTGAATACTGGTACTTCTATTGAAGATTTTCACCTAACTAGCAAATCAATTCTTTTGTGGGGGGATAATACCTTATTTATATGTGATAAAGATGGTAATATTTCAAAAAAGATTCAAAGAGATGATGATAAATTAACTTGTATTTTTGTAAATAATTATACTTTTTTATATGATAAAGATTTGAAAAAGGTTTATCAGTATTCTGAGTTTGGAGAGCTACTTAATACTATTATAGTTCCTGGACAAATTTTGCATATCAGTTATGAAAATGCCAACATTGTATTTCATATTTTTGATAAGGATAAGGAAGTTTTATATATCTTATCAAATGATAATTCTCTTAGTGAATTTTATTCAACGTCTAATCAAATTTTAGTTCATGATATAGTTGATAGAAATAATTTTGCTGTTGGAGAACTACAAATTAGCGGAAATGGTTATAAATCTATTTTGAATATGACTCATGGTGGCAAAAACATAATGAAAACTATAAATTCTGAGGTTCTTATGTTTGTAAAAAATTCTGATAAATCTACCCTTTTTTTAAGCAATAAAAACTTATATAGATATTTGAATGATGGAGAGTTTTATTCTTCTGAAGTACCCAATATTTCAGATGTAATTGTTGATGGAAAGATCACATATCTTTTACATTCAGGAATTTTGTCTAAATTTAATTATAAACTTGAAGAAGTTGATAAGAAAATTATTGCTGCAAATGTTGATAAGATTGAGATGGTTTCTAATTCAATTTATGTTTACGGACCATCTGATATTGGCGGAGAGATAGGAAGAAAGGGCGAATTTTATACAAGGCTTGGTTATTCTATTGATAAAATTGAAATAGAAGGTCTTACGATTGGAATGTTAAGGGATAACGAGTTGAACCTATATAAGATAAGTACAAAGAGAGTATCAAACGATGAAAGTAATGATTTAAACTTAAATTATGAATAGGAGGCTTTATGTTATATTATAAACTTGATGATATAGTAACCTTAAAAAAGGGACATCCATGTGGCGAAAATAAGTGGCAAATTAAAAGAACCGGAGCTGATATTAAGCTTGAGTGCTTGGGTTGTGGAAGATTAATTTGGATGAGCCGTATGGAATTTGAAAAGAGGGTAAGAAAGATTCTAGAAGGTAAAAAGTTTGTATCAATAGTCCACCATAAAAAAGATGATGATAAACTTGATGAAAAAGATGATGAGAACCTTGATGAAAAATAGGAGGCAATTATGAAATATGATTTTTTAACTAACCCCGATAGGAGAAAGCAAGGATCCAGAAAATATATGGTGATGTATAATAAAAATCCCCATCTTTCCAAGGACATTATTCCTCTTTCAGTAGCTGATATGGAATTTGTTACACCACCAGAAATAAGAGAAGGACTAAAAGATTTTTTGGATGAAGTGGTTTTAGGATATAGCGCACCAAATGATGAATATTTTAAAGCTCTAAAAGCTTTTATGTATAGAAAACATAATTTTAAAATAGAAAATGACTGGGTGGTCAATACTAATGGTGTTGTGCTTGCATTTTTCAACTGTGTAAGGGAATTTTTAAAAAAAGACCAAGGGCTAATTATTATGCCTCCTGTTTATCCACCTTTTTTTAATAGTGCAAAGTATCAAGGAAGAAAACTTGTTGAGTGTCCTCTTTTATGTGAAGATGGATATTACACAATAAATTATGAATTATTTGAAAAGCTTGCTAGAGATAAAAATAATAAGGCTCTACTTTTCTGCTCACCTCATAATCCTGTAGGTAGGGTGTGGAAAAGGGAAGAATTGGAAAAGCTCGGAAAAATTATTGTTAAAAATGACTTATATCTTTTTGCTGATGAAATACATAATGACATAGTTATGCCTGGATATGAACATACTGTGTTTCAAAGTATTTCAGATGAACTTTCTGAGAGAACCATTACTTTTACTGCTCCATCAAAAACTTTCAATCTAGCTGGACTTGGAGTTTCAAGTATAATTATAAAAAATAAGGATATGAGGGAAAAATTTGTTGATGGTCTAGAAAAAATTGGGGCTCATGCAAATTCTGCCCTAGCATATAAGGCAGCGGAAATTGCCTACAATGAATGTGACCTATGGCTTGAAGAAATGATTTGTGTGATAGATAAAAATCAAAAACTTGTAAATAAATTTTTCAAGGAAAATTATCCCAAAATAAAAGCAAGGTTAATTGAAGGAACTTATTTAATGTGGATAGATTTCAGAGATTTGAATATGACTTATAAAGACTTGCAAAGCTTTATGGAAAATAAGGCTGAACTTTTCTTTAACGAAGGATATTTATTTGGAGAAGAAGGGCAGGGTTTCGAAAGAATTAATCTGGCACTGCCTGAAAAATCTTTGAAAGAAGCCTTGAATAGGTTAGATAAAGCTTTAAAAGAAATAAATTATAAATAAAATTATCCCGTGGGAGATTCCCATGGGATTTTCTATTGTAAATTATATTTTACTTATATTTGAAGATTTTTTATATAATAATTTATAAAAAAATTCTGCAAAAGAGGAAAATAAAAAAGCTAGAAGAACAAGCATCCTTTTGTAATAGAGAAATTTAATAAGTATAAAAATGAATTTTAAGACAAGCCCTAGCAAAAAAATCTAGCAAAAGGAATGCTGATAAGATAAAAAACTTTGTTGATAAAATTAATTTACTTAAATCAATAAGATAAAAAATGTTATGGTTATTTTATTGACATTAAACCTTTTAAGTTATATCATTACCTATAAGTTAAGTATACCTAATTATATTGGAGGTGTATTATGAATTTAGCTCAGATAGAACCAGGTCAAAGTGCAATTGTAAAGGGTTTTACAGAAAATTCAAAAATTCGGAGAAGACTTCAGGATTTAGGACTAATAAGCGGAACTAAGGTTAGGTGTATTTCAAGGTCGCCTTTAAAGGACCCAACCTGCTATATGATTAGAAGAGCAGTTATAGCTATTAGATATTCTGATGCAAAAGAAATAATTGTAAAGGAGCTTTAGTGATGGAAAAAGTGGTAGCCTTAGCAGGAAATCCAAATGTTGGGAAGTCTACAGTTTTTAATGCCTTAACAGGTCTTAAGCAACATACAGGGAATTGGCCAGGAAAAACAGTAGAATGTGCAAAGGGAAATGTTGAAGATAAAGGCAATAAATTTCAGCTTGTGGATTTGCCAGGATCATATTCACTTCTTGCTCATTCTGAAGAGGAAGAGATAGCGAGAGATTTCATATGTTTTGAAAAACCAGATGCTGTAATAGTTGTATGTGATGGCACAACTCTTGAAAGAAATATGAACTTAGTTTTACAGATTATGGAAACTACAAAAAATGTAATATTGTGTGTTAATTTGTTAGATGAGGCGAAAAGGAAAAATATAGAGATAAATTTGAATAAATTATCTGATATTTTAAAAATTCCTGTTATTGGAACAGCTGCAAGAAGTGGTAAAGGTCTTGAAAAAATTTTTCCAAGTCTTTATGAACTATTTTCTAATAAAAAGGATGATATTTATATTGTAAGATATCCAGAAGAATTAGAAAGGGAAATATCTATATTACAAGAAGATTTGGAAAAGTTTTTGCCAGATACTCTAAATGCCAGATGGGCTACTGTTAGAGTTCTTGAAGATGACAAAAGTTTTTTTGAGTCATTAAGTAAACATGAGAATATAGACTTATCAGCAAATAAAAATTTAGATGAAAAGATTAAAGCTTCCAGATTAAGACTTCAAGATAAGACCTATAATCTTGAAAAAATTAAAGATTCAATTGTTGAAGCCTTTGTAAATAATGCTGAAGAAATTTGCAAAGATACTGTAATTTATAAAAACAAGAACTATAATCAAAGAGATAGGAAACTTGATAAACTTTTTACCAGCAAGACTACTGGTTTTCTTATTATGTTTTTACTTCTTCTAGGGGTTTTTTGGATAACTATAGCAGGAGCTAATGTTCCTTCAGATTTAATTAATAAGCTTTTATTTTCATGGGAGGATAATATTTTAGCTTTTCTAAAAAATATAGGTCTGCCCAAATCTATTTATGGTCCCTTAGTTTTTGGAGTATATAGGGTAGTGGCATGGGTTATTTCTGTAATGCTTCCCCCTATGGCAATATTTTTTCCTTTATTTACACTGTTAGAAGATTTTGGATATCTTCCTCGTGTGGCGTTTAATTTAGATAAATATTTTCAAAAATGCAATGCCTGCGGTAAACAAGCTCTAACAATGTGTATGGGCTTTGGTTGCAACGCTGCGGGAGTTACTGGATGTAAAATTATTGATTCACCTAGGGAAAGATTAATAGCAATTTTAACCAATAATTTTGTTCCTTGTAATGGGAGATTTCCTACAATCATTGCAACTATAACTATGTTTTTAGTTATGGGATTTGGAGGAGGATTTTTATCTTCATTATTTTCTGCATTTATTTTAGCCCTAGTAATAATTTTGGGAGTTTTTATAACAATTCTTGCTTCAAAAATTCTTTCTGAAACTTTATTAAAAGGAATTCCTTCTTCTTTTACCTTAGAACTTCCGCCCTATAGGGTGCCTCAAGTTGGTACGGTAATAGTTAGAAGTATTTTTGATAGGACAATTTTTGTTTTGGGAAGGGCTGTTGTTGTTGCAGCTCCTGCTGGAATAATAATCTGGATACTTGCTAATATAAATTTTGGAGATATGAGCATATTAAATCATTTAGTAAATTTTCTTGAACCATTGGCAAGACTCATGGGTCTTGATGGAGTAATCTTAACAGCCTTTCTTTTGGGCTCACCTGCTAATGAAATAGTTGTACCAATAATAATTATGACTTATTTGTCAAAGGGTTCCTTACTTGAAATAGATGATATAAATGTAATGAGAAATTTACTTGTAAATAATGGATGGACTATAATTACAGCCATTAATGTTATTTTATTTTCCCTAATGCATTGGCCATGTGGGACAACACTTTTAACAATTCATAAGGAAACTGGATCAATAAAATGGACTGTAATTTCTTTTCTCTTGCCTACAGTTTTTGGTATAGTTTCTTGTATATGTTTTACAAGCTTGGCCAAATTATTTTTAGCTATATTTTGAGATTATTTTATTAAATTTTTGAGATGGTAAGATTTGACAGATAAAGTTTTTAAGTATATAATTTAAAAGATTCAAAAGAATCCTTGCATAGTTAAGCTATGCCTTATGTCCACAGGGAGGTGAATTATGAATAAATACGAAGCAGTGATTATGTTTTATCCTGATGTAGAAGAAGAAAAAAGAGAAGCTTCTTTTACAAGAATTAAAGGTATTATGGAAAAACATGGTAAAATCAACAATATCGACGAATGGGGAATGAAAAAACTTGCTTACGAAATTGATTACTACAAAGAAGCTTATTACACTTTTGTAGAATTTGATTGTGATCCTGAAGAAATTCAAGAAATTAACAGAATTGCAAGAATTAGTGACCCTATTATGAGAATTATGGTAATCAAGGTAGAAAAATAAGGAGAAATTATGAATAATGTTTGTTTATTAGGCAGACTTACCAGAGATCCTGAATTGAGATACACACCACAAGGTGGTGTTGCTGTTGTGAGATTTACCCTTGCAGTCAATAGACGTTTAGGCAAAGAAAAAAGACAAGAGATTGAATCTAATCACGGACAAACTGCAGATTTTATTTCTTGTACTGCATGGCGACAAACAGCAGAACTTATAGCAAATTATTGCCACCAAGGTGACCAAATTGCAGTAGAAGGTAGAATTCAAACTGGCTCTTATGAAAAAGATGGCAGAAGAATTTATACTACAGATGTTGTTGTAAATACTATGGATTTTGCGTCTAGAGCTGGTGGAGGAAATTATTCCTCTAACAATTCTTACAATCAAGATTACGGAAATAATAACTATAATCAAGTTCCTAATCAATCTTACAACAATAACAATAATGCAAATAATCCACCTGTAAATTCAGCATATAATAATGATGATTTTTCAAATGGTGACTCCAATTCGGATGATGAGGGATTTTTCCCAATGGATAATGATGACATACCGTTCTAAGGAGGAGTAAAGGTGCAAAGAAGATTTACTAGGAGAAAAAAAGTTGATCCTTTTGAAAAGGATAAAACTAAAAAAATTGACTATAAAGATGTT
This sequence comes from Peptoniphilus lacrimalis DSM 7455, assembly GCF_000378725.1. Lineage (GTDB taxonomy): Bacteria > Bacillota > Clostridia > Tissierellales > Peptoniphilaceae > Peptoniphilus_A > Peptoniphilus_A lacrimalis. Next base: position 65,717 of record NZ_KB900376.1, on the reverse strand, counting down.
GATATGCTAAGAAATTATATTTCTGAAAGAGGAAAGATTCTTCCAAGAAGAATTACAGGACTTAATGCAAAACATCAAAGAGAAATGACTGTAGCTATTAAAAGAGCTCGTCAAATCGCACTAATTCCATATAGTGCAGAATAATTAAATGAATAATAATTAAGAGCAAGGTTTTCTACTTGCTCTTATTTTATTTCTTGAAATCAATATTTATTATATTTTTTATGGGAATTAGTTTGTTGTAATATTTGAATATTTTTTTGCCCAAATTTGTAAATTCAAGTTTATCAAAGTCTTTGAAGATTCCAAGATCTATAAGTATTCCTATTATTGGTTCATATTCACCTTTATAAGAATAATTTTTTTCCAACTTATTTTCATCTATTTTGACGAATAAATCTATCATAAATTTTTTGATTTTATAAATCTTATTTTTTGAATACATATCTCTGTAAAATTCCTTATTAATTAAGGTTGAAAACCAAAGGGCTAATTTTTCATTATAATCTAAGTTTAGATATTTATATGCATTACTTGAAAGCTCATAAAGACCATGTTTAAATAAATTTTCCTTTTCAAGACTTATTATATTTTTTATTTTAGCAAATTTTAAAAATACCATAAGCTCAGGAAAGTGATATTCTCTTAAATTTTTAACATTTTTTGTTGCCTCTAGTCCCAGCTCTTTAGAAATACTTTTTACAACTGCAGGGGATAATTCTCCATTTTTGTTTTCGTATAAATAGTAATATTGTATATAGTCTATAAAATTTTCAAATTCATTAATGAATTTTGATTCTTCAAAATATGAATTTTTTATTATATCTAATAAAGTTTCATCTACAAAATAGCCTTCTATAGAGTTTTGGAGCAGATTTTGATATATAAAGGTATTGTCAATTGCCATATCTATAGATTTTATTGGCAAGTCATCAAAATTTTTATTATATTTTTTTATATATAAATAATAGTTTTTAAAGAGCATCAGAGAATTATTTAATTCACTCAAATTGCAAAATTGACCTCTTAAAGAGAGCTCATAATATATTTTTTTAAAATCTAGGTCCTTGTAGGAGGAATAATTCAAATCGTTCTTTTTTAAATATTCATCATATATTAAAGATACATAATACATTATTTCATCTCTATTTAGCTGAAAATTTTTTGTTGAGTTTGAGAGGCTCAAAGAAAATTTATTAAAAAGTTCTTTGTCTTCTTTTGAAAATGCCTTATTTAAAAATCTATTTTCTTGGTCTTCATCAAATCTCTCTTGGACATAGGTTGAATAATCAGATAGGGATGAACCATATACATAAAAAATATTAATAAGATTTTCTTTTAAATAAGATTTCATATCAGCAAATTTTTTTATATTTATTTTTTCGTAGTTTAAATAATCTCTCAAATCTTTAATTAAAAAATCTCTGAATTCATCATTAAAAGATGTATTGACTTGGACAATAACATATTCATTTTGGTACTTAGAAACCCTTAAAAAATAATTATTAAATTCCTTATTGATAAAATGTTGACTATCATAGGCTTTTATCTTTATATTTAAAATCAGATCTCTTAAATAAATATATGAACCTTCAATTTCTTCTACTGTGAAAATTGAAGAGTATGATGAAAAAATAAAATCAAAATATTCATCTAAGTTAAATTCACTAAAGCCATCTATATAATCATCTCCTATATTATTGGTGATGTAGTCTTTGCTAAAGGTTAAATTGCTTTTAGTATCAAATAGTATCCAGCCTGCAAAAGCGCTTTTATTCATAAAAGGAAATATATCGGATTCTTCCTTTTCTTCGTTTAAAGTGTCAGGATAAGTGGAATCATTAAAATTAATATTATTCTTTGCTTTTTCAAGGATTAATGAAGTTGTTAAACTAAATATATCTAATTTATTAATCATATTTCACCTTTTTGTAAAATAAGCTTTTAAGCTAAATTTGTTATAAATTCTTTCATGCTTGATTATACCAATAATAATGTCAAAAGTATATTAAAAGAAATTTTAGGATTAAATTATTAAATTTGGGTATAATCTTTATAAGAACATTGTAAAGGAGTGCATTATATGTTACTAGAATTAGTTGGAAAAAATATTGATTTAAAAGAAGGTTTAAAGGACCAAGCACAAAAAAAGTTTTCCAAATTGGACAAATATTTTGCTGAAGAAGTTCAAGCTAGGGCTGTTTTTTCTAAACAAAAGAATGGTCAAAAAGTTGAAGTAACAATATTTTTGCCCGGTACAATTTTAAGAGCCGAAGAAACATCACAAGATATGTTTGTTTCAATTGACAAAACTGTAGACAAGCTCGAAAGACAGGTTAGAAAGTATAAGACAAGACTTAAAAAAAGATATCAAAATAATGAAACAATAAGGTTTGATAATTTTGACAAGGAACCGGCGCAAAAAGAAGAAGATAAAGATATCAAAAAAAGAAAAACATTTACTCTAAGACCTATGCATGAAGATGAGGCTATACTTCAAATGGAGTTGTTAAATCATAATTTCTTCATTTTCAAGAATGCAGAAAATGATAAAATTGAAGTTTCCTACAAGAGAAGTGATGGGGATTACGGTATTATTGAGGTAGATGGTTAATATTAAATTAGAGGTGCTTAGGCACCTTTTTTTAATGGAAAAAATTTTTAAATAGTAGTATCATTGTTTATGTGATTTACTGGGAGGCTTTATGAAAAATAAACTTGGTTATCTATATGCTATTAGCTCAGCTATTATTTATGGAATAATGCCAATATTTACAAAATCTTTAATAAATTTCGGGATAAATCCCATAACATCATCTTTTTATAGAATGTTTTTGTGGCTTTTGCCTATCTTTATTTATTGTAAATGTATTATAAAGATTGATTTATCTTTAAAAAAGAAAGAATTAATAGAAGTTTTTTTGGCAGGAGCCCTTTTTGGCGGGACATCTATAACCCTATTTTCATCATATAAATATTTAGGGGCAGGTTGTGCAGAATCTATTCACTTTATTTATCCTTGCATAATTTTTATTATTATGTCTTTTGTTTTTAAAAATAAGCCTAGTAAAGCTGAAATTCTAGCACTTATTTTATCTTGTATAGGTGTTTTAATGTTGGCAGATTTTTCTGATGTTCATGAGCTAAGCGGAGTAATTTATGCAGTTGCATCAGCTTTTTTCTTTGCTTTTTATTCTGTATCCATAGAAAAATCAAATATGCCAAATATGAATGTCATGAAAAGTTTATTTTATGTTAATTTTTTTGGAGCAATTGTCATAGGTCTTTATGCGCTTGTATTAAAAATTCCTATTAAATATGATTTTAGCCATGGACAATGGGGATTTTTACTTGTATATTCATTTTTCTTAACAATAGGTGCGACTCTTTTGTATCAATTGGCAATATTTAAAATTGGAGCTACAAAAACAGGAATTTTATCTACGGCTGAGCCAATAGTTTCATTAATTGCTGGATTTATAATTTTTAGTGAAGATATGGGGATAAATAAAATAATTGCAATAATTTTTATAGTTCTTGCAGCAATATATATTGTGAGAAGGCAAGATAAGGTAAATGAATAAAAAAAGAAAGTAATTGTTAATATTACTTTCTTTTTTAGATTATTTCATTGAAACTTTTATCTGATAAGCCCTCAACAGATCGTCAACATTTAAAATTTCTTCTATAGCTTTTTGCGTTTTGTCATCAGCTTCCTTTAACAAGCCTTTTTTTATCGCATCTTTTTCCACTACAGTCTTTTGGTCAGTAGAAAAATTTTTATAATCTTCAATTTTAATGGGATTAAATATTGAATTTTTTTCATCAAAAACTTTAATAGATTTCTCATCAATTGTGTGGCTTAGTATCTTTGATTTTGGAATTTTAATATTTATTGTTTTGTCATGAATTTGTATGTCAAGATTTTCTAAATCAACTCCAGCACAAATAAAACCCTCATAAGCGACAATAAATTTTTTATCCGTAAAGGGTACTTTCCAACCATAAAAAGTAGACTGATTTGAAAATTGCCCCATATTTTTGTAATGGTATTTAACAGTTATAAGCTCCTTTACACCTATTAATTTACTTGAAATTAGAGAAGAGGAAATCTCTGGTGTTAAATCACTTTTAGCTTCATTCATTCCAAAGAAAAAAGCTCCCATACCTACTGTTATTAATAAAATTAAAAGCGTTAATTTTCGTTTTATAAATTTCAAAATTTACCTCCTATAATTTCTGTCCACATTTTGGACAATATAAAAATTCTTTATCGGTTTTATAGTTGCAATTTTTACAAATTTTAAAATTACTATTTTGTTCATATTCAATTTCTATTAAGTCATCTTCATGAATAATTACATCTATAGAATTTTCTATTTTTTGACCAAGACTTTTATCTAGACCATAAATTCTATCACAACAAGTTGTTTTAACAAAATATTTTTTATTGAATTTTAGAATGGTTATAAAAAATAAGCTCAGTTTAAAATAAGTCATAAATACTTGGTAGCGACCATAGGCGCCACAGGAGTGCACGAACAAATCTCCATCATAAGATAAATCATCTTTACCATTTGTTATTCCACAAATAAAAAACATTAAATCACCTCTAGATTTTTACCCATTTTATAAATCTATAATAATTTTTTTAAAATTATATTAAATTATAGCAAGAATATAAATTTATTGATATAATAAGCATATTATATCATTTGGAGGAATATAAATGGACGAGGGCGCTGCCCTTTGGGCAAAGCTAATATTAATTGTTTTTTTAACTATGGTGAATGCTTTTTTTGCATCTGCAGAAATGGCAATGGTTTCAGCTAATAAAAATAAAATAAAGGAACTAGCTGAAAAAGGAAATAAAAGAGCTAAAACTCTATTAGAAACTTTAAAAAATTCCACAAGATTTTTGTCTACAATTCAAGTCGCTATAACCTTAGCGGGATTTTTCTCATCTGGTTCAGCAGCTACTTCAATATCAAGAGTTTTTGGTGATTATTTAAGGGAAATAAATATCCCTTACGGAACAACCATTTCTTTTATAGTAGTAACTTTAATTTTGTCATATATCTCACTTGTTTTTGGTGAACTTGTACCAAAAAGAATTGCTCTTTATAATGCTGAAAATGTCGCATTAAGAGGTGTTTATGCTGTAAAAATCACATCAATAATTTTTGCACCCTTTGTAAAACTCTTATCTATTTCAACAGTTTTAGTTTTAAAACTTTTGGGCAAGTATTCAGAAGATGTTGAAGAACAAATTTCTGAAGAAGAATTAAAATCCTATATAAAAGTATCTCAAGAACAGGGGGTTATCAACTCTACTGGTGAAGATATGATAATAAATATTATGGATTTTGATGACAAGATGGCTTACGAAATAATGACACCAAGGACAGCTATATTTATGGTGGACTATGATGAATTTAGCGTGGATTCAATTTCTGAAATATTGGCAACAGGGTATTCAAGGATGCCTGTATATAGAGAAAATGCAGACAATATTATAGGGATTATTAATATAAAAGATTTATTTATAGAGTATGAAAAAAATAATTATAAAAATTTCAACCTAGATAAATGTTTAAAGACGCCATACTTTGTCCCTGAAACTAAAAAAATTGATAGGCTCCTAAAGGAACTTCAAACAAGCAAGAATTATGTAGCTATATTAATTGATGAATATGGTGGTTTTTCTGGTATGGTTACAGTTGAAGATATAGTTGAAGAAATTGTTGGGGAAATTGAGGATGAATATGACAGAAATACTCCTAGTATGGAAAAAATTGGTCCCAACGAATACATGGTTGACGGCTATATGACTATAGAAGATATAAATGAAGAGCTAGATACTAAACTATTTTCAGAAAATCATGAAACTATATCTGGTCTTATAATAGAAAAATTAGGGTATATACCTGAAGAAAATGAAAAGAAACAATTACAGGTTAAGACTAATGGTGTAATGCTTACAGTCCTTGCAATAAAAGATAAAAGAATTGTTAAGGCTGCTTTAAAAATTTTAGATAGTAAAAAATAAAATAAAGGGTGATGCAAAAAATTCTTTGCATCATCCTTATTTAATATATAAAAGTATTCGATTACAGGAAAATATAAAATATATTTCCAAGAGATTTATATTTATAAAAGCCTATTTAAAATATCTATTCTTTAAAAATTAATGGACTTGAATCCCTTTCCCATAATTTCAGATGTATCGGAAATTGCCATAAAGGCTTTAGGGTCAATTTCATGAACAATATTTCTAACAGTAACTAGCTGATGGGAGGAGCAAATAATATAAACAAGATACACATCTTTTCCTAAATATGCAGTCTGCCCCTTTAAGAAAGTTGCACCTCTGTGGACTTTTTTATGAACCTCTTTGGCTATTTCATCGTGATAATCTGAAATAATAAATATCTGTTTTTGTCTGCCAACACCCATTTGAATCATGTCAATAACCTGATATGAAATAAATAATAAGATAAGTGTGTACATGGCTTTGTCCGCTCCGTGATAAATGCCTGAAAGAGAAATTATACATAAGTTAATAGCCATAAGGACATTTCCAAGCTGAATATTAAAATACTTTTTAAAAATTGCCGCTATAATATCAAGACCACCTGTGCTTGTTCCAAATAAAAACATAAGTCCACCACCTACTCCATTAATTAAACCACCAAATATGGCAGCAAGTAGTGGATCATGGGTTAAAGCTAGGCCATGGAAAACTTTTTCTAATACTGACACTATGAAAGAAATAATTAAAACGCTTATAGCTGAGAAAAATGTAAAATCTTTCTTTAAAAAAAACATGGATAGTAAAAATGTTGGAAAGTTTAGCAGTAAAATTAAAATAGAGAGATTAGTATTTGTAATTTGATTAATAAGAACAGCTAAACCTGTAAGCCCACCACTTATTAGAGCATTGGGTCTAATAAAAAATAGTATGGCACACGCAATTAGGAAATTACCAATAATAAGAATGAAAAATTTCTTAAAAAAATCTCTGTTGAAAATCTCATTTATAGAAGATTTAAAAAAATTCATTTTTACCCCCGAAGTTAAAATACTTAAATGTATTGTAACATATTTCATAAAAATCAAGAAAAAATTTAAATATATATTTGTAAAAATTTTATAAGAAATTCAAGCAATTCTTTATTGCAATAATCAGTTTTTACGGAATAACTTTACATAAGGGAGGAGATTTTAAAAATCGCAAAATAATGTCAAGAAAACGTTAAAAAACGTAAAAAAAGTTGGCGAACTTGAAAAGAAAATTTCCCTATGATATAATCCAATTGTATGGAATTGTTAATACAATACATAACAGAGATAAGGAGAGTGTATAAAAATGACAGATAATTTAAATCCATTGTTATCAGCTCAAGCAAAGGTTAAAAATGCTTGCGATAAACTTGGAGAAGATCCAGCAGTTTATGAACTTTTAAAAGAACCACAAAGAGTTATAGAAATTAAGATTCCAGTAAAAATGGATGACGGAAGCCTTAAGACTTTCAAAGGTTGGAGAGCTGCTCACAATTCAGCAGTAGGTCCAGCTAAGGGTGGAGTTCGTTTCCATCAAAACGTAAACGCAGACGAAGTTAAAGCTCTTTCTCTTTGGATGACTTTTAAAGGTGGAGCACTTGGTCTTCCATATGGTGGAGGAAAAGGTGGAATTTGTGTAGATCCATCTGAACTTTCTGAAAGAGAACTAGAACAACTTTCTAGAGGTTATATCAGAGGACTTTATAGATACTTAGGCGACAGAATTGATATTCCAGCACCAGACGTTAATACTAACGGACAAATCATGTCTTGGATGATGGACGAATATATCAAAGTAAATGGCGACAAGATGGATCTTGGATGTATCACAGGTAAGCCAGTAGAATTTGGTGGTTCTCAAGGAAGAAACGAAGCAACTGGATTTGGTGTTTCTATAGTAGTTAGAGAATCTGCTAAGAGATACGGCATCGAAATGAAAGGTGCAAGAGTAGCTGTTCAAGGTTTCGGTAACGTAGGTACTTTCACAGTTAAAAACATTGCTAGACAAGGTGCAAAAGTTGTAGCACTTGCTGAATGGGATAAATCAAAAGGAAACTTCGCTCTTTATAACGAAGACGGAATTAACTATGAAGAATTATTTGCTTACAAAAATGAACACCACACAGTATTAGGATTCCCAGGAGCAAAAGAAATTTCTGCTGATGAATTCTGGACTGGAAAATATGATGTTTTAGTACCAGCAGCTCTTGAAAATGTAATCACTTATGATGTTGCTAAAAAACTTAATGTAAAATTAGTTTGTGAAGCAGCTAATGGACCTACAACTCCAGAAGGAGATAAGGGACTTGCAGAAGTTAATATTCCACTAGTACCAGATATCTTAACTAACTCTGGTGGAGTTCTTGTTTCTTACTATGAATGGGTTCAAAATCAATATGGATATTATTGGACTGAAAAAGAAGTTGAAGAAAAACAAGAAGCTGACATGATGAAAGCTATCAATGGAGTATTTGGTATAGCTGATGAATACAAAGTAACTCCAAGAGAAGCTGTTTATATGTATGGTGTTAAATCACTAGCTAAAGCTATGAAATTAAGAGGATGGTATTAATTCCTATTAATTTGAATTTTTAGAGACCGTTTAGGCGGTCTCTTTTTTTATGTTCTAAAAGTTATATATTTTTACTAACAAATTTTTTATGAAATAAACAAGGGCAAAAGTGAAATTGAAAATAATTATATAAAATAATATTATTATAACAAATTTTCTAATATATAGATTTATTTTTTGGGATATGTCCTATGAAATCCATAGAAAAATTTTAAATAAGAAAATAGGATAGATTTTATAGATTTTTTTAAGGGAGAGGAGAAATAAAAATGGGAAAAAAGAACCTGTGGTTAGTAATAACAATTTTAGCATTTATTGCACTCATAGCTTCAATATATATGCCCTATAAAACGGGGAAAACTGAATATGCATGGATCATCGGTTCAATGATTTTTGGTATAGGAAGTGGAGATAAGTATAAAAAGTTAAAAAATAAATAAAATAAGTCAAATTTATCTGACTATTAAAAATTACTGGGACTAACAAAAGATGGATATAAATGTGTTTAACTCAGGATAAAAGAGAAGTAAAATTTAAACAATTCTAGAGATAGGGATGTTTTTTAGTTAGTTGATGGTATCCTATTAAAGGACATATTCAAACATACAAGACTTTTTAGAAATATAAATTTTTATTCATACCGACAGCTAAAGCCATATGTAGAGTGTAGTGCTGATGTCAAAAATAAGATTATAGGTTATAATAGTGTTGAAAATAGTAGCTTTTAGGATTTTTAGAGGGTTTTGTATGAATTTTGAAAAAATTGTAATTAGTTTATTACCTATAGCAGGATTGTTTTTGTCTTTCTTTTATAAGTATAAAGCAAATGGAAATATCAGTAAGTATAGTGGATTTAGAACAGCATTAAGTATGAAATCAAAAGAAAACTGGAATTATGCCCATAAGTATGCAGCTAAACTTTTTCGCATATATACTATATTTTTTATATTACTAAATATTATAATAATATTTAGTAATAGTCTAACCAATACAACTATGACAATCATAGTTGTATTGCAAATGCTATTCTACTTCATCATTGGATATAAAGTTAATAATGCTTTGGCGAAAAAAGAAAATATTTAGAATCTATAAGAATTAAAAAAAGATAAAGTTATGTATATTGAAAATGAAAAAATAAATCGCTAATACAAGGTGACGACATTGAGTCTAGGGGTGTAGGATTAATTCTTATAATTTTAGCTGCTAATGCAATTGTTGTATGAACACAAATGTAAATACAATTATTAATGCTAATGTAATAGTGAAGGTAGCGGTGGATTCAATTACAAATTAACGAATATAAAAGATTATAGTTTATGATGAAAATCTTAAAGTAATATTTAAATCTTCAGTTTAAGTTGAAATAGAAAATTGACAAGAATAAAAACTAAATATTCAATCAAACCAACAGAACCCGACATACCTCTTAAAGCGGTGTAGATCGGGTATTTTGATTGCAAAAAAGCCCCGACATGTATGGTAAGGGCTTCTTCATTAGGAATTATATCATAAAGATTTAAATATAGAATAGTGACAAATACTTGAATAAAAACTGAACAAATACTTGAATGGAAAGGCTAAACACTAATTTAAAAACATGTCCCATATGGAATTATTTCTAAATAGATTTGAATTATATGACCTTACACTTTAAAATATACTTAGATTAAGTTCCAAAACGGAAATAATTCTAAATAGGAAGAGGCGTAGGCGTATGGAAATAAAACGTGATTATTATTTAGATAAATTAATACGAAAAAAAGACAATGGGTTCATTAAGATTATTACAGGAATAAGAAGAAGTGGCAAATCTTATTTGCTTAATAATCTATTTTATAATTATTTGACCCAAAGTGGAGCTGATGAAAACCATATTATAAAATTTGCCTTTGATTCGGCTAGGGATTTATTAAAAATTGGCGAAAATTTAATGGATTTAGATCTACTAAGTGGTGAAAGATTAGTAGATCCTAAAAAGTTTTTAGACTATATTATGAGCCAAACGAATGACAGCGAAAAATTTTATATCCTCTTAGATGAAGTTCAATTGCTTAAATCTTTAGAGCAAGTCTTAAATGGATTTTTGCGTCAAGATAATTTTGATGTTTATGTTACTGGGAGTAATTCTAAATTCTTATCTAAAGATGTCATTACTGAATTTGCAGGTAGGGGTGATGAGATCCATATTATGCCCCTTGTATTTTCTGAATTTCTTCAAACTTATGATGGCGACAAAGAAGATGCTTTTGCTGAATATCAAGTTTACGGCGGTTTACCCGCTGGAGCTTTAATGAAAATAGATGAAGATAAGATGAATTATCTAAAGGAGTAATAGAATTAAGGAGAACACTTAATCACTGTTTTAGTGATATATGTACTTCTTAATTCTTTTTTATTTAAGAAATTAAGAGGAAGGAGGAAAAAGTGAGGAATTTTGAAAAGATAACAGCACTCTATGATAGATTAAGTCGAGATGATGAACTAGAAGGAGAAAGTAACTCAATCGTTAATCAAAAGAAAATCCTTGAAGAATATGCAAGTAAGAATAATTTAACCAACATCATCCATTTTACAGATGACGGAATAAGCGGAACACAGTTTGACAGACCAGGCTTTATGGAAATGATGAATGGAGTAAATACTGGAAATATCGGTTGTATCATCGTAAAGGATATGAGTAGACTCGGCAGAGATTATCTCAAAGTCGGTCAATGTATGGAGATATTAAGACAAAAGGGCGTAAGACTGATTGCTATCAATGACAATGTAGACAGCTTTTACAGAGAAGATGATTTTACCCCTTTTAGAAATATTATGAATGAATGGTATGCAAGAGATACTTCAAGAAAAATACAATCTACATTTAGATCAAAAGGAGAAAGCGGAAAGCATACGGCAAGCACTCCACCTTATGGCTACATCAAAGATGAAAAAGACAAAGATAAGTGGGTTGTAGATGAAAAAGCAGCCGAGATAGTAAGACGAATATTTAACCTGACCATGCAAGGTAATGGTCCGTATCGAATAGCAAAAATATTGGAAGCAGACAAGATAGATATACCCGCTTATCATCAACAGAAATTGGGATATGGACTACATCAAAGCAAAAATTTTGAACATCCTTATCGTTGGTGCAGTTCTACCATTGCAAGTATCTTAAAGAAAAAAGAATACTTAGGTCATACAGTCAACTTCAAAACAAGAAAGCATTTCAAGGATAAGAAAAGTAAATATGTATCCGAAGATAACTGGCTGATATTTGAAAATACCCACGAAGCAATCATAGACCAAGAAACCTTTGATAATGTGCAAAGGATAAGAGGAAATGTAAAAAGGTATCCTGATGGTTGGGGTGAATATCACCCACTGACAGGACTAATGTATTGTGCTGATTGTGGTAGTAAGATGTATGTTCATAGGACAAATAATTACAAGAATATCCCTTATTACAATTGCAGTAATTATAAGAAAGTACCTTGCGGAACGCTATGTCCATCAGCTCATAGGATAAAAGCAGAAGTAGTCATAAACCTTATCCAAGAAATATTAAAAGATATAAAAAATTATCTTGATGAAGATAATGAAGCATTTATTCACTCCATTCAAAATGAAATGGAAGAAAAGGAAAAGGCACATATAGAAAAGAAAAAGATAAGATTAACAGAAAGCCAAAACAGGCTTCAAGAGCTGGAACGATTGATGTGCAGAATTTATGAAGATATGATTTTAAATAAGATACCGAATAATCGCTATGAAATTTTAAATAACCAATATGAAACTGAGCAACTCACGTTAAGTAAAGAGATTAGAGACTTAGAGCTTGTAATATCAAGATATGAAATGGAAACAGATAAGGCAAGAAAATTCATATCCCTTATTAGTCGTTATGAAAACTTTGATAATCTCACAAACACAATGATAAATGAGTTTGTAAAGAAGATAATCATTCATGAAAGAGATAGGAAAGGCAGTCAAACATCAAAGCAAAAGATAGAAATATATTTTAACTTCATAGGAAATTATGAAGTGCCAAAAGAAGAGTTAAGCGAAGAAGAACGATCAAAACTTGAGGAAGAAGAACGAAAAATTAAAGAGAGAAGAGACAGACTTCATCAAAATTATCTAAAGCGTAAAGCAAATGGAAAACAACAGGAGTATGAGGAAAGGTATAAGGAAAGTAGAGAACAGAAAAAACAGGAGAAGCTAAAGAGTTTAAGAAAAGACTATGAAAAAGCATAAAATAACAAGATTAAAATCAATTGACAATTTGTCAGTTTAGATGTATTATATAAATAATAGGAGGTATAAAATGAGAGATGTAAAAGAACCTGAAATACGACGTGCAGAGATTATGGATGCTGCAATGATACTCTTTATGGAGAAAGGATATACTAATACAACAACTCAGGATATAGTTGATAAAGTAAATATATCAAGAGGGTTGTTATATTATCACTTTAAGAATAAAGAGGATATCTTATATTGTCTTGTAGAACAATATTCAGATAGACTACTGAAAGATATTTATATTATTGCTTATGATGAAGATAAAACTGCCATAGAAAAAATCAGATCTTTTATAGATGTCACAATTATATCTTCAGAAAATATTTCAGCAGAGGGTACAGTGCTACAAAAAACAATTGACCTTAAAGAAAATCAATATATGATAGATAAGTTATCCCATAAGCTTGTTGAAAAACTGACAATATATTTTGAAAAGATTATAAATCAAGGAATAATGGAAAGAGTTTTTTCTGTAAAATATCCATTAGAAACAGCAGAGTTGCTTATGACAGCTTATGTTTTTGTTTCAAATAACATAAGTATAAGATATTTAAAGGAAGAACCTGTTGATAACTACTTAAATGCATTTAAGATAATGCTTGAACAAAGCTTAAATACGAAAAAGCTCTTTAGTAATTAAAAAAGAATAGAATGTTTGCAAGGAGAATAATTTGCCGATAGCTACTGATACACAAGTTATCGGTTTTATTTCAAGGAATAACTGACAAATTGTCAATGGAGGTGGAAATTATGTTAGAGATAAAGAATTTTAGTAAATTCTATGGGAACAAAAAGGCTGTTGAAAACTTATCCATTTCAGTACAGTCTGGAGATATTTATGGATTCATTGGTGCAAATGGAGCCGGAAAAACTACAACGATAAAAGCGGTAGTTGGAATTCATGATTTTGAGAATGGAAGTATAACGATTGACGGGCATTCTATTAAAGAAGAGCCTGTTATTTGTAAGAAAATAATGGCATACATTCCGGATAATCCGGATTTATATGAACATCTGACAGGATTTCAGTACATCAATTTTATTGCTGATTTATTTGAAGTTTCTACTGAAATACGCAGAGAAAGAATTCAGAGATACGGCGATTTATTTGAAATGACGAAACATCTTTCGGGAATGATATCTTCGTATTCACATGGCATGAAGCAAAGAACGGCGATTATTTCTGCACTGGTGCATTCTCCAAAGTTACTAATTTTAGATGAACCTTTTGTTGGACTTGATCCGAAAGCAACTTTTCTACTAAAGAAAATAATGCACGAATGCGTATCAGATGGAGGAGCTATTTTCTTTTCAACACATGTATTGGATGTTGCAGAAAAATTATGTAATAAAATTTCAATTATAAAAAATGGAAAGTTAATTGCGAGCGGAAATACAGAAGAAGTCAAAGGCAATAAATCTTTGGAAACTTTTTTCATGGAGGTGCAGGATAATGAGCAAAATTTGGATACTAATTAGAGCACAATTGATAAATTTCTTTCCGATCAACGAAATGAAAGAGCCGGGAAATAAAAAACAAAGTTCAATTGTTATTGCAAGTTTTGGAATAATAACTCTTGCTATATTTTTCTTTGTTTATAATATCATAACAGCCAAAACATTGGTACAACTGGGACAGCAGGAGTTGATACCGGCATATATGGTATCGGTATCAAGCTTTGCAATGTTATTTTTGACAATATTTTATTCGAATGGGATTTTATTTGGCAGTCGTGATATGGAAAATCTTTTGTCATTGCCTGTAAAAAGTTCGGATATTATAAGCAGCAAGTTTATGTTTATGTATTTATTGAATTTTTTAATAGGATTGATGTTTATGCTTCCGGGGGGAATTGTTTGGGTGTTAAACGGAAGTTTAAATGCATTACAGATTATATTGTATTTTACTTCCATAATTTTTGTTCCGTTGATACCTATGTGTATAGCAGCATGTATGGGAATCATTATTGTTGTTGCTTCATCTTTCTTTAAGAGAAAAAATGTTATTGCTTTAATTTTTTCATTTGCAATGATAGGGATAATTGGATATATTGCAGTGTCAGCTATGAAATCAGGTAATGAAAATAGTATTGGGATTATGCTTTCTAAGCAAATTACCGGATTGTACCCGTTATCTAAGCTATTTATGGAATACTATAATTTTCCAATTTACATTGGAGTAGGATTATTTATTGTTCTTTCAATAGTATTTTTTTATATATTTGCCAAAGTGGTTTCATTGAAGTATGGGTTGCTTAATACTCTTGCTAAAACAACAACAAGATATTCTGACAACAAAAATTCGAATAATAGAAAATCAGTATTTTTTGCCCTATATAAAAAAGAAATGGGACTGTTTCTAAATTCATATATGGCAGTATTGAATGCAGGTCTTGGTGTAATACTTTTATGTGTTTTCAGCATATTTCTTCTTTTTAATTCTTTACAACAAATAGGGGAATATTCGGGAATCGAAAATGTTAATGAATATCTTTCAAATTTTGCTCCGATGTGTATTGCTTCAATGTTTTTACTTAGTTGTCCGGCAGCATTTTCCATATCTTTAGAAGGTAAAAATGTTTGGATTTTGCAAAGTTCTCCTATTAGGGTAAAAACGATTTTAAATTCTAAGATTGCAGTAAATCTTACGCTTCATTTAATTGGATATATTGTTTCTATGTTTATATTTTTGCTAAAGCTTGATATGGAAATTATTCAAACCATCAGCTTAATAATTGTTCCTATTTGTTATTCCATTTTTATAACAGTGATTGGAATTTCTTTGAATAAAAAATTCCCTAACTTTGAATGGGAAAGTGAGATGATGATAGTAAAACAGAGTATGCCTGTTATTTTATCTGCAATTATTGGAATGGCTGCATTAGTTATACCAATTCTTTTCCATTGGTTTTTGCATTTTTCTATAGTACCTACATTATTGGGAGTAGCACTTATTTTGCTCGTTATTGCGGGTGGCGTTTATATAAAAACTTGTAGATTAAATTTTTAGTTTAAGGAGGAGATGTTCTATGAAAAAAAGATTTTTAAAAGATGTATTGGTGTTGATAGGGATAATGTTTGTAATATTTATTGTTTGCATATTTCTCCCAGAGAAAATTCCTGTTCATTTCAATGCAAAAGGAATCCCCGATATGTTTGCTAATAAATATTATCTTCTATTTGCTGCGGTTATTCCATATTCTGCATATTGGAAATTCGTACGAGGAAGAAAAAACAGGAAAAGCTAAAGGTTTTGAAAAGAGCAGGGATACCGGGAAAAGAATATGAGCGTATTAGCAATAGCTAATAGTGATCGAATAGTATGTAGGTAATTCGAAAAATTTCAAAATAGAATTGACATTGTTTGCGAAAGGTAGTACAATCTATTTAGAAATAAATCGAAATAGTTTTATGACGAGCATTAAAATAGATTAGAAGAGGTAAATTTAGTGGGATTTCCGAATACATTTAAAGCATTAGCAGATCCTGTGAGGCGTGATATTTTACTTTCCTTAAAGCAAAAATCACTTACAGCGGGAGAAATTGCTGAAAAATATGATTTATCTAACTCAACCATATCTTATCATTTATCCTTACTAAAAAAGGCAGAGTTGGTAACAGAGAGAAAGTACAAGAATTTCATATACTATGACATAAATATATCCGTATTTGAGGAAATGATAATTTGGTTATCACAGTTTCAAGGGGTGGAAAATGAAGAATAAAAAATGGTATGTGGTAATAATACTGCTTAGTTTTTCGGCAAGTATCTATCTATTAACTACTGGAAACCGAGAAATTGGTTTTTATAAGTTGTATATATTACCAATAATAGTTTCAGCATTTAGCATAGGCTTAGACATTATAGGTGGAAGACTTGCGAAAAAGGATAGGCTGCCACATAAATTAATATTGCCAATTGCAATGAGCGTTCCTGTGCTATTTGCCATATCACAATATGGGAAGTATATTCTTGATCAATCGAATGAAAACTATACTCAGGAAATAATGCATGTATTAGTAGCTTTAATTATTATCGCAGTTGGAAATTATTTGCCTAAAACAAAGCCAAGTCGGTTTATAGGTCTAAAATTTTTCTGGCTTTTAGATAAACCTGTACTATGGTTTAAAGTGCATAGGTTGGCAGGTTATTTGTGGATTTTATCTGGAGTTTTGATGCTCTCTTTTGGAGTTTCAAATAAATGGTTTTGGATAGTGGGTTATGCAACGCTGCTATATGTCATTCCGTTGATATATTCCATTGTGTTATTAAAAAAAGAAAAGGAGGAGAAAAATGAAATCATCAAAGATTAAGCACCTGATTATCAGTAGTATTTTATGTTTAGCCACAGTTGGCATTTTCTTGGTATTTGGTAAAAATTTACCTGATGTAGTACCGGTACACTGGGATTCATCTGGAAATGTTAATGGTACGATTGCTAAAACTTATTTAACTTACGGAGCTCCATTTGCATATTTACTTATTAACTTTATTGCATTTGCGAAGTTTCAAGGAAGTGAAAAAGCAACATGGAAATACTATCTTGTACCATTAAGTGTAATAACAATTAGTTTCTTGGTAATATTTTTAGCTTTGAGATAAGAACATAGTGCAGAGTAAAATAGCTCCAGACAGATTATTCTGCTGGGGCTATTTTTAGGAGGAATTATGCTGAAAATAAGTAATTTTTCGAAAACCTATAGTAATGGTTATGTTGCAATTGCTAACTTAAATTTAACAGTAGAAGCGGGTGATATATATGCTTTTATTGGCTCTAATGGTTCAGGTAAGACATCAACTATAAAGGCTATCGTGGGAATCCATGATTTTGATGGTGAAATCATTGTTAACGGTAAAAAAGTAAACAGAAAAAATGAAGTTTATAAAAAAGATATTGCTTATATACCGGATAATCCGGATGTATATGAAAACTTGACAGGATTTCAATATGCCAATTTTGTATCTGATTTATACGAGGTCGAAAAAAATATAAGAGAAGAAAAGTTAGAATATTTCTCAAACTTGTTTGAAATGAAATCCTTTCTAAACAATAGAATTTCATCCTATTCACATGGGATGAAACAAAAAATTGTAATTATCTCAGCATTGATTCATTCCCCTAAGTTATTAGTAATGGATGAGCCTTTTGTGGGATTAGATCCTAAATCATCATATTTACTAAAAGAAGAAATGAGAAAATTAGCGAGAAATGGTGGAGCAATTTTCTTTTCAACACATGTTTTAGAAGTTGCAGAAAAGTTGTGTAATAAGATTGCCATGATAGATAATGGACATTTGATTGTTGAGGGGGAAACAACAGAAATATTAAAAAATTCTGATGGATTAGAGCAATATTTTATGGAGATGATTAAAAAATGAAAAATACTATCATACTTGTAAAAAATCAAGTTATTAATCTCCTTAATATCGGAAACGAAGAGAGAAATAAAAAAGAAACATTGATATATACTTCATTAAGTTTATTTTCTGTATTTTTGTTGGTTTGTTTGTATAATTTTTTTTCAATAAAATCGATTATAGAAATGGGTTTATATAAGTATGCTGTATCATATGGGGTCTCCATATCATTTTTCTTTGTGGTTTTAGCAACGATTTTTAAAAGTAATTCTATTTTCTTTTATAACAAAGACTTTGAAATGCTTAGTTCTTTCCCGATAAAAAAATCTGAAATCATTGCAAGTAAGTTTTTTATACTATATTTAATAGATTTAATTATATGCGAAAGCATATTGTTACCGGATGTGATGTTATTAGTATTTAAACAATACATCTCAATTGAGCTATTTTTTATTTTTTTGGTAACAAGCATAATTATCCCTATCATCCCTATGTGTGTAGCTTCTGGTTTAGCGATTTTAATCGAGATGTTAGGTAGTTTATGTAAAAGAAAAAATATTGTGAATATCATATTATCATTCTTGCTTTTCATGGGATATTTTATAGCTATATCAATGAATCGTGGGGTGAAATATTCAGCGTTAGAAAAAATTATTGAGAATAAGCTTATAAAAATATTTCCTTTAGCAAAGTTATTTTATATAGGAGAAGGTTTATACATTGGACTTGCTATTTTCGTGTTAGCTTCAGCTGTAATATTCGGTTTGTATTGCACTTTGACGATGAAAAATTATGATAAAATACACCTATTTCTAAATAGAAGTTTTCAAGGGAAAAGAGATGCTAACTTAACTATTAAGATAAAGACACCATTTAGAGCATTGTTTGAAAAAGAATTGAGACGGTATTTAGGCTCAAGCAGTTATGTAATAAATACTTCTTTGGGAATTATGGTTTTGTGTTTTGTATCGTCTAGATGTATTCTATTTGGAATTTCTAATATAGAAAATCTGTTTGAAATAAGCTCATTGGAATTAATCCTTACTCAATACGGATCATTGGTCATTGCTTCGTTTCTAATAATGTCATGCACTACATCATCCTCTATATCGTTGGAAGGCAACAACCTATGGATATTGCAATCATCACCAGTGTCTATTGTAAAAGTTGTAAACAGCAAAATAGCAGTAAATATCTTAATACACTTTATAGGATATTTTTTCGCAGTTACAATGATTTTCTTGAAAGTTAAATTAAATGTGATTCAAATGATTTTGGTATTGGTTGTTCCGATATGTTACTCGTTATTTATTTCTGTAGTAGGACTGTATCTTAACATAAGATATATGAAATTAAAATGGAATGATGAGATAAGTGTAATAAAGCATAGTACAGCAGCCATACTAACCAATTTTATTGCAATATTTATGATTGCAGTTCCTGTTATAATGATGATTTTCTTGCATTTGTCATATCAAGTAACGATGCTTATAATATGCACCTTAATGCTAATTGTTTGTCAAAAATTATATAGAGTTACTCTATCTGTAAATTTGTGCAAGTGATGCGAAGAAAATACTCATGACTTAATAGTAAAACTAAATACAGAAATAATTCCAAGAGGACCTTTTACGCCAAAGTGTAGAATTGTACCGAGGGAGAATTACAATAAATAGAAAAAGGAGATGAAAACTATGAAAAAATATCTTGGAATGGCATTAGTTTTAATCACTATTTTGTCATTAACTGCATGTGGTAGTAATAAAAAAATAAATCTACCAAAAGCCGAAGAAATAAAAGAAATTGAAATTATGAAAAACACTTCAGAAGATCGTTTGAAAATTGAGAATCAAGATGAAATAGCAGTCATCATTGCAGACATTGAGGGAAACACCAATGATACCGGTAGGGAAAGTGTTAACGATCAGCCCACAAATATTAATGATTATCTTATCTTTAAATTCCATCACAAAAATGCAGTAGATAGTCCAAGCATAGTGTATTTATATAAAGACAAAAACATTAGCTATATTGAACAGCCATATTCAGGTATTTGGAAATTAAGAGAAGAAATATTTGATAAAATCAGTGGTAACATGATTAAATAATGATAATCAACAAAGCCATGCTTATCGAGCTTTGCAAGTTATGAGTTTCTATTAGATGAAATCCGTAAAACGTCTACTAATACCTTAGAGTTGGAAAAGAGCTTTTCATCTATACTAAAATTAGCTGAAAAAATAGGAAAATCGAAATGAATATGATGAAGTTGTTTAATAAATTGAGGATATTCGTGAGCAAATAAAAAAAGAAATAGCTAAGTTAATAACCACTTATTATGAAATCCTGAAATTGCAAATATGTCATCAATTGAGATACTGGTAACTTTCTTTATATCTCTCACCAAAAGCTCTAGCAATTTTATTTTGAAGAGATTCATCTAGGTAATTATAAAAATAAGATATATTTCCAAAAGTAAGGAAATTTACAAGAACCAAAAGAGGAATAATGTCATGCTTTTTTATATAATGCTTAATAGATTTCTTACCATTTGAATTTTCATTTTCTCTACTTATGGCATTGGATAATGTTCATATATTTTTCAAAACATAATTTAGTTGATGCTTTTATGTAGAATAATTTTCAATTTTTAATTAAGGATATAGTCCATCTCTGTGTAAGTCTGAAAATTACAAGCACAGGATGTTTTCAGAAGTTTCTCAAAACGGGGCATAGAAGAAAAAATCACAATTTTATAAATACTGACAGCTCAAGCTAGCTTGAGCTTATTTTTAATCATTTATTTGAGGCTTTTAATCCCTAAATTTCAACTGTTTAACCGCAATGAAAAAAATTTTTCAAAACCTATTGATTAATTAAATAAAAGGAATATAATCATATTGTTGGCGTAATTTTATTTTAAAGGAAGGGGAGAAGTTTGAAAGAGAGCATAGATAGTATAATTGCCATAGACAATAAGACTAAGGAAATGGTTAACAAAACCAACAAAGAAATCTTTGATCTCAGAGAAGATTTACAAAAAAGGATTATTGATATGGAAAATAAAACTCTTGAACAAGCAAAGGACCTTGCAAAGAGTAAATATAATGAAATCACAAAATCATTTGAAGATAAAGCTTCCTTAATTCTAAGCGAGAACAGAAAGAGGCTTAAAAAAGTTGAAGATGATTACAACAAGGAAGAAAACCATTTAATTGATAAGGCTTTAAAAATTATCTTAGATGAGGATGATTATGAGTAATTTTGTAGCTATTAATGCAAAAATTGATGCTATGTATTCTAAACTTTTAAGCCCTGAGGACTTTGAACCTTTAATTTCAACAAATTCTTTTAAGGATACTGTTGAATTTTTAAAATCGAAGGAACTTTTTAAAGACTTAAATTTTGGAATGAATACTAATGAAGCTGAAAGTGCTTTAGATACGTTTTTGTATGAGCAACTTAAAAGACTTATTTCTTATTTAAGCGGTCCTTATAGGGATTTTCTTAATGAATATATTAGAGTAAAGGAATATAATGACCTTAAGAAAGCTCTTAGATTTCTAGTAAGAGATAGAAACAAGGAAACTTATGAGTTTTCGTTAAATGGTAAGACTTTTGATATTGCCGATATGGATTTAAAAACTTTTGTTGAGAAGTGTAAAAATTCTATTTATTATAGAACTTTAAGAACCTACATTGATGAACCAAGTGATCAAATATTGTTCTATATGGAAATGAACCTTGATAAATTGTATTATACAAGGATTATTGAATGCGTAAAAGCCTTTTCCAAAGAAAACAAAGAAGAGTTTACAGAAATTTTTGGCAGAAAAATAGATATAGCAAATATTATTTGGATTTATAGAGGTTCTGTAAATTACAAATTGTTAGATGAAGAACTGATAAATTTTATAATATTTGGTGGCAAATACTTAAATTTCCAAACTTTAAGGGAATTATCGCATCTCGATAATATTAAGGGTTTTAAATCTATTCTTAGTAAGACACCTTATGATTTTTTATTTAATGAGAATGGAGAAACTATAGCAAATGTTTCTGTTAGCGCCAATAGGCTTTGCTATGACTTTGCGTGCAAAGAATTCAGAAAAACTCACAGTAATTTTGGTCATTTATTGAGTTTTATAGTAGTTTTTGAGGCCCAACTTAGGGATATTAAAATCTTTATGGAAGCCCAAAGACTTGATATTGGCAAAGGTAAAGTTAGTGATTACCTTGTAAATGTAAGGAAGTGAAATTATGGCAGTTGAAAAAATGAGAATGATGAATGCCATGGCACCTTTAGATAATATGGATAATATAATATTGGATATTCTAAAGGTAAAATCGGCTAAATTTGTTTCTTCTCAAGCACAACTAGATGAAAATAATTTTGTATTCAGTCTTGAAGATGAAAGAAATCTTGAAAGGAATATAGAATTAAACTATATAACAACCTTTAAAAGTAATATTAAAAATCAAGAAACTGTAAAAAGAGCCAGAGAAATTATGGAATTTTTGCAAATTGATAAAATTGATGAAGAATTTCTAGATAAAATTGATTTATCTATTGATTTTGAAAAGTTTTATCAAATAATGCGAGAAAAAATGGTTAAATCTACAGAAACTCGTGAAAAGTTAAAGGCTGTTGAAAGTATAGAGGAAAATTATAAATTATTTAAAAATGTTAATTTAGATCTTTCTGAAATCTCCAACATGGAATATTTTACAGTTAGATTCGGGATTTTAGATAAAGATGGAAGGTTAAGGCTAAAAAAATCTTATGATACTATTGTTGCTATGATTTTCCATACAGCAACTATTGACAACAATGAAATCTATCTTGCTATTTATCCTAATGATATGCAAAGCGAAATGGATAGGGTTCTAAAGTCATTAAACTGGAGGGACATTGACCTTTCTGTAAATGAAAAGGGAACAGCTAAAGAAATTCTTCTTAATTTAAAGAAAACTGAAACAGATTTAAAGAAGGAACTTTTTGATATTGAATCTTTTAAGAAAGATTTGTATACAAATAAGAGGGATAAATTGATGGTTACTCTTGCTTCAATGCTTGTTTATGAAAAGATTGAAGAGGTTAAAAAGTATTTAACAAAGAGTAAAAAGTACTTTTATATGTCCTGCTGGGTTGGGGTTTCTGATATAGATAAACTGGCTAATATATTATATGCTTATGATGATGTAAGTGTAGCTTTTATTGAGCCGGAAGACAGTGTAAATCCACCTACTAAATTAAAAAACTTAAATTTTTTTAAACCCTTTGAACTTTTAATAAATATGTATGGAACTCCTAATTATCGTGAAATTGACCCAACACCTTTCTTAGCGATTACTTATATGATACTCTTTGGAGCTATGTTTGGGGACTTAGGTCAAGGGGCTGTGTTTTTTATAGGAGGAATTCTTTTAGCAAGAAAAAGCAAAAACTTTGGAGAACTTTTGATGAGAATGGGTCTTTCATCATGTATATTCGGTATTTTATACGGTTCAGTTTTTGGAAGAGAAGATATATTAAAAGGTTTATGGTTTAAACCTTTTGATAATATAAATAAAACTCTTGTTATTGCCATTTATTTTGGTATAGGTCTTTTATTTATATCTTATATATTGGGAATTGTTAATAGGCTTCTTAGAAAGGAAACTTTTGATGCCATATTTGACAAGGAAGGATTTATGGGAGTCATAATATTCTTTGCTATGATTAATATAGGCATGAATGTTATGGGAGCTCAAGGATTAATTAATAATGGTGTTTCCTTAGCTTTGATAATATTAGCTCTTGTGCTTATGATTTTAAAGAGGGCTATAAAATCTGCGGTAACTAAAGAAATACCTGAAATTTCTGCTGGAGATTACTATATAGAAGGAGCGTTTGGACTTCTTGAAGCACTTTTATCTACAATGAGTGGAATTATTTCTTTCATAAGGGTTGGTGCTTTTGCTATTAACCACGTTGGTTTATTCTTAGCTTTCCAAACTTTAGCTCAAATGATAGGTAAGTTCCCAGGAAATTTATTAATTTTAATTTTAGGTAATATTGTTATAATATGCCTTGAAGGTCTTATTGTATTTATTCAATCTTTAAGACTTGAATATTATGAAATGTTTAGTAAATATTATAAGGGTGATGGATATGAATTCCGCCCAGATTATGTAAATTTAAAAGAAAATTAAAGGAGAGTATTATGGAAAAATTAATGATTTTATCAATTTTAGCCTTAGTTGCTATATTCGCAAGCACAGGTTATGTAATTCTTTCTAAACAAAAGAAGTCACAAAAATTTATTAGAGCTTTTATCAGACTTAACTTGATTATTTTTGTACCAGTAATTGTATTTGGAGTTATCACTTTAGTTCCAGAAATTACTAGAGCAGCAACAAATGCACCTCAACAAGGTAGCGGTTTAGGATTTTTAGCAGCAGGACTTTCAACAGGACTTGCTTCAATTGGTGCTGGTCTTGCAGTATCACAAGTAGGTGCCGCAGCAATTGGTGCTATTTCTGAAGACTCATCAATTTTAGGTAAGACTATGATTTACCTTGGACTAGCTGAAGGTATTGCAATTTACGGACTTATTATTTCTATAATGATTTTAGGTAGACTATAATGAAATCTATACTTCTATCTGACAGCAAAGATATAATAACAGGTCTTAGGTTGGCTGGAGTCAAAGGAGTATATTGCAAGGATAAAGAGGACCTTAAGAAGAATTTATATGCAGCTACTCATGATAATAATATTGGAATAATTATTTTAACACGAGGAGTTGAAGATAAAATCCAAGATGAGCTAATAAAAGTTAAAGAACAAAAAATGCCTCTTGTAGTTACAATTCCGGATTTGAAGAAGGGATTGGAAAAAGATTTTATTCTTAAATATATTAAGGACTCCATAGGAATTAAAATAAGTTGATGAGGTTAATATGATTTTACTAGAAAATAAAATTACAATTTTCACACATATGGTTTATGCCAAAAAAAGTGAAGAATGTAGAAAAAAATTAGAGGATGAAAAGAATTTATATAATCAAAAACTAAAAGAAAAAGAAGATGAGCTTAAAAAAACAGCTTCTGAAATTGTAAAAAGAAGAGTTGATCTAGCTAACAAAAATGGTTATGAATTAGTCTCAAAAGCTCATGAAGAAAATCGTATTGCCGAACTTTTTGAGGCTGAAAGACAATTAGATCAACTTTTGGAAAAGGTAAGGATAAGATTAAAAGATTATACAAAAACAGAAAATTATAGCGAGTATGTCCTTGGCACTTTTGCTAAAGCCTTAGAAGATTTAGATGATGATGAAATCTATGTGTATTTGAGAGATGCTGAGAGCGATGCTTTAAAAGACAAAATATTGGAAGAGGCTAAACGCCATAATATTTCAGTGGAATTTAAAAGATTGCCTGAAAAATTAATTGGTGGATTAATAATTTCTGATAAAAATGGGAACTACGAAATAAATCTGAGTCTATCTGAAAAAATTGAAGATAGTCGTTATAAGATTGGTTCAATGTTACATTTGATAATGAAAGAGGTGGAAGATTGAATACAGCTTATATAAAAAGCGTTGATGGCCCCGTAGTTGTTGGTTACAACATGAAGGATTTTAAAATCCGTGAAATGGTTGTAGTAGGTGAAGAAAAGTTAATTGGGGAAGTTATATCTATAGAAAAAGACTTGGGTACAGTACAAGTTTATGAAGAAACACAAGGCTTAAGAGCTGGAAGTCCAATAGTTTCAACTGGGGCTCCACTATCTGTAAAACTTGGTCCTGGTCTGATATCAAATATTTTTGATGGTATTGAAAGACCTCTTACAAATATTAAAGATAAGCATGGCAATTTTATGCCAGAAGGTATAGGCTTAATTTCTCTTGACACCGAAAAACTTTGGCAAACTCACTTCCTTGTAAAGGTAGGAGATAAGGTTAGTCAAGGTCAAATATTTGCTGAAGTTCCTGAAACAGATATAATCACACATAAAGTTCTTATACCAATTGGAGTTGAGGGAGAAGTTGTTTCAGTAAAAAGTGACGGTAAATACAATATAGAAGAAGAAGTTCTTATAGTTAGGGACAAGGAAGGAAATGAAATTTCTGTAAAAATTAGCCAAGATTGGCCAGTCAGAGTTCCAAGACCATGCTTAGAAAGACTTCCAATAAATAAGCTTTTAGTTACAGGACAAAGAATTTTTGATGTATTTTTCCCTTTAGCTAAGGGTGGTACAACAGCAATACCAGGAGGATTTGGTACAGGTAAAACTATGACCCAACACCAAATTGCAAAATATTGTGATGCTGATATTATTGTTTATATCGGTTGCGGTGAACGTGGTAATGAAATGACAGAAGTTCTTGAAGATTTTCCAAAATTAATGGACCCCAACACTGGTAAACCTTTGATGTCAAGAACAATTTTAATTGCAAATACATCAAATATGCCAGTAGCTGCCCGTGAAGCCAGCATTTATACAGGGGTAACTATCGCTGAATATTTTAGAGATCAAGGATATCACGTTGCTTTAATGGCTGACTCTACATCACGTTGGGCTGAAGCTTTAAGAGAAATTTCTGGACGTTTGGAAGAAATGCCTGCAGAAGAAGGATACCCAGCATATTTACCATCAAGGGTTGCAGAGTTCTATGAAAGAGCTGGTTATGTGGAAAGTTTTTCAGGACATGAAGGTTCAGTAACACTTATTGGTGCTGTATCTCCAGCTGGTGGGGACTTTTCTGAACCAGTTACTGAAAACACAAAAAGATTTGTTAATGTATTTATCGCCTTAGATAAAGACCTTGCCTACGCAAGACACTATCCTGCAATTAACTGGATGAATTCATACTCACAATATAATGATGCACTTAAAAATTACTATGATATAAATCTTGATGGTGATTTACCTAAATTAAAGAATAAATTTTTAGACCTTTTGCATCAAGAAGCTAAATTAAATGAAATTGTAATGCTTGTTGGTGAAGATGTATTACCTAATGAATCAAGGTTAGTGCTTGAAATTTCAAGAGTGGTAAAGGTTGGATTTTTACAACAAAATGCTTTTAATGATACAGATACCTTTGTGCCTTTAACTAAACAATTTGAAATGCTAAAAACAATTGATCTTCTTTATGAAGAAGGTAAAAAAGCATTATCTGAAAATATTCCAATATCCATAATCAGAAATGACGAAATTTATGGCGAAGTAATTAATATGAAATATAATATTGGAAATGACCAAATGGATAAGTTTGTAGAATTAAATAATAAAGTTAGAAGTTTTTATTCCAATCTTATGGTGAAGTATGAGGTGACGGAATGAAAAAAGAATATTTTACACTAGAAAAAATTGAAGGCTCATTGATCGAAGTTACAAATCTCCACCAAGTTTCTTATGGAGAAGTTGTTAAGATTAAATCAAAAACCACAGATGAAACACAAGTTGGTGAAGTCGTAAAAATTGATGACAACAGAGCTCTTGTTCAAGTTTATGGAACAAATATGGGAGTTTCTGGAAATAATACTGGCTTGGAATTTACGGGAGTTCCCTTTGAAGTTCCTCTATCTAAAGAAATATTAGGTCGTGTTTTTAACGGTATTGCAAAACCAATAGACAGAGGTGGAGATATTTATTCAGGTAAATTCTACAATGTTAGTGGTAGACCTATTAATCCAGTAGCCAGAGAATATCCAAGAAACTTTATTCAAACTGGTATTTCTTCAATTGATGGACTTATGACTCTAATTAGAGGTCAAAAACTTCCTATATTTTCAGGATCAGGACTTGACCACAATCAATTAGCAGCGCAAATAGTTAGACAAGCTAAAATTTCAGGAGATAAAAATGAAAATTTTGCCATAGTTTTTGCTGCAATTGGAGTTAAACATGATGAAGCTGATTTTTTCAGAGAAGCTTTTAAAAATGCCGGAGTTAATGAAAGGGTTGTAATGTATATCAATTACGCAGACGATCCTATTATGGAAAGACTTATAACACCAAAATGTGCATTGACTGCTGCTGAATATTTAGCTTACGAAGAAAATACTCATGTGCTTGTTATTATGACAGATATTACATCATATGCTGAAGCGCTTCGTGAAGTTTCATCAGGTAGAGAAGAAGTTCCTTCTCGTAAGGGTTATCCAGGTCACCTTTATTCAGATTTGGCTGCTTTGTATGAAAGAGCAGGAATGATAAAGGGAATTGATGGTTCAGTAACTCTTATACCAATTTTGACAATGCCCTCAGATGATATTACACACCCAATAGCCGACTTGACAGGATATATTACAGAAGGACAAATAGTTCTTTCTCGTGACTTACAAGGAAGCGATATTTATCCACCTATTAATATTCTACCTTCTCTTTCAAGATTAATGAAAGACGGTATAGGTGAAGGATACACAAGAGAAGACCATGCAGATTTATCTGCCCAACTTTTCTCATCTTATTCTAGGGTTCAAGATGTTAGGGCTTTGGCTCAAATTATTGGACAAGATGACTTATCTGATGGAGATAAGAAAGTTTTGGAATTTGGAACAGCTTTTGAAAAGGAATTTTTATCTCAAAAACAAGATGAAAATAGGTCTATTGGTGAAACACTAGATTTAGGTTGGAAATTGCTTAGAATTTTACCACGTGAATATCTGGACAGAATCAGCCCAAAATATGTGGAAAAATATTTAGGTGATGAAAATGGCAACTAAGGTAGTTCCTACAAAGGCTAATCTTTTAGCAATAAAGGCTCAACTTTCTTTTGCAAGAAAAGGTTATGAACTTTTAGACAGAAAAAGAACTGTTCTTATTAAGGAAATAATGGAATTAAATAAAAAGGCCGAAAATTTGCAGGAAGAAATTTCAAAGACTTTTGATAAGACATATGATTCTTTAAAATCAGCAACAGTATCAATGGGTAGTGAGCTTCTTTCTGAAATTTCAAAAGATGTGGCACCTGAAGAAGATTTTGAAATTATTAATCGTTCAGTTATGGGTGTTGATATTCCTGAAATAAAGTTTAATAAGAAAAAAGTTAAAACAGAATATTCTTTCCATGATTCAACTATGGATTTAGATGATACTTCTATAAATATGCAAAATTTATTGTATTTAATTTATGAATTGGCTCAGATTGAATCTTCATGTATAAGACTTGCTGATGAAATTAAGAAAACAGTAAAAAGAGCTAATGCCTTAGACAAAATTCAAATTCCGAGATTTGAAAATACAGTAAAATATATTGAAGATATTTTAGGAGAAAAGGAAAGAGAAGACTTTTTTAGAATGAAGAAAGTTAAGAAAAGAAAAAAAGTAGTACAGAACTAATTTATTAAAACTAAAAGTTATGTTATAATCTATGGCATGCAAGATTTTGCATGCTATTTTTTATAATTTTTTAAGGAGAAGATATATGCTTGATTTAACTAATATTGTTAAAAATATTAATAGTATTTTGTGGGGACCACCTATGATGATAATATTGCTAGGTTTTGGAATTTTCTCCACTATTTATTTAGGATTTCCTCAGTTGAAAAGGTTGCCTATAGGTTTTAAATCGACGTTTGGAGGAATTTTTAATAAGAAAAAAACTAAAAAAGGCTCAATGTCATCTTTTCAAGCCTTGGCAACAGCAGTAGCTGCTCAAGTTGGTACAGGAAATATAGGTGGAGTTGCTGCCGCCATTTCAATGGGAGGTCCTGGAGCAGTTTTTTGGATGTGGATGACAGCAATTTTTGGTATGTCCACAATTTCAGTAGAGGCAATTCTTGCTCAAAAATACAGGAGAAGAAGAAACGGTGATTTAGTAGGTGGGCCTGCTTATTATTTATCACAAGGTCTAAAAAATAAAGGTTTTGAAAATCTAGGAAAGTTTTTAGCAACAACTTTTGCAGTTTTAATTGTTGTTGCCCTAGGCTTTGTTGGTAATATGGTGCAATCTAATTCCATAAGCCTTGCATTAGCAGAAGCTTTTAATATGCCTGCAATTATTATAGGTTTTGTTATTTCTGTTTTTGCTGCATTTATTTTTATAGGTGGAATGGGAAGAATTGCAAAGTTTGCAGAAACAGTCGTGCCATTTATGGCTGTAATTTATTTATTAGGTTCAATAGTTGTAATGGTAAGATTTTCAAATATGATTGGTCCTACTTTTAAAGCAATTTTTGAAGGTGCTTTTTCATCTAAGGCACTTTTAGGTGGAGCTACAGGTATTGCTGTTAAAACTGCCATAAGATATGGGATTGCAAGAGGACTTTTTTCCAATGAAGCTGGTATGGGTTCAACACCAAATTCTCATGCGGTTGCCCATGTTGATCATCCAGTAATACAAGGCTGCGTTGCAATGATTGGAGTTTTTGTTGACACTATGCTTGTATGTACTGCAACATCAGTGGTTGTAATTGCAACAAAGACTTATCAAATAGACAGCCTTCAATCTGTAATGATTACAATGGAAGCTTTTAAAATTGCTTTTGGAAAAGTTGGTTCATCTTTCTTGGCAATTTCTTTAACATTCTTTGCCTTCACCACTCTTGTAGGTTGGTATTATTTTGGAGAATCAAACATTAAATTTTTATTCAAGAAAAAAGTTTATTTGAGAATTTATCAATTTTTGGTACTTTTATTTATAATTTTAGGCTCAGTATTAAAAATTGAATTAGTTTGGGAAATGGCGGACATGTTTAATGGTCTTATGGTAATACCAAATATAATAGGTTTATTTATTTTATTAAAAGAAGTTAAAAAGATATATAGAGATTTTGACATAAGAAATAACAATGGAGAGATTTTATCATATAATTATTTATATGAAGATTAATTATCTGTAAATATTGATTTTATAGGAATTTGTAAAATAATATTGAAGTTTCTATTAATTTATTATATAATATTTCTGATGCCGAGAGGCGACTCTTTTCTATGAGAGGAGGGATATTTTGTCAGAAATTAGGGTTGGAGAAAATGAATCTTTAGACAATGCTCTTAAAAGATTTAAGAGACAATGCGCCAATAGTGGAGTTTTAAAAGAAGTTAGAAAAAGAGAACATTACGAAAAACCAAGCGTAAGAAGAAAGAAAAAATCTGAAGAAGCGCGTCGTAAAAAGCATAGATTCTAAAGAGGGTGAATTATGTCTATAAAAGACAAGTTAATGGCAGACCTTAAAGATGCAATGAAGAGCCATAACAAATTAAGAAAAGATGTTATAACTCTAATACGCTCAGCCATTAAACAAAGAGAAGTTGATGAACGTATTGAGCTTACTGACGAAGATATTCTCACAATTATATCAAAGCAGTTAAAAGAGAAAAAATCATCAATTGAAGATTTCAAAAAAGGAAATAGGGAAGATTTAGTAAAACAAACTGAAGACGAAATGAAAATTCTGTTGGAATATTTACCAAAACAGCTTTCCCAAGAAGATTTAAAAGAAATTGTAAAAGATGCAATTGATAAAGAAAATATTTCCTCAATGAAAGACATTGGAAAATTGATGAAAGCTGTCATGCCGCAAGTAAAAGGAAAGGCTGACGGTAACGCTGTTAATAAAATAGCAAGAGAATTATTAAATTAACCTAGGAAAATATCCTAGGTTTTTTTATTATAAGTATTAATCTATTGGTGTTATTGCTTCTAATATATTTCCGTCTGGGTCATAAAAATATAAGGCTTTACTTTTTCCCATACCATACTTTGTAGAATCAAATTCTTGAGGACTAGACATAGTTTTTACGTTTTTTGCTTTGAGCATTTCATAAAATTTTTCTATATCCCAAACTTCAAAACATAACTCTGAAATTGAAGTTTCAAATAAACTAGGACTTCTTTTTGTAATTGGAGTTCCAACAAACTCAATAAGCTCTATATCGGCTGGAGAATTTTCTTTTGAATAAGAAAGATATCCTACTTTTGCGTAAATATTTTTCTTTTGGAAAAGCTCATCTGAAGAAGCTCCCTCCATCACCATTTGACCCTTGTAGTATAAACCTAATATATCTCTATAAAATTCTATAGACCTTTGTAAATTTGTAACTGTAAGACCTATATGACTGACTTTTCTAATATACATAAGTAACCTCCTTATACGCTTATATTATAGTTTATAGATAATGATAATTGTTAAAAAACTTAATATATTTTAAAGTAAATTGATAAATTTTGGATTTTCAAATTGCCCTTGGAATTAAAATAAATTTATTACATATATGATTGTCTTATATTAAGGGGAAATATAGTGGTAGGAATATTAGATAATATTTTTAATTTAATATGGATTTTTCAAAACTATAGATACTTTTTTTATTATTTACACATTGTAACAAGAAAATAATATATAATATCTATTAGAATAAAAATTTCTTAGAAGGTATTTTTTATGGGTATAAATAAATAGGAGGTTTATATGAAGAAGTTTATAGCAATTATTTTAATGCTAATTTTTGCAGTTTCTTTTTCAAATGTTTTTGCCCAAGAAATTTTTGACAAGGATAGATCTTATACCTTATCTTATGTAAGCTCAAAAAATTATAGTGATCTTAGTTCTTCAAATAGAAATAATGAAGATAATTCTTTAGCAAACACTTTAGAGAAGCTACTGCTAAATAGAAATGTTCATAGAATTTTACTAACTATTGCCATGATGGCTATTGTCTTTGAAATTTTTAGTCCAGGGTTTGGTCTAGGTGGACTCATTTCAATAATAAGTATATTCCTATTCTTTTTAGGTACCTTTTCGGCAGGAAGTGCTAGTATAAGCAGTTTTGTTATGTTTATGGTTGGTATCATCCTTATCTTTATAGAACTTTTAGTCCCTGGTTTTGGTCTACCCGGTATTTCAGGTATGATTCTTTTAGCCTTAGGTTTAATTAATTCAATGGGAGATTTTACCTTTGCCCTAGTATCTTTGGCTATAGCTTTGATAATTTCCTTAATTCTTGGATTTATACTTTTTAAATTGGGTTATAATTTGAAAATTTTAGACAAATTTTTACTAAAAAAAGAATCTTCAAGCGAACAAGGTTATTTAAGCGTTGATAGTCCTTGTGTAAAAGTTGGAGATATTCTTTTAACTATAAGCCCTTTAAGACCTGTAGGAAAGGCAAGACTTATAAATAATAAGGAAGATGAAAGATGTAAGGGAGAATTTGAGGTTATTTCTTCAAATTCTTATATAGATAAAGATGAAAAAGTTGTTATAATAAAAATTAGTGGTTCAAAAATTTTTGTTGAAAAAAATTGATTAAAGGAGTGTATATGACTAATATTTTTCAAGTTGGTTCTTTAGGAATCATAATCTTAGTGTTCGTATTTTTAATAATGTTTTTTTCTTTTGTACCTGTGGGACTTTGGATTACGGCATTTTTCTCAGGTGTAAGAATTAAAATTTCTGATCTTGTGGGTATGAAGTTAAGACGTGTAAGACCATCAAGGATTGTAAATCCATCCATAAAGGCTACAAAAGCAGGTCTTAACCTTGATATTTCTGGTCTTGAAGCCCACTACTTAGCAGGAGGAAATGTAAATACTCTTGTAGATGCCTTAATTGCTGCCCAAAGAGCAAACATACCTCTTCAATTTGAAAGAGCTGCAGCTATAGATTTGGCTGGTAGAAATGTTTTGGAAGCTGTGCAAGTTTCTGTAAATCCAAAAGTTATAGAAACTCCAAATATTTCAGCGGTTGCTCAAGATGGTATTGAAGTTATTGTAAAAGCAAAAGTTACAGTAAGGGCAAACATTGATAGACTTGTCGGTGGAGCTGGAGAAGAAACTATAATAGCTAGAGTTGGTGAAGGTATTGTAACAACTGTAGGTTCTTCTAAATCTTATAAATCAGTTTTGGAAAATCCAGACACAATTTCAAAAGTAGTTTTAGAAAAGGGACTTGATTCTGGAACAGCTTATGAAATTTTATCAATTGATATTGCAGATGTAGATGTAGCTAGAAATATAGGTGCTAGGCTTCAAACAGACCAAGCTGAAGCTGATAAGAGAATTGCTGAAGCAAAGGCTAGCGAAAGACGTGCCATGGCTCTTGCTCGTGAACAAGAAATGAAGGCTGAAGTTGAAGCTATGAGAGCTAAGGTTGTTGAAGCAGAATCAGAAGTTCCTATTGCAATGGCACAAGCTTTAAAATCTGGAAATTTAGGAGCTATAGATTATTATAAGATTAAAAATTTAAATTCAGATACAGATATGAGAAATTCTATCTCTAAGACCAGTGATAAAACTAAAAAGGAAAATAAATAATGCCAAAAATTTCAATTTTTTTAATTATTGTTGCTTACGCTTTTTCTTTGTCTAACATTTTAAAGAAGTCGAAGGCGAGAGGAAGAGTAAAAACATCTTCTAAGGAAACAGAATATTCCAAAAAACTTAAAGAAAATAAAGAAAGAGAAATAAAATTCTCATCTGAAAGTGCTAAAAGAAATAGGGAGATTATAAAGAGCATTTCTAAAAATCCTATTCTTACAAATAAAAAACTTCAAAAAGAACCACGAAGTCCAGAATATAATAGTGCATTTCAAGAGTTGAAGGACATCTTATCTCATGGAGTTGATTCAAATAGAGAAATGGCACATGATTTTGTTAAAAATTTATTTGAAAAGAAGGAAAACAGTAATGTAAAAAAATTTGACAATAAGGAATATTTGAGAAAGGCCCAAGAGGAAAAAAATCAGATAAAGGCATACTATGACCAGTTAGAAAAAAAAGAAGAAGCTTACAAAATGGAAATCAAAAAAGCTTCTGATGACGTTGAAGTTAGTGGAAAAGATAGTGAAAAAACTGATTCAAGGGAATTTGATTTGCATTTTTTGGATTCAGACCTGGCCAATGCTGTTATTATAAAAGAAATTTTAGACAAGCCTTTGTCTTTGAGATAATTTGATACAAATTTCTGATTAAATAAGTTTATTTGGCGGACTTTTCTTTAGGACAACCCTTGAAAAAAATAATTAATTTAATTTTCTATTTAAAAAAAGTAGCAGTTTCATATTGCTACTTTTTTCTTTAATTAATTATCTATTTATGATTTTTTAAAAAACGCCTTATATCTTTTATTAGATATAAACTTCCACACCACAATATTAAATCTTTTTTAGAGGAGAGCTCTAGAGTTTTATTAACTGCTTTTTCTATATCAGTTTCCATATAAATTTTCTTATCAGTATAAGATTTAAAAATGTTATATAAATCATTTATATCTGATTTTCTATCAGAATCAATGTCTGTTAAAACAACTGTATCTGCATATTTTGCCAATTTTTTTATTATTTTTTCTCTTTCTTTATCCCTTAATATTGAAAAGCCAAGAATTAATTTTTCATAATTAAATTTATTTAAGTTTGATATCAGAGAATTTATAGATTCTTCGTTGTGAGAGCCATCCATTAAAATCAAAGGTTTATCTGATATGATTTCTAACCTTGCTGGGTTTGTTGTCTTATAAATTCCTTGCCTTATTTTTTCATCATCAAGTACAAAAAAATTTTTTAAATAGCTAAGTATTGATAGGGCAAGAGATGCATTGTAGACTTGATGTCGACCAATTAATGATGTCCTAACATTTTTATATTCTCTAAAAGAAAATTCATTTCCATTTATATCCTCATTTATAATATTAATTTCTGAAAAATCAAACTTGTAAATTTCAGAATTATTTTCATCGGCAATTTCTTTTAACTCTTTGTAAACTTCTTCTTTTTGGGGGTACAAAAAAGTTGGTCTAGATTTTTTTATTATTCCTCCCTTATTCCATGCAATTTCTTTTAAAGTTTTTCCTAAGAGATTTGCATGGTCAAGGGATATGCTTGTAAAAGCACTAAGTAGAGGTGATTTCATAACATTTGTTGCATCAAATCGTCCACCCATGCCAACCTCAATAATTGCAACATCAACTTTTTTTTCATAGAAATAAAGAAAAGCTGCTGCAACTTGTATTTCAAATCCTGTTACATACTTATTAATTTTATCCATTTCTAAAACAATTGGATAAATTTTTGCCAATACATTTTCATAATCTTCATTTGAAATTTTTTGTCCATTTATCTCAATAGAATCATTAATATCTGTCATATAAGGAGATGTAAAAGTTCCTACCTTATAATTATTAAGAAAAAGAGCATTTTCAAGGTAAAATACTAATGAGCCTTTGCCATTAGTACCACTTATATGGATAGTTTTAATCCTATCTTGAGGCTTATTTAATTTTTCTAGAAGAAAGGCTACATTTTCAACAGTAAAATCCACCATAGGTGTTTTTCTTTCTATTAACCATTTTATATATGTCATATTAACCTCTTTTACTTGTTTTAATTTTTAGTTTATTCTATAATGGATATTAACAGAGTAGGTAAAGAGCGTCAAGTGCTAAGAGATGGGTAGTTGCTCTTAGACGAAAAGCAGAGTCTTATGATTCTTTATTGCGACCGCTGTTTAGCTCTGTCTTATTTTTAAGAAAGGAGCTTTTTTTATGCAAAGACAAGTCATGTCTACAAAAACTTTAACAAGATCAGCTATTTTAGTTGCTCTTGCAATTATTTTAACTAGGTTTTTGTCTGTGATGCTTACAGAAAATTTGAGATTAGGAATAGGTTGGATGCCAATTGTTCTTACAGGTACTTTATACGGTCCCTTTGTCGGAGCTATTTGTGGTGTAGTTGAAGATTTATTAGGGATTATTATTAATTCTCAAGGAACAGTGCATTTTGGTTTTACTTTATCCGCAATGCTTACAGGCTTAATTCCAGGACTTATTTCCTACTATTTCATGAAGAATAAGTCAGATAATCTAGTTATTGCAGTTTCGTGCATAGCAGTAGCTATAATTGTTCATTGTCTATTAAATACCTTATGGTTATCACAATTATATGGCAATGGATTTTTAGTCTTGCTACCAACAAGGGTAGTAAAGGTTGCTATTGAAACATTTTTGGTTATTGTTACTGGACAAATTACAAACAGATTATTAAAAAAAATATATTGATTTATATTAAAATAATAAGTGGGTGGCTCTTGTCACCCTTCTTTTTATATCTTTTTATCAAATTGTGAATATCATAGCTTTGGCATAGGATATTTAATTTTTTATCAGAGTATTTTTATATATAAGCTTTATAATTTTCTTTTACAAAAATTTAATTTAATAATTATGTAAATTTCTGTTTCTTTTTTTTCATTTTAAGTATATATTAGATAACAGGGAGTTTTATTGAATGAAAAATAAATTGTTTAAAATTTTTAAAGCTATTATTAAAAGATGGGTGAAAAAGCCAGAACTTATTATATCCCTATCTTTTTTAATTTTAATTTTAATAGGTGCGATTCTTTTGGCATTACCTATTGCATCCAAAAATGGAAAATCAATAGGCTTTATTAATGCCCTATTTACATCAGCATCCGCATCTTGTGTTACAGGGCTTGTTGTAGTTAATACAACTTCGTATTGGTCAGTTTTTGGAAAGTTTGTAATTATTTTACTTATTCAAATGGGCGGTCTTGGAACAATGCTTATCATTTCTTTAGTATCTTTGATGTTAGGAAGAAAGATAGGACTTACTGAAAGACTTCTTATTAAAGAAGGGGCAGGACTGGATTCTTATAGCGGCATAGTTAAATTATCAAAAAATATCATTATATTTTCTTTAGTGGTAGAATTTATGGGAGCTTCAGTTTTATATATAAGACTTAATCAAATTTATGGTGCTTTTACAGGCTTAATATATTCTTTATTCCATTCTATCTCAGCTTTTTGTAATGCTGGCTTTGATATTTTTGGAAATTCCTTAGTAGACTTTAAGGGAGATCTGGTAATTAATTTAAGTATTGCATTTCTAATAATCATTGGAGGTTTGGGATATTCAGTTTTTTATGATGTATATAAGTCTAGAAGATTTAGAAAATTAGCCCTACATTCTAAAGTGGCTTTAACTATTACAGCATTTTTGATATTATTCGGGACAATTTCATTTTATCTATTGGAATATAAAGAACCATCTATGCATGGATTCACACAAAAAGAAAAAATTTTGTCTTCGTTTTTTATGTCGGTAACTTCAAGAACGGCTGGTTTTAATTCTCTTAATATAGGATTAATGAAAGGTTCATCAGTTGTTTTAACAATTTTACTAATGTTTATTGGTGCTTCACCGGCATCAACTGGAGGAGGTATTAAGACAACAACTTTTGGGGTTTTAGTTATGAGTACTTTCTCGGTTTTAAGAGGAGATGAAGAGGTTTCAATTTTCAAAAAGAGAATACCAATGGAAGTAATTTTAAGATCCATTACAATATTCTTTTTAGCTTCAGGTATTGTTTTATTTGTATCAATGGTTATAACTCTTATAGAGGGTGAAAAATTTTTCTTCCTTGATATACTTTATGAAACTGTTTCAGCCTTTGGTACTGTCGGTATTACAAGGGGGATAACTCCATTTCTTTCAAATATTTCAAAAATAATATTGACGTTTTTAATGTTTATAGGTAGAGTTGGTCCAACTACTGTAGCCTTGGGAGTATTGAAGAGAAAAAATAAAAAATTAACAAAATATGCAAAAGGAAAAATTATAGTGGGGTAAAATATGAGAAATTTTGTAGTAATAGGCTGTGGAAGATTTGGTTCCACAGTTGCTAAAAGATTATATGAATTAGGGCAAGATGTAATGGCAGTTGATAAGGATGAAGAATTAATCAATAGAATTGCGCCTAATGTTACAACAGCAGTTGTCTGTGACGTTACAGATGAAAATGCTGTAAAAGAATTGGGACTTTCCAATTTTGATGTGGCGATAGTTAGTGTTGCCCAAAATTTAGAGGCAGAAATCCTAGCAGTTTTATCTTGTAAAGAGGCTAACATAAAAAAGATTGTTGCAAAAGCATCTAATAACAGGGCTGGTGAAATCTTATCCCGTGTAGGTGCAGATAAAATAATAGAGCCAGAAAAAGAAATGGGGCATAGGTTAGCGGATATTTTATCTGGAGAAAATATTATTGATTCTATAGAATTTTCTAAAGATTATTCTATTGTTGAAGTTGAAGTTGATAAAAATTGGATTGGAAAAAAATTAATGGATCTGAAGTTTAGGGAAAAATATAAATGTTCTATACTTTTTATTCAAAGAGAAAAAGAAATGTTTGTTAATCCATCCTTTGACTTCGTTATAGAGGGTGATGATTTAATTACCGTTTTAGGTGAAAATAAATATATAAACAAAATCAAGAAAACCTACTAAAAAATCAATTTAGTGGCTTTATTACCTTGAAATATCTTTAGAAAAGGGTTAAAATAACCCTTATACATTTTACTTACTGAATAAATTTTATAAAGGAGGAGATTATGATTAAAGGGAGAATGACTAAAATCTTAGTCATTGGTTTTGCACTTTTCGCCATGTTTTTTGGGGCTGGAAATTTAATTTTCCCACCTTATCTTGGCTTCATAAGTGGTAGTAAATGGGGACTTTCTACCCTAGGATTTAGCATCGCTGATGCGGG
The DNA here is from genome assembly GCF_000378725.1 of Peptoniphilus lacrimalis DSM 7455. Taxonomy (GTDB): domain Bacteria; phylum Bacillota; class Clostridia; order Tissierellales; family Peptoniphilaceae; genus Peptoniphilus_A; species Peptoniphilus_A lacrimalis. The sequence continues at coordinate 25,936 of NZ_KB900376.1, read as the reverse complement.
CTTTGGTCTTATTGGTATTATAGCCCTGGCTAATTTTGATGGTGATATAATTAAACTTGGTTCAAGAGTTAATAGAAAATTTGCGGTGGCAGTATCTTTAGCAATAATTCTTTGTATTGGACCTTTTCTTGCAATGCCAAGAACAGCAGCGACATCTTATGAAATTGCAATAATTCCAATATTTGGTGATTCTTTTTCTAAATATCTTTTTTCCTTTATTTTCTTTTTGGTATGTATTTTATTAACAATAAGAGCAAATAGAGTTGTAGATATTGTAGGGAAATTTTTAACTCCAGCTTTACTTGTTTCTGTAGGAATTTTAATTATAAAAGCTTTCATTCATCCTGTTGGACCAATAGCTGATAAGGCTCTTGTAGATGGTGTAATAAGAAAGGGCCTTCGTGACGGCTATCAAACTATGGATGCACTTGCAAGCTGTATGTTTTCCCTTGTAGTTATCGGTGAAGTTAAAACTTTAAAATTAAATGACAAAAATAAAGAATTTAAAATGACAATTTTATCCGGTCTAACTGCAACTATTTGTCTAGCTCTTGTATATGGAGGTCTTGCTCATATCGGTGCAACTTATTCAGGAAATATGCTTGTGCCTATTGATATAGATAATACAAAATTATTAGTAGATATTACTAACAGAGTTTTGGGTACAGTTGGCGTTTATGTAATTGCAATAATTGTTCTTCTTGCTTGTTTAACTACAGCAATAGGACTTGTATCAGCCACTGCTTCTTATTTTACTAATCTATTAAATGGAAGATTTTCTTATAGGCAATTAGTTGTAGTTGCAGCAGTTGTTAGTGGATTCATATCAGTTTTGGGAGTTTCTGAAATTATAAAAATTTCTGCACCAATTCTTGAAGTAATATATCCTTGTATTACAACTCTTATAATTCTTGGTATGTTTAACAAGTGGATAAAATATGATTTAGTTTATCAAATTCCAGTATATATTAATTTAATTTTGGGATTTTTGGCAGTTCTTGTTGAACGTGGAATTTCAAGCCCCTTGCAAAAACTTTTTGACATATTACCTTTAACAAAACTCGGTTTATATTGGGTTGTGCCAATGATAGTCGGTGTATTAATAGCTCTTATAATTTCAAAATTTAAAGAAGGCAAAGCAGAAGAAGCTTAAAAATCAAATATAAATATCAACGGCTGGTCTATAAAAGACTCAGCCGTTTTTTTAAAATTCTAAAAATTCTCCTATATTATTTTTTATAGCTTTTTTATATATCTTTTCTCCAACAACAAGGTCTAAAACTGCAGTTCCTACTGCTTTAAACCAAGTTATTTCATCATCATTTTCTCTAGGTTTTTTATTTCCTTTTATGAGTTGACCTATTTCACCAGTAATTTTATCTTTAGAAAATTCTCCCTTATTTATAGGAATAATAACATCACCAGATTCAGATAAAACAGCATCATAAGAATCAAAATAGATTTTTGAAGATTTTTTTAGAACTTCTACAGGAGTTTCCTGAGCATCAGGTGTATAGGAGCCTATAGAATTTATGTGAGTTCCTTTTTTTATTAGCTTGCCATCAAAGCTAGGGGTTTTTGAAGTAGTTACAGTCGTAATTATATCGGCTTTAGGTACAATATCGTTAGGAGATTTTATAGGCATTATTTTTACATCAAATTTATCTTTGAATTTTTCTTGCATTTCAAAAGAAAATTCTTGAGCACGTTTGAAATTAGTATCAGATACATAAACTTCTTCAATTTGACGGACTGTCAAGACAGCTTCAAGTTGGGATTGAGCCTGACCGCCTGTACCTATAAGTAAAAATATTTTTGAATCTTTTCTTGAAAGATATTTTGATGCAACTCCAGACATTGCCCCTGTTCTTAATCTTGTAAGTATAGTTCCATCAATAATTGCTTTTACAAAACCTGTTTGTGCATCTAAAAGAATCATAGTTGAAGGAGCCGAAGGTAAGTTTTTATTAATATTTTCAGGATAAATTGAAATAATTTTTTGACCAGAAATCTCTTCTTCAGGTATATAACCAGGCATATATAAGGCTTGACCTTTGTATTTTTTTATATCAACATTTGTCCTTAAGGGAATATTTGCATTTTTATCTGAAGTGATAACAAAAGCTTTTTCGTCTTCTTCTATAACTTCTTTCATGGAAATAGCCCTAAGAATATAATCTTTATTTAAAAATAATATTTTCATATTTCCCTCCTTAGTATTATAATAACTAAAGAAGGGAAAATTGTAAAATTTTTCTTGATACTTTTGGCTATTTATGCTATTATACTTAAATGTAACCGCACAGAAAAGGTCAAAAATTTTACCTTTATGGCGAGTCTTGTAATGAGGAGGTGCTACAATGTACGCAGTAATTGAAACAGGTGGTAAACAATATAGAGTTTGTCAAGGTGATAAGATTAAGGTTGAAAAACTTGATATCAAAGAAGGAGAAAAAGTAACTTTTGATAAAGTTTTAGTTATTTCTGATAATGGTATTAAGGTTGGAAAGCCATACCTTGAAGGAGCAAAAGTAGAAGGCAAAGTTCTTTTACAAGCAAAAGATAAGAAAGTTGTTGTTTACAAATATAAAGCTAAGAAGAATCAAAGAAGTAAGAAAGGACATCGTCAACCTTTCAGCCTAGTTGAAATCGAAAATATAGGTTAATGACTAAGATAAAATTTTTCAAAGAAAAAGATTATTATTACGGCTTTAAAGCTAGTGGTCATGCTGATGGTGGAGAGTATGAAAGAATAGTTTGTGCAGGAATATCTGCCCTTACTGAAACTTTTTACTTTTCCTTAATAGAGCTTTTAGGTTTTCGTGATGAGGACATAAAAGAAGAAGTCAGCGACGGTTTTTTAAGCATAAAAATTTGTGAAAATTATATAGATGATAAGGTTCAATTTGCTTTTAAGTATTTAATTTTAGGACTTAAGAAGATAGATGAAACTTATCCCCGTTATTTAAAATTGGAGGTGTGATATGATAAAGTTTAATTTGGAACTTTTCTCTTCTAAAAAGGGAGTTGGTTCTTCTAAGAATGGTCGTGATTCTAATGCTAAAAGACTTGGTGTTAAGAAGGGTGACGGTTCTTATGTGCTTGCAGGCTCTATCCTTGTAAGACAAAGAGGAACAAAAATAAACCCAGGAGAAAATGTTGGACGTGGTGGAGATGACACACTTTTTGCTAAGGTTGATGGAAAAGTTTCTTTCGTAACTAAAGGTAAGGGCGGAAAGAAATATGTCAATGTTTTTCAAGAAGATGTTGAACTTGCATAAACATTCAATATAATATATGAAATATTTAGTTAAATTAGTATTAGGGGTTGTCAAAAGGCGACCTCTTTTTTTCACTAATATTTAACAGGTCTTTCACAGTTTAGAAATGGTATTGTTGTATACTTATATAAATTAGAAGGAGTCATAAATGTTTATAGATAGTGCAAAAATAAGATTAAAGGCAGGACGAGGCGGAGATGGAGCCGTAGCTTGGAGACGTGAAAAGTATGAACCTGCAGGAGGACCTCATGGAGGAGATGGAGGACGAGGCGGAGATGTAATAATTAAAGCTGACGAAGGCCTTCATACCCTAATGGATTTTAGATATAAAAGAGAGTATAAGGCCCAAAATGGGGAAAACGGAATGAACAAGTTAAAATATGGTAAGGCTGGAGAAGACATTATCTTAAAAGTACCTGTTGGAACTTTGGTTAAGGATGAAGAAACAGGTGGAGTTATTTATGACTTTAAAAATAAGGATGATGAATTTGTAATTTGTCACGGTGGTCGTGGAGGTCATGGTAATGCTAAATATAAAACTTCTACTAGACGTTCACCGAATTTTGCTCAAGCTGGAACCAAGGGTGAAGAAAGATCAGTTATTTTAGAACTAAAACTTCTAGCTGATGTTGGTCTTGTAGGTTTTCCTAATGTTGGAAAGTCTACGCTTTTATCCCAAGTTAGTAAAGCAAGACCAAAAATTTCAAATTATCATTTCACAACTCTTACACCTAATTTAGGTCTTGTCAGCTTAGGACCTGACGAATCTTTTGTTCTAGCAGATATACCGGGTTTAATTGAAGGAGCAAGCCAAGGTATTGGCTTAGGAGATGAATTTTTGAAACATATAGAAAGGACAGGAGTTTTAATTCATGTTTTAGATGTTTCGGGCTCTGAAAATAGAGATCCTTTAGAAGACTTTTACAAAATCAATGAAGAATTATATAATTATAATGAAAAACTTAGAGATAAGACTCAAATTATATTTGCAAATAAGATGGATATACCATCAAGTAAGGAAAATTTAGAAAAATTAAAAAAAGCCTTATCATCTAAGTATCAAATAATAGAAGGTTCTGCTGCAACGGGAGAAAATGTAAAATTATTAATGCAAAAGGCCTACCAATTGGTTCAAGAAAAGGGAATTGATTATAAGACCTATGATAAAGCTTATGTAGAAAATAAAGTAAGAGAAGAAGCAATTACAGTTAGAAAAGAAAATGATGATTATATCGTTGAAGGACCATATATTGATAAATTAATGAGATCTACCAATTTTAATGATTACGAATCTTTGAAATATTTTCAAGAAAATTTAAGAAAAAATAATGTTATTGAAAAACTGAAAAGTCTTGGTATAGAAGAAGGTCAATCAGTAAATATTGGTGGCTATGAATTTGAATTTTTTAACTAGGAGATGTATATGTTAAGAGGCAAAGATAGGTCTTATTTAAAATCTTTAGCAAATAATTTGGACCCTCTAGTTCAAATAGGAAAATTTGGGCTTTCTGAAAGCCTTTTTGATCAGTTAGATAAGTCTTTAGAAGATCATGAGCTTGTAAAGATAAAAGTTTTAAAAAATTCTCCAGTAGAAGCTAAGGAGATTGTGCAAGAAATACTTGAAAAAACAGGTGCTGAATTTGTTCAACAAATCGGTTCAAAATTAACAATTTATAGGCAATCAAAAGAAAATAAAAAGATTGAATTTGGAGAATAAAATGGAAAAGATAGGTATTTTAGGTGGTTCATTTAATCCTATTCATTATGGACACTTAATGATAAGTGAATATTTAAGGGATGAATTAAATCTCGATAAAGTGATTTATGTGCCTACAGGATATTCACCCCATAAAATAAACAGTATAAGCGCAGACATTAGATATAAAATGGTAGAAATAGCAATAAAAAATAATGAAAATTTTCAAATATCTGATGTTGAAGCTAAAAGTGGGGAAATTTCTTATTCTGTAAATACAGTCAAGAAATTAAAAGAAAATCATCCTGGAGAATATTTTTTTCTTATAGGTTCAGATACGATTTTTCAACTAAAAACTTGGAGAAAATTAGAAGAGCTTTCCAAGGAAGTTCACTTTGTTGCTGCCTTAAGACCTGAATACCTAGAAAGAGATAAAATTGATGAAGAAATTAAATTTTTGAAAAAAAATTTCAACACCCAAATTACCATTATAAATGGACCCTTGTATCAAGTTTCTTCTACAGAATTAAGGGATAGGATGAAAACTAAAAAATCTGTAAGGTATCTAATTCCTGATGAAGTAATAAGATTTATTAGGGAAAATAATTTATATAGAGATGAGTAAATTGGATTATAAAAAATACGAGAACAATATATTAGAAAGAGTTGGAGAAAAACGCTACAAACATATGCTTAGAGTTGCACAAAGTGCAAAAATGCTTGCTCAAATCCACAAAGAAGATGTAGAAAAAGCTGAGTTGGCTGGATATTTGCATGACTGTGCAAAGTTAAAAAATAAGGAAGATTATCCACGACTTTGCCAAGAATTTGGTCTATCATTAAGTCAAGATATGAAAAAAGCTCCTGCTATAATACATGGATTTTTAGGAGCAAAACTTGCAGAAAAATTATATGAAATCAAAGATATAGATGTATTAAATGCAATTTCTTACCATACAACAGGAAGAGAAAATATGTCGACTTTGGAGAAAATAATATTTTTAGCAGACTATATAGAGCCAAAAAGAGATTTTCCTCAAGCAAAGCAAGCAAGAGAAATTGCCAAGGTTAATCTTGATAAGGCTATGTTTTATGTTTTAGATGAAAACATAAAGAATTTAATCGAATTAAAAAACTATATTGCTTTAGATACAATAAAAGCAAGAAATTATTATTTGGAGAAGAATGAATGAAAAGTTTTTTTAAAGCTTTCTTTACTACTATTTTTATAGTAGTAATTTTAGGAGCTGGTCTGATAGGTCTGTATTTATACAGTTTAAGTAAAAATGAGGATGCAAAAAATTTAAATGATTTTCAATTTTTGGTATTAGGTGTTGATTCCTTGGATTCAAAAAAGGCCGAGAATACAAGGTCAGATACGATAATGGTTGTAAATTTTAATTTGGAGAATAATTTTCTAAATATAATTTCTATACCTAGAGATACTTATGCTGAAATTCAAGGATATAAAAAACAAAAAATAAATCACTCCTATGCTTATGGTGGAAGTGAATTGACACTAGATTCTGTAAATAAACTTTTAGGCACAGATATAAAATATTATATGACAATAGATTATAAATTTGTTATGGATATAGTAAATGCCATGGGAGGAGTTGAGGTTAATGTACCATTAGATATGGACTACGATGACCCTACAGCTGATCCACCTTTATCAATTCATATTAAAGAAGGACAACAAGTTTTAAAAGGTCAAGATGCAGTAGGTTTTTTAAGATTTCGTAAGGGGTATAAATCAGGTAGTGACTTGGAAAGATTAGGAAGTCAACAAGCTTTCTTGGCAGCCTTATTTTCTCAAATGAAAAATCCTAAAACTCTAGTTAAAGCTCCACTTTTATATAAAGCATATTTAAGTGACACTCAAAATAATATACCGAAAAGTTTATTATTAAAACTTGCAGTTTCAGGTTCAAGACTTTCAATGGAAAATGTAAAAGCAACAACACTTCCAGGTTATCCTAAATATATAAATAGAACATCTTATTTTATTATGGATGAAAATCAAGCCCATGAACTTTTAAAAGCGACAAATTTCAAATAATAAGGAGGCTAACTTGAAGGTAGAAGATAAGTTAAGAATTATTAAAGATTCTTGTAAGGAAAAAAAGGGAATAGATATAAAAGTTTTAGACATCAAGGGACTTTCTTCAATTGCTGATTATTTTGTAATAGTTTCAGGTAATTCAGTAAGGCAAGTTTCTGCCTTAGCCGATGAAATCGAAGAAAAAATGGATGAAAAAGGAATAAATCTTGAAAATATTGACGGAAAGACTACATCAAGATGGATACTCCTTGATTATGGCGATATAATCGTTCATGTTTTCCATAAAGATGAAAGAGAATATTATGACATCGAAAGACTTTGGTCTAAAGATGAAGAAGAAAATGGAAATTTCAAATTAAAAGAAAAAGAGGATAAGTAAAATGAAAGTAATTCAAACACAAAAAGCTCCAGCAGCAGTTGGACCATACTCACAAGCAATTGAAGTTAATGGACTAATTTTCACATCAGGACAACTTCCAATAATTCCTGAAAGTGGAGAATTGATTAATGATGACATTAAAAAAGCAACAGCAAGGTCTTTAGAAAACATAAAAGAAATATTACAAGAAGCTGGTTCATCCCTTGATAAAGTTGTTAAAGTAAATATTTTCTTAAAAGATATGAATGACTTTTCAAGTGTAAATGAAGTTTATTCAAAATATTTCACTACAAACAAACCTGCAAGATCATGCGTTGAAGTTTCAAAACTTCCAAAAGACGGCATAATCGAAATAGAAGCAGTAGCTGAAAAATAATTAGACTCCTAAGGAGTCTATTTTTTGTGGAAAATCGAAGAATAAAAGTTAAAAATATAGTAGAGTAAAGTGGTAAAAAAACATTTGACAAATCAATATAAAAGTGGTACATTTTTAATAAGCATATAGGTTAATATCTGAATGCAAGGGAAGCGTTTGTATATAATTATTTGGTGTATATAATTGAAGACTAATTAAAGTGTATATTATATCTACAAATTACGGTGTAATATTTTGGGGTATGTAATGGGAAAAGTTTATCTAAGAACAGAATTAAGTAATAGCAATTCAATAGTACCTATAAACGGCATATATATATATATATATATGAGTTCTTATGCTCAAAATCAATATTGGAAATATTTTAGCTCAGCATTATTGTGTAAAAAAATAATAATGCTGAGCTTTTTATATACAAAAGGAATAATATTAGGATTAATAGGGGTGAGGAAATGGAAAAATTGAAAAAAATGTTCTCCTTTATCCTAGCAATAGTTTTAGTGGGACAAGTTTTTATTGAACCTGTTGCAGGATATGAAAGAGATGATAAAGACGTACATATGGAAAAAAACTTTACATACCTTTTGGAGATGAATAATAAAAAGATTGTAGAGGCAAGGGAAGGTGTTTATAAAGTTGATCTTAAAAGAATTAATTATGATTCAGGTTATAATTATGCTCTTTTAATTTCTTGGATAGTAAATAAAAACACTGCACCGGGTCAAGTATTTTCTATTAGCCTACCAAATGATTTAGAGCTTAATTTAAATGGCAAGGCTCAAGATGAAAGAGGAACTTTTTTAGGACAAGTTGTTGATGGAGAAAAAGCAATTATTAATCTTTATTATAATAATGACAAAATCAACTTCTACCTTACCGAAGAAGGCTATGAAGCTTCCAAGATAAGAGAGCTTTTCGGCACGGATATTTTGCTTAACATAAATGCAAGAAAAGAAATAGATAAAACTGAACTTATATATGAAGTGGAGTCAAAAGAAGGGTTTTACTATGAGTCAAGCGATTTGGTTGATGAGATAGAATATGATAAACTTTTTTCAACAGAAGACCAAGTAATCATAGAAGAACCTCAAGGTGTTGAAATTATAGAACCTCAAGAATCCACAATGAAAATTGAAGTTAAGGATGAAAATAATGAGAATACAATAGAGGAAAAACCTAAATTTAGTATTTTTACAAAAAATAAAAAAGATTATAAAAATTCTAAAGATGTTTCAGATAACTCACAGGAATTAAAAACCAGTTCACTTTTAGAACCTAAAAAAGAAAAAGTAATAGATTCGATAATAGATAATAGTGAAGAAGTAAAAAACGAGTCTTTAATAGAAGACAAAAAAGTTTCAGACTCCATAATAAGTAAAGAAGAAGCTAGTGAGAGTATTGTAGATTCTTCAGATTCCATAATACAACAAGGAGTTTCTGAAGATAAAAATAAAATTCTTAATTCTGAAAAGTCTTCTGACGAGCTTGTAATAGAGTCAAATTCTAAACCTATTACAAGGAATAGAAATCTTGATAATGAGTCTTTAGATATTGAAGAAAGACCGATTAAATTTGAAGATGCACATAAAAATGAGCCTAAAAATTATAAAAATTCCTTAGATAGAAATGATTCAAAAGATTTAGAAGACTTTAATGTAACTGCTGAAGAGCAAAATCAACAAAACAATTTACAAGAGAAAGAAAATAAGGAAGAGATATCAAAACAAGATACAGAAAGCTTACAAATAAAAAATTCAACAGATATTGTTCCCTCACCAAGAAAAGATTTGTTGCTTATAACAAGAGATGCAAGAGACAATCTTCTCGGTGTTTCTGAATTGGCTAAAAAAAGATATATATACACCCTAAGAAAAACTGTGGATATACTTGATGTTAAAGGAATGACAAGAAGTGAAGATAGAATAGTTGGAAACTATCTTACAGACGATGAGGGTAAATTAGTATTTCCAGATTTATCCGATGGACGTTACACCTTTATTAAAGAAGGAGAGGGTCCGTTTGGGAAAAATTTCACAGTAAAAAATGGTTTAGTATATTACGATGGTAAAAATTTAGCTGAAAGTATAATTGATATATCTCCTAAATCAAAAGCTTTTCAAAAGATTGAGGAAGAACAAAAAGATTATAAAGCTAAAGGGGGTTTTTCCACTATTGAAATTGAGCTTGTTGGGAAAAATGGCAAGGTTATTGATCCAACCGGAGCGGTTTATTCGCTTTATAAAGTAGGAGCAGATGTAGAGGAAAAAATTGATACTTTAACTTGGAGTACACCAGCTAAAATTTTAGACCCTAAAGATATTTTAAATAAGGCGATAAATCCTCTACAAATAATAGAAGAACCTAAAGTCGAAATAGACAGAGAAAATAATTCAGAGGTAACAGAGACTTATAATACAGATGCTAAACTTCTAAAATCAGAAGATAGTACAAGTGTAGATACTCTTGAGCCTGTAGAGGATGAAATTAAAACCAATACTAAAGAAGTTATACAAGTAACTGAAGGGATTTATATTCTAAAAGAAGATAATCCACCCTTGGGATATGAAAAAACTCGAGGTTCTGTAGAGCTCAGAGTAAGTAAGGAAGCCATTGATGTTAATAATCTTATGGAAACAGAAGATTCATCAGCTGAACCTAAAGAAGAATTATATCTTGATAAAAATATAGAAGAAAACAAAATACAAGAAGTAGAAGAAAATACAAAAGATAAAAATAAGGAAGCTTCAAATTTAATAGTTGAAAAAACGAATAGGCAAATTGAAACTTCGACTAAAAAATCTGATGAGGAACTTGTTTTATCAAATGAAAAGATAAAGGAATATTCATCGAAAGAAGAAATTGTTTCAGAAAATTCGACTGTGGAAGTTTCTCATAATGAAAAGGAAGATATAAATCAAGAATCAGAAACACATAATTCAATAGAAGAAAAAATAAACTTAGAAAAGACTCAACCGAAAAAAATAATAAAGAGAGAAAGATTCACCTTAGATACAAAAGTTTTGGAAGAGGCTACAAAACTAAGCTCAAAAGTTATAAAATCAGAATCTGAAAAAAATCCAGCAGAATTAGAAATTGTTTATCAAGCTGAGCCAAAGCTCAGTACAGGAACTTTAAAAATTGAAACGGTAGACAAAGCAGGGAACAAGCTTTTCTATGGTGGAACATCAAGTGCCGAAATAGGAAATCTTCGTGACGCAGCACTAAACCACGATGCAACCTATGGAGTTTATAAGAAAAACGACCAAACAGTAAACTATGAACCGTTAAATATTTACAACAAAATGGTTTATGACCCTAACCTTAAAAAAGAAGTGCCGGCAACGGAAAATGGTCAACCTGTAATGGTTAACTATAAAAACGGTAAATTCGGAGTTATAAGCTTAGATAATTTGCCTGAGGGTGAATATGTAGTTAAAGAAATAAAATCAGTATTCCAATACGCCTTTAAAAATACAGCCATGAAGTTTACGGTTGGGGCAGACGGTAAAATTACAAACTTTAAAGATGCAACGGTTGATCTTGCGGACTATGAACAAAATCAAACTATTCCAAGCACCGGAGAGGTTAACAGAGTTAAATTAACATATAACCAAAAAATGGACTTGGACAGTAAGAGATTAATTGCTGAAACAGAAGTACATGAAGTGGAAAATGCTAATATAAACGAAGTAAGTGAAAATCAAACTACAAAAACTGTAGCTGCCACTTACCACAAGGGAAATCTTAGAGTAAAAAAAATTGACAAGAATGGCAAGCCAATTGAAGGAGTAACCCTTGAACTTCACGGACACGATGCCAACAGAATTTTGAGAATCTATCGTGTTACAACAGATGCTAACGGTATAGCTGAATTTAGTGATCTTAACGTGCCGTCCTACCACTTGCTTAAAGAAGTTGCAGCACCGAAAGGGTATGCACTACCTAACCATCAATGGATGATTTACTTTGGTGAAGGAACTTGGGTAGAGTTTGACAAAAATCATAAGCCTATAACAGAACATATACCGCTTCAAATTTCTAACAACCAGGTATATGCGACAAAGGTTCAGTTAAAGCCTATTATAAAACTGAATCCTCAAGAAACGCGACAAGTTGTGGAAAATGATAAGTACAGACCTTTAATTGATGGAGTAACAGGAGCTTCAATTGCACCAAAAAACTGGTTCCAATTCTTAGGTATCAACAATCCTACAGGAGCACCTACAGAAGGAACACCTGAGGCTGAAACTTATTGGTCTGCAAATTGGAATGATCCTAATTACTTTACCGACGGCAACTATGAAAAGAGTTTTAATGCTTCCAAGGACCAATTATTCTATAACACGAGAGAAGCTTTGACAAAATCAACAGAAGATGTAAATGTTTATAACTTTACAATTACCAATAAACCTAGAGCCAAAGTTACAGTTAATAAGAAAGATGAAAAGGGAAAAATTTTACCGGGCGCAACCTTTGCTATTTATAAGGTAAATGAAGACGGAAGCCAAACACCTATGAAGAAAGGACTGAACGACTGGACTGAAGTGTCAGGGCTTGACGGCAAGGCGATTTTTGACAACATTCCTGAGGGCAACTATGTAATAAAAGAAACGAAATCTCCGGGAGGCTATAGTGGAGATGCTAGAGAATACAAAATCACTGTAGACGGAGATGCCAATATAACATTTAAAGATATTGTTACTGAAGAGGAGACTATTTATAGTGGAGTTGAAGGATTTGCAGATTATATAGAGAAGAATATTTTTGGAGGGGTAAAAGTTCAAGATAGATTCTTATTATCTTCCAAGATTGTTTCTGTAGACAAAGATAATAAAAAATTCACAGAAATATTTTATCTTTCAGCAAAGGACATGTTAAAAAATGAAAAAGATATAAGTTTAGGCGACTACAATGATTCTCCGAGATTTTCTGCATGGCCCTATATTGCCTATAATACAGGTTCAATTGATAGCAACCACTTAGGCCAAACTAATACATCTGCAACATCTATAGATAACTTTACAAGTTATAAGATTCTAGCCGATGCAACAAATCCTATGCCTGAGGATTTTAATATTGATTTGTCGGATCGAACTAAGTATGAAAAAATTAATGATTATGGTCCACAAGATAGCATTACATTTAAAGGTATTGATAGTCCTAAAGGATTCATTGTAAAGATTGAAGGCAGTTATGACGGTGATAAACCTATTTTGACACAAGGGGCACTTAGTTATGGGGAAAATACCAGTGCGTACTCTCATGCAGGTGTCAAGATTAATAAAAAAGAAGAAGATCAGACCCGACAATCACAACTTGATTTTGATGTAACCAACACAAGAGATACAGCAACACCATTAGATAACAAGGGTGTCATTAAGCTTAGTAAAATCGAAGCCGGAACAAGCAACCTTGTTGGAGGAGCGGAATTCGGTTTATATGTAGGCAAGTGGGATCAAATTGGAGAAAGAGATGAGCCTTTTGCAAAAGCCAGAACAAAAGATGCACAAATAGGTAATGAAACACTCAATGACGGAAAACTTGTTAACTTGAAGTTTCAAGATATACCGCCGGGAACCTACACCTTAAAGGAATTACGTGCACCTTACGGCTATGAAAAGACCCTGCATACATGGACTGTGAGAGTATTCCCTTCAGGTCTTACATTAATAAGTTTAAATCCGACCTTTGAGGAAGACCCGACTCTTGAAGAACCAGTTAATGTAAATGACAAGATTACAGTATCAGACTTCAAGATTAAGGTTGATAGTACCAGACCTCGTACAACTATTTATCCGAATATTAACGAGTTTTTTGAAATGACCTTTAAAACAAAAATGGCCAATGGAATTAGAAGAGGAAACTATTTTACCATTGACTTAGATGAAAAACTTTCTCTTGAAGGTACCTTGGCACAAGTTGATCTTCCTGATATGACCTTAAATGGATATGTACTTGCAACGGGAGAAAAACTTCCGGGAACCAATACAGTTAAATATACCTTTACCGAGGCTGTTGAAAATATAGGAGATGTAACTTCCGACTTTACCGTTGCTTTATCACCTAACAGAAAGGTGGTTTTAAATGATACAAAGACAACATTCACTGTAAATGTTGCAGGAAAGTCCTTTACAACTCCCGACACCTTCGGCATCGACTATTCGGGTGGTTATCCGCAACAATTTGGTGGATTTTATTGGTTACCTGACTTTAACGGAAGTTATCCGGGAACGATGACTTCTCTTAGTACTGCATTTATCAATAAAATAGACAACGAAAATGCAGAAATTCAAAACATATTTTACAGTAGACCCGTTAAGAATCAGGTTACTGCCAGAACCTTTTACTTTACCAGAGGAAAAGGGGTTTTAGGACCGAACAGTAAAACTTCTTATGAGCTTTATGTTGTGAATAATCCGAATTTTGTGCCAAATCATGATATTACATCAGCTGATGCTAACAACAGCGATATGTCACAAACTATGCCAAGATCCTTTGCAGCTGATTTGGATGATACTGCCAACTATACTCTTATCGGTTCGGGAACTATGCCTGCTGACGGCACAATTCCCATTCCGGCTCAGTATGCAAATTCTCACCTGATTTTGAAGACGGTATCACCCTATGATTTGAAACAAGAAAGAGCTTATATTTCTGTACAAAACGTAGGTTTGTATGGGGGAACTTATCAATATACTCAAACTGTTACCACCAATATAGTAACAAAACCAAGTAAAATCTTCTCTCAAACAGACTTAACTGAAGGTGAAGTACTGGCATTTAACAAGAAAAAGGATCCCATGTACTTTAATCTGTGGAAAAGGGATACCAAAAAGGAAATGATCAATAAGGGACAAGTAAAATTCAAAATGGAGGTAGCCAACGACTATCCGGACTCAACTCCAGTACCTGATGATTTAAAGGAAATCACCTTTGATTTATCTAATCAAACCTTAGATCCTCTAAGTCCTTTAAAGATTGAAATTCCCGCAGGTATGACTGGAGAATATAATCTTACAGAAACCACTGCTCCTAAAGGCTATGTAGTTAATGGACTAAGCTACAGAATAAAAGTTGATTCTAAAAAAAGAACCGTAGAGCTTATAAGTGTAAAAGATTCTCAAGGGAAACCTGTGGAATATAAATTTAAGCTTACGGGAGCCGCAACAGAATCATCACTTACAGCTACAAACCCGGCACCACTATATAGGGAGCAGGTAGATGCAAGTGGAATAATTAAAGTAGATACTCAAATCGTTTCAATAGATGTCTTTGATCCTCAAGGTGAATTTCCAAGATCCGGAGGATTTGGAACCACGCTATTTTATATCGGGGGTATAGGACTTATGACTCTTGCCATGATATTTATAGATAAAAGAAAGAAGTTAAATGAATACATGGGAAAGGGGGGATACTGATGGTTTACAAATCCTTCCTTTACAAGGGAGTAATGTATGTGAAGATTGAATAGCTGCATATAAGTCAAGAAGATTTGATGCAAGACTTAAAATCTTCGAATGAGTTAAGTTAAATAGCTTGGCAATAGCCACGCATTTATAAAATTTTTAAAAATAAGAATGGAGGAAGACAATGAAAAATACTAAGAAACTTTTATCACTAATATTGACTTTAGTGATGATAATTGGTGTAGTAGCACCTTTAAGTGCATACGCAATTGGTAATAATAATAATACCATAGGTACAATAGCAAAAGACGATTATCAAAAAACTAAACCGGAAGGAAAGACTAAGGTAACAGTACACAAATTGCAAGCTGACAACTACAAAGTTCCTGAAGAAGGATTTGGTCATAATGGCGGAAAGCTTGAAAAAGAACAACTTGAAGGCTTAGGAACTAACGTAAAAGAACTTGACGGTGTAACTTTTACTTACTATAAGCTAAAGGATGCTGCACAACTTGAATTATTTAAAAAAACACCTAAGCAATACGACACAAATGAAAAAGTTGAAGCGGTAGCAGATGTAACTAAAGTTGGAACTATTACTACTGCAAACGGACAAGGTGCCGAAGTTGATTTAGAAGAAGGATACTACTGGTTTGTAGAATCAGGTAAACCTACTACTGTATCATCATCAATTGCAGTACCTTTCGGTATTTCAATTCCTGTAATGAACCAAACTGAAATTGGCGAAGGCGATGACCTTATACCTGCCGGAACAGTTTACCTAAATAAAGTTCACGTTTATCCTAAGAACGTAACAGGGGACGAAGTTATTCCTAAGAAGACTGTAGGAAACGAAGTAAACTTAAATGAAACTCACAATGTAGGAGATGTTCAAACTTGGTTCTTACAAGCTAATATCCCCGGAAATATCAAAGATTATGAAAAATTTGTAATGAGCGATGTATTCTTCAAAGGCTTAACTTACAAGGGAAATGTTAAAGTATACATGGGTTATGACGGCGCACAAGACGCTCAAAAAGTAGAGCTTGAAAAAGGTGTAGACTATAACCTTGTAGAACCTGCTGCAGATACTAAGTTTACAACTGTAGAACCGAATCCTCTTGATGCTACAACAGTACTTACTGCACCAGCAGGTCAAGAATTCAGCGTAACTTTAACTGAAGCAGGTCTTAAAAAACTTGCAGATAATTATCAAACAGTTAAACAAAATGCAGGAGAAGGTAAACAAGTAAAAATTTATGCAACAGTTGATACGGTTATCAACGAAGATGCAAAAATGGGTACACCTATCAAGAATACTTATGATCTAAAAATTAAAATTAAAGGTCAAGATGAAAAGAGCAAGAGACCTAACGATACTCCGGAAGTAGAAACAGGCGGAAAGAAATTTGTTAAGGTTTCTGAAACAGAAGTTACTAAGAAGTTGGCTGGAGCAGTATTTGCACTTTATGACGGAGATAAACAAATCGTTTGGACTCAAGCTTTAATAGATGCAAATAAAGATGCGATAGATAATGGTAAGTTCTGTAAAGATGAAAATGGAACAGTATTTGCTACCGGCACTCCTGAAATTGGAAAGCCGATTTATCTACAATCAGATGTAAATGGTTTATTTGAAATCAAAGGTCTTGAATACTCAAAATGGGAAAAGACAGAATTAGACGGAAATAAAACAGAAATTACGCATAATTACAAACTAAAGGAAGTTAAATTCCCTGAAGGTTATGCAGGAAATAAAGATACTGAAATTCCATTTACAGTCAATAAAACGTCTTATAAGGATAACGCAGAAGGATATCCTGAAAACACTCATGACGCACAAGGTAATATGCTTGTAAAGAATAAAGACCTTACTATACCTCCAACAGGTGGTATCGGTACTGTAATCTTTGCAGTAGCAGGTATTGCTTTAATGGGCGGTGCTTTTATAGCTATTAAGAAAAGATCAGCTGAAGAATAATAAGAAAGAGGGTGGACCATGCTAAAGTTCAAAAATAAAATATTTAAAATGCTATTTGTCCTTGTATTATTTAGCATGGTTATTTTCTCAAACAGTGTTTATGCCAAGAGTATGACCTTGAACTTTTATGGCATAGGCGATAAAAAAGAAGACATAGCAAATAGAAATTTAAACATTTGGAAGATAAGCGATAAGGTTTATACCGATGAGGAAAAGCAAAAGCTTGCGAAGGATTTGGAAAATAAGTCCATCGATAGCCTTAAAGTTTATTCTAAGACAAGCTTTAAAACCGATGAAGATGGTAAATTGATTTATGATTTTTCCGAGGGAACATATTATGTAAGAGTTGTGTTCAAAGAAGGAGCAAAAAATATTTATCCTTTTGTCTTTGTTGTAGATGAGATTCATGATGGGGATATAATTTATCCCAAAGGTCATGGGGATACTCCACCGGGGAATGTGGAACTTTTGAAACTGTCTAAGGACAGAAAGGTTCTTCCCGGTGCTGTATTTAGACTCTACAAAATAGTTGACGGAAAGGAGATACCTATAAAGTCTTCAACGAATTTTTACGACTTTGTAACTGACTCTCAAGGTAAGATTCATGTGAATAATTTGGAGCCCGGAGAGTATATGTTTAAGGAAATAGAGCCTCCTGTAGGCTATAAGATTAGGCAAGAAAAGACCTACTTTTATGTTTCATCTTCAAAGACCACCTATGTGGAGGTTTATAATTATAAGGATGATGAAGGAGGAAAAAGATTTAAAAAAATTTCTTCCGATACTGAAGAGGGGCTTGCAGGAGCAGAGTTTGTCGTAACAAGAAAAAATGATTTATATTATGAGAGGATTAAAGTGGACGGGAAAGATTTGGTTTTGTTTTCAGGTAGGGATGGATTTTTCAATGTGGAGAATTTACCTTATGGAGAATACTATTTGTGGGAAACTAAACCTCCTGTGGGTTATGAGGAATTATCTGATAATGTGAAGTTTGTTATTGATGATTTATCATATGAGAAGGACTTATACATTAAAAACAAACCGGCACAGAAAAAATCTATACATCCACCGACTCCTACACCTGATCAACCCAGTCCTCAAGATAAAACTCCCGTTAAGATTCCAAAGACTGGTGATATTACCCTTATAGTGATGGTTGTAGCAGGATTTATTAGTTTTATTTTGGGAATTAAGATGGTTAAGGAAAAAGAATAGTTTGAGATTTTAATCAACAACCTTTTTGATCTCCTATGATTACTTTGTAATGATAGGAGATTTTTACATAAGACTTAGGAGAGAAACTTTGAAGAAAAAGAAAAGAACATGGCCTTTTAAATTGATTTTTGTTTTGGGATTTTTAATTTTAATTTACCCTCAAGTTTCAAGGATTTATTACAGAGTGGAATCAACACAAGAGGTTTCAAACTTTGATAAGGAAAAGGAAAATTTAACAGACGAAGAAGTAAAGAGAAGAATAGATTTGGCACAGGCTTTTAACGATTCTTTGGTTAATCAAGTTACAGAGGACCCTTATGCTAAAAAAAGGCATGACAAGGGCAGGGCTGAGTATGCTAGAATGTTAGAATTACACGAGCAGATAGGACACATTCAAATTCCATCTATTGATGTTAATATTCCCATCAGGGCGGGTACATCGGAAGAGGTTTTGCAAACATCTGCAGGTCATTTGGAGGGGACGAGTCTGCCTATAGGAGGAAATTCCAGTCATACCGTCATAACAGCTCATTCAGGGCTTCCTACTGCAAAACTTTTTTCTGATCTCAGAAAGGTTAAGCTGGGAGATAGGTTTTATATTCACAATTTAAAAGAAACTATTGTTTATGAAGTTGACCAAATTCTAACAGTTGTGCCAGATGATTTTTCCAACCTTTTAATTGTGCCTGGACATGACTATGCAACTCTTTTAACTTGTACTCCTATCATGATAAACTCACACAGGCTCTTGGTAAGAGGTCATAGAGTTCCATACAGTGAATCTATTGACGATAATTTTATTTTATCCAGTCAAAGGGAATTCATGTACAAGTATATGTTTATAGGAATAGTTTTCTTTATAGTTCTGATGTTGATATTAATAAGGTATTATAGGAAAAAGTCTAACTTGCTACTTAAAGAGATAATAGCATTGGAGAAGGTAGAAGATGAGGTGTATCATGGGAAAAACTGAAATTAAGAAAAAAAGAATATGGCCCTTTATTCTTTTGTTTGTTTTAGGATTTTTTATTATGATGTATCCGTTGGTTAGTCAATATTACTATAAAATTGAAGCAGGCAATGAAGTTATGGAATTTCAGGATAAGACTAAGGAGTTGGATAAGAACGAAATTTTAAGGAGAATGAATTTGGCTGAAGGTTATAATTCTTCTCTAGACCCTTCTAAACTTGCTGACCCCTATACTGAAAAGGAAAAGGCAGGTAGAGCTGAATATGCCAGAATGATTGAAGTGGCTGAAAAAATCGGATTTGTTGAGATACCGAAAATTGATGAAGTCTTACCTATCTATGCAGGCACAGGAGAAAATGTTTTGCAAAAGGGTGTAGGTCATTTGGAAGGTACTAGCCTTCCTATAGGAGGATTAAGTAGTCATACTGTCTTAACTGCTCATAGAGGGCTACCCACGGCAAAACTTTTTAGAGATTTGGATAAGTTGAAACTCAAAGATGTGTTTTATATTCATAATATTGAAACGGTACTTGCTTATGAAGTGGATCAGATTCTTACTGTAGAACCTTCGGATTTTGAGCAAGTTTTGGTAGTTGAAGGACAGGATTACGCTACTCTTTTGACTTGTACACCCTATATGATTAATTCCCACAGGTTATTGGTGCGCGGGCATAGGATTGACTATGTACCACCTGTAAAGGAAGAGTCCAAACCCCTTAATTTTGTTAACTTAAATTATAAAGATGCATTAACCTTTGCTTTTCCTCTTGCAGTTTTGGTATTTATTTTTATGATATACTTCAATAATGACTACAGAAAGAAAAAAAAGAAACTTAAAAAGCTTAATTATTTTAAAAAATTTAAGGACAGATATAATGAAGAATAGAAGAATTGTTTTTGGTTATATTTTAATCATCACAGGGATACTATTACCACTTTACGGATTTTTTGGACTAAGTAGGGGGATAGTTCTTGACAAAAGAGAGTATAGAAAGTTTATGGAGAGTGAAGTTGACCCGAAATTGGAAGATAAAGTGGAAGGATATAATAATTCTATTGGAAAAGAAAGTGTTATTGTAGACCCATTTGCCACCGAAGAGTATACTTCAAACTATTCTTTTATGGAAGATCCCGATGCTATTTTCTGTTACTTGAAGATTCCAAAGCTTGACCTTGTTCAGCCTGTGTATATGGATGCATCTAATAAGCATATGGCAATGGGAGTGGCTCATATTGAGGGAACGGACTTACCTGGAGTGAAAAAGGGAATTCGTTCGGTAATAGCGGGACACAGAGGCTATTATGATGCTATAATGTTTTTACACTTGGATGAGCTTTTTGAGGGAGATAAAATTTATCTAGAATGGCAGGATAGGACCTTGGAGTATAAAGTAACATCAAAGGAAATTATAAGCCCATGGGAATGGGATAAACTAGTTCCAGTGGAGGGTAAAAATATTTTGACTCTTTTAACTTGTGATCCGCTCTTGCCACCAAGACCAAAAAGACTTCTTGTGAATGCGGAACTTTTGGAAGAAGAGGAAGAATCTGATCTTATAAAAGATGACACTAAAGTATCTTCTAATGTAAAAAGACTCAACAATTCTATATTATTTGTTACAGGGGTTCTTATCATTTCTTTGTGCATAAGTTTAATCAAGTTTGCAATTTATTTGAGAAAAAGTAAATAGATTTATTATGTCGACATTTTGGAAATTATATCAAATACATGAAGGCTCGTTAATTCGAGTCTTTCTTTTTGTGTGGAAGTCAATATATGTATTATAATAAAAATAAAGTAAAAAAGGCTATAAGCATTGAGCCTATAGTCTTAGTTTTATATCTAAAAAATTTATTAAATTTATTTAAAAATAGTTTTAAGTGTTTTATTTCATCTTGTCTTTTTCATTAATTGAATTATTTTTACCATAAGTGTTCCGAAAACTACATTTGCACAGGCTGTAGGAAATACTACGGCAACAAACATTGGTATTAATCCGCCTTGGAATATTTGAATTACTTCTGATAAACCTAACAATCTTCCCATCAGTAGACACACTGTTAAAAATACACTTCCTGAAAACATAGTTCCCAAGAAAAACAATATGCCATAATGATAAAATTTTAATTCCCCTCTTTTTTGCAAAGCTCTAAGAAATATACCAAAAACAATTGTTGTTAAAGCTTTATCTACTAAATTAGGTATTTGTCCAGCAGGAAATCCTGTTGTCATTGCAGTTATTATTCCTGCTACAATTCCTATAACAGCCATTTCCTTATTGGTGTTTGTAAGTATGAGAGATACAAACATACAAGCCAGCATAAAATCTGGTTTAATTCCCACTGAAGGGATAATTGTGTGTAGGACTGTTCCCAAAGCCATAAGAATTGCGCTAGTCACTAATACTTTTGTTGAAGATTTACTTGTTGTCATCATAATTTTCTCCTATCTTATTTATAAATTAGTAAAAATTTGATTTAAGATTTAACGAAGGCAATAAAAAAACCATTTACTCCTAATATAGGAGCAAATGGTGAATTCGCGGTGCCATCCTATTTCTATAAAAATATAGACCTCTTTCAGATACATTAATATCCTATCTCTGTAACGGGAGAAACCCGTCTCGGCTACTATAATTCGCCTTGCACTCATAGACCCATTCACTAAAAGCATCATAACAATTTTCACCAACCATTGTCTCTCTAAAAATCAACTTAAAGCTACTATTTTCTAATCAACATTTTTTACTTACATACATTTTACCTTATTATTTCAAAATGTCAATATATTTTTATGAGAAATTAATTTTTTTAACTGTTTAAGTCCCCTTATTGGAAAAAAATTCTTATAAAAAATATTGACAAAAAAATATAGAGGTGTATATTGGACTTGATAATTTATTAGTGTACTGTTATGTATAAAAAATTATTATTTCCAAGTATATAATTTTGCATCTGATTTTTTAGATGATGCCTATATAATTATTCAAAAAGGTAAGTACATTTGGATTAAGTTATGATAAAAGGTTTTCAAAAATATTAAAAATATAATGGATCATTAAAAACATTTTATTCTTAGCAAGAGATAGACTAAAAATTTAATAAATGATTAAATAGCAAATAATATTTATAAAACAATTTCAAAAAAAATATTTATTATTTATAAAAAAAGAGGGATTTATATGACTTACTTATGCCATGATATATTTATGATCAGAACACCAGCACTCCCACTAAGTGTAGCTGAAAATTTATATACTGTAGATAAAAAAGAAGTATGGAATTATAAAAAAATTAGGTCTTGATGAGTATATGCTTGAGGCACTTTATATATCTAGTCCATCTTTATATCATGCAATTTTAAAAATAGGACAAGATGATAAAAAAGATCAAGCAACTTTTATAAGCCTTTATAAATATCTAATACGTGCTTCTTCTAGAACGACTTCTTTTGGGTTAATGGCGAATGTAGCTTTAGGTAGTTTTTCTTCTGATGACAAATCTTGCATTGAAAAGTTAAATAGTCCAGATAAAAAATATTAGTTAGTTATTCTTGGATATATAAATTAGTAGATGAACTTCAAAGAGATCAGAATGTATTAGATAGAATTTATGTTGTATGGAATAAAAGCACCTATGTTACATCTAGTAGAATTCGAAATCCTAATTTTGTTAATCAGGGTGTAAATAGATTAAATGAACACAAAAATACAAGTATAAGATTTACAAAACTTATTCAAATTATAAAGATAATACTGTGAGTTTTGAAAAATACTCTAAATTGATAGGTATTGTTGATAACTATTATAAAAACGTTCCCAGAGAAAAAATCATTGATACAATAAATCTATTAATTGAAAAGGAATACTTACAGAGCTTAGGATTCCAGCGTATTGTGAAAATCCTATTTTATATATACTTTCAGTTTTAAAAAAAATAATTTAAACGAAGATTTGCAAGCTAAATTATTAGAAATTATCAATGAAATTAAAAACTATGAAAAGTTTGGGGGAGGGATAAATTTTCTTAAAAAAATAACTAATATTATGAAGAAAATTTATAAGAATGAATTATATCTAAATGTGAATACTGGTATGAATTTGAAAAGTTGTGAACTTCCTATTTCAATAAAAAACAAACTGGAAAATTTTGTCGAAGTAATTAGAAGTTTTAGTGTAGAATCAAGAACATTTTCGTTACTTAAAGATTTTAAGAATAGATTTCAAGAAGAATATGGGACAGTTGTAGAAGTTCCACTTATTCAACTTTTAGATCCTGCTGGTTTTAACGGGTTGTCATACTATTTAGAAAATCAATACAATCCAAGTTCTCAAGACACAAAAATAACAAATATAGTAGATAATAAAGTGCAAGAAGCTTTATTTAATGGAGAAAAAAGAGTTTATCTTTATAAAGATGATTTTAAAAATCTTGTATTAAATGAACAAGCTAACTTTTCGAAATCTTTTGATATGAACATAATGATTTATAAAGATGATGAAATTAAAATGAAAATAGGTGCGAATTTTGGTGCTAATGAAGCAGGGAAATCTTTCCAACGTTTTTCTGGAGTTTTTAAAGAAGATAAATTTAAGAAATATAATAAAATATATGAATATGCAAAAGGTGATGATTATTTATATGTAGATTTAATAGAAATGCCAAGTAAAGGAAGATTCACAAATCTTTTAAATAGTCAAAGAAATTACCCTTATACTTTAGCGCTTAGTATGCCCTTCAATAACAACTCAGAGTATATACTTCTGGCTGATTTAGTATGTGGAATGACAGAAAACAATAGAATGTATCTTAAATCAATTTCAAAAAACAAATTATGCAAAATGATAACGGATAATATGCTTAATCCACAGATAAATAGTAAGTTATTTAATTTAATTAAAGATATATCAAATGATGAAAATGAGTTAGGAATTGTAAATAGATTGGCACTTTTATCAATGAATAAATATACATATACTCCTGAAATATTTGTTGAAGATATAAAAATCTCATCTGAAAAATGGTTATTTAGAGAAAATCTATCAGATGAAATAAGTTACATGGATTTTGTAAATAGTTTTAAACAATTTTCTAAACGCTATAATTTACCAGAATATTTTTATATGTGTAAAAATGATAATCTATTACTTTTAAAAGCAAATAAAGATATTACTATGGAAATCCTTTATAAGGAATATAAAAAAACAAGAATTTTGGAATTATCTGCTATAGAGGCTGATCTGTTTAATAATAAAATTGCTAGAGATATATATGGAAATTCTTACGCATTAGAATGTATATTTTCATTTTATAGTACAGAAAAAAATTATAAAAATAAAGATAAGATTGAACAAATTATCCTTAAAGAAAATATAGGTATTCAAAATAAAAATAGGATACTAGCACCATTTGAAGATGGTTGGGTATATTTAAAAATATATACTCCAGAAGAAATGGAAAACGATTTTTTAATCATGTTAGAGAATGAAAAAAGAAAACTATTTATTGATAAATTCTTTTTTATTAGATATTTTGATGAAACAGGTAGACATATCAGGTTAAGAATTAAGTATAAAAATGCAAAGCAAGCATTTGATAAATTCTCATATGTAAAAGACTGGCTTTCAAAAGTTAAGAATATTGATATTTTAAGAACTTATACAATTAATGAATATCATAGAGAGAATAATAGATATGGTGGAGCAGATTTAATAGAATTTATTGAAAATATATTTTTTGAAAATAGTGAGTTTGTAATTAGAACTATAGCTAATAATGACATGACTGATTCTAAAGTAGTTAAAAAAGTATATTTTTTAGTAGTATCCTATTTTTTAGGACAGTTAGTCAAAGATAAAAATGAAATGTATGAACTTCTTGATAATGTAACAAATAAGAATAGTTATCGAAAAGAATACAAAGTGAAAAGGAAAGAATATATGAAAATTCTTGATGGCATTTTAGAAAGTGTTCAAAGAAGTAGCATAGTTGATAGTGCGATGTCTGAACTTTCTAGTAAGAGAAATTTAACAAATGATATAAGCGATATTAGGTTAAGTTTACTTCATATGTGCTGTAACAGATTGAATGGTACAAGTGAATTTGAATCATACACATATGGAGTATTAAGACACACTTTGTATGATTGCATGCAAAGGGATAAAAAGTTGAAAATAATAAATTCGGAGCAGAGCGAATAATAAGGAGGAAATTATGAATAAATATGAAGATTTTGATCTAGATATGAAAGTTACAGGTGAAAAAATTATGGAAGATAAAATTGAATTTTCAGCAGATGGTAGAGATATATGTCGTTTTTTGACAGTAGTTTTTATTTTAACTCTGATTATAGGAATTGCTACAGTCTATGGATATTATATAGGTTTAAGTATACAGGCGTTAGCTTCTGCTATGATGTTGATACCGACTTTATCCGTTGTTCTTACCGTTAAGTTGAACAAAACAAAAGTATATCCTAAAAAAATATTTGATTTTTATCAAATAACAGCATTTTTAATTTTTCTGTATGTGGTAATATCGATTTTTATGGGAATTGATTTACCTTCT
>NZ_KB900375.1 GCF_000378725.1 Peptoniphilus lacrimalis DSM 7455 | reverse complement strand
TCTATAAAAGTCTATTTTATGGTACTTCTCCATTTACGACAATTTGCTAACTCTCTATAAGTGCCTATAAATTTCTAGCAAATTGTCGTAAATTTGTCGTAAGCTGTCGTAAATTCTAAAATATAAATTTCATCGCTTTTTCAAATTCTCCCATCTGTTCTATCTTAAAATCTTCTGTTGCATCTACATATATATCCATTGTTGTACTAATATCAGAATGACCTAGAATAGACTGCATTGCTTTTGTATTTATATTTTGTTCATTAAGCCTTGTAGTAAAGGTGTGTCTGAAAATGTGATTGCTTAAATGTGGAACTAATAGAATATCATTAGAGTTCGATTTATTTTTATCCATTATACTTAAATTGCAATCTCTAACAATTCTTCTCAAAGCTTTATTAAGTGTTCCATTATTGTGAACCTTTCCGAATCTATTTAAAAATACAAAGTCTTTAAATCCATCGATTGAATCACAACATTCGATTCCAAAAGTCTTTTGTAACTCTCTTTCCATAAGAAAAGCATCTTTTACTTTTTGAACCATAGGAATACTTCGCTTACCTGATGCTGTCTTCGGTGTATTAATAGCATATCTATTGTTTAATCCTTTACCTTTACTATAATATACCAAAGTCCTATTTACATTTATAAGATCATTATCAAAATCTAGATCGTCCCATTGCAATCCTGTGACTTCTCCAACTCTCATTCCTGTCCAAAGCATAACAATGAATATTGGATACCATTTTTTATATTCGTCACTATTAGATAAGTATTCTTCAAATAGCATCTGTTCTTCTAATGTCATGGCTTTTTTCTTCGGAGATTCATTTCGATAAGCTACTTTTAATTCCTTCAAAGCATTGTCAGATGGATTAAACCTTATATATTCGTCATCCACTGCTAATTCTAAAACCTGATGTAAGACAGTATGAACACAATCTATGGTAGAAACCATCAATCCCTGATCTTCCTTTAATCTGTTATAAAAACTTCTAACATCAGATCTTTTAATATCAGATAGTTTAATACGACCAAAAGTCGGTTCTACAAATTGTTTATACATATAGATGTAATTTTTAAAGGTATTATCTTTTAATCCTCTTTTTACCTTTGTCCATAGCTTAAAAGTATCATTTACAGATAAGCTACTTCCTTCGTTGTTGATTCCATCTATAGTATTGCGTAAAATATCTAATTCCTTTTCTCTTAATTCTTTTAGAGTTTTCGCATAGATAGATTTTCTACGACCTATTTTGTCTTGCCACTTAAATTCATAAGTGCCATTTGACCTTTGATATTCACCGTCTTTTAAAACAACCCCTTTACTATCTTTGCGTCTTTTTACCATAAAAATTCTCCTTTTTAGATAAAAGAACACGCTATAATTATTATACCACATTATGCGTGCTCTTTATTCAATTTCATCTCTAAATAGAAAATTGTCTATTTAAATACTCTTCCATTAATTTTTTCTTAATAAGACGTTTACTTCCATTAAATAATACAAAATTGCAATCATCTTCATCCGTTAATTGTCTAACTTTATCTTGACCAATATTGAAATATTCAGATGCTTCTTTTAATGTTAGAAATGCTTTTTCACAAACACGAACTCCTTTTATATTTTCATTAATCATAAATCCTCCAAATAGTATTTTAAAAATAATAATTTTAAAGTTTTTTGACATTGACAAGTGCTTTGGATTAGCAACATAGGAATCTCACCTCCGCCTCTATTCCGGATGAGCCGGCTTCAACCTTAGAAGTATCATTATCCTCATTTTCTTCATAGCGGATAGGGTATCCCTCCCTATATTCAAACTCTTACTTATCGCTCACTTTCTACTTCATTTGCTTTTATCTTAGAAATACTTGTTATGCCGAATTATTCAGCAGAAAGATCTTGGCGGATAGGTTATTACGCTCCAAAAATAATTAACGTCTTGTCTTGGTCTATTCAATTGTTAAGGTTCAAAATTTATCGAGAGTTATTAATCTTTTTTAAAATTTGACCATCAGAAAATATTTATCTTGATGAAACAAAATTCTATAAATTACCCTCTTATACTTAACAGTGAAAAGAAGTCTTTCTTGGTAACTAATTTTGAATAGAATTTGCTTATGTAAAAAGGTCCAATTCCCACTGCATGAGTAGCAGTGAAAATTAGACCCTCTTGGTAACTGTCATCTAAAAGTCTTCTAGCATTTCTTTAATTTTCTAATCGCCTTTTAAGTGTCATATTTATATTTTTATTATCTCTGGCATACTTTGATACCTTTTTAGACTTAAAGTCTTTAATAATGGCTTTCCACCTCTTTTTATCTATAAAGATTCTCCTACATCATAGTTCATTTTTTTATTTCCTCCTTGATGTCTTAGTTTTTCTTTATCTTCTTCATACCATTTTAAGATTGTCACATAGTGGTTTTGATAGGTCTTACCACTGCTTTCCATGTATCTCGATAGTTTATTTATCATTATTTCTGTGTGTGAGTTTAATTTTTCTTTAAGATTTTTA
Source organism: Peptoniphilus lacrimalis DSM 7455 (assembly GCF_000378725.1). GTDB lineage: Bacteria > Bacillota > Clostridia > Tissierellales > Peptoniphilaceae > Peptoniphilus_A > Peptoniphilus_A lacrimalis. The sequence continues at coordinate 75,087 of NZ_KB900375.1, read as the reverse complement.
TATTCTTCTTTGCTTAACCTTACATTTTTGAATTCTCCATAAAAAATGGGGGTGGACTTTTTATCTATCTCTCCCTCTCTCTCTTTATCTATCTCTATATCTTTCTCTATCTCTATCTCTCCGTTGCACTTTTGTTGCTTATGTGTTGCATTGGTGTTGCATTGCAACATTTTTAATTCTCTTGACTTTCTTGAACGCCTTGTAGAAGCTGTTTCTGATCCGATTAAGTTTGGTATTTCAGTTAGGTAGTATTCATCATTTTCTGTTACAACTTCTAATAAGCCTTGATTGATTAAATAATTAACTGTAACCATTACATCATCGTCTGTTTCATCTATGGTTAGTGCTAACTCTTTTATAAAATCACTTTCTACTCCGTCATAATAGAGTTTGCCCTCATCTTTTAGGCTTAGTAGTAGAAGTTTAAGGTAGATTATCGTGTAGGTATCTCCTCCCGATATTCTCCTTAATCTTTTTATCCTTTTGTCTGTGAAAAATTCTTCTTTTAATTTTATCCAATAATATCTTTTGTTTATTGCCATATCTGCTCCTTTCTTGATTTCCGATTTTCGGAATTCTGGACTTCTGCTTTTCGGAAGTCTTGATATTATGTTTATTTAAGGGTGTAACTTTTCGTTACTCCCTTAGATTTCTCTGGTCATATCTTTTTTACTTGGTTTTACTTTTTCTTTTACTTTTCTTTTGACTTTTTCTGTTGTCTTATCCTTGTTCTTTGATAGGTCTTTGTATTTCTTTATTTGCTTTAGGATACTTTCTTTTTCTTTTTTATTTTCCTTGGCTATGACTTGTTTAAAGGCATATTCCATTACTTTTATGTCTTTGGCTTGGAAGAATATTTCATAGTTTTTGCTTTCTTTGTTTTTCATTACTGAGAAACTTACTCCAAGTTTGTTTAGTTCTTTTTTTAAGTCTTTGAGGTCGCTTTGATCTATGCTTATATTTTCTAGTTGTCCTTTCTTGTAGAGGTCTTTTATTTTCATTTCATCGCCCATAAGACTTTTGAGGTTTCCGTTTGCTTTTTCTAAAGTATCATTCATCTTTTTTCTTATTTCTTTGTCTAAGTTGATTGATTCTTTTGCTGCCTTTATTGTGTATGTTATTATGGTTTGTGCTGCTTGACCTGCTTCTTTGCTTATTTCTTCGTTTATCATGTTTTTCTCTCCTTTGTTTGAATTAAAAAAAGGAAAGTATAGGCTTTAATTTTTCTATACTTCCCTTTGCTTGTTTTTATTTTATTGTTGTTGGTGGTGGAATGCTTATTTTTGATGTTTTTATATCTTCTTTGCTAAAGATACATGGATAGATGTATTCTATTTCCCTTGGTATTGTTGCTTCTCCCGTTGTTAGGTCAAGTTTCATTGGACTTTTTACTCATTCCTATTTTTACTAATAGCAATCAAAAAAGCACCTACCATTTGATAGATGCCGTTAAACAAATTTAAATTATTCTTTTACTATAGGAACCCATAATTCCATTTGATAATCTTCTGAATTAGGGTCTCCATCTCCATATACTTCAAAATCAGGACTTTCATCATGTCTATATCCTTCTTTAGGGAAGAAATATGAAATAATATACTTCCATCCTTCGTGAATGCACTTTGGTATAGGACCTTCTAAGCTTACAATAGCATACTCTTTTTCAGGAATGCTGAGTATGTCTAACCCTAACTCCTCAGCTTTTACTTCATCCGTTAAATCAAAACCAGCTAAGTATATAAATGAATCTTCTTCATCCATTATATAATCATATCCTACGCCAAAGATTTGACCATTACCAAACTCTTCAAATTTTTCTCTTGGTACTTTTTCAACCAGTCTATCCCAAACTTTTGGGAAATTTGAACTTTTAGTTACATCCGATTTAATACCAGCTACTTTAAACGCTTTCTTTTTCTCAATCTTAATATCCATTTGATTTCCTCCTTGAACTGAAATTGAAAAGTAGATTCTTGGGAAATATTGATACTTTTCTCCTTTCTTTACTTGACCTGGAGTTAGCTTATGAAAACTTTTAAAAGCTAAAGCAAAAGAATCCTGAGAATTATAACCATATTTTATTGCAATATCTATAATTCTTTTATCTGAATTTTTTAAATCAATTGCAGCATTTGTCATCTTTCTTAATCTTATATATTCAGATAATGAATATCCTGATACGATTGAAAATATTCTTGAAAACATTGGAAATGAATATCCTGTTATCCGTGTTATTTCTTTTTCATCAAGTTCATCAGTTAAGTTATCTTCAATATAGTCTATTGCTAAGTTAAAAGATTTCATTATATCCATATTTCTACCACCTTTCATTTAAATTGTACAAGGATTTATTAAATTATACCCGATAATGCTAATACAAATATTATAGCATCACATGTTTATACTATTTTTCTTCTCTGCCAGACTTCTTATCTTGCTCTTTATGCTCTCGATATTAATCACAATAATACATCCACATATTTTCTAACCTCATCTTCTATTTTATATAGTCTACTATATTGTATCATTCATCTTTTTTCTTATTTCTTTTTCAAGATTGATTGATTCTTTTGCTGCTTTTATTGTGTATGTTATTATGGTTTGTGCTGCTTGACCTGCTTCTTTGCTTATTTCTTCGTTTATCATGTTTTATCTCCTTTGTTTGAATTAAAAAAAGGGAAGTATAGGCTTTAATTTTTCTATACTTCCCTTTTCTTGTTATTATTTTATTGTTTTTGGTGGTGGAATGCTTTATTTTGATGTTTTTATATATTTCTTAGGTCTTTATACCTTTTATACTTTTAAATGGCTTAAAATACCTTTCCACCTTTAGTAGTTTATGTGTGTTCTTTTGTCTGATAGATAGTTTTTCATGTTGGAATATATAATCTGTATTTCTTCATTATTCATTGCTTTTATTTCTTCTGTGCTTTTATATGTTTTGTATGTTCCATCTTGATCTGCTTTTATGAGTTCATCTATTAGCTCTTGCCTTTTATTCATCTCTATTACCTCCTCGATCAGCCTTTAGTTGTTTGGTCATATTATAGCTTGGATAAGATATTTTTACCAGGTCTTATCTTTCTTGATTTTTGTAATAGTCTTTAGTCATTTGTCTTTTTTTATTAAACTTATCACTGTCTTGCTTATACTCTTTTATCTTTTCTATGATACTTTCTTTTTCTCCTATCTTAATCGCCTTGTCAATTTCTATTGATAGGTCAATATCGTATTCTTTATTTACTACCTCTACTGCATATTTAATATGATTTATTTTCTTGTATCTTTCCCTTATCTTTTCTGACTCTGTATTTAATTTGCTGATTTCATCTTCTAAATCTTTAATTTCTCCTAACCATTCTTTTTCTCTTAAATTTTTCTTTCCGCTGATTTTTTCAATTAAGGTTCTCGCCCTTATATGTTGGTCTATTTCCTTTTGATTATTCTTGTAGAAGCTTTCTTTGAATATTTTCTTGTTTTCATATTCTTGGTAGGTTGCTTTTGTTTTTCTTACAGTCTTTGCATAGGCTAAACACTTATTAAGGTCTTCTATCTTTTGACTGTTTTCTTTTATGGTCTTATATATTTCAGAGTTTTTACTTCTTAGGGTATTTATATGCCCTTGTAGGCCTGATATGGTTTTTATTTTGTTTTCCCTTAGATAATTTATTCCACTTGCATATCTTTTTAGATCATAGATTGCCTTGTTTCTTTTGCCATAAAATGATAATCCAGCTCTATTGTTTTCTTGCATTTCTTGATAAAAGCTTAAATATTCATAGAGGTTAAAGAATCCTGATTCATTTTCGATTTGCTTTTTACTTTGGTCTTTGTATTCTCTATATGATTCTTTTAGCTTATCTTTGAAGTCTGCTAACCAAGATGTTATTTTCTTTATTTCATTGCCTATGTTTTTTAATAGTTCATTCTGTTTTTTTATTTCACGATTTATATCTCCTTTTTCCGTGCTTATTCCTTTTCTTTCCATTGCACTAGCACTTGCTCCTAGATGTATTGTTGGTATTTGTTTTATGCCTTGTCTTTTAAAACTCCTATGGTCTACTCTTTTTTCTATATTATTTTTTGCTAGGTATTCGTTGCAAAGGTCTGAAAAATTTTCTCTCCATTTTTCTACATTGCCCTTATCGTTCCAGGTTGTTAGTTCTACTTTTCTTGTCTTTGGTTTTCCATTTTTGTTTAAAATCTTTTCTCCTTTTTCATCTAGGATATATTCTTTTTTACTTTTTTGCCCCCATGTTCCATCTTCATTTATTGGTCTTACTATGGTCATTATATGAGCGTGAATGTTTTGATTTCCATCTCTACTTTCATCATGAATTGCTAGGTCTACTATCATTCCCTCTTTTACAAAATTGTTTTGAATATATTCTTCTATCATCTTTTTATTTTCTTCTATGCTTAACTCTTTTGGTAGGGATATGATAAAGTTTCTTGCAAGTTGGGCATTAGAATTTTTCTCAAAAAGTTCTACTGAGTTCCACAAGGTTTTTCGGTCTTTATATTCTTCTGGTGCGTGATCTGGTAAAAATATTTCTTTGCTAATTACTCCTTGTTTTTTGGTGTAGTCATGGGTTACTCCGTCCCATTCATTTTTTATTTTTTCTCCACTTATATATGCTGCACTTGCTACTGCACTTTTGCCTTTTCCTCTTGATATTATGTTTACTGAAAAATGAAAACTGTCTGCCATTTTTATCACTTCCTTTCTTTTTTGTTGTTTTAGGTGGAGGCTTAATAGATTTTTATATCCACTTTGTGAATGAGCGTTTTGAAATGATAGAATAGAAAAGGCCGACTACTGAATTAATTTTTGTTGTTTCAGTATGTCGGCTTAATTGTTTTGTTCATTTCAAATTTTAAAAGTCAAGGGCGAGCCTTAGCGAGTTTATTTACCCTTGACTTTTAAAAAGCGAATGGTTGTTGCTCCCTGCAAGGGTTTGGCTCCGCAGGACGCAAGCACCCTTTAGGGTGTATAATTGCGCCCTTAGAAAATCTAAGGGAGATTTGGTTATTTTATTTTTCTAATTTTCTCTTATTATTTTTAGTGTTTCTTTTATATCTCTTTTTTCTTCCATAAGTCCTCCTTTCCGCTTTTAGACAAAGAAAAAACAGTAAACCTTTTTTGATTTACTGCTTTCGTGTTAGCTTTTATTGAATTGTTAGTTTAGTAAGATAAGAATATCCTACTTGCAATACTCTTTTATTTTATCCTCATATTTTTTTATAAGTTCTCGTGAATAAACTTTTTTGTTTTTTGAATCTCTAACTTCTTTCCAAAGAATGGAGGCTACTTTTAATTTATTCGAGTAGTTGTAACTATTTTCGTCTGCACAGAAATCCTTTAAAAATTTATTCCATTGACAAACCGAATTATCATACTTAGCATAATTTGATTTCCCATAACAAACTTTTAGCATATCTTGAATTGTAAAACTCAAATCATTTTCTCTTTTTACTTTTCTCCAAGCAGTAGCCATATCAGCAGTAAATTTAAATGGCGAAACATCTGTTAAAATTGAGAAATACTCTCTGAAATGTGTGTTAAAGGAGAACCCGCATTCAAGTAATGGAGTATCTAAGGTAATAGTTTCTACTTGTTTCTTTTCATTTTTTATTGATGACTTTTTAATCAAATCACCCTTAAAGTACTGTTCAATAATATAATTGAGTTCCTGTTTTCTACCTCTGTATTCTAATCCTAATGACTTGCATATCTGTGAAAGTTCTTCATGATACCAATAGTATTTATTAAACTCATAAAACGATGTGATTTTATCAAACTCAGGTCTACTTTCTATCAATATTTTATCTCCTTAAACCAATTTACCTAATGCGTTTCCCAATTTTCATTTTCTTACGCCATTCTGGTGCTATTCCATCATCAGACCAATATTCATCCATTTCTATAATCAAATCATCCTTAAGATGGATAAAGCTTACTACATGAAAAGACTCACTATTATCTCTTGGAAAGACTCGGCAAGCCAGAATAATGGTATTTGCATTTTCTTCGATTCGTTCTATTTCTCCATTCCAGTTTCCTGTATATTCACAATTTGCTTTTATATACTCATCTAAGGTAAATACCTCATTTGTGCAATGCCATTTTATAACGGCATTTTTTTGAAAAAGTTTCCTAAGTTCTTCTGCATCTTGTGATAAAACTGTTTTGAAAAATCTATCTATATCCATAGTAATCACCTTAAAACCAATTCACTTTTTCATCTCTAAACAATGGTGTTTCACTCTCTTTGTAAGGATTGTAGTTATTACAATTACAGCCAAACTCTTTCAATGCTTTTATCTTATTATCGGCTGTCCAAACAATCAAAGAAATACCGTCAAATTCTTCAACTTTCCCCTCATTCATTTTATTTTTGAAGTGCCATTCTACAATAGTTTGATTATCCTTATGAAAAAATTGCTTTATATCCCAAGCAAGCACTTTTCCTCTTGTATTCCATTCATTAAACCAGTGCTTTACTGTTTGACAATTTTCATACTTAGGACTCCAGCACTCAATATAAATTACATTATCTAAAAAAATATCATCTATACCTAAGTCTTGTTGTGTGAGCCACATATCAAACCATAAACGAATGATTTTTTCTCTTTCATTCATAAATTTAAACACCTCCAAAATCAAATAATTATATACAATTATACCATTTTTTCACTTAGTTTTATAAATCTAACTCATTCCTCTTTACCTGTGATAGTCGTTTTGCTTGTTCTAGTAAATGCTCTATGCAAGTCTTAACTTTATCTGCTTGCTCTACTTATTTTCGTATTTCTAATATTTGATTGTAAAGGTTATTTTTATCTTTCCTCATATTGGCAACTTTTGATTTCCGTTTGAATATATTTAAGATCGTGGTTTCTCTTAAGTATTCTTTCAGATATTTCTTGAAACTTTCAAATAAAATAAGTTATGCAATATACTAATCTTCCTATTTATTATTTTAATTTTCTCTCATTATTTTTAGTGTTTCTTTAAATTCTTTTGTCTTTGTTGCTTCTTCTAGTAGAATTTTTATTTCTTCATCTGTTAGTTCTTTTGCATTTTCTATAAGGCTTTCTAAGATTGCTCCTCTTGTTATTAGCCTATGCGTTCTTTCTTTTCTTCTTTTTATTATGTCTTGTTTTAATATCTTCTTTTCTTGATTTTTTAGTTGCCTTAATCTTTCTTCTGTATCATAAATTTTATCTTTTATTTCTTTTGACTCTTGTCTTATTTGTTCTAATTTTTTCACATAAAACTCCTTTCTTAAAATAAAAAGAGATAACATTTCTGCTATCCCTTTCAAAGTTTAACTATTAAAAATATTATATTATCATCTCTAAAGTCAGATATGAAAAAAGTGCCTAAAATTATAGGCACTTTAAGAAATTTGACTCAATCTTTTTATTCATATACTCCACTTTTTTTGAAATTATATTGTTCGAATTAAATCTATAGTCGGTTTGTCTAAAATTCTCTTTAAAGAAAAATTAAAGATTAGTAAGTTGATTGCGTAAACCACAATAGAAAATCCAAGAAATAATTTATAGTCATAATATCTTATTAATATATTCAGACTTAAATTAGGAGCTATACGAGATATTACAAACATGACTACTAATGTGGTTATTCCCGCAACAATAAATGATTTTATTTGCTCTTCTATAAACTCTTTTCGATAAATATTCTTTAACTCATCTACGTCCATACCACATGAATAAAGGCTGCCCATTTCCTTCTTTCTACTCATGAGACTTAAATTAATGGATGAATAACCATTTGTCACATTAAGAATAAAAATAATGAAAGCCATCGCAAATGCGACTTTCTTTAAAGATTCTAGATCACTTTTTCGATTCATTTCAATATCTGCTTTTGTGTTAATATCGTACTTTTCATTTGGCATTATCGATTCTCTTATCTTATTATCCAAATAATCCTTTACATTTCTCATCTCCGAGTCTTTTACATTCATATTTAATACATACGGAGCATTAATAAGTTCTTCATCTTTTGACTCATCCATAAGTTGGAAGAAGGTATCGAAATCTGTGTAGATTTTTACATAAAATGGTAAAGTTATTGAATCATAGTTTCCCAAATCATCTATAGTTTTAGAAATTTTTAAACTTTTTTGAAAATCCTCCCCTATCTGTAAGTTTATATCTTTCGGATTATTAAAATATGGTATTTTATTTGCTTTAGCTACTGGAGTGTTTGGGTTTTCTTGTACCATATTATAAAGAATAAATTCTCCCTTACTTGCCCCCAATTTACTAAAGTCCTCATCTTCTAAAGCTATAAGCATCCCATTCAACTGGCTTGAATGACTCTTTTTCAAAAAATACTCTAACTTTTGATCTAGAGACATGTTAATAGCTTCTTTGGACAATTCTAAATCATTATCTACCTGAATATAACTTTCTTTTGAAATATAGGACTTATCATTTGGAGTTTCTTTTTCAATTTCTTTAAAAACTTTAGGAACGCTCCTATTTTCACTATAATAACTAGCTATTACATTGTAGCCTGCATCATAGTAAGAAAAATCTCTGTTATATTTAGTTACTGCCACAATAATAACTAAAACAGAAATTATAATGACACCAATAGCAGAAACATAACGCTGTGATTTAATACTATCAAGGTTATTTGATTTTAATTCTTTCCATAAATTCCTAGATCTTTTTTTCTTAAAGCTATCAAAGTCTAAATTTCCCTTTATACCTTCAATAATAGATATTTTTGAAACTTTCTTTGCTGGTTGAATAATAGAAAATACTACTACTAAAAGAGCTACTGTAACAATCGCTAGGCTAAGTAAAGGACTGAAATAACTAGATACCAAGTTTTCGACCCCTTGATCAATCTCAAGATGCCTAAACAATTTTAAGATAAGACAGTATCCAAAGATATGACCAATTAATATAGGTAGAACAGATAGGAAAATACCTTCTTTTAATAGTAACAAGTATATCTGAAAATCCGTAGTGCCTATAGACTTATATACAGAAAGTTCCTTGATTTTCCTAAAAGCCCACACCTTGAATATATTTTTTACAAAAAATACAAATAGTAATATAGCCCCTATTACAGAAAGAATGGTTCCTAATTCAGTTAAAATATTATGGGGAAAGTCATACTCAACACCGTAATAATCTATTAAATTAGAATTGAAAGTTAAGGGAACATCTCTACCTAATTTTTTATTGATTTCATTTTGTAGATTTACTTTGTTATCATAAGCCTTTTCAAAAGAATTAAACTTTAAAACTACTTTGCCTGGATCCTCTTCATTTTTCAGTGCTAAAGCATAATTAACTCTACTGTATTTATTATAGACATCTTCATAAATTCCAACCAGCTCAAAGTCTTTGCTAAAACTAAGATTGTAAGACTCCTTATCAGTAAAAGTACTTATGGCATCTATCTCTTTACCCTCTATTAGTCTATGCCCAAAATCAAGCTGTATTTTATCTCCTAATTTTAGCTTATTTTTTTCGACTAGACTTTTCGATAATACTATTTCTCCATCACTTTTAGCAAAGTGTCCTTCAAGTAAATCTGAATGCTCTCTCATTTTATTTATATCATTATCTTGATAATTTACGGCAATCAAATCATTCTTGTACTTTGCCGATTCAGGATTTATGGACATTTCACCTACAAATTCTATATTATTAATATCTTTTATTTTTTCAATATCATTACTTGTTAAGTTCCCTTCAAGTTCTGCATCATAAAAATTTACGGTCATGAAACTTTCATTATTATATTTAACAATTGTATAACTATAATAAAAAACCACAGTAAAAAACAAACTTACAATAAATAAGGAAATAAAAATAGGAAAATTCTTCTTATTCATTTCTTTCAGCTCCTACAATTTTTCCATCTACTATTGTAATGATACGATTAGCTTGTAAGGCTATTTCTTCGTCATGGGTGATTAAGATAATCGTCTGTTTCATTGTTCTATTGAAGTATTTAAAGATTTCTATAATTTCCTTAGAATTTTTTCTGTCCAAATTACCTGTTGGTTCATCCGCCAATATGATAGATGGATTATAGATAAGACTTCTCGCTATGGCAACTCTCTGCTGCTGACCTCCTGAAAGCTCACTTGGAAAAGAGTCAAGTTTACTTTCTATACCAAGTTTTTTTACTATATCTGAGAATTCATCTTGATTGATTTTCCTTTTATCAAGTTTTAATGGAAGTTCTATGTTATGACGAACTGTTAAGTTGGGAATCAAATTATAAAATTGATAAATTAGTCCGACTTTTCTTCTTCTAAAGTAGGCTAATTCTTTTGAGGAATACTTTGAGATGTCGTTACCATCTATATAAACCTTTCCATCATCTGGGCTATCTACTCCTCCAATAATATGTAAAAGCGTTGATTTACCAGATCCACTTGGTCCAACAATAGCGACAAATTCTCCTCTGTCAATTTCAAGGTTGACACCGTCTAAGGCAATGACCTTAGAATTACCCTCGCCGTATTCTTTTCTTAAATTTTCTACTTTTAAAATTTCCATACTTTCCTCCTTAATTTAAGGTAAGTATATAAAAGTAAAGTGATTTTTAGGTGACATTGTAAAATTTTATTTCAAATCTTGCTCCAGCATCAATATTTGAAACAGAAATTTCTCCCTTGTTTTTTTCGACAATTGTCTTCGCCATAGCAAGACCAATTCCAAAACCATTTGAGTCGGGCGTTTTATAAAAGCGTTTGAAGATTTTTTTAATATTCTCTTTTTCTATTCCTCCGCCATTGTCTTCAATGATTAAGCTTGTATAGAGGGGATTTTTGTAAGATGAAATTGTGATTTCATCACAAGTCGGTCTATTATCAGCATTTTTCATAATATTAATAAGAGCTTCTGCTATCCAATAAAAATCTCCACAAATACTATTTTCCTTTAAATTCTTCTCTATTTTTATATTGATAGATCTCTTTAAGCCTAAACTGTCTATAGCATAATCTACCAGTTCTTCTAAACGAATTTCTTCTTTTTTCATTAAATCTTTGTTTGCATCAAGGCTTGATAATTTGAGCAAAATATCTGATAAAGAGTTTAATCTTAATAGTTGTCTTTTTAATATCTCTATATCATCCTTATCTGGAAAATCCATCTCCAAATTTTCTATGGAAAAAAGCATAGATGTAATAGGAGTTTTGATTTGATGGGCGATATCTTCTAGGTATTCGATTTGCTTTTCGCTATTTTTACTACTTGTCTCTTTGGCTTCTACTATTTCTATAAAAAGCTTGTAAATTTTATCTTCTAAAATTGAAAAATCATCTTGCTTCATAGGAATTTTATATTCTTGGTTTTTCATTTTTTCTATCAGATCTATAAGCTCATTTATTCTATTTTTCTTTCTTGATTCTAAAAAATAATATAGAAGTCCAAGACTTATTATCCATAATACATATATCATCTCAATCCATCCTATAACCAATTCCTCTAACAGTAGTAATAACTTCTCTATCAAGTTTTTCTCTAATTCTCTTAATAGTTGATGTGAGAGTATTGTCATTTACAAACTTATCCCTATCTTCCCAGAACATTTCTAACAGCTGACCTCTTGTATAAACTCTATTGGGATTTTTTATAAATAAGACTAGGATTTCATATTCTAGCGAAGTTAAATCTACTAGATTTCCCTTAAAATAAACTTTTGACTGATTTAAATCTATTTTTATATCCTTATAAGATATACTTTTATCTTGTGATATAGGTATTGTCCTTAAAACCGCATCAATTCTTGCCCTTAATATGGCAAGGGAAAATGGCTTTATTAAATAGTCGTCTGCTCCTTGATCTAGGGCGGCAATTATAAAATCTTCATCATTTTTAACAGTAGTAACTATAACCCTTATGTCCTTATCTTTTAACTTTTTAATCAAATGTTGACCGTCTTTATCTGGTAGATTTATATCAAGTAGTGCCACATCAGTGTCTACATTCATCATATAGGTCGCTTCGTAAAAAGATGATGCAAGCTCTACTTCATAACCATTATTAACTAAATACTTTTCCATTTGTGATGCAATTTCTTTATTATCCTCTATAATCAAAACACTCTTCATTTTAACCCTCTCATGTATCAACTTTGAAATCTATTAAAAAATTTTTTTCATACACAATAGCTATACTATGTCAGCACTTATGACCGCAACATAAAAACCTGCCCTGCTTAGATCAGCTAATTTATTTCAATGTAGAGTCACTAACGTTTTTTATCAATTTTCAATCTTCATTATAAAAATTAAACTGGGATTCATAACAAACCCCAGTTTAATAATTAGCGTGTTCTTTTAATATAATTTTGATCCTGCTGGAATATTATCATCCAACATTATTAAGTTTAGTTTTTCTTCTCCATCGTACTCACAAATTGCAGATATAATCATACCTTCTGAGTCGATTCCCATCATCTTACGAGGAGGAAGATTACAAATCGCTAGTAGTGTCTTTCCAATTAAGCTCTCTGCGCTGTAATATTCCTTAATACCAGATAAAATAACTCTTTCTTTTTCAGAACCATCATCTAATGTAAATTTCAAAAGTTTTTTTGACTTAGGAACTTCTTCGCAGTTTTTAACCTTTACAACTCTAAAATCAGATTTTGAGAAAGTTTCAAAGTCTACCATATCTTCAAATAATGGTTCAACTTTCACTTTTGAAAGGTCAATTTCTTCTGTCGTAAGTTTGTCGTAAGTTTCGTAAGTTTCTTTTGACGAATCCCTATTTTCTGCCTTTTCTAAGCCTATTGGCTTCATTGTTGGGAATAGTTTCTCGGATAACGTACCATTCCTTAAAGTTCCAGTTTATCCCATAATATAGCCATTTAGTAAAAGTATTGTCCAGTACCATTACTTAGTATTAATGAAGATTTTGTTGTCTTTTTTGTTGTCCTTGGTTTTTGTGTAGTCTTTCGAAATTCATGATTTAAAACACATCTAGATTCTTGGCTAATGCTTCCATGGATTCTTGCAATTTTCCATCATTTATTTCAGCATATATATCCATAGTGGTCTCTACACTAGCATGTCCCATTATTTGTTGAATAACTTTTATATTCGTTTCATTTTCACAAAACCTCGAACAAAATGTATGTCTCAAATGATGACATGAAAAGTGAGGAATTAATAAAGGTTCTCTTTTTTCTTTTTTTGCCTTTACTATCTCTTCTGCATTGTATGACTCATATATTCTTCTTATAGCTCTATTAATTGATGCCGGATTATGAATCATTCCAAAACGATTTATAAAAATAAATCCACTCATGCCATCTACCACTACCGGACAAAAACCTTCTTCCTTTCTTTTATCATATTCTTCCTTTAAGACTTCATATACTGGCTCCATCATCGGTATAACTCTTATTCCTGATTCTGTTTTAGGTAAAGATACCTTAAACTCGCACTTATAAGTATCTTTTTTTCTTGGATAATAAGTCATACTATGATTGATATCTATAGTCCTTTTTTCTAAATCTACATCAGACCATCTAAGTCCAACTACTTCGCCTATCCTACATCCCGTACCCAATAAAACTGTAAAGATTAAGTTCCAGTTGTTATATACTGGGCTTTCTGCAATATAATTCATAAAAGCCCTTTGTTGCTCTACTGTTAAAGCATGCCTGGTCTTCTTTTTGTCCTTACTTTTCTTTTTTATTTCAGCCATAACGCCATCGCTGGGATTATTTCTAATGATTTCATCTCTAACCGCTAGCTGAAAGGTAGGATGTAAAATTGTATGAATCGTTTCTAATGAGTTGATTTGTAAACCCTTATTATTGATAAGGTCATAGTAAAAATAAAGTACATCAGAATATTTTATGTCTCCAATTTTATTTTCACCAAATCCATCTCTTATGAATCTATCATACATATAGACGTAGTTTGTGTAAGTGGTTTCTCTTAGTTCTGTTTTTGTAGAAATATATCTATCAAATACAAAATTAAGTTTTGCTTTGCCAGCAACATATATATCTAGACCATCTAACTGGTCTTTGATGAGAATTGCCTCACGTTCACGAAGTTTCTTTAGATCCTTTGCATAGATAAATTTTCTTTTTCCATATATGTCTTTATAAGAATATGAATATCTATTGTCACTTTCTCTATAAGTTTCGCCCTTCCTTAAAGCTCTTCCTTTATTATCTTTTCTAGCTACCATTCATGATCTCCTTCCTTTTGAAAAGAGATTTCATGCAAAATGCCAGTTTATTGTTCTTTGTACAATAAAGTCAAACCTTTTTTTACTGCTTGAGTAAGGGATAAATTATGAGATTTTATATACTTCTTCAGTTCCAAGTATTCTTCTTCTGTAAATCTTACTGTAACTCGTTTCGTACTTGGATCTTTAATTTTTGGTCTTCCTGTTTTTACCAAGTTTTCCTCCTTTTTCTATTCTCATAACTTATCTAAATTATACTTTTTGTCCGACACTTTGTCAATCATAAACTCCCTTTCCAAATTATCTTTTATATACCTGGTAACCTGAATGTTTCTAAGTATTCATTTAGTATTTCACAGTTTACAAGAACAATTTTATTTAGCTTATAGACAGCTCCCGCTTCTTTTGCTAATTCTTCAAATTTACTTTGACTCATTGAATAAAGTTCTGCACCTTCTTTATATCTAACAAACTTTTTATCATTATGTTTATTTTTCACGAAAGCCTCCTTATTTTATTAAATTAAATATAAGTTTTTTGACATTGACAGGCGTGTAGGCCACGACATTGGAATTTCACCACCGCCCCTTTTCTAGATGGGCCGGCAACAACTTTAGAAGTATCATTATCCCTACTTGTATCAAAGCATCAGTTGCCAAAGCTGAATCTATAATCTCTTTTATCGCTCGTTTCCTTTTATCCTTCTGGTATCAGCAGAGTATTCATTTAAACCGAGTTGTACCTCAGCAGAAAAGTCTTGGCGAAGATCTTATAAGGCTCCACAAGTAGTTAACGTCCTGTTTTGGTCTATTAAGTTGTCATGGTTCAATTTATGTTTAAAGGAAAGTAAAATTTACCCCCTTATATATAGGGACAGAAAAGAGTGGTTTGATAACCAAATTTATAAAGATATTTAAATAAAAATAATCCCCATTTTTTCATGGGGATTATTTCTAAACTTACATAAATGTTGTCATTAAATCTTTTAAGAGAGTCCTTAATTTATCAAAAACCTTATGTTTTCTTTTATTGACTGCTACTTGTGAAATTCCTAAGATTTTTCCTATCTCTCTTTCAGTTAATTCTTGTTCTATAAGAAGTTTAATTAGCCTTAATTCTTCTTTATCTAACTCTGAGAACGAATCTTTGACCATCAAAATTTCTTCATTCTTCAAGATTTTTTCTTCTATATTGGATGTCTTATCTTCTAAGCTTTCAATATAGTCTTCCTGCTGGTTCCCGTCTTGTTCTCTACTCTTTAGCATATAGTTTGACGATGAGTAAACACCATACCTTCTTTCTTGTCTTAATATCCTTTGTTCAGCCCTTCTTGCTTCTTCAAAAATTTCCTTTATATCATCAGGAAGTTCCACTTCTTTACCGTCTATATAGTATTTTCCATGGTAATATCCATTTCTGTTATTTGTATTCATTTTTCCTCCTTCAAGTGTTGAGATTAGTAATTGTTATCAACAACTAGCTTGAGGAGGGCCTCTGATATATGACATACTCACTTCCCTTTTGGCAAAAAAAAGATAGACTCGTCGCCTATCTTTTAGAAAGTGATACATGCCCTTGACAGCTTTTCTAAACGCTTCTGCGTCGAGCTGCATATAAACTTATTTTTAATTCATGTTTTTTTATGTTTTTATAGCTTTTATTTCATATTTTTATTATAATAGAAATTATTATTTCTTTAAACGACAAGAGGAGAGCTATTTTGAAATTTCACGAAAAAATTAAATTTTTAAGGATTGAAAATGGGTTGACCCAAGAGGAACTTTCTAAACGGCTAAGGGTATCTAACAGAAGTTATATTTCTTGGGAAAAAGGGGAAAGTATTCCTAGGGACTTAAGGGTTTATTTAGAACTCACAAAGGTGTTTTCTGTTTCATTGGATTATTTGCTGTTAGGTATTTCTAATGATGATGATATAGAAAAGGCAATTCAGGCAAAAGAATCTGTTACTAAAGGATTAGATGCCGTTTCTGATTTGTATTTTGTTTTTAAAACAAATAATCTCTCTATGAAAGAGAGATTATTTTTGGAGGAAAAAGTTGAAAAAATGTATCTGAAGATTAAATTAATAAATTATAAGTTTGAGAAAAAAGGTGAATTTTAATGTTTTTAGTTTATTTATTGTTGGTTGCATTGCCAATTTTATACTTTTTCTTTTGGCTTACTGTTGGTATTTCTATTGCTAAATTTGCTGTTTTTGCTTTAGACAAATTAGTGATCTTTGTTTTTATTGCATATCTTGTGCATAATCATTTCTCCGTCATTCATAGTTCTGGTTACTTTGTTTATTTCTGGGATATATTGTCAGAACTTGTTGCGGTTGCTGTCTATACCTTTATATTCAATAGAATTTATTCATTATTTCCGCTATTAGGTAGTATACTAAATTTTATCATCTCTTATCTAGGAGTAATGACTGTATATTGTCTTGTGATTGTTGCTATACTAGGGGGAGATAAATATTTTCTTCCACTCTTGAATAATGAAACACTTAATAACATTGTAAATTATATTCTGATTGGTGTTCTTGCTATATTCCCCTGGAGAAAAAGAGAGGAGTATTTAGAATAAACATTCCAAAAGTTAATACTATAAATTCAATCCGTTATTATAAATTCATTAAATGCAACACTGCTTAAATAATTTTAAGGTTTAAGATAAACTAAAGGGGCTGTTATGTTTTACTTTTCAACAGCCCCTTCTAAATTACTAGTCTGCTATTCTGTTTTTTTATCAACTTAATATAACATTGTGCTTGATAGTACAATTTAATCAGTTTTTATTATCTTAATTTTCTTCTATCAAGCGAATTAATTAACAATACTAAAAATATTGATAGAGTAATACATATAAACCAAATTAATACACCCGGATGCTTACTTAGCCTATAAACATCTTCTGCACTCATATTAGATGTGATTTTAGTTTGGTTTAATATCACTATATAATCACCAAGATACTGTCCTAAAAACAATCCAATGATATTAGATATTGTAATCGCATATGAAATCTTATATTTCCCTAAATATGTTAACAACAATACAACTATCCATATATATAAATAACACCTATCTGATGTCCATTTAAATAAATAGACATCTTGAAAAAGATTTTTTGACATCATAAAAGTAATTGTAAATATCATCATTTGTATAATGATATGTATTAGTTTTCGCCTTTTCATAATTTTATTTATCTAACCCAATATTGAGTAGCGGACACCCAAAGTGATCTAGAGTGTGGTTTATAAAATTTGTTAATTGTATTATTCCATCCATTAACAATTCTTATATAATTACCAGCATTAGCATATTCTCTATATCCTACTCCTAAAACCCAATGCCAGTCAACTATACCATTTGCTAATAATATCCCTGTAACTCTGTCATTTGTTACAGCATTTTTTATGGTAGCAAAATTCCCCACATTACTATAACTTAAATTATACCCTCTATTTGGAAAATATGTTTTTGTATCTCCTGCAATAGTCATTACTGGACCATTTCCAACTATCGCATGTACTTTTTTAAACGTTTCACGTTTATCTCCATTAATTTTTAATTTACTATAACCTCTATTATTAAAGTATAAAGCTATATTAGTTACAGCTGTTGCGCCACCATGATTTTTAGCTAAATCACTTATTTCTCCAGTTGTAATCCAATCTGTGGAACTTCAAATTATTTTTCTCAAAATTATTATTTTGATTAAAATATTTATCAACAGAATCATTATTTAATACTTCTTCTATATCTTCATTTTTCCAATATCCAAATTCAATCTATCATCTTTCTAGCATTCAGATTATATATAAAAATTAAATCTATTTTTTTATACATCACTCATTCACAAATAACAATGCTGAAACATAATTTGAAGTCCCAATACTTAATTCATGTTCTTTAATTAACTTAAAATCAGGAATAGAAAATATTTTTATTGATTTATTATTTGCTGCTACAAACTTATCGTTAACAACACCTGTGACAGTTAATGGCGTTTTCAAATCGAAAATTTGTTCGTTTCCGTTTTCAGTCCACACAGATACTTCTGTTCCTTCATTTGTAACAGGATCATAATAAGCTAAAATAAATTTATCTTCAAATTTAAATATCCTATATGGGATATCTTTTTTTGTTATAAATTCACTTATTTCAAAAGTTGATTTATTTATTTTAAGGATTTTTCCTACAGGCTTAATATTAGCATTTCTATTTACAGTTACATATAAATTATCTTCATCTTCAAGATACATACTCGTCGGATTACCATATTCAGTGAGGTCAATTTCTGCTTCCAAATCTAAACTTGGCGTATAAACATTTAACATGGTTTTCGCTTCTTCTGAATCACTATAATTTAATTTTCTAACAAAACAAAATAATTTATCTGAAGAAGCTATTACTGTTTCCAAATAAACTTTTTTCAAAATTACAGAATTTCTCTTCTTAGACACTACATCATATGACTCCAGACAGCTGTCACCATTTAATGTGTTAATTGCATAGACATTGTTTCCAATACTGGCCATATGGTTTAATGCAATGTTGGTAAAAGGGTATTCTTCAACATCCAGTGACTGCTTGTTAATGCTTATAACTTTTCTGGTATCTTTTTTATTTCCAAGTCCTTCAGGAATCATATAAATTTTATCAGCATCTGCGACCGGAGAGTAAAAGGGTGTACCAAGCATAGCATAAGGAAGTTTTTGTTTTTGAATAGAATCAAAATTTAAATCAAACCAAAGAATTTCTGATTTATAGGCTTGAGATGTTGTGATAACAAGACCAAAATCAATTTTCTTTCTATCAACAGAATTTTTAAGTTTGCTACACCCATTTATAAAAAATAAACTTACTATAAGCAAAAAACATAATAAAATTTTTGCTTTATTTTTGATATCAGTTTTTACCCTCCAAAATTTTTCAATCAAATTTAAATATTTACTTTTCATATATTAAATTTGTCTCATCAGTCCAAACTAATTCCATAGGATGAACAGGGTTGGAAAGCATAGCAGCATTGGCAAATGCCGGAGTGTTTAAATCTATATTATAATTATCTAAAAATGCCGCCCACACAAGTTGTGAACAATAAAATTTTGCTCTAGTTGACATATTATAGTAATTCAAATTATAAGGTTTTGAAATCTGTTTATAACACCAGTCTGCAGCATTACTATCTTGTGTTACCGTAGTATTTTTCACAGTTACACCATAACATGTGGTTTTTGTTGAATGCCAATCATTTCTCCCAGTAGTAACTCCTTGTGATAATGATTCAACGACAACATTTTGTCCATATATTATAGCGGCATGTCCTGTTGGAATTAGTCCTTTGTATTTATCCTTTGTAACTAAAATCACACCTTTTCTTGTAGGATATTGTCCAAAAGATGCTCTTAACATTCCATCAGAAGCAGTAAAATCTGTTTTATCAGGCATGAGTTTTTTTGTTTCAACTTGTTCAATAAGTTCTTCTACTTCTTCTTTTCTAAAAACTTCAGACGCACTCTGATACTTTTCGCCAGTTTGATCAAATTCTTCCGCTTTCCCTTGATATTCATTAGCTTTAACAAACGTAGGGTTTAAAAGAATGCAAAACATTAGTACACTAACAAGTATAGAAAATCTTTTTTTCATAACAAACCTCCTAATTATCTTAATTATATATTTGCATGTCTGCAAAAAAATCTTTCAATCATTATATCAGTTTTAAAACAACTAAATAATCTCCATTCTTATACCTTTGAGGGTTCTTATAATTGCTCACAACACCACCTCCATTTGTCTATGTGTATGCTCCTTTACTGGTTACCATCACAATTACAACTTGAACACCTATACATACCTGTATCATCTAAATCAAACACTTAAATATACAAACGCCAAGCACATTTGAAATCTCGTTAGCCGTTTTTGGACTTGGAATTGTTTTCCCTGTATCTATTTTATTCATGATTTGTTACATTATCCGTATTTTTCAACATCATTCAGTCTAGTTTTTTAAATGAAGCTTCAAGAATATACGCTTTCTATACTTATCAGTCTTTGCTTACTCATCCACATCTTCATCACTCATCAATAGGAGGATACTTACACTTACCATCCCAAGGATATTCTAATGTAAGAGAATTTTTTTCATCGATAATAGTTAATGTCATTCTATTAAATTTCAATGATTCGCCTTTTTTATGCGTCCACACATCATAATGATAATAATATTTATTGTTTATATCATCATTAAAAGTTACAACTACCAAGTATCCTCCTTGTTTCCAGTCTTTAAAAAATCTTTTACTACTGATTTTTTCAGAAACTATTCCTTGTTTAGTTATATAATTTTCGAAGCTTCTTTGTGCTAATTTTTTTTGCAATGGATATTGGTATATAGCTGTACCAAGTATGATTACACCTACTGCTAGTAATATCATCTTTTTTTCTTTATCATAATACTAAGTCCTAGTAAGTGTGCTTGTAGCTTAAACTGTGTATTGTATCTGGTAAATCATATGGTAATCTGTATCCTATTGTTGGACCGTTAGCTTGATGGGATGATGGACCATAATAATATGCTTGCCATACCAATTTAGAACAATAAGTGACGTCTGTACTAGCTAAATTACCAGTTATCTTATATTCTGCATTAGAACCCGAATAAGTATTAACTGCCCAATTTGCAGCCGCATTAGCTACCGTACTGCTATTATGTCTATATACTTTCATTCATAGTTCTGGTTACTTTGTTTATTTCTGGGATATATTGTCAGGACTTGTTGCAGTTGCTGTCTATACCTTTATATTCAATAGAATTTATTCATTATTTCCGCTGCTAGGTAGTATTCTAAATTTTATCATCTCTTATTTAGGAGTAATGACTGTATATTGTCTTTTGATTGTTGCTATACGAGGTGGAGATAAATATTTTATTCCACTCTTGAATAATGAAACACTTAATAGCATTGTTAATTATCTTTTGATTGGTGTTCCTGCAATATTCCCCTGGAGAAAAAGAGAAGAGTATTTAGAATAGTTATCTCGCAATAATCACCAATTTACCAAGTATGATTCGAAGTGTTTCATCAATCTTGCTTTTATTTTTTATCATTATATATTATACAGTAAGTTTCTTATATGCAGAAGTATCTTTTATATCTTCATATAGCCCTTGATTCACTATTCTTCCTTTTTCCATAAAGACATACCATGGATCATATTTTTTTATGTTTTCAACCCTGTGAGTAACTAATATCAATATTTTATCTTTAGCTATATCATTAATCAAAGAAAAAATTTCTTTTTCAATTATTGGATCAAGTGCTGAGGTTGGTTCATCTAATATTACAATGTCCGCATCTCTGAATAATACTCTTGCTAGTGCTATTCTTTGCCATTGGCCCTTTGACAATTCTCTACCTCCAAACCAGCATCCCATTTGTGTGTCTAGTCTATGTTCAAAACTATCCACTACATCACTCAACCCTACTTTGTTTATAGCTCTACTGATTTTTTTACTATTATTTATATGACTTATCTTTGAAAAAGCAATATTTTCCCTTAGAGAAAGCTCGTATTGGTTGAAATCTTGAAATATTACAGTAATTTTTTCTCTATAATTGTTTTTATTAATTTTTCTTAACGACATACCATTAACAAAAATCTCTCCTTCAAAATCATCATATAAACCAGCTAATATTTTGATTAATGTGCTTTTGCCAGAACCATTTGTTCCTAAAATTACAATTGGTCTGTCCTTTTTTATATTTAAATCTATATTTGATAAATCTTTTTTTAACCCATTATATCCAAATGATAAGTTTTTAATTTCTATGCTAGCTATTTTTTTGTAAACTAGATTCTTTCCTTTGCAAACATTGCCAACATTTGTGTCTAGAAATTCATAATAATTGTCCACATATAATTTGCTCTTATATATTTCTGTGATGCTAGAAAGTAGATTGTTGAGTTTGTTCTCAATTAAATCTAATGAATAAATATATCCCATTATGTTACCAATTTTTCCATTATTATTGATAGATTTGATAATAACTGTAACTATCAAAAATACTTTGATTGTAATTTCTAAAATCGAAACTAATATATTTTTTGTAATGTGCAATTTTAATATAGATTTATTGGTGTTCTTTACAATGTCTTTGTGCCTTTTAAACTTTTCTATTAAATAGTTAGCAATATTAAAGCTGATGATTTCTTTGATAGCAATATTATTTGTCAATAAATAGCTAAAATAATCACTCTTCCTTTGATGCTTAATATTTTCTTTTTCTTTATCATAAGCATATTTTCCAATCTTAATACTTGAAATAGTAGAAAATATTGGAATTATAATGATAACCCCTAAAAGATAACTATCTATAGACCTAACAGCAAAAATAACTGAAATCATTGAGATTATACTTTCAACCAGCTGCAAAAAATTAAAATAGATATCTTGAACTTTTAATTTTCCTAAGCTATAGGCCTTTGTTATGGTAGTATATACATCTTCATTTTCAAAATCTTTAAGGTCTAAAGTTGAACATTTTATTAAGTATTCATTATCCAAGTTATAATCGAGATTAATAGCAATCATTTGATTAGTGTAAGATCTAATATTTTGCACAATAATAATTATCAGATTAACGCTGATAAACAACATTATGTTTTTACTTATACTCGTCCCTTTAATTATCGCATCTTGTATTCCATTTACTAATTGTTGGATTGAATAGACATTAATTCCAGAAATTATTCCAGAAATAATTATAATAATAAAGTTTAAAATAAATAAAAGTTTAGAGTTGCTAAATACTGTTGCTAGTGACCTACAAAATGTCTTTATCATATCATTTACACATCATTATCTATTTAATTTGACCGTTAAATAGTCATATATAATTAATTGTACTAATCCAAATATTAACATGACATAAGGCAACCACATTACCAACCCTAAATGGATATAGTTAGGAAATGGTAGTTGGAAAAACACTTGGCTTATACCACAGGGACTTAGGTTCATAATATATTGAATTAATTTTGATTCTGGCCTTATGAAAATAGCTAGTAATCCATAAATTGCAAAACTTGATATCATAATCGTTAAAGCTATTTTTGATTTCTTTGATTTTGAAGAGACCAGCATGGCTAAAGATCCCAAGGCTAAACTACCAATAAATCCCCCAATTATTTGAATTAGAATAACCTTTTTATAAGTTAAATTTCCTGGAGAAAAAGCCATGTCAATTTGGAAGCTTGTCTTTAATCCATCTCCACCTAATGCTAGATATACTATAGCTAAATATGAAAGCATCATTAAAAGATAGATTAGTGCATTGAAAATAGTGCCTGCTATTAGTTTAGAAGAGTGAAACTTCTTTTGTCCTAAAGCTGTCCTTGCCACAATCTCATACAATCCATTTTCCTTCGCCTCTGTAAAAATTGTGGCAAAAACAAAGATAATAAGAATGAGACAGATAATGATCAGCATGGAAAGCCATTCAATGCTGTCTCCCCAAACATTGTGATTAATCCCCATAACAAAGGGTTTGTCTACTTTCTCCTCCATCTTCCAAATTTTCTCAACTATTTTTTGATCCTTTATATCATCCGTATATTTCTTAAGCATATCTTGACGAAGGCTATAGTAGTCTCTGGCATATTCAATGGGTATGTCTACATCATCCCATTTTACGATGGTCATTTTATCTTTAATGGGAAAGCGTAAAGAGTCCATAGGACCTATTAAACTTTCTATTTCTAGAAGTTCTTTTGTTATGTTTCTTTTTTCTTTCTCTGAGTCCCAAGTGCTGTTAAAGATATCCCTAGCCATCATAAGCTTATCTTCTGTTATCTCTCCTGCAATCTCTTTATCATATTCATTAATAAGTTCAATGGCTTCTTTGCCTTTTACAATTTGTATGCTTCCATCTTCTAAAACTTTATCTGCACTGACTCCCTTTAAAAAGAAGAAAGCCGTTACTATGCCTATTCCTAGTACAAATACTAAAAAGAGCAGATTGATCTTTTTACAAAATATGTTTTTTAATTCCAATTTTAAAGTTTTCATTATCTGCCCCCTTCTATTGTCCATAGATAAAAATCATTCAGTTCAGGCTCTTTATAAACGGAATTGTTCGTTAATTTTTCTTTTCCAACATATCGAATGTGATTTCGACTATTATCTTCTCTATCAAGATTTGTAGTAACACCACCCATGGATTGAATTAATTTTTCTCCATGTGTTATCTGTTCATTATTTAAATAATCTTCCCATACACATCCATCTAAAGACTTAATAGCTTCCTTATAGCTAATATCTTGTAAAATTCTTCCTGCTTTAATAATTAAAAGATGATCTACAATGTACTCAATATCCGATATTATATGAGTTGAAATAATAATGGATTTATCTCTAGATTTTCTCGAAATAAACTCTTTAAGATTTCTTCTCTCGCTTATATCTAAGCCACTTGATGGTTCATCTAGGATAATAAAACTTGGGTTTCCCAAGAAAGCTTGAGCTATACCCACTCTTTGCAAAGTTCCCCCTGAAAGGTCTCCAATCCTATTTTGAATGTATTCGCTTAGGTTTAAATCTTGACAAAGCTCTTGAATGTTTGCTTTTATCTTTTCATCCTTAATCCCTTTATATACAGCTATATATCGTAAATAATCAAATACTTTCATTTCTTTTGGTGCTCTGAAATTTTGAGGAAGATAGCCTAAAGTAGAGAAAAAGCTCTCCTGGCTATTATTTTCATTTTCATAAATAATTTTTCCTGAACTTTCTTTTACCTCCCCAATCATAATTTTCATTAAGGTGCTTTTACCTGCCCCATTAGCTCCTAACAAACCATAGATTCCATGTCCTATTTCCGTATTTATCTCTTTTAAGACTGTCTTTTTACCGTATTGTTTTGATATTTTTTTTAAATTCATATTTTCACCTAAAAATATCAGCAAGCAATAGCAAAAAATTTTGATAATGGCTTGCTGATATCTGTTTTTTTCCTATTAAGTTACAACTACTCTATATCTCCAGATCCTCTTATAGTCCAAAATGATTTTTTTGAATTATTAGCACTATATTTAGTAGAAGAACAAGAACATCCGCACTTGAAACACTTGTCTGTACCTCTTGCTGTAGCGTACGCTTTTTCTCCTGAACACATACAAGCCATTGGAGTTGCACCGCCATTGTCAAAAACTTCGCTAGGTTTTCTTCCTAATGGATTTACTAGTTTCATTGTCTCACCTCCTCATATTTTAGTTTTTCCAATTACAATTTATGATTATTGACTTAACTAAAGTCATAATCATCCAATATTGATAAAGCTTCTGAATTTAATTCTAAGATTTTATGATATAATTCAAGATTTTTTTCTATATATATCCTATTCATTATGCACTTACTGTGCCTTAATTTTAGATTTATACCTTCATGATCATAACAATTCATATAGCACATCCCACATAAATGCACCGCCCAACAATCATTGCAATATGGAATAGTTTGCTCACAATAATCTGTTACATAATGTTTTTTTATTTTGCCTAAATCTAAACCTTCATAAACATTTCCTATGTCTGGTGCTTCTCCAAGTTTCTCGCATATTAAATATTCTCCTTTTGTTGTAACATACACCCTTCTTGCTCCTGGTACACAACATCCGCACATATAATAAGACTCCATAGGACTATCAAATAACAACCTTCGATGTATCATTGCTAGCTCTTTAATAACATTATCCTTGGCTATTATTTTTGATGTAATATTCTCATTTTCACTAGGACTTGCCCAGTCAAATAACGGATCAAAGTATCCTTTGATTTTTTTACTGTTGCAAATTATTTCTTCTTCAATAGGACTATCGATACCTAAATAATCCATTTCTTTATCCTTGGTTGCAACAAAAGAAGATGTGAAGACTACATCACTTGGTAACCATTCTTGACTTTCAAAATAATGCTCTATACTGTTCAAGTCATGTTCATGATATTCTGGTAAAACTGAATTTATTCCTAAAGATAATTTACTTCCATTTTTGCTAAATTCATTTATAATCAGTTTTGCTCCCCTTACAGCATCATCAAATGTTCCCTTGCCATCACCATAAACTCTGTATTTATCATTCATATATTTAGGACCATCCAAACTTATGGTAATATGTATTCTTTCTCCTAACCTTGAAAAATAGTTAGCCATATCTCTATCCACTAGTGTTCCGTTAGTGGTCAAAGCGTAAGATATATTTTTCCCCTTAATTGTTTCACAATAATCTATACATTGTTTCAATAAATCAAACTTTAAAAGTGGCTCGCCGCCATAAAAGCTTACAAAAATCACCTTTTCATCTTGACTGTGTTCGATTAAATCATCTATTGCTAATTTTGCGACTTCAAAAGTCATATCATGATTTCCAAATTCTCTATATCCACCCTGCCCTTCCTGATAAATGCAATACTTACATCTCATATTACACTTTTCAGTTAATTCAAGAGTGATTTGAGCCCTGTTTCTAAGTAGTTGATTTTCCAAATCGCTAATCTGAACTCCTATATAAGAATTTAATTCTGGAGCTAGTAATATATTTTCGTTAATAATAGATTCGTAAACGTCTGATTTCGACTGACTACTGATTTTTACAGCTTCATCCCATTTATTATCAAGAATTAAATTTAATAAATCAAATACTTCAGGCTCGACTAGAAATATTTTCCCAGTACCTAAGTCATAAAAATATTTTTTATTATTGCTTTCAAAGCAGCGGCCTAATCGTTTATAGTTCCTACATTGAATTTTACTTTTAATTTTATTCAATATGTCTTCCTTTATCATTGCTGCCTCCTAATATAAAAAATCTCCATGCTTGTTATAAATTATTATATAACTTTGCATGAAGACGTTTGTTCATAAATCCGCAAGAAAAAATGAATATTTTATGAAGTTTTAGTAGTCGCAAGATATTAAATTTGGTAGGAAAATTTTTATTATAAAGTTTCCACCTTGATATTCTGCTTTAATTGTACCACCCATATTTTCAATTATAGCTTTACTAATAGCTAAACCAAGACCACTTCCGCCCATATTGGGATTTCTAGATTGGTCTACTCTATAAAATCTATTAAACACTCTACTTAAATCTTTTTCAGAAATATATTCAGATTTATTTGATATCTCTATATTCAGTAATCCATCAGTAATTTTTGCTTTAATTTTAATAGTCGAAAATTCTTTTGTATACTTCACTGCATTAGTAATAATATTTACTAATGCTTTCGCCAGTTCTTCTAGATTTGCTATTATTCTAATACTATCATCCACATTTATATCAATAATTAGACCTTTGTTTGAGTACTCTGGATATAATTCGTCTGAAATTTGATCTAAGAATAATTTTAAATTCTCTTCTTTTTTAGATTTGTTTTTATGTTCAAAATTATATTTTGAGATATAAAATAAATCTTCTAGTTGTGATTGTACTTCGTAAGATTTTTCTAACAAAGTGTTTATATATTTATCACGTGATTTTTCAGACATATCATTATCATTTTTTATAAGAGTCAAGAATCCTATGATTGATGATAAGGGTGTTCTAATATCGTGTGCAAAATCAGCAATCATTTCATCTTTAATTAAGTAATTGTTACTATATCTATTTACTATTAAGTATTTTGTGCTCAATTCAGTAAGAGCTTCATAGAACTCCTCTCTTTTATCTTCTTCTGACAAATCTATATGATTAATATAACATTTCATAATCCTTATACAATTTTTTTCAATATTTAATTTTGTGTTCTTTTCTATAAAATAGCCTGTTATTATATATGTTAAAACTAATATAATAAGAATTAGGCAAATAAAAATTAAAATATCAGATTTTAGCTTACCCCATAAAAGAATTCCACTAATTCCTTCAATATTATCACTAACATAAGAATCCTTCATATATATGCTTATAAATTTATTTCCTAATTCAAATGATGCTGTATAATTAATCGCTTTCAAAATAATAATTATTATTGACATTACAAAGAAAATTATTGCTAATTTTTTTAACCATTTTTTCTTATTCAATTTTATACCCTACTCCCCATATAGTTTTTAAAAAACTACAATCCTCTCCTAATTGTTTTATTTTTGTTCTTATGTTTCTAATATGCACACTCACAGTATTTGAGTCTTTTTCAAGATACTCTTCCCCCCATACACTTTCAAAAATATTTTCAGAGGAAATAACTTGGTTTGTTTTCTCCATCAATGTCTTCATGATTTTAAACTCTACAGGAGTAAGACAAAGACAATGATTATTGATTGAAAATTCATGAGTGGATTCATTTATGTTTAAATTTCTATAAGTGATTGATTGTAGCACATTTTCGTGAACTTCTTTATTCATCAAATGAATTTTTAACCTTTGTACCAATTCGGCTATGTCAAAAGGTTTTTTTACATAATCACTTGCTCCAGAATATAATCCTGTCAAAACGTCATTTTGTTCTGTTTTAGCTGTAAGTAAGATAATAGGATAGTCATATTTTTCTTTTAAAATTTTTAGAATAGATAGTCCATCTACTTGTGGCATCATGATGTCCAAAATAAGGCCATCTACAGGATTTCTTAATAGATATTCCAATCCTTTTTTCGAATCTACAAAAGATACAACTTCATAATCTTCACGTACTAAACAGGCTGTTAGAAGTTCAACGATTGAAATATCATCATCTATAATCGCTATTTTACTCATTGTTAATCACCGTCAAAATTTTTTCTTGCTTATTCTTAGTTACAATTATACTATTTTTCAATTTGTTTTTAAACATGATTTGTTAACTGGTAATATAAAAGAAAAGATATTATAATCTAATATAGCTGAGGATTGAAAAAAACAGTCACATTTAAAAGCAGAGCAGCCAAATCTATGGTTGCTCTGCTTTCTTTTACTATAGAAATTTAAGAATTAAAAAAACAACTAATTTATAAGGAGATGATTATATGACAAATCGAGAAAGACCTAATGGTATTTATATCATGCTATCAGATGAAGAAAAAGAAATTTTGAATGAAAAATATAAGTTGTCAGAATGTAAATCCCTAAGACAATTTATTTTAAAATGTATCCTAGAAAAAGAGATATTTGTTTTGGATATGAATCCTTTTAGAGAAATGTCTTCCTCTATAGGCAGGACTACAGGATCAATTAATCAAATTGCTAAGCGCACAAATCAAACGAGCATGATTTATAAAGAAGACATAGATGACTTAAAGAAATTACTTAAAGAGCAAAATAAAATGATTGTAGAGATGAGGAAGAAACTTTTTAATATCTCTTTTCCTTCTACGAAAACTATGGAGAAAAAATAATGGCTGTAACAAAAATTCATCCTATTAAATCCACTCTCAATTTAGCCTTGGGTTACATAATGGATAGAGATAAAACAGATGAACAAATTCTAATATCTTCATTCTTATGTAATCCTAATACTGCTCATTTAGAATTTGAACAGACAGGAGCCGAATGCAATTCAAAAACTAATGTCTTAGCAAGACATTTAATACAAGCTTTTCTTCCAGGTGAAGTTACGCCAGACCTTGCTCATGAAATCGGAATACAACTTTGTGAAGAAATTCTAAAAGGAGAATATGAATATATCCTAACCACTCATATAGATAAGGAGCATATTCATAATCATATTCTTTTTAACAATATCAATTTTAAAACAGGCAAAGCTTACCAAAGTAATAAGAAGTCTTATCATCAAATTAGAAATATAAGTGATGAGCTATGTAAAAAATATCATCTCAGTGTGATTGATGAAGAGTATAGACAGTTTAAGAAACTTTACTCTACCAAAGGCAAATCCTACAAGGAATATATGGAGTTTAAGAAAGGCACTTCCTGGAAATATAAATTGCAAGTAGCTATAGATAAGGCTATTTTAAAGTCGAACTCTTATGAGGATTTTTTAAAGATCATGGAGTCATATAACTACGAAATTAAGTTTGGCAAGTATCTCTCTTTTAAGCATAAATGCCAAACTAGATTTACTAGAGCAAAAACTATTGGCATTAATTATTCAGAAGAAAAAATTAGAGAGCGTATTAAGAGTCCTGATAAATATATAATTCATAACTCAACTTACAATCTTGAAAAGAAATCTTTAAAACATAGAAGCCTAGTAAGCATAAATAAAAATCCCAAAGTTAAAAAGTCTGTAGGCTATGAAGTATGGGCTAATAGATTTAATATGAAACTTACTGCGGAAACATTAAATGAGCTTAGAAAATATAATATTAAGGACTATTCAGAATTAGAGAGTCTTATCCAAAATCAAGCGACTGAGAGACAGAATATTCTAACTGAAATAAAAAATGTTGAAATTGAAATGGATGAAATTAAAGAAGTGGTAGAAGACCTCCATATCTTAAAAATATACAAAAAAACTTATGATGCCTACCATTCTGACCCCAACGATAAAGATTTTTATGAAACCTATAAATATCAGATTACCTTATATGAAAAAGCTTATAAAAATTTATTAGAAAATGATCTAATTAATTATAATATATATTCTCTTTCAGAAAAGTTTAAAAAATTATCTTTGGACAAGTATAAAAAGATGGAGGATTATGAAAGGCTAACCGATAAGATAAACAAATGTTATTCTTTAAAGAAGACTATTGAGCAATATCAGGAAATAAATAAGGAAAGGTTCTAAAACACCTTAGACTTGTCTTTCATTTGTAACAAACACAATAAGTGCATATGTTCTTGCGTAAAAAATAAACTTGGCGATAGTAATTGCCAAGTTTTACTAATATTGAAGATTCTACCAAATCCTATTTATGAATTTTCCACAAATATTTACTATTAAATCTTTATTCCCATAATCTCATAATACAGTTATCTAATAATTTTGAACTTAATAAGTGTATATTTCATACATTAGTTCGTACAGTTCAATTTATACAAAGATTCCCAATCCTTATATGAAAAATTTTCAAATTCATCAGAATCAAGACTGTATAAATCATGAACTCCAGTTAAAATATAGTTAATCTGCTTTGCTATAAGTTGTGGCCTATTTAAATTTTTATTTATCCAAGTATTTGTTTTTTTAATAGTGCATAAAAGTTCGCAGAACTCTTCATTTCTCAAGTTTATCTGATTTTCTATTAAGGTACGAAAATCTAAACAATTAATAGAATTATCTTGTGCTCTAATTATAATCTTATTGAAATAAGGGCTAATTGATAAATATTGATATGATATATCCCTTAAATTTTTTTCTAATAATTTTTCGCTGATTAAATGAGCTAACAATAAATTGAAAATAGCATGATTTTTATTTTTGCCATCGACATTATCTATTGTCAAAATATTCCAATTATTGCTCTTCATATTCATTAATTTTCTTTTAGACTCATTTATAAAGGATTCATTATATAAGTTATCTGTACTAAAAATTAGAGTTAATAATTTTGATTCATCTACTAAAAACCCTTTAGATATTTCAATTCCATAGAAAAACTTATTTATATCTTCTATGTTGATACGTCTAATACTATCAAAAGTACCTATTGGAGAATTCACTTCAAATACATCTTCTATAAAACTGGTTATTTTAATATTTTTGATCTCAACTAATATTTCTTTTTTTGAACAATCTAAATATTTTATACAATCAGAAAGCTTTAATTCTAGCAATAAGTCTTTGAATAGTTTTATACTATTAATAGCTTCTATTAAATTATTTTTATACCAGTAAAACGCCATATAATAATAGCTTGTATAACCATGAACTTTGGGAAAATTCTTATGTGATTCTCCCTCTAAATAGTTAATAAAAACATGCTCAAATAAGTGGGCTGTTCCACTTAACTGTTCTTCATCACTGTTACTACCTCTATTTAATATTACTTGACACATATATACTTCTGAGTCAGGGTCATAAATTGTATATTCTATCATGAGATAATACCTATAACTTTTAAACTGTAATTGAGTTATTTAAAACGCTTAATTTTTCTGGATTTTTTTCTAAAACAGAATAATAAAGAGAAAATTGATTTCTTATATTGTTTCGCATAGACTCGCAATTATCATGAGCTTTTTCAGAAATTCCTTCCTCATTCATTCTATCAGCATAACATACAGGACACATTTTTGCCGCCCAACAATTTGCACAATGTTCAATTGACTTATCACTATAATCCTTATAATATTTCTCAGTGATAATATCAATATTTATTCCTGTATCTATATTTCCAATTGCTGGAGATTTATTGATTCTTTCGCAAACGTAATATTCTCCATCTGTATTTACATACAATCTTCTAGCCCCAGGTGTACAGCAACCATTCATTGGCAACACAGGGGATGCAATTTGAGTAATGACTCTTTCATGTACAGGCATTATATAGTCAATAATTCCTTTGCATTTGAAATTATCTAAATTTTCTTCACTCATTACTTTTTTCTCGATCCACTGTATAAGACTTCTATCTGATAATTCATACTGTTTTGCAATATCTTCAGGAATTGTTTCTTCTGTAGGATAGGTTATTGAATAATTACTCCCATCAAAATCTTTAAGTAGATTTTCAAAGTATAAGTCAATTTTTTCAAGTTTTTCTATCGAATATGGAGGCATGTATACACAATTAAAATTAACTGAAAACTTTTTGTTTTCTTTTTGAGCTTTCTTCAATAGCTCTAAATTTTTAATTATTTTGTCATGTGTGCCATCTCCGTGCATATCTACCCTATATAGATCATGGATATCTTTAGGACCATCTAAGCTACACAGTAAGCTCATATTTTTTAATTTTGAAAGATATTCCACTATTTCTTTAGTTAGAAGAGTCAAGTTTGTAGTAAAAGAAAAATAAATTTCTTTTTCAGGCATTAATTCTAAAGATTTTTCTATAGCGAATTTGATCTTATCAAAAGCTAAAAGTGGCTCTCCCCCATAAAAAGTAATATAAACCGTATTTTCTCCATGGTCCTTCATATAATTTAAACTTTTTAAAATTGTAGTCTCACTCATGATTTTTGTGTTGAAATCTCTAATTCTCTTCTTTTTAGAACCAAATATGCAGTATTTACATCTAAGATTACAAGCTCCCGTTACCTCAAGTACAATTTGTTGGCAACCTTTACTTATTTCTTCTAAGTCTGTTTCAAGAGATGATTTACTGTATAGGGCTTCACCAGTTAAACCTTTTAATAAATCTTCTTCTATAATGTATTGTTCAAACTCTTTTAATTCTTCTTCTGATAACTTGCACTCTTCTAGAACTTTTTCTAAATTTTTTTCATTAATAAATCTATTAAGAAACTCTAAATACTTTTTTTCCCCTGTAAAAACTTTTCCAGTGCCGCTATCAAAGAAATACATTGTATCTGAAATTGTATTAAAAAACATACCTATAGATTCAGAACTTTTCTTTGGTTTTCTATCCACGTAGTTAACAACTCTGTCATGCAATAAACTTAAATTACTCTCCTTCATAAATATCCTCCTGATTTTAATATAATAAAAATCTTCCTTATCACTCAATTTGCCTTTTTTCGAGTTTTTAGCTTGCCTCTCGATTCTGTATTGAAGCCAAAAATAAAAATACCAAAAGCTATTAATTGAATGAGTTTAACAAGTAATATGGCATCTATTGATTTTAAAACAATGTCACCAAATAAATAAAGATCATAGTGAGTATAGTGATAAAAAAATCCCATAGCCTTATAAGACAAAAAGTTAAGAAGTTTGTAGTTGAAAATCACACTCCCTATTTTGTCTAATAGAATAAGCAGAGAATAATATAAAATAATACTTGTGAAAATTTGCATAAAGTTCTTTGTTTTTTTTGATATAATAATAGTCAAAAATACCATGGTTTCTATAGTAACTAGACCCAACAACCCATTTTTTATAAACATTGATAAGTATGTTTCCTTATAAAGCGAGAGAGTCATTATAGGACTATTTTGAATAGCATTGTACGCTCCCTCTACTCCATATAATCCTATATAAAAAATAAGAAGAGCCAATATAGATAAAAGACAGAAGATTAAACTCCAAAACGCAGCTAAAATGGCCTTGGCTTTAAAGAGATAATTTTTACCATAAAAAGTAGATTGGTAGACATCCCCTTCCATATTTTTAGTAGACATTATGTTGGCTGTAAAAATAATAGAAAGAAAAAGATTTATATATAGAAATTTAGAGAGATTTTTATTAAGATTTTTCCAACCTTCTCCATATGATAAATCTATTTTGACTTCATCTAATGTATCTGTAACCTTGTTTTTTATATCCTCGCTATATTTAATTTCATTTGTATCTAAATGTTGTTCTATTTTTTCTCTTAATAGCGTTGATAAATTTTCTTGTTCATCTCCTTTAAGATCTAATTGTTCGGCAAAACTTAAGATATCGTAATAATAGAATTCCGATTGAATTTGATCCAATTTCCCACCAAGAGCTTTTTCTATATCAATCTTTTTAGCATCTAAGTAATATAAATTCATTTCCTCATTAAAAGTATGTTCAGATAAATACTGTTTTGTAGAATTATTGACATTAAAAACAGCGGCTAAAAAAGCTAACACTAAGGTGAGTATAGTCAAGGGGTGTTTCCATATTCTTTTGTTCTCTGCGTAAATCAAATTTTTCATTTTAACCACCTATATCTCTTTCCTAAAAGTCTTACTAAAATAAAACAAATAGAAATATATAGTATTCCAAGCAATATTATTAGGACAAGATAGGGTACAATTCTTCCAAACAAAGAAATTAACGTCCCCATACTATCAGTCTTAAAGAATAAAGGATTTGTAAAACGTAGGATACTGTAACCCTTCAATTGGTTATTTAAAAAATAGACCAATCCAGCAGAAACAAGTAAGCTAGCTTTTGTCCTTTTTATAATAATTGAAACAAGTAACACAATCGATGTTACAGCTAGTGTCCCTATCAATCCTCCTAAACACTCTAGCAAAAACACTTTGCCTGCTGTCATGTTAAAAACATTGAAGTATGACTTAGACTGAATTGAAGCATTCCATCCACTAAAGCCATACACACTACCATGAATCAAGCTTAAGAAAATGAAGTAAATTAAATACATTATAGCTGCAGCGACTAATCCAGCGATGAATCTTCTGCAAATATATTTATTTTTCCCCTGCTTACTGGCCAAGGCAATATCAGAAACAGGATTTATGCCATCTCTAGAAAAAATAGAAGAAAACGAAATACACAAAACCAAGGTGAATATAAAATATTCTAAATATAAGTAATTTCTTGTACTACTCATCCACATTGTATTGTCTAGCCTCAATGGTAATTGAATATTGTTAACAATATCTTTAATTTGTTTGATTTCCTCGTCTGTATAAGGCCTAAATCCACTAGCTTCATGCGCTTGTACTTCTACTTCTACTAATGTCTCTTTATATACGGCATAGAAGGTGTCGACGTTTTCTAAATATGGGAAGTCTATTTCCATATACTCGTTACCATTGGTTGCATTGAATCTACTTTCCGGTATATTTAATAGATAATTGGTGTTGATATATTTCATCAAGCCTCCAGTACCTAAAAACCCCTTATCAATATCTAGATATTTCTTTTCGTAGCTAGATGCATAGGTTTTTTTTAGTTTTTGAAGATATTCATCATCCAAAACTCCTTTTAATTCCTTGGCCGCTTCTGAAAAAGCTCTGTGAGATGACAAACCTTCTACCAATGTACCGTCTGGTAATATGGTACGCCACTGTATACTTAGATAAATAATAGAGTGAAGAAATACAACTAAAAGAAATAGTAATAAAGCAAATATGGAAACCTTGTTAAAGCAGTGTTTGATTTCATAATATAGTGCTTTCATGTTTACTCCTTAAAATAGTCTCCAGTATGAACTACTTTCCATGGGCTTTGTTTGTTTTCTCTCCCCATAAAGATATAACTCCAAGTTCCATCTTCTTTTTGATATTCTAATACATAAATATTTTCTACTGTATAATCTTGCAAATAGCCGCGATCTTCAGCAGTATAAATTTCTAAAACAGTAGGATCAATGGCATCATATACACTCAGCTTTGTCTTAGGATTTATGTTTAAATTATCTCTTATATAAGTTGAAGCAGTATTATACATTTGCTTATACTGCTCAGAAGATTGCTCTATTATAGGTACATTTTGCAGATCATCAACCTCTTTTGGCATATAACCTGTAGTAACATCATTTTCCTCAACCGTTATACTTTCCTCTCTTTTATTTCGTACTTCTTTTAATTTCTTCTTAAGAATTTCCTCTTCAAGTGACTGTGTTTCTTCTATGCCTTGACTTTCTTCTTTTGAAATATCGATTTTTTGCTCTTCTTGACGATTAACATTTTGTTCAGCAGCTTTTTCTTCTCTACTACAGGCTGTAAATAGACTGACAAGCATTAGTAATGGCAATATAAATTTAATTTTTTTCATTTTTTAGACCTCCAATATAGACAAAATAATCCTCTAAATTTGCTTTTAAAATATTTCCAGATTTTGGACTTCCTTCTTTTTCAATAAAGCGAACCATGTATTTATCTCCTTGGTTTTTTATTCGAACGACAAATGTTTCTTCTGTAAAGTCTTGGAGTTCTTTATTAGTAACTTCTACCTGCTTCACTTTACCTTGAAGCTCTAGAACCATATCTTGAATTTTCCCTTTGTTCTTTACCATCCCTTCACTTAAAATTACTACTTGATCTGTTATTGCTTCAATATCTGATACTATGTGAGTGGAAAATAATATAATTTTATCTTCGCTCATATTAGTAATTATATTGGAAAATCGAATACGCTCATATGGATCAAGTCCTGCTGTAGGTTCATCTAGAATAAGAATCTTTGGATTATTAATAATAGCCTGGCCAATTCCTATTCTTCTTTTCATTCCCCCAGAAAATGTCTTAATTTTCTTTTTATCCACATCCTTCAAATTAACAAACTCTAGAATTTCATAAATTCTTTCTTTTAACCCCTTCTTCTTCATTCCTTTTAAAAGAGCTATGTATTCTAGATAGTCATAGGCTGTGAATCCATCATATATTTCTATATCTTGTGGCATATAGCCAATTTGAGAAAGATAGTCTTGATTATTCCAAATATCTTTCTCACAAAATAACACCTTTCCTGAACTAGGTTTGTCTAAAGTAGCTAGTATCTTCATCAAGGTTGATTTACCTGCTCCATTCTCACCAAGTAGCCCATAGATTCCATTGCTTATTTCTAAATCCACCGACTTAAGCGCTCTTTTCTTTCCAAAACTTCTATTTACAGCTTGTATTTCTAGCACATTTTCACCTCATTCCATCATTTCTTTTTGTGCAATGTATAAATCTCTATATACTGCTGAATTCTTCATTAAATATGCATGGTTACCTTTTGATTCTATTTCTCCGTCTTTCATAACTATTATTTCGTCATATTTTTTAATATTTTGAAATCTGTGTGTCACTACTATAGATATTGAAAACTTGTCATTAATAATATTTTTTAGTATTTCACTTTCTGATTTTGCATCTAAAGACGCTCCTGGTTCGTCCAAAATTCTCAATAATCCATCTTTAGCAAAAAATCTTGCAATTGCAACTTTTTGCCACTGACCTCCAGATAAATCAATGGAGTCTTTCCAACCTTTTGTTAATAATTGATCTTCTTTTTCTGGCAATTCCTGTATTAAGTCATTTAATTTAACAAGCTCACAGGCCTTATCAAACAAGATATCCTCGTCTTTATCTCTGTCTTTAAATCTTATATTTTCATAAAAAGATAAAGGATATTTCATAAATTCCTGAAATAAAACACTAGACTTATCGTAAAGTGAATATCTATTGTAATCACACATAGAAATTCCATCTATCGTTATCTCTCCATTTAAAGGGCTATACATTCCTAAAATTAATTTAACTAATGTCGATTTTCCGCTTCCATTTTTACCTACAATTGCATATGATTTACCTTTTTCAAAATTCAAGGATATATTTTTTAACGAATAAGATTTAGAGTTTTGATATCTAAAAAATACGTTTTTAAATGAAATTTTATTAACTTCATTAATTATTTGTTTTCTACTTTCATTTGAAGAATTGTTTTTAGCATATTCTTCTAAATCGTTTATTGCTTTTAAATACAAGCCATCATCATATAGTGAATTTGAAATCATAGAAATATTCAGAATTGAATTGTTAATTTTGTCAAACGCACTAATAGACATAACAATACTGCCAAGATTATTATTATTACTAATCCCTAAGATTATTAGCATTAATTTCACTACATAGGTCAACATTATACTAATATTCTCAACTAGTGCCTCTCGGATGAAAACTCTCTTTTTTAATTTCTTTTCTGATTTTATAATTTCATTAATTAACTCTTCACTTTTTGTTTCAACATAATTAATCACCTTATATATCATGTTTTCCATTACAAATCCATTCTGATGAACTGTATCTCTTAGAGCTTTTACATATCTTAATTTTTCAAGTCTTTCAGAATAAACAATAAAAATATCTTTGTATGTCCTTTTATATGCAATAGAAATTGGAATTATAGATAATAAAACCACTAGAATTATTTTAAAATCGATAACTGCTAGGACACTACTTGTAAATATAAGTAAAGAAATACTTTGAAACAATTCAACCATTTTCATTAGTATCCCTAACGTTCTCTCTCCTGCATCTCTTTCAATCATTTCCAGCTTATCTCTAATTTCTGCCACTTCTATATCTTGTGGCAATAATCCATTAACCACATTAAAATACTTCTTATTTATCTCTTTATCCACCATAATTTTTAGAATGTTTGAATTGTAAGTATTTAGTTTGTTTAATAAAGAAGCTATAATTTTCAAACATAAATGAAGGAATATATAAAAACATATTTGTTCTATCATTGGCTCATCCAATACTAGAATACTAAGATCATTTAACATAGCTTGTATTAATGCAACCCAATGCTTCAATTCTACAGAAAATCTAAATACTTTTTATCTGCAACTCTAGCTGACCAACAAACCACAGGGGCTCTTCTATCTTAGTTTTTAATTCTTGATTATTTAAAGCTTTTAATGTTCCTATATAATATAAAAAACTTTGGCTGTGTAAA
The DNA here is from genome assembly GCF_000378725.1 of Peptoniphilus lacrimalis DSM 7455. Lineage (GTDB taxonomy): Bacteria > Bacillota > Clostridia > Tissierellales > Peptoniphilaceae > Peptoniphilus_A > Peptoniphilus_A lacrimalis. The sequence continues at coordinate 35,686 of NZ_KB900375.1, read as the reverse complement.
AGGGGTGGACTGAAAACTCTTGAGAAACGTATCAAATTTCATCTCTATAATTAATCTTCAATAGACATTATTTTTTATTCTAAACAATTCACCTTTTGTATGTTTCATAACATTCATTATTATACATAATGTATTAAACTTGTTGAGCCCTTTAGAATACGGTAAACAAATACAACCGATTTAGATAAAATAAAAAAAGAGACAAGTGATTATTACTCATCTCTCTGGTATAACTTTTTGGAAACGCGATATTTTCTAAACTTATTGCGATGAGTTGAAAAAAACATGAATTTAAATAATTTAGAAGCAACATATTATCATGGTAACACTACACCCACGAGTCAATGTAATAGCTACCGGTGACGAAATATACTCTTCAAACCTCTCCTCATAATGGTTATACAATTTCTTGAAATTTTGTTCTTCGAATACTTTGACCTTTTGCTTTATCATTTCTTTGTCCATTTTATCCTCCTTGCTTTCACCATTTAAAACTTTAACTATGTTTAAAGAAAATAGGTTTTCTATTAAAAGAATACTACGAGACATAGAAAAAATCTGCTAACTTTTGTGCATAAAATTGAATGTCTTATAAAATCATTCACTTATACAAAGATAAAATTATTCTTATTTTGCAATCAAAAACTATCTATATATCCAAGTTCTCTAGCTTTATTTGTCATCTCTTGGTAGTTTTGTACCCCTAACTTTCTGTAAATTCTATTCAAGCTTACAGCCAAAGATCTCAAAGATATAAAAGATTTTTTAGCTACCTCTTGCCTAGTTAATCCACTAGCGTATAGTTGAATAATCTTTATTTCATTGATAGTCAATTCTTCAATAGCATTGCTTTGTTTTGGAAATATTTTTTCACCTTCGAAAGCTATTTTCTCAAAATTTTTTATTAAAGTTTTTGTGTCTACTTCTTTTGAAATAAAACCATAGCAGCCAATATTTTTTGCTAAATCTTGATAATATTTCAAATTATAGCCTGTTAAAATAACTATTTTTATGTCAGGATATTTTTTAATAAGCCTTTCGCTAATTTCTAGTCCCTGTTCTTCTTTTGTAAGTCCTTTTAAATTTATGTCCATAAGAATCAGGTCAAAATCTTCAGATTTTATTTTAAACTCTAACTCATGCAGCTCTTTTAATACAAGGACATTGATTTCATTTGTTTTTTCAAGACTATCTTTCAAGCTATCTGCTAAAATTTTATGATCTTCGATTAATAAAATGTTCATAAATCACCTCTCTTTTTATTGGGATCTCTATGTTTACAGCTACCCTGGACTCCTCCTCTTCTAATAAATTATTCGCATCCATTTTTATATTCATCTTACCACCTAATCTTTTAACTTCTAAATCTAAAATTTTTAATCCAACATTTTTAACTTTATTTTTGTTTTCTATATCCATATAATCTCCATGATTAACTGAGGTCAAAAATATCTTATCTTCCTTTTGATAAAGACTTATCTCAGAATAATGACCTTTAGAATGCTTGAAAATATTAATAATTATCTCATGGATGCATTTATATATAACCGAAATATAAGGTTCGACCAATTCCAATTTCTCATCACAGTTAAAATCAATTAATATTTCATCATTTTTAAACCTATCCTTTAAATCATTAATTAAAGTTATATACGCCTCATAAGTTTTTTCCTCTTTTCTAATCTTTGGTTTATATAAATTAATTTCTTCTCTAGTTATATTTATGGTTTCTTGTAATAAATTAATGATACTATCTCTATTTTCAAAAAAGTTATCATCTTTCACCTGTCTTAATGCGACAATTATATATTGTAAAATTTCATCGTGTAAAAAACTAATGGTTCTTTCATTATAAAGAGCTTCTTGTTTATAGAGATACTCGTTTATATAAGAACAAGACAAAGATCCATCTATAGAAGTATTATTTTTTTCAGTGAATCTTAATCTATCAAACATATGTGTTAATAATATAACTTCTGTTGAAAAAATAAGCATAAGGGAAACATCTTTAGTTAATATAAATGACAATATATTTAAAGATATAAACCTCAATAGTAAAGAAAATCCATTATCTTCCCATATGAGCATATAATTTTGTACTTTTAAATAGATACATTCTAAGCTTAGTTTAATTATTTCTAAGAAGATTGCTGTTGCATATATGTCAATATTAGTCCCACTAAAATCAATTATAGGCAGAAAAAATTGTACGACTAATATCACTGAAAAAATCAAAGTCATTAAAAACAGACTTTTATAGCTATAACGTGCAAACTTATTTAATTTATTCTTATACTTTGTAATTATATAAATGGGGAATATACCTATAACAAAATAGCCGCCTTGAAAGATGGTTATGAACAAATTATAAGAAAATAACTTTGAGACATATAGTAATAACCCATAAACCGCTATTAATTCATAATATTTGCCACCATATATTAATCCTTCTGCATACAGATTGGTGTAGTAAACGACCATAACCATCAGTAAAAAATGATAGAAAATATAAATATTCCAGCTCCTAAAGTATCTAAGGATAAATATGTTTGTTACAATATAAATGGTTGAGATTATACTTATAAAACTTCCCTGCCAAACGAGCTTTTTTCCTCTATTTGCCAAAAGTAAATAATAGTTCATTGCATTTCCTATAGACAAAATTATTAATACCATGATATATTTATTTAACTCAGGTTTATAACGAGCCAAATAAATAATTATTGTTATTAAAATTATTTGGAAAAGAATATGGATGCATTTTAGTATATTGTCATCAATTTTGCTCATAAATTTTTCCATAATTACATCTCCAATAAACTTACTAAAGGTAAGGATTTGTTAATTAATCGTAAATACTCATATCCAATACCTGATAAGCCTGACATAAAGTCTACAGATTCAAAATCTTTAGCTAATCCACTCTTATATTTTCCTGAATTTTCTAGCAGAACTTCATTTAATCTATAAATAATTATATCTTTTATATCCTCATCTTTAAATTGATTATAGTATTCGATCAGAAAACTTAAGTTTCCAATATTACCATGGCATATACTATCATTTTCTTTATACATACCCATTTTAATCACTGCTTTTAATGCTCTGTCTATATCAACCATGTTATTTAGCGTTCTATTAGTTTTTAATCTTGCCAAACCAATTCCTACAGCACCGTGACACCACTGAATGACAGTATCTTCTCTTGATATCTTTCCATCTACTACTATATCTGTCCAATTTCCTTCTTCTCTATTAAAATTAAAGTTCTCATATCCAACTAGATTTTTGGCAAGATTTTTGTATTTAGTTAAACCAGTCAATTCATATAGTTTTATTAACGCATAAGAAACACCTGCTACACCATGAGCTAGGCCTGTAAGCATAGCCTCCCCTTTCCAGGTAGTTTTATCATTTTCAATGGATATATGATCCAATAATTTGTCGCTTACTTTATTAATAAGATTTAATAAATAACTATCTTTTTGTAATTCATAAGATTGAATTAAAATTATTAAGACTCCTGATATTCCATCAAGTAGGTCATAATCACTATTATCAAGTATTTGCCTTTCGTGCTGAGTTAATAATTCCACTCCCTTTTTATAGTAAGTTTCTCCAAACCCCTGTTTATATAGGAAGAAATATAAGTATGCTACAGCTAATGATCCATTAAATATTGAGGAACTTTTCTCTTCAAATTCTAGTCTTTTTTCGATGGTCTTTATAATTCTTAATAATACTTCCAGGTATTCTTTATCTCCAAAGGTTTTATAACAACCTGCAAATAGTATTGCATTTCCAGATAATCCACTATATAAAGAGCAGTCTTGAAATTTAATATTCCAATTTGGATAATTGTTCTCTATAGTAATCCAATTTATATAACCATTTTTTGATAAAAATGCTCTGTTCCTTATTTTATCTACAATCATTTTTACTTCCTTCTCTATAGTCGATGATTTAATAGGCTTGTTCTTCTTGAAAGTGTTTTTAATTGAAAACTCTTTATTTTTATATTTTTCTCTAAAGTTTAATAAACTTAATTCTATCAATTTTCTTTGAAACTCCATATCTCGTAAACTTAACTTTTCAATTTTATTTAATACTTGTGAAATGGGCTTTACATTATGTTCAGAGCAAACTTCTCCTGTACTCGTTTTTACATATTTAGACTCAACTTTACCAAAGTATATAGGAATATTACCAACTATTAAGTTTTTAAAAATATCTCCAATTAATACTTCTTTTTTATCTTCACATAAATCTTCAATAATTCTATATATCCTATTTAATCCCTGTCTAGTTAAGTTGCTGGGAATTGTTGAGAAGTCGATAATATCTTGATAAAGTTGTGTATCGTGAAAAACAACCCTAATATTGGCTTTTTTTAGATCTTCATTCTCCTCTATATATTGAGTAAACTCTTCTTTGTTATTTAAGAAAATGTCATATGTCTCTTTGAATCCTTTTTCTACAAATTTTTCATACTTTTTAGGATTTACAAATTCCCCATTTATTTTAGGAATGTTATTACTACTCTCAAGAATTCCATCTACTATGTTTAAGTTTATTTTATCTGAATAAGGAAATTCTAATTCTAGTTTACCACTTTCGACAATTTGACCTCCCCTGCCACATATTCCTGAAGTATCAATCTTTCGTTTATTCGTCCAAATACTTGCTGGAAATAATTCAGTTTTAATTAATGAGCCCGATAATAGTCTATCAAAGTAGGAGAGTTCCTCATTATAATTTTTGTTATCAACGATGACCTGACAAATAGTTTCTGTATCAACAACTATTGGTCCCTTATTTGAACAGATTATATTTTCCATATGCAAATCTGTCATGTCAAATAGATAAGCTAAAAAAGATATACATCCTATCTTATAGTAATATTCCTGCACTTTATCTTCCAAGTGTAATTCCGAATAACTAATATACTCATGCCAAGAATATGTTTGTTTATTTAAAGTTCTGACCCCAAATAGTAAATTATCACTAGATTTTTCATTAACCCAATTAATAATACCATTCCAAAAAAGATCGTTGTAAGAATCTCTGGTTTTATAAACTATTTTCTTTCCATTATATTCTAATATATGATTTTCTTTTCCATCATGCATATCTGATAATCCCACATATATCTTGCAGTCAGATATACTGTCCGCATCAAAACCTAATTCTCTTTTTATTTGTTTCTTGTCGTTTTCAAACCTTTCAACTAGATCTAAGTAACCTGTGATCTTTGATGTAATCATATAGCTTATTTTTTTAATCAATTCCGGATAGCAGTCATCTAATACATCAAAAAAATCATTACAGGTAGAATATCGATCAAATTCTTCATATCTTTTGTTTGACGTTTTTCCAGATATAACTCCATTGTCAATATAGACAGCCATTAATAGCATTAGTGGTTTTAACGAGAGTTTTGAAATTTCTTGTATGATATTATTTTCTATATTTTCTGGTAATTTTATGTTATTATGGTTCTTAATTAATATTCTTGTATATACACTGCAGGCAAAGCTATAAAATACTATCTTATCCATGCTATAGACCCTCTCCTTAGTTTTTTACTCTTTATATTCTATCTTGATTATACCTTTAAATATGTTTTTATATTTTAATTTTAAATACATATTAAAATTATTTTTTCTTTCCTTATAATCAATCTTTTATCTCTAGATACATCTAAAATTAATATAACCTCAGCAGAAAAAATATAATATATACTACACTATTTATAAGTTTTATTTATCTGTAGGTGTATTAGTTACTCGTCAACCTGATCTCAAATACTCTATTGAAGAAACTACCAATATACTCTTAAATAATAGATTAACTAAATAAAAATATGTAGCAAAAAAAATGGATGATTATTTCAAAACTCTAGAAACTATAAGTTTTTCTTTCTCTACACTTTCGAAAGACCATGAACTAATTCCTTATCTCAGAACAGTCCTAATAGAAGCACAAAATATGAAGCTTCTACAGGCTTAATTTTAACTGTTTTAGGTGAATATTATATGGGTGCTTTTGATTTCAATAATGAAAAAAGAAGCCTTAGCATTTATTCGTCATTCTCTAAGACTTCTTTAAAATTACTTTACACAAATTATAGAATTCATAAAACCAAATTCAGGCTTTTCTCAATTCGTTGATTTAAAAGCTTCATTCTTTCACAGTTAATGGGGACCCATGAAAAAATCACACTTCTCGATTTTCACGCATGATTTCTAGTCTTTTAATGATATCCTCCATCATATCCTATAATTGGTAAATGATATCTCCAACCCAGATTATAGGATATGATGGATATTTTTATAGATTTCAAAATATATCAAAATATAAAATTACTTATTTATTTTAAAATCCAAGACATTGGTTTATAAAATGTAGCATACTCATTTCCATTTGGATTCCAGTTATATTCACTATATGGTTTTCTCTTTGTACTATGATGTGAGTATTTTATTTTTGCGCCATCTCCATAGGTAACGAGTCCAACATGAGAAGTATTTGTTCTATATAATATGCTACCAGCAAATACATTTCTCCAGTTAGTTTCATTATAAAAATATGACTTGTTTGTCATGTAAGGAACTACTCCACCATTTTTATTATATCCTGTTCTAAACCAATAATCTCCAGGCCAGCCGCCCCAAGTAGAAGCAGGATACCATTTTCCAGATTGGTCTATCGGAATTCCACCATGATTTAAACACTTTGATACAAAGTTTGCACAATCTGAACCGTTTGGTATTTGTTTGCTAGGATATTCAGGTTGGTCTGTTCCATGAGCTTTTGCATAGTCTCTTGCAGCTAACCTGTTATAAAAACCAGAAGAACGACTGAATGAATTCTCAAAATCTAATAGACTATCTTTTTTTAGATCGTATTCACTTAAATTCACTTTATTTTCAAGTATATTTCTTGCATCATTAACTCCTTGAATAAATAATGCTTCGTCCAGATTTTTATCATAAGATAAAGGACTAATTCTGTCACCCTCTTCAAAGTAATCACGTCTAAATAACTCTTTATCTACACCGCTATTACTTTTAATCATAACTTCTTTTTTAGGAATTCTAAAAGTGTATGAATATGCTGTTTTAGCTGGTACATTAATATACTGTTCAATCTCTGTAGAAAATTCTTTCATGTATTCTAGTAGATTTTCATTTTGTGTTTCATCATAGATTTTCTCTATTCCTTTGAAATATGCGCTTTCTTCCGGTGATTGAAGCAATGTTTCTTCTACCTCTATATCCACATCTTGGTAAATATAGTTGTCATCATAACGTATTCCAACTATTGTATAATCATAAGAACCTACAGAATATCTTTGACCATTAATATTTTTAATGTCTTCAAGCATTAAATTAACTTGAGCATTATTAATATTTCGAGAAATTTCTTTTATATTAATTTCAGCTGCACTTACGTCTAGTGGCCCTATTGCTATAATTACAGCTAAAAGTCCTCCAAGCAAAGCTTTTCTAAATTTACTAAACATATATTTTACCTCCTTATTATCAAGTCGTGAATATAAGCAATTTCTATTCTCCTAGAATTGTTAATTTATCTCCCGTTGTGAAAAAATTTCTTTCAAAAACTTTTATAGTTTTCATATCATTTTTTGATAATCCTATAGCTAACTGATATGCAGTAACCTCTTTGCCATCCTTATTTATCATTTCTACATCCACGTCTTTATATACATAGTCCTTATCCTCATGTGTTTTAAGAATTATATAGTCATTCATCTCGCTTTTCATCTCTTGTGGATAAGCTTTCTTAAGGGCTGCTATTAGTTCTTTTATCTCATTAGCATTTAATCTTTCTCCTACAAAAACAGAGTTCGATTCATTCTCCCATTCTATTTTTTCTCCTAAAGCTTCTACACAGAATCTTATTGGAATATAAGTGCGATCCTTTATCAGGATCGGTTTAACATCCATTTTTATATCCATTTCTCCAGATTGGACAGTGTCGCTATTCACATTGAGTAAAACAACTTTTTTATTTTCATTTGAACTTATTTTTATATCTTTTGTTTTTTCATTATAATCAACTTTATATCCTAGTTCTTCACTCAAACCTCTAAGCTGTATAAATGTTCTATCTTGTTTTATAAAGTATTTCTTTTCAGAATCATTTTTAACTAAATGTCCATTTACATATAAGCCTAACTCTTTTCTAGGTTGTGCGCTACCTACAATATCGTTACTAATAGCATAAGAAGCTATAGGTGTTATTAAAAATGCAATTAATAACAAAGAAAATAAAAGCTTATTTATTTGCTTCATAATTATCACCCTTTCTGCTATGCTTTACTCAAGCAAACTTTTTTATTACTCATATCTAAAAACCAGCTATTAAGCTTTTAATCAACAATCATATCACCTCCATAGATAGGTTTCTTATTTTTATAATTTTATAACCTAGGAGCATAACAAAACGTACTCTAAGTTGAATCTTAATTCTCGTAGTGCCACATAGACTTTTTGAAATATTCTTATACTAATTTGGAAAACTTTCAAAGATAAAAAATCTGTATTTTCTAATAAACTAACATATTGCTATATAATGTCTTAATATAAAGCAAATCTTTCCCAATAAATTCTCATGTACGCTTATTTATTATTCATCAGATTAGTAACTCCTCATTGCTTTATATATCTTTATCTTTATATAGATTTGTTTAAATACATCTTATTTTTGTAACTATCAATTTCTCATTAGTTATTTCGGAAATTAAAAAAACTGTACATTGATACTCCATTTGATGAAGTGTATATTTTGAAAAATTCAAAAATAAAGTCATTTATATTTTTAATTTGAATCAAGGTTCTTCTATTCCTTATATTTATTTTAATAGATATATTCCCTAATAGAGAACTACTACTTTCCAAATTCAATTTACTTGATAGATTATGTTTTTTAATTCCTTAGATATATTTTGAAATCTCTTTTATTAATTAACTATATCTGATAATTCGTTTAAAATCTGCTAACTTTTGTGCATATTTTCTCTTATTTACATTTCCTCAAAAAAATAAGAGGTAGACCGCAGTCTACCCTTACCCTTACTCTATATTTCCATACTCTTTTTATTACTTTCCTTACTTCGCCCTTGCTTATTTACCCTTTGTTTGAATCCCTTTAACTCGCTAACAATTGAATCTTTAGCTCGTTTTTTTGTTTTTAATAGCTTAGCAGAATAAATATTTAGGCTTGTATACTCTTTTCCACCTTTTCCTATATTGACTTTATCCTTGCCAAATAGGTGTACAAAATCGCCCTTTTTCATATTTTCCACTTGACTAATTTTATCATCATAGGCATAGCAGTTAGTAAATTTTACATTTCCATCTTTGTCATTACTGGCTATAGAAAAGGAGGCCACTTTAAAGTCCCTCCCATCTTTACTAGTATGTTCTGAAATTTTGGGATCAGCTGTCAAATTCCCTGTAATACTTAGGTTTTCTTTTTCTTTTTTACCCTCTGGCATATTCTCTTTCTCCTTTGAAACTTTATTATCCTCTTTGTTTATAGGACTACTAACCCTTTCTTCTTTTTCTATCTCTTGACTTTGCTCGCTTTCCAATGAATAATCGTCAAGATATTTTGCAAAATTATCGTCAATTAATCCCATAATGTCATCGTTCATATAGTTGTCATAAGCGTTTTGTAGGGCTTCTTTGTTTTCAATCCCGCTTTCAATTGAAACCATGGCCTTTACAAAGTTCTCATAGTTATTGTCCATTAAATCAGAAAGCAAGTCTTTCATTTTTCTAAAGTCGTCAATCTTAGCTAAGGGTACTTTATCTATTGAATCGGCATATCTTCCTCCCTGCCATTCAAAGATACCTTTCTTTTCATTAAAGTCTATACCTCCTACCACTACAAACTGATTGCCTGTAAATAGTGTGGCTCGATTGTCTTCAATATCTAAAACAATAGTGTTATCAGATAAACTGGTCCTTATCGTATCGCCTTTCTGTAAGTTCATTATTTCCTCCTCTTTTGATTTCTTTACTGGTTGATTTCATTAATCCTTATTTCTATATCCTTGCAAATTTCATGAATAAGGTTTTTATTTTCTAATTCAATCCAAATATCCTGTATTATTTTAAAACTCTCTTCATTTAGGACCTTAGCTATTACTAGCTTAAGGTCCATATCTTTAAAAACCTTCTCATTGCCCCTATCTAATTTTTTAATTTCTTGTTTGAATTTTAGAAATTCTTTTTCTCCTTTATTAATGCCTACATTTACTTTACAAGGCTCCACGAACGCCCTCCTCTCTGAGTTGGGATTCTAAATTTTGTGATTTTTCTTTCTTATTGTCTCCGTGCTCAATTCGTTCTTTATACTCATTAATTTTTTCTATTATTGAGTTCTTATTCCTATCTTTTTCATTCAAGTCTCCAATTTCTAGAACTGTGTTATCTCGAAAGTCCGCATCGTTTCTATCTACAACACCGTCTAAGTCCATATCCTTAGAAAGAGGATCATAAAAGTTACCTTCATCATCTATTTCAAGACCTAATGCACTTTTTAGATTTTCTTCATCGACATAAACAAGTTCTTGAAAGTCCCATAGGCTAATATAGGCAGCTATTTGGGCTAATTCCTTATTGCTGCTTGCATCTTCTGGGTCAAAAGTAAAGGCTTGGCTGTAAATTAATGTGTTGTCTACATATTGATTTAGTTTGTAGTTTTTAAGGTCAAGGGTTGTTTGTATTTCATGATTTTCATCTGGTGTAGTCGTATAGGCTAGGCCAATATTTTCTATGTCAGGAAAGAGCCTATCAAAATCTTCTACTGTGTTTTCCTCTTGATATTCTCTGTTAAGAAAGTTTATTATTTCTCCCTTTATTTCATCAAGCAAAGGATCTGCCTGTACCTCTGCCTCCCTTTGACCTAGGTCTAATAATTTATTAACTTCCAAGAGTCTAAGGTTTTTCTCCATGAGCAAATCTTTTTGTGGAAAGTCTTTCTGGATTTCAAGTTTCGCCGTTTCAAGTTGCTTTTCAACAGTATCTAGCTTGGTCTTTGTGTCCTCCAGTCTTTCAGGAAGCTTATCCAAGATATTGTCTAGTCTGGTTATATTTCCCAGGGTATCCGTACCAAATTCTCCATAATACTTTCCTTGTCCTTTAACAATCGCTGTATAGGAATTAAAGAAGGAATTATACCTACCATAGATCTCAAAGTTTCGATAATCCGCTAACTTTTCTTCCTTGTCTTCTCCCACTTTTAGAGATTTTATTTTCTGTAAAAGTAACTCCCCAGCTCGTTTCTTGTCACTTTCTTTGACCCCATCTACCATAATAGAAGTAAACTTATTTTCATCTTCATTTAATTTCTCTGTGTTTGAGATGTCCTTGTTAATATGTTCTATTTGAATTTTTAGTTTTTCTATCTCCTTGGGATAGTCTTTATAGACCTTATCTTCAAGCTTGTATCTATTGGTTTTAAAATTGGATTCCAAAATCTTTAACTTAGATACTTCATTATCTAAATCCATCTTTTCCCTAATTAGAGGATTGCCTGTAGCAAGAGCTTTGATTTCAGCGTAATTTAGGGTTGCCTCATCTACATCTTCTGCCACTCTAACAGGGGTTTTACTGGTCATGATTTGAGAAATATATTTTTGTTTATTTTCTAGAGTTTGGAATAGATAGGCATCAAAAGTATTTTCTGTAACATAACGAAAGATATGCACTTCTTTATTTTCATTGCCCTGCCTTACTATTCTTCCCGCTCTTTGCTGTAAATCAGCGGGTCTCCATGGTATATCAAGGTCATGAATGGCGATAAGCTTGTTTTGGGCATTGGTTCCTGAACCCATTTTTTGAGTTGAGCCAAGAAGGACTCTTATTTCTCCCTTTCTTACCTTGTCAAAAATAGTGTCCTTTTCTTTGTTGTTTTTTGCAGAGTGTATATATTCTATCTCTCTTTCAGGTACACCCATATCCATTAGCTTTTTCTTAATATCATCATAAACATTAAACTCATCAGACCTTGGTGTGGACATATCGCAAAAGATAAGCTGAGTTGATCTTTGATCCTTATATTTATCCCAGATGCTAAATGTGTTTTTCACACAGGTATTTACTTTTGAATGTTCATCGTCTGGTAGTAATGGATTCATAAGCCTTTGGTCTAAGGCTAGTTTTTTCCCATCTCCCGTTATTTTTAACATATTGTCAACAGTTGAATCCACCTGCTTGTTTCTTACCTTGTCAGCCCTTTCAGAAAGGCTTTCCAATATAAGCTTTTGTTCTTGGCTTGGCTCCGTCTTAATGGTTTCATAGTGGGCTTTTGGTACTGGTAAATTTAAAACATCTGAAGTCTTAATATCTGCAAATTCCTTTACCGTATTCATAAGTTCTGGAAGGTTGTAGAACTTGGCGAAACGAGTTTTTGCTCGGTAGCCGTTGCCCTCAGGAGCAAGTTCTATGGCGGTTATAGTTTCTCCAAAGGTGGATGCCCAAGAGTCGAAATGATTTAAGCCCATTTCTTTGAGCCTGTCATATTGCAAATATCTTTGCATGGTATAGAGTTCGGCCATACTATTACTAACTGGCGTTCCTGTAGCAAAGACAATCCCCTTATTGTCGGTGATTTCATCCATATAGCGACATTTCATCAACATATCTGAAGACTTCTTAGCATCGGTATTGGATATGCCCGCTACATTTTGCATTTTTGAAAATAAATAGAGATTTTTATAAGCATGGGCTTCATCTACAAAGAGCTTATCAACACCTAATTCTTCAAAGGTAACTACACTATCTTTTTTGTAGTCATCATTTAATTTCTTAAGTCGGGTTTCTAATTTTTTCTTGGTCTTTTCTAATTGCTTAACGGTAAATCTTTGGTCTCGATCCCTTTTATATTCTTCTATATAGTCCAATATTTCATCAATTTGACTTTGGATTTCATATTCCTGTCTTTCCTTAGACATGGGAATTTTCTCAAATTGGGAATGGCCAATGATGATGGCGTCATAACCGCCAGTCGCTATACGAGCACAAAATCTCTTTCTCTTAGCTGGTTGAAAATCTTCCTGAGTAGCTACAAGGATATTTGCCGTTGGGTAAAGTTGCATAAACTCCCTGCCAAACTGCTCTGTAATATGGTTGGGAACTACGAATAGAGACTTATTATGAATCCCTAGTCTTTTTCCTTCCATGGCAATACCTATCATTTCAAAGGTCTTTCCTGCTCCCACTTCGTGGGCTAGTAGTGTATTACCTCCGTAAAGACTTCTGGCAATAGCATTCTTCTGATGAACTCTTAACTCAATTTCAGGATTCATTCCCTCCATGATTAAGTTGCTTCCATCGTATTCCCTAAGTCTTGTGGAATTAAAAAGTTCATTGTATTTATTAACCAATCGATTACGCCTATTAGGTTCTTCAAAAATCCAGTTCTTAAATTCTTCCTTTATAATTTCCTGCTTCTGTCCGGCAAGCATGGTTTCTTCCTTGTTTAGAACAGATACCTTTTTCCCATCTTCTTCAAAGCGGTCATAGATCTTTGTCTCTTTTAGATTTAATGTATCTTCTATCAGTCGATAGGCATTAGCCCTACTTGTTCCGTAGGTTAGATTGGCAAGATCGTTGGATTTATCCGAACTTTTACCCTCAACTCTCCATTCTCCCGTTACTTCTGTATATCTCAAGTGGATATTATATCTTTCGTAACCTGGTGTCTTTAAAAGATGAAACATAAACTCTTCATAGACTTCCGGCTCTATCCAAGTAGCCCCTAAACGAACAGAAATTTCCCCCGCTTCCAAGGCCTTAGGCATGACTTCTTGTAGCTTATCTTTTTGATAGTTGAGTTGATTTAGTTCCTCTCTTAAACTTTCTTTTTCCTCTGGGCTGTAAATGGTGTAGTCCGAACTTATGGCAACCTTATTTCTTTCTTCTTGAGTGAGTTCTTTTTCGATATTTTCTATATAGAAATTTAAGATGTCTATCTTTTTTCTAATATTGCCACTCAAATATTCATCTGCCGTTACATAGGCTCTAGCAAAGTCATCTTCTTCTAAGGCGGTTTTAAAGGGATCTAGGTCTTTTGGATTGTAGCTGTCAAGGTTTAAAAAGATTTCTCCTCTTAAATCATTTATAAGGGTCTTTCGATCTTTACCTGTCAAATCTTGCATATAAGGGAAGTTGATATTTCCTATATTGCTTACAGATAGGATTAGAGCATCTTGACTATTATCCACATGGTCAATAACTTGTTGCTTTTTTATCGTCCTTTTAGTAAAAATATCGGATTTGCCGATAAAATTACCTTCTTTGTCTAGGTTTTCAATGGAAGATATGAGAGAGTAGTTGCTATCTTCTCTAAAGAGTCTGGCATTTTCTTTGTTATTTAACCTACCATATTTATTGTTAAAGTCATCATATATGAAGTTTAACTTGTCCTGAGAATCTCTTATTTCTTCCTTGGTAAAATTATATTTTTGACGATCAATGACTTCCCTTAAGGCATCATTTACAGCAAGATAGGCCTTGACTTTGCCCTTATCTTTTTCACTTAAGGTCTTTTCAAACATCAAGGATTGTTCTCTAAAATATACCTTGTCATCAATTAGGGTATAGGAAAAATTCTTGACCCTATCATCTGCCGGTAGGGTTTGTGCCTCTTGGAATACTTCTTCCCTTTCCATTTCCTCATAGGTCCCTTCAATGTTTAAAATGGCTTCTTTTAGCTTTTCTTTTAAGTTGTCTTCTGTATCAATACAGGTTAGTGTCTTGCCAAAAGGTCCCGATACTTCCTCCATTTTTCCCATAATCATTTCAGGGTGTTCTACAAAATACTTGTTATAGGTAAGGCCTTGGTTATCTGTTTCTAAACTCTGCCAGTCTTCGTCTATCTTTAAGAACCTATCCCTTTTCTTCAAAAAGATAATGTCTGAAGTAACCTCTGTTCCTGCTTCTCCTTTAAAGGTGGTGTTGGGAAGTCTTATAGCCCCTAGAAATTCCGCCCTTTCTGAGATATATCTTCTTACATCTTCATTCTTTTTATCCATGGTGCCTGAAGAAGTAATAAAAGCTATGATGCCTCCATCTCTTACCTTATCTAAAGTTTTGGCAAAAAAATAATCGTGGATGAGAAAGTTATTTTTCTCGTAATCACGATCATTTATCTTATATTCACCAAAGGGAACATTACCTACTGCTATATCAAATAGGTTGTTGGAATAATTAGTTTCTTCAAATCCCTTAATTTTTATATTAGCTTTTGGATATAGAATCTTGGCAATATTTCCTGAGATGGGGTCTAACTCTGTGCCATAGATTTTTGATTTTTCCATACTTTCTGGAAGATTACCTATAAATCTACCTGTGCCCAGGGAGGGCTCTAATATATTTCCTTCTTTAAAGCCCATCTTGGATAGGGTGGAATAAATACTTTCTATAACAAAATTTGGTGTATAAAAAGCGGTAAGGGTGGAAGCTCTGGCATCTTCGTATTCTTTTTCTGTGAGATTTTCCTTTAAGAAATTCCTTGCCTCTAGCCATTGTCCTTCTTTTTCTTCGTCAAAGACATCTGCCAAGCCACCCCAACCTATATAGCTTGCTAAGATATCTTTTTCTTCATCACTGGGTATTCGATCTTCTTTTTCCAGCGTCTTTAATAAGCCTATGGCTTTGATGTTGTTTTCTAACCTTTTTGACGGTGATAAAGAGATTTCATCTTTACTGGTAAGGATTTTGTAGTTTTCTTTATCGGTTACTTCTTCAATGCTTTTAGAATCTCGATTTTTATCTAGCTTTTCTTCCCTAGTTTCCTCTTTCTCCACGCTTTTTATTCGTTCCGCAGAATCAAAGCTTTTTGCTTGAACTTCTTGCCCACCAGGTCCGATTAAGTCCTTAAAATCTAACTGACTTATTTCCTTTTCTGGCTCTTTTAAGATTTTAAGCTTTAAATCTTTTTCTCTGCCATATGGCAAAATAACATTATTTTTAATAAAACCACCAAGATATTCTTCATTATCTTTTAAGGTCATCGTATTGTAGTCTTCATATTTTTTAATATCTGTAATGGTGTATTCTTTGCCGTCATAGCTAACTTCCATGCCTAACTTATAAATAGGCTCTAGATCTTCTTCCATTTCTTTAGCCTTTTCTACTTGTTCATTTAAGTAGCCTTGAAGAAGGACTTGCCTGTGATCATCATCTAATAAATAAGGCAGATTATCAAGGATCTCCTTGTAGGAGTCATAAGAAATAGCTGTGTTTTCAGAAATAATATAGTCCTTCCATTTAAGGACCTGCTTTAACTTCAATTCTTTCATATCTAGGGCAAGATCTTCTGTATAAGCTCCCTTTTGTTCTTCTTGGGGAAGACTTTTCGGTGGATTGAGTAAGTTTTCTTCCACATCCACATGGTCTAAAGTAAAGATTTCTCCTTGTGGGTCAAAGGAATAGACCTGATGATCGTCTATCTCTTTTTGAATAAGCCTTGAGATAATTTCTTTTTTATCCCTTATGCCTTCAATAGCTTCTTTAATATCCCCTGTAAGCTCGAATCTATAGTTTACTTCATTGTCCTTATTAATATAGGCAAGAGACTGATAGGCTCCGTTTATTTCAAGGTTTTTATTGGAAACATAAATATCATTGGAATAGTCTGGAAACTGCTGGCCAAATGATGAGATATAAAAATCTATCCCATCTATTTCTTTTGTTACTGTATCCGTCTCTATTTCCCTTAGACCTTGGTTTTCAATATAAAAAAGATCATTTAAGTCCATAAGATTTGTATCTTTCATTTCTACGGCAAGACAATCAAATAGGGCATCAATCTTTTGGCTATCTTCAAAAGTCTCTCCCTTATATAGTGGGTAAACTTGGCCTTTAAGATTGTCCTCTGGATAGACCCTTCTGCCATCAGCGGTAAGCCCAATATCTTTAAGCTCTTCCCTATCTACAAGTCCGTAATATTGACCTACCTTTACGGCTATAGTGTCTATATGGGTTTCTTCCCCTTGCTCGAGGCCTTTATCTTCAAGAAATTCTCTAAATTCATCAAAACCATTTATAATATCATCATCTATAATTTCCCTTGCCTTATTGACAATAAGATTAGGAACATCCTCGTATTCCCTTTGACTTTCTAGAAGATAGTATTCGATACCATTTATCGTTTCTCTATCTTTGATATAGAAGGTATCATTTATTCCTTCTAAGACGATGCCGTCCTCTATATAATCTAAAGGATAGGCCTGTTGAATCTCGTGAGCGATTCTTATTAACTCTTCCTTAAACTCGTTGTCTATTTGATCATCATAGAAAACCAGTCGTCCGTTTTCTTCAATATAGGCTAGGGATATTCCATTTACATAGTAGGTCTTACTTCCATCAAAGCCCTGTTCAATATATAAACGGTCGTCTGTAGCAGGTAGATCTTCTTCACTTTTAACCTTTGTCTCTACTTCTCGTTCTTGGTTTTGACTTTCTATACCAATTTCTTTTTTCGCTTCTAGATATTGGTCTTTTTCTATTAAATTAGTAATCCTTTTTGCAACTTCGTTCCAATTAAGATTGATAGGGGGAGCTAATTCTTTTTCTAATTTAATGCCTTTTCCATCATGCCATTGGCTACTATTTCTATCTCCTGAAATCCCGGGAGAACTGCCTCCTATCCCATATTCAGACTTTAGAAAGTCGGTCTTTTCCTTTAGACTGTGGTCTTCTATAAAATAGTTATATATTCTTTCCCTGCCTTGGACGAAACCACTTCCTCCCCTTAAAACATCATCAATTTCATCTTGAGTGATAAAGACATTAGGATTTTGAATATCTCTTAATTGACTTACATACTCTTTTCTTGTAATATCAAGGTCCTTAAGTTTTTCTAATAAGTCTTCCGTCTTATGATAGTGAAATTTTAGGATTTGTGGGTTTTGCTTATAAGCACTTAAAAAGTCTTCATATTCTCGGACAAGTGTATTCCTAAAATCCTTATCCTCTAATTCTTTACTTAGAGCTTCCATACTATCTGGAAAACTTCTAGTAACCAAAGCTGAAAGAGAAGTGAAGTATTGGCCCTCATAATCTTCAGCTATATCCCTATACATATACAGAACGGCTTCTGATAGACGGTTTCTTTCATAAGATTGGCTTTCGTCTATTTCTACGTTAGTCGCAAAATGTCCCCTGTCTAAGAGTTCATTTATCCTTGTCGCCATCTCTTGCCAAGAAAGAATTTTATCGGGAGGGTCTCCAACTTCTTCTCCTTCCGAAAGGTCCGTTCCTCTATCTGTAAAGTAGGCTGCAAGCTCTCTGCCATCTATGATAAGACCATTTCCTCCTTGATAATTCTCCTTTAGAAATTCTATTTGACTTTGAATATCCTTTCCCTTGGAAAACTCAGCGATTACAGGAAGTCTGCCTCCTTCAATGTTTCCTCCATAGATAAGAAATTGGTCAATCTCTTCTTGACTTATGGGACTGGTAAATCGAATTTGACTTGCTGAATTTTTCTCACTAAAAAAGGAAGCCTGAGCTTCCCTTTTTTGTCGTTCATCTTCTATACTAGGACGATTTCCTTCATCGCTATCTCCTGTAGTTCCATATCCATGTTCTTTTTCAGTTTCAGATATTTCTCCAGATCCTGACTCTTCATTTCTAAGGTCAGTCCCCAGCTTTCCATAATTTTTCCTTCTTCCTGTCTCAGAAATTCTTCCACTTGATTCTCTATATCCATCAGATGGTCCATGAGTCTTTCTTCCATCATCATAATCTGATAGCTGTTCTCCTTGTGTTCCTTGAGAAATTTCAGTCTTGCCCTGCCAAAGCTGTTCAACTTCCCTAGGTCTAGCTTTATCGGCATTTGGATATTGGGAATCATCATCTCGTGTTGGTCTACCATCTCCAGTCGGTAGGTCCCTTCCTCTTTCTCGAATGGGGTCTCTTTCAATATCGGAATGTATTCCTCTCCTTGTTTCTGATATTCCTTGCCTAATATTGTTATCATCTCTGACATCTTCACTACCTCCTATATTTTTAACCTTATTTGAGTTCGTTTCATTTTGAGTAATAGTATTATAACGCTCCTTAGCCCCTTTTGTCTGCTCTCTATTTTCATTTTGTAAGTTTCTTTTAATAAATTCTTCTCTTGTAATGGCTCTGCCTATATCTATAAGCAGACTTTTGTTGGTTTGGGAAATGCTTCCTAAAAGGATGTCCATATCTTCCTTATTGGATAAGCTGCCTATTAGTTCTAGATTCTCCATATTAGGGATATAGCCTATGCCCATCCTGGCACTCGTTGCCACTCTTACAGACTCTGTTAAAAAATTTATTAGATTTACTTTTGAGTAATAGGTCAAGCTTTCTTCTGATAGACTATCTAAAATCTGATAATAGCTTCCTTTAACATAAGTTTCCGCTAGAGCAGAAACTTTTTCCTCTTCCGATAAATAGTTTAGGCTATTAAGTCCAACCGTATTGTCTATTAGATAATCTAAGGCTTTTAGGTGGTCTTTCCTTTTATATTCCCATACCTTAACTTCGGCAATATGGTTTTGATAGTTTACCGTCTGTAGTACATCGAAAAGGTATTTTACCTTGCCTGTTTCAAAGTCTAGAATTGGGATGCCCTTTTCTCCTCTTTTTACACTTCTTCCAATGCTTTTCCAATAGTCGTACTCTGCACAAGCAGTAGCATTGGGACTTATAGAGTAAATACTTAGTTGATGGGCGTAAGTATATTTATAGTTATTGCCCAAGGTTTTTAGAAAATCCGTGTAATAACTTGGATTAGCTATCTCTTTTCTTGTGGCGTTTAATATCTCTGCTACTTCCTTGAAATTGTATCTTGCCATTTTTTCTCCTTTCCTGTGTGTCTTTTATGCTAGCTTATTTCTCATTTACGCACTTATAGAGATCTATCTGCTTAGCAATAAATGCTTCAATCTCTTGTAAGAAATCTTCCTCCCTGCTTTTGCCTTTCGAAATATAGTAAAGGCTGGTTTCCCAATCAGAGGTTAGTTTTGCATTTTTTAGTTCCTTAGCCACTATACTGATAACAGCCAAGCCTAAATGGGTGGGAATAAGGTTTTTACCTTCTCTTTTGATGTATTTCTTATAGATTAAGTTCTCTATAATCCCTGCTCTAGTGGCTGGTGTTCCAAGTCCCACTCTTTCCACTTCAATACCTTTGTCTATCTCCCCTTTTCCTGCTATTTCCATGGCTTTTAAAAGGCTTTCTTCTGTATAGGGCTTAGGAGGCTGGGTGTATTTTTCTTTTATGGTTTTTTCTTTTATGCTAAACTCATCTCCTGGATTGACTATAGGGAGGGGATTGTCTTTCTTATCTTTAGGCTTGTAATCTTCTAGATATTTTGTAAATCCTCCATCTATAACTGTCTTTCCTTTAGTTATAAATTCAAAGCCATCAAATTCAGCTATTATTTTCGTGAGTTTTTCTTTAAGTGGATAGGAAAAGCTGGCATGTAATTTATTTTTAATGAGTTTAAAGACTCTTTTTTCGCTTTCCGGTAAGCTCTCAATCTCTTCAATGCTTGCACTTGCAGTGGGGATAATGGCATGGTGGTCTGTTACTTTCTTGGTATTAAAAATGACCTTGATTCTATCCGTATCAAAGTCATTTTTCCCTAATATATTATTTACAAGGCTTGTAATCATATCCTCCGTTAAATACCTGCTATCCGTCCTTGGATAAGTAATCAATTTTTTCTCATAGAGACTTTGGGCATAGTCAAGGCTTTGTTTGGCAGAGTAGCCAAAATATCTGTTACATTCTCTTTGTAGTGTAGTTAGATCAAATGGCAGATCTGGTTTTGTGATTTTTTCTTTTTCTTCCACATAATCTATTTTTATAGTCTCTGGGACTAAGTTTTTTAACTGTTCAGCGATATCTGGATTATCTATTCTTTCTGTTGTTAGAGAAAAGTCATCTAGATCAAGCTCTACTGTATAGTATTTTTCTTTTTTAAAGCTTTGAATGTCTCCCTCTCTTTTTACCATTAGGGCAAGGGTTGGTGTTTGGACTCTACCTACCGAGTAATTTTGTTTATATAAAAGGGAGTAAAGTCTACTTAAGTTCATGCCTACCAGCCAATCCGCCTTTGCCCTGGCCGTAGCAGAAGCAAATAAATTATCGTAGTCATGACCCTCTTTTAGGTTTTCGAAGCCTTCTTTAATTGCTCTGTCTTCCATGGACGAAATCCATAATCTCTTTATATCTTTTTTGCACTTTGCTTGCTTATATACAAGTCGAAAAATGAGTTCCCCTTCTCTTCCAGCATCGCAAGCATTTATGACTTCATTAATGTCTTTTCTGTTCATTAGTATTTTTAAGATGGAGAATTGTTTTTTTACCTTGGGAAGTACATAGTGTTTGAATTCTTTAGGAAATATGGGCAAATCTTCTATATTCCATCTCTTGTATTTTTCATCGTAAATTTCTGGAGAAACTAATCCTACTAAATGGCCTACACACCAACTTATGATGTAGCCATTGCCCTCCATATATCCGTTTTGTTTATTCTTTACACCGAGAACCTTGGCTATGCTCATTGCCACACTCGGTTTCTCTGCTATTACTAGTTGCATATTGCCTCCTTTGCATTAAAAAAGGCGATAGATGAAATTTTTTTCTCTATCGCCTAAGTTATGATATTTTTTAATTGTAAACTATATAGTGCCCTACCACGGATGGTAAGGGCTTGATCCTTTATTAATATAGCACAACCACCCTTATATTTCTATACTATTTTTTAACTACCCAATAGCCATCTTTTGCACTGCCGATATATTCTATTGCTTTTTTATCTGTTAAGCTTTTTAAATCTCTCTCTATGGTACGTTCTGAAACAGAGAAAATTTCTGATAAATTTAGAGCCGTGATTTGTGACTTATCTTTGATAATCTTAATAATTTGTTTACGCCTATCGTCAGGCTTTAATTTTTGACCGACATTTTGACCGACATTTTATCCCTCATTTTGACCTTCACATTAACCCTCACTTTTGCCCTCATAATTTAAGTTTTTCAAAACGGTAAAAACGAATTTTCTATTTCTTATACCTTAAATGGATAAATTTAAGTTCCATTTTCGTCCTTTTTATTCGTATTATTGTTCTTTGATACGAGCTTTAAAGACTTAGTTTGGTAAGAACTTCATTTATTGTGGCTATTATGTCATTCCAATCTATCTCTTTAGAATACTGATTTTTTCTACTATAATTATCCCATATATTCTTAAGCTCTTTACTTGCCTTAATCTCCTTCAGGTATTTTTGTGAATTTTGTATATATTCCAAACTATTCCTTTCATCAGCCTTAATTGTAAGAGCTTTCCTTAACCCCTCATAGTCTAACTGAGGATTTAGTTTTGTTAAAATATATATGTCATAGTAATCTCTCGCTCTAGTGTTTAAAACATTTCTTGATAAAATAGTTTCTATCTTTTCAGCCAAAATTGTGGTCAAGGGGTAAGCTTTAATGTCGATACTTTTATCTGTAAAAAGAAGTTGATAATTATAATCCACCTCTTTAGGAATGATACGATCTCCCGTTGTAATATCAATTTTTATGGGTGTTTGCATATTAAAAAATGTTGCAATAAGAGTTATTCGAAAATCGTCATATTCTCCAGCCTCATGAATGGAGCGTATTTTTTCAATTTCCCAGATAATATTATCTTCTAAATCTATTTTTATAACTCCTTCAATTATCTTCCTAATTGACTCTTCATTTACAGGAATTCCCTTTATCGTCGTGTCTATATCCATGGTAGATCTCATGTCTATCCCAATAAGGGAAGAGATTAGAAATCCCCCTTTAATAATAAAGTTATCACAATATTCGCTATTAGAGAGTCTGCAAAGAAAGCGTTCCATCATATAATAATTTAAAAGTGTATTTGCCGGAAGATTATATTTCTGTTCTACATTTTTAATTTTATCTTTTAATTGTCTGGGACTTGTAAATATCATATAATAACCTCCAAATAGTTTCTCATTTGTTCTTCACACTTAAAGTATTTAGAATATCTTAATAATTCAAGTTTATCTAGTTCTGTGTTCTTTAACCCTCTTTTTAATGCTGTAAGAACAAGATCTTTATCTATGCTGTTAATCTTACTGATCATTTGCACTAAGGTCATTTCTTTTGTATATACGTAAACCAAATTTCCAAAGGGACTTTTAATTTTTTCTTGCCCTTTTTCCCATAAATCTTCTTTCAAGTAGTAAAGACGATATTTATCTCTTTCCTTAATCATAGATGTATTATATCCTGATGGAATCGTTGCTATAATCTTATGGGGATTTTCATCACTTAATTTGTGAAGATAAAGGGCGGTTTCATGAGAAAAAATAGCTTTAGGTGCTCGATGTTGAAAAATATAATAGGAATCTTCTAAAAATTCCGGATGTAGATAAAGACCTCTGGTAACCCTCTCTAGGCTACCTTGCTTTACCATCCTCTGTAATTTTTTTGGACTAATATTCTTTTCCTCTGCTTCTTTTATGGTAATGGTTCCACCATTGCTTTTTATAGTTTCTAAAATACTCTCACTTAAAGCTGACATTTTTTCACCGCCTTATAAACAATAGTCTTAATTTATCGTATATATTATATCCTATACGAGATTAAAAGACAACTGCGCTGTGTTTTATTCAAAGTCATCTTCATCTGGAACTAATATTTCGGTATCTTGCTCGTCTTCATCTAAAAGATCTTCTTCGATGAGATCCTCATCTTTTTCTGTCCCATCGTATTCATATTCATCTTCCCATTCATCATAGACGGTGTCATCTTCTTCATCTTCCTCTTTCTTATAAACCTTAAAGTAGTAGCCAGCTCCAAGAACTCCTGCTACAATCAAACCTACAAATAGATATAGCCCTGCTCCTGATTTTTTCTCCTCCTTGACTTCTTCTTTAACTTCTTCTACTTTTTCAGGTTCAACTTTTTTTACCTCTTCCTTTTTAGGCTTAAAATCCGACTCTCCTTCTATCATATTTAAAAGATCCTGTTCTCCCACCTCTGTCAATAGCTGAACATTTTCCTCGTGTTCTCCATGGTCTACAATTAAGTGAAAGGTCTTTCCGCTTTTTGTTTGAAAGGTTAAAAACTGTCTCATATCTAAAGACTTCTGATTTGAACTTTCATTTGTCTGCTCAGGATTGACGGATGTTGCTTCCTTTTCTTCTACAATTTCTTCTTTTTTAGGGGTAATATCTTTATCTTGTCTATCCACATTTTCAATAACTGTCCCCCTTGCCTTATTTTCTTTTGTGGCAAGGGGATTAATGGCTTTTTCATTGCCTCCATTTACTGGTTTTACTTTTTCTTCCTTCCTTTCCGGAACTTTAGGTACATCTTGATAGGGTATTTCTTCATTTGAAGGACTGTAAAGATCTTCTTTTTGTAAAAGCTGGTCTAAGCCTTCCTTTTGATTTTCAGGTTCATAGATTTCTTGCCCTTTTTCTTTAACTACTCCCTCTGTTCCAGCAAAAACATTCATTGGTAGTATTAATAGGGTAAGGAGCAAGACTAGACTTGCTCCCTTTTTTATTCTTCTCATAAATATCTCCTTACTTTACGTGTTTAAAGACATAGACAGCTTGTTTGTCTTTGTCCCATTCTATTGTTTGGTTTTTACCATCTTTAATATCTCCATGACTTGCTCCAAAGGCTTTAGCAATATTTGAAATTGAAGCATGAATTCTTCCATTTATAATCACTGGCTTAACATCTGAATTGTAGACCTTTCCATCTGAATCTTTCATAACGCCAGTATCAATATTTAGTCTTAATGTCTTTTTAGCTAAGATATTATTCTCTTTATTTGAGAAAATAGCTTCACGAGTAGAGTTGTCATACTCAACATTAAAACCTAGAGTATAAGCAATATATCTAACTGGAATCATAGTTCTTCCTTGGTCTACATAAGTTTTTACATCCATATAGACTGTTGTCTTACCATCTTTGTTGATAATGTTATAAAAGTTTTTGTCTACTTGGAAAACTGCAAATTCTTTTTCATCTTTAGCTTGTTTTTTACCTTGTTGTTCCTCTTGCTTTTTCATCTTGTTAAGATCAAATTGATTTAGAATATTCTTGTCATCAGCTTTCAAAAGTTCGTCCCACTTCTTATCTTGAGATTTCTTATCTTCTTTCTTCTCTTTGTTTTCTTTTTGGAGTTTTAGAAGTTCATCTAATTTCTTAGATAAGTCTTGGTTTAGATTTTTTTCTTTTTCATCTTTACCTTGTTTTTCAAGTTCTTCTTTTGCTTTTTTATTTGCTTCCTCGATTAACTTCTTTGCTTCTTCGATTTTCTTATCTAATTCTTCTTTTAGCTTTTTAATTTCTTCTTCAGAAGCTTTTTGTTTTTCTTCTAGTCCTTTAATCTTATCTTCTAATTCTTTTTTTGCATTTTCAGATGATTCTTTTAAACTATCAATAGTCTTTTGAAGCTCTTCAATTTTCTTACAGCATTCTGACTTAGCACTTTCTGTTTCTTTCTTTTTAGACTCGAGGTCTTTTATCTTAATATCTTTTTCTTCAAGAACTTTTTCTAAGTCCTTAATTCTATTATCTTTATCCTCAATTTCTTTAGTCTTCTTTGCAAGTTCCCCTTCTAAAGACTCAAGATTTTCTTGCATTTCTTTGATTTTATTTTCGTTTATATCGGTCTTTTCTTTCTCAGCTTCTAACTCCCATTTTGTAGATGAATAATTTTCTTTAAGTTTTGCATTTTCATCTTGTAATCTTTTTAATTCATCTTTAAGCTGAGTAATTTCTGCTATTAGTTCATCATTGTTAGAATTTTTAAGATCCTCAATTTCTTTATTCAATTGAACAATCTTATTATCCTTATCTCTAATTTCTTCTTCTAGCTTAGCTTTTTCTTGTTTTAGTTTCTCTCCATTATCTTTGCAAGATTCTAACTTTTCCTTTAATTCATCTATCTTTGATTGGTCTTCTTGTTTCTTATCATTTAAATCTTTGATTTGATTTTCTAAATCCTTAATGTTTTTAGTTAAATCATCAATCTTATTGTCCTTTTCATCAATATCTTGCTCTGTTAAATCTGTTTGAGTATCAATGGAATATTTATTTGGATTGTAAATAGTCATCTTTCCTTGATACATATCATTGTTATAATCAAATTCAACTTCTACACTATCTACATTCTTATCAAAGACAAGCTCTCCATTTTCATACCTTAATCCATTAGGAATAGATTTGAATCCTTGATTTCCGTTGAAACCAAAATGATTTTCGTAAAATGGATTTTGTTTTGGTCTATACTCAACTTCTTGATTATGGAATACTCCCTTACTGTTAATATTTAGATTGCCTAAAACTTTTATAGTGTGCAATTTATTTCTTGAAAAAGCATACTGTTCAATTGTCTTCACAGACTTCGGTATAGTTATTTCTTGGAGGTTATTTCTTTCAAAAGCATTATGTTCAATATTTACCAAAGTATCAGGTAAATCCACTTCACTAAGTTCACAGGAGAAAAAAGCAAGACCGCCGATAGTTTTTAGGTTTTGAGATAGTTTAACCTTTCCTATTTTCCCAGTATAGAAGCTAGCGTAGCCAAGAGAAGTAACGGAGTCTGGAAAAACAACCAGATCATAAACCTTTCCTCGTCCAAATTCTCGATTAAATCTATCCTTGTCTCCCATGTGGTCTAAGGAATAATTTCCTCTTACTGATTTTGTTCCTTCAGGAAACACTAAGGTCTTGGTTTTCTTTTGCTTGGCCATCCCTTGATCACTATAGGCAATGATGTTCCCTGGTGAACTATATAAAAAATCTTCCTCTGTCCAGGCTTCCTCTTGTGCATAAACAATATTTGTCCCTACAAAGCTAAAGACGCTTCCAAATAATATGAGAAGCGCCAATGACATACTTATTAACTTTTTCATTCTATAATCTCTCCTTCGCTATTTTCTATATTTTCTACTAAAGTCCTTCCTTCTTTTAAGTTCTTTATCTCTTCTTTTTCTCTTTTTTCTTCCTCCTTGTTTTTTCTCACAATATCTAAAAATTCATCTAAGGAGATTTCCCTAGACCTAAATTCTTTGATGACCTCCATGTTTTCCATTTCTATTTGTTCTTCTTCAAGAACTTGCAATTCTATTTCTATCTCTTCTTTTTTAGCTCTAAGTTTCTTTTGTTTTTCTATATTTCTTACTAATTTTCTATTCAAATTCTTATCCCTCCTTAACGTGGTCTACCAAAAGCATAAAAATGGTTTTTCCAATACTTGCTGTTTATACTTGTGTATTGAATCGGGTCTCCTGCGTGAATCATCATGCCGTTTCCCGCATAAATGCCGACATGGGATATAGGGGTCCCGCTTTTATAAGTTCCTTGGAAGAAAATAATATCTCCTGCCTTTGCTTCAGATGGACTTATGGGATTGCAATAATTTTTATAGATTAACCAGGCTGTGGTTCTCGGCATATTTCTTACACCAGATTTAGTAAAGGACCAGCAAACAAACCCCGAGCAATCAAAGTTCTTTGGTCCACTTGCTCCAAAAACATATTTTTTCCCTATATGTTTCTCTGCTTCATTAAATAAGGTTTTTACACTTGCATTATCGAAGGCAATGCCTGGATTTCCAAAGTTTGGATTGTCCAGTATTTCTGATAAGTCCCCGTTTCCAGACCCAAATATTGAAGCCATATTTCCTTGAGCAGATAACAAGGCTTCGTAATGGGCAAGATTGGTTTCGTAATCCTTAAAAGCTTCCCTTGCCACTTCATCAATGGTCTTTTTAGAAAGGGTTAAGGTAAAGATCCTATAACTATAGGGTTCTCCCTCACTATCATATTTAGTAATAGTCTTTACGGAATAATCTTTTTTATACATCTGATTAAAGAGCCTTTTAAGTTCTCCCTTAATCTTATCTACAGACTTTATCTCTCCAAATCTGGCTGTTAAATAGGAAAATAACTCGTGGACATCATGACCTACGGTATCTCCTTTTACCCTATATTCGTCATAGCCTGGGTGATAAGAAGATAGACTATCTATTTCATCTTGGAGGGCATTTTCATAGCTTAAAAATTCATTATTCACATCGCTTAGAACACCCTCATCAGACAAGTAAGTCGTCGTGGTGATATTGCTAGCAAAACCTGCTGTCATTGTGGCCATGTTGCTTCCCATTTGAAAGAGGACAAAGAATAGGCCTATTATCCCTAGAGCCAGAAAGACTTTTTTATACCCTCCATTTTTTATAAAATCCGTTACTTTTTTTGCTCCACTAGAGAAAGACTTCTTTATTCTCTTGGACAAACTTTCCTTTGTTTTGTTCCTAAAGCTTCTTTGAAATCTTTTCTTCATAAAAAAGCGGTTTAAAGAATTGGTCTTTTGATAGGCGCTTGTCTTTTTTAAATCTTCAAAGTTTTTTTGAAAAAGAAGTTTCTCTTCTCTTTTGTGGATTTTTTTATCCAGCTTTCCAAGTTTTTTCCTTGTTTTGAAAGGCTTCTTGCGCCTATCCCTTCTCATTTTTCTAAGACTTAATTCACTTCCTCGGGTTAGTTTATAGGCAGCATCTATACCTGCATTATCTTCTTTTCCACTATAAAGATAATTTGCTGTTAAACTTGTGGCTAAAATAGCTGGGCTATCCAGTTTAGAACCTGCCTTTTTCTCGTCTTTTAACAGCTTCTTTTCTGTTTTTCCTTTTTTCTTATATAGTTTGGATATTTTCTTTTCTTTATTGTGAAATTTAGACTCTCTCACTTCTTTTTCAAGTTGGAACTTTTTAGACTTTTTATTTTTTGTTAAATCCTTATTTAAATCCTTTTGACCTTTTTCTTCTGCTTTAGATTTTTTGCTCTCCTTTGAAGTTTCTATTTCTTCCACATTTGTCTTTTTCTTACGGGTGAGTTTTTCCTCTCCTATAAAGTTTGATCTTGTTTTCTCTAGGTCCTCTTTTTTCTCTTCGCCTACAGGCAGTTTCCTATTGAAATCAGTTTTATTTTTTATTTTTTCTTGATCTTCTGTCCTATAAAAGTTTTGGCTTTCCCCTTTTAAAAGAGCTTCTTTTCCTTTAGCTTTTCTAAGCTGTGGGCTTTGCTTTTCCACTAAGGTCTTTTTTAATCTTTTGCTCTTTATTGCCTTATTAGTTAAGGTTTTTTCTTTTCCAAGGGGTGTATTTCTATAATTCCTATTTTCTTTTATGGCTTGAAAATCATTCCTTTGATTTTCTTTAGCAAAAATTCTTTCTTTATGGCTATAAGAGACATCACTATCTCTAAAATCCACATCATAGCGGTCTATAACACCATCATTGTCCATATCCTTTCCTAGAGGATCATATATCTCGCTAGGACTTTGGCTGTTGCCTTTCTGTGGACTTGTTGCTTCCTCTTGAAACTTTGTTGCTCTTTTCTTTTTTATCGAGTCCGTCTTTAGAGTGTTCTCCTTTACCCTATCTACTCTTAGCCTTGAAGATTTCTCTCTAAAGTTTCCATGGCTATTTTCTGTTGAGCCATCTTCTAAAACCTCTTTATTCTCTTTACTTTCATTTGGCTGTTTAAAACTTTTTCCTTGAAGGATTTTCGCCCCATCAAAGTTGTTTACCGGTTTGATGGGATAATTTTTTTCTTGAATGGCTTCTTTGTTTTCTTCTTCATAGCTCCTAAAAGTTCTTTCTGCTTGCTTTTTCTGCCTTTGGCTCTTACTCATCTTTTCAATAGGAAGAAAATCCTTTTTATCCCTTATGCTAGGCTCCTGAGTTTGTTGATTTGTATCCCTTTTAAAAGTATTTTTGCCTTCTATCCTTTGATCTTCTTTTTTCTTTTTACTCGGTCTTATGCCCAGCCCTAATTTTGACAATGAAAAAACAGTAAGGCTGTCTTCCTGCTGAACTTGGGGTATATAGGCTTGAGTGGAACTTTCGATATATTCTTCAACCAAATCTTCCTTATTGGAAAGAGGGTTTTCTTCTTCCACATAAGTCTTTTCTTCATTGCTTTCAATATTTTGATTTTCATTAATTCGGTTCTCTTCAAAGATCCTCTCCGCCATCTTCTTCTGTCTTTTTTCTTTTGGAGTCTTCTCTTTAATATTAAAAGGGTCTGATGTCTTGTTTTCTTCCTTAGCCTTTCCATGGTTTTCCTTTTTTAAGGGATCTTTAAAAGAATCTTTTTGTAGATTATCTTCTTTTACTCCTTGATTATCTAAGGCTTGGCTATTATCCTTAAACCTTGTTGATTTTGGTAATTCTTCAATAACTTTAATTCTATTCTCATTCTTTAATTTGCTATTTTTGCCCATTACCTTTTCAGGCATATCCCTTGGGTTTATAGGGTTTCTTTTTTTCATAAATTCTTACCTTCCTTCCTCAATTCTTTTTTTAGCAAGTTGGCAATAATCTCTATTGATTTCAATCCCTATATATTGCCTGCTCATTTTCTTAGCCACCATGCCTACCGTTCCGCTTCCCATAAAGGGATCAAGAATAAGACCATGTTCAGGACAACCGGCTAATATACAGGTTTTTACTAGCTTCGGTGGAAAGCAGGCATAGTGTTTTCCTCGAAAGGCAGAGGTGTTTATAGTCCAAATATCTCTGGCATTTCTCTTTTTAGGAATAGTATATTCTGTATAGTCATTTCTATTCCTCGGTTCATTCAAACTCTGCCTTTTCATACCGCTTTTTTGATTCATATACTTATTATCTTTTCCTACCGCTGACAAATATCTTCGCTTACTGGACTCCGCTAAGGGTTTAGCTAGGGCATCATAATTATAATAATATGTCTTTGCCTTGGTCAGAAGAAAGATATGCTCATAAGACCTAGTCGGTCTATCTCTACAGGATTCAGGCATGGCATTTTCCTTATGCCATATAATATCGCTTCGTAAATACCAACCATCTTCCCTAAGTTTCAAGGCTAATTGCCAGGGTAGTCCCATTAAATCTTTAGGCTTATAGGCTGGCCTTTCTTCTTTACTTTTTGTGCTTGCATATAAATCGCCGATGACAAGCCATAGACTCCCGTCTTCTTTCAAAACTCGTCTAACCTGTCTAAAAACCTCCACCAAATTGTTTAGATAGGCTTCAGGACTGTCTTCTCTTCCTATTTGGCTTTCATGGTGATAATCTCTTAAGCCATAATAGGGAGGTGAAGTTATGCAGCTATCAAAGAGGTTTTCAGGAAACTCTTTAAGTGCCGATAGGGCGTCTAGGTTAATAATATAATTGGTTTTTATTGATTGATTCATAGTTTTTTATATAATTTTCCTCCCTTCCTAATCTGCTTTTAGCTCTTCTGGCTTTGTGGTCATGAGGCGGTAAAGTTTTGTATCCTTTGGAAATCTGTCTACAAAGGGAACAATGGTATTGCCATAGAAAAGTAGGCCTTCCCCTTCATTAGAGTTGGTTACATAGGATAATTGATGAAGGGAGATATTTAACTTGTCTGCCAGTATTTCCCTATCTCCTCCTGCCTGATTTAGCATTAAAATAAAGTCTGTATTATCAAATATATTTTCAATTTCCGCACTAGCCAGAAGATCCTTGACATTTTGAGTTAAGCCTGTGGGCATACCACCCCATTTACGGAATCGCTTCCAAATTTCAACAGAGTAGCTGGCTGTTTGTTCTTCACGTAAAAGCAAATGGAATTCATCGCAGTAGTACCTAGTTTCCTTCTTATTTCTATTGATAGTCACCCTGTTCCAAACTTGGTCCTGAACTATCAGCATCCCTATTTTTCTAAGTTGCTTTCCTAATTCCTTAATGTCATAACAAAGGATACGGTTTGAGGTGTCTACATTGGTTCTATGGTTAAAAACATTTAAACTTCCTTTTACATAGATTTCCATTTCTACCGCTAACTTTGCCCCTACCTTTTCTTTTTGCTCTTTTAATAGATTGTAAAGGTCTTCTAAAATTGGCATGTTTTCGGGAACAGGGTCTTCAAAGTATTTCTCATAGAGAATGGGTAGACACCTATCTATAACCGATGTTTCTTCCGCACTTAAGCCCTCTTTTCCAACAACCAACTCAAAAAGAGATAGTATAAAGTCCGACTTTAGGGATAAGGGATTATCTTCATCGGCATAGTCTGCGTTAATATCTAGGGGATTAATAAAGTCTTTACTGGTAGGAGATATTTTTATTACTTCTCCTCCTAATGCCTTAGTTAAATTTCCATACTCCGACTCAGGATCACATATAATAATGTCGTCTCCTGTAATAAGAAATGCATTGGTTATTTCTCGCTTGGCAGAAAAAGACTTACCTGAACCCGGCGTTCCCAGGATAAGGCCATTGGGATTTTTTAACAGCTTCCTGTCCGCCATAATAATATTTCTACTTAAGGCATTTAAGCCATAATATAGGCTTTCCCCACCTAAACAGAGTTCTTCTGTGGTAAATGGGATAAAAACAGCTGTAGAGCTAGTTGTCAGTCCTCTATTTATCTCAATCAAATTATGCCCCAAGGGCAAACTACTCATTAGTCCCTGTTCTTGCCTATAATTTAGGTTCTTAAGGACGCAATTGTGTCTTCCTGCTATGGAATTCAGTTGAAAAAGAATATTTTTTAATTTCTTTTTACTTTTTTCCATATTCAAAAATAATATACTGACCACAAACATCCTTTCATTATGGTTTTGTAGTTCCACTAGGAGCTTTTTTGCATCGTTTCCGTAAGTTACAAGGTCTGATGGTAATATGTCCATATCATATCCTGAACGGATCGCCTTCTTGTTTTCTTCTATTTTCATTTTGTCTAAGTCTGTAATTTTTCTTTTAATCATCTTAATGGCTTCCGTTTGGTCAATGGAGTTAATGTGAAAACTAACAACCATGTTTTCTTCAACGCTTAAAAACTCCGCCAGCATTCGGTCGGATAATTCAGGGGCTAAGATTTGAAGAAAATTAACTTCTCCCGTATAAGGGCCAATGTTAAATTCGTTGATCTTAGAAAAATTGAAAGATGGAGGTGCTATATAGTCCTTGGTAGAAAGACCGGAATGTTTCAAGTCATCAAAGCTAAAAATAAATTTTTCCTCACTATTTAAAAGGTCGTGTATAAGCTTTAATCTTTCATAACCGTTTAAGACATAGGCCTTGACCCCAAATTTTTTGAAATTATTTAGAAGGTCTATTTCCATTCTTTCAAGTCTTAATTTTCCCTCTCTTAAATCTCCAGCTTCTAGCGTAAAGGTAAGGTACATATTCTTACTAAGTCCACGATTGCCCTTCTGACTTTGTTGTCTAAGCATTTGGCTATATTCCTGTCTGATTTCATTAAAGCCGTCTTTTCTTTGAGGAATAAAGATATTCTTTTCCACCTCTTCATTTTTCCCAATATGATTAATATAAGAAAACTGAATGTCTACATTGGGATCAAAATAGTTTAAAAAGTCTGAGAATTGGTTAAAGATAGCTTCCTTATCTTCTTCCGTTGAAAGCTGATAGTTAATATCATAGAAACGAATGGTCTTATTAAATTTGTTGACATCAATTTGACAAATACCATCTTTTAACATTCTCAGATAGGGTAAGGATTCCTGTACTGTCTTTTTTCTTTTTTTCTTGGACGAAAAAATGGAGAACTTCTTTTTTTTGTCTCCCTTTTCCCTTGCTCCATGTTTTAACTTAGCTTTTGATTTTTCTCTATTTATTTTGTTTTGTGTCTTGCGTATATTTCTTAAATCTTCTTTTTGTTTTTTTAAAGACTCTTTATTTTGTAAGAGTTTTTGCCTTTGCTTTTTTTCGTTTTTGTTCAATTTTTCCTCCTTTCGCTCTAAGGTCATAGATGCAGTCTGTCTGATAGATGCGGATACTGGCATGTCTTTTTTTCTCTAAATAATATTTAATGTACTTTTCTAAATAGAGTCCATCTTTTTCATAAAGAGTGGAAAAGATGATGGGAAAGGCTGCTGTAATCATGAGTAGCATGGACAAATCATTAGGAAGGAATTTTCTCGACAGTAAATACACAGGAAACCCTATAGCTCCCGCTAAGGCAAAGCCGATAAGCTGTCTTTTTGTCAGGTTTAGGGCAATCTTGGTTTTTACCTTTGTTAGATCTTTAGGAACGGATACATAAGCCATTAGATCTCTCCTTCTTCCTCTTCCAAATTAAGACATACAGCAAAAGCCAGCTCTTCAGCTGTAGAGTCTTCCAAATCTTCAAATAAGGGTTTTAAGTAGGAGACTTCCTTTTCTTTGCTATCTGCTAGTCTTTTCAATTCCTTGTGTTTCTTTCTTTCAGTATAAAGATAGCCTGCGTAGGCTAAGGGTAAGCTAAGACAAGCAATAACTTTTGAAATATTGTTTTGTTTACATGGGTACTTCTTTCTTTTGTTTTTTAACTTAATCATAAATTTTCCTTTCTTATTTGTTGGTACGCTTTTTAATGGGCGTTTAAAATACTCTTAGCCATAGAGCCTGACTTCATCATAGTGATACCTAAAATGAGGGTATAGCCTAAGAGTTCAAAAATACTTTTGTGAATATCTGTTATATTAAGAGTTTTTACTAAAACCGCATATATGCCTACACATATTAAAAGAAATAGGCCTTGGAGTCCTAAGGCAAAAAGTCCCTTTATATAATTAGTCCCAATACTTCCCCATTCCTTGTTTCCCATAGTTGCAAAGGGAATAGCGCATACGGAGGAGTAGATATAGATTTCTATCATTCTGCCGTAAAGTATAACGGTAATCAAAATAGAAATGGCTTGGATGACTAATTTAACAATAGCAGTCTCAATGGCAATCACTAGCAATTGTCCTATATTCTGACTTTCCTTTAAAACTTCCACCATTTTATCTATGTCTCCAGGTGATACTTTAGCTGTTATATTAACTACTCCTGCCGCTTTTCCTATTAAGCTCTGGGCCACATCAAAAACAGCCATAGAAAAATCAAAAGCATGAGACACTAACCAAACTGCAATCCACATCTTAATTACATACTTAAAAAAATCAAAGGTATCTACTTCATGTAAGTTGTTCTTGTTCATTACCGTTTGAATCAGTTCAATGCACAAAACTGCCGTTATAATAAGGGCGGCTATGGGAAGTATGACATTTTCTGAAATGGACTTTATAAAGGTAAAAACTTCCGAGTTCCAAGCACTCGGAGTTTTACCTACTTCAGCTCCAATGGTTGCCACTTTATCATTGATGTCTAAAAGCATTCCACTTAAATTTTCTTTTATCACATCAATGAGCATATCGGAGAAAAACTCTTTGATTTTATCAAAGATATTAAACATTTTATTTCAAGACGTTAGCTAACAGTGGAATGAGTTTAAGACCAATTAGCACAATTCCTCCGCCTGCCATAAGTTGCTTAATACCTTGAGATTTCGCACCCGATAGTGATAGGTAATCCTTTGATGTTATCTCCGGATTTTCCCCCACTTCACACCGTGCATGCGACTTTCACCGCACACGGCGTTCCATCACAAGAAAGATTTTCACGTTTTAACTAAGACTTACACACTTCGTAACAAATTATTTTTTTCTCTAAATTAGTGGCAGTTCTGCCATTTTTCTAAGCTTATTACATTTCTCAATCTGCTTGACTGTTAACCCAAGCTCTTTTATATATTTTTGGATTGTATCTACTTTTGTTGCATGGATGAGTATATGAACTGCTTCTG
>NZ_KB900374.1 GCF_000378725.1 Peptoniphilus lacrimalis DSM 7455 | reverse complement strand
GGAAAAGCCAAAAAAGTTTGCAAATTTGCAGGATTAAATAAATTCTTAAGAATCTACTATGCAAGAGTTATGGAATCAAAAGCCGAGAAAAAAGAATTAAAAGCAGCATAAGACTTTGAAAACACTAAAAAACAAGCCGATTGATTACCCTCGGCTTGTTTGCCATGCACTAATTTAATTATTCAAATAATAAAAAATAACCTGAAATTAATTTCAGGTTAAGCTTGACTTTTGTTAGCAGGTTTTATTGAACATAATCATGAGTAATCCTGAGTTAATCGTGTAGAAAAAACTAAATAATGCCTTAAATTAGATAAATTAATCGTGTGATATGTTTCACACGATTTTTTAATAAAAAGTTTCAAGAATTATTTGACATAGGTTAAACCTATGTTATAATTATTTATGTAAGGAGGACGCTTCTTATAAAGAGTTATAACTCAAAGGAACTGATAAAGCTTGCTAAAAAGCAAGGTTTTAGGCTTGACAGGATTAATGGAAGTCATTATATTTTTGTTAATGATAAAACAAAGGCAGAAGTGGCTATACCACATCCTAAAGGTAGCTTTGGAATAGGTATTCAGAGGAATATCTTGAAAAAACTGGGGCTTTTATATCCCCTCAGTTCCTAAAAAAGGAGGGTTTTTATGGATAAGAATTTAGTAACTTATGGTGCTATTTTTACCAAAGAAGACGACGATAGATTTTCAATAGAAATACCAGATGTAGATGGAGCTTTTACTTGTGCTGATTCAATTACAGAGGGAGTAAATAATTGTCAGGAGGTAATTGGTGTGTGTTTATATAATAAAGAAGAATATCCTGTTGCTTCTGAAATAAATCCCAAAAGTCTAAATGACAATCAATTTTTAATATATATAAATGTTTATTTACCTTATCAGTTTTCTAAGACTAAAGAAGTGTATAAGAATAAAATGTTGACTGTACCTGTTTGGCTAGAGGCTTTGGGAAAGGAAAAAAACATTAATTTTTCTAGAGTGCTCCAAGAGGCTTTAAAGAAAGAATTAAAAATTAAATAATATTAGATAAACTGAGATTAATAATTATGAGTGGACCTTTGAATTAGATTCTGAGTCATTAGATTGGTTAAAGTTTAAAGATTAATAATATAATTAGCAACTATTAAGAAAACTTAAATAGTTGCTTTTTTATTGGTCAAAGTGGGAAGTGCTACAAGTTATATTTTGCACAAAGGGGTGGGACAAATAACTTGAAAGTTAGTCAACTGTAAAATGGCGATTAGTAACTATTGCGTAAATAGGAGGTAAATTATGTTAAGTAAAGAAAAGTTGTTAGAAATGGGAATTGCTGAGGATCTTGCAGATAAGATTTTGGAAGATGTAAACAAAGATTATGTACCTGGTTATAGATATAAGGAAGTAAAGGATAGTTTGGAAAGTCTTAATAGTGAAATCTCTAAGAGAGACAAGCAAATAGATGGTTTAAAGAAACTTAGTGGAAATAAGGAAGAACTTGAAGCTGAGATTAATAGTTTAAAGGAAGCTAACAAGAAAGCTAAGGAAGAAACTGAAGAAAATTTAAAAGCTATAAGAAAAGACAATGCTATTACTGAGTATCTTTATAATCAAAGGGTCAATAATGTCGGTGTCTTAAAGAAGTTACTCAATAATCAAGATATCAAATATGAAGATGAAAAGCTTATTGGTATTGATGAACAAATGAAAGCTTTAAGGGAAGATAATTCTTTAAAATCTTTATTTGCTAATAATGATTTTAGAGGTGCAAACCCAAATACTGCTGGAGATAACAGGGAAAAGCCAAAGGGACTTTTTGATGCTGTTATTAAGAGAGAAGACCAAGAAGAAAAATTTAATCCATGGGGATAATAGGAGGTAAATAATGTTAGGAAAGAATATTGCTTATGATGGTAAAAATAGTGTTTTAGCTTTTGCTGATCCTTATGTGGCTGTAACTGTTACTTTAAAAAAGGGAAGTGGCCAAGATGTAAGTGGAAGAAATATTGTTAAAGCAGGAAGTGTTTATCCAAAAAATGATGCCACTGCTAAGGGAATTATTCCCTTTGATATTGATGTAACTGATGGAGATATGGAAGTACCTCTTCTTATTGAAGGTTATGTTTATAAGGACAAGCTTCCTGAAGCAATAAGTGCTGAAGCAAAATTAACTGAAATTAAATTAGTGTAAGGGGGGAAATATAAATGCCAGAACAATTAACTAATGCTATTTTAAGCTTAAAGGAAGGGAATTTAGATTTAAGAGAGTACGCAAGAACAAAACTTGAGGGAGATAATATTGGGAATTTATTATTTCCTAATATAAAGACAGATGATTTAAAAATTGAATATATTATTGGTGGAAATAAACTTCCTGTTACTGCTGAAGTTTATGCACCAGACACTAATACAAAGCTATCAGGAAGAAATGGATTTGCTAAAAATATTTTAGATATGCTTTTAGTTAAGGATTCTAAGTTCATTTCAGAAGATGAGATTGTTAAACTTCAAAATCCAAGAACTCCTGCAGAGGAACAAGCTGTATTAAATAAAATTTTTAATGATGTTGATTTAACTATTGATTCTGTTTACAAGAGAATTAATATGATGAGATTTGAAATCTTACAAACAGGAAAACTCACTCTTGATGAAAATGGTGTTAAGGGTGTTATTGATTATCATATGCCGGAAGCTCATCAAGAAAATTTAAAGACTTCTGCAAGATGGTCAGAAGCTACTGCTGATCCTGTAAATAATCTTGACACTTGGGTAGATAAGATTGTTGAAGATACTGGAGTAAATCCTAGTAGAATGTTAATGGATAAGGCGACTTCAAGACTTCTTTTAAATTCTGAAGCAGTAAGAAAGGCTATTTTTGGGGTTAATTCTTCTATTATTCCAAGCATGCAAAACTTAAATGACTTTTTAAGTCAAAGAGATTTACCTACAATTGCTGTTTGCAATGAAAAATATAGACTTGCAGATGGAAGCCTACTTCCTCTAGTTAAAGCAGATACTGTAATTCTTATGCCTGAAACTAAGCTAGGAAATACTTATTTTGGTTTAACTGCTGAAGAAGTTGAACTTCCACAAGTGTCTAATATTGATGTTAGAAATAAGGACTTCATAACTTCTGTTATTTATAGAAGAATAGATCCGGTAGCAAGAATTACTAAATCTGTTGCAAGGGCAATTCCATCTTTTGAAGCTTGCAATGAAGTTTTTGTTGCTAAAGTAAAATGATTAGCCTTGATAATGTAAATAAAATTATTAAAGAGTTGGGTGGGGATGAAATTGATGCCCAGCTTTTTAATTTTATTCATGATGAGCTTTTAGATACTTTAAGATGGGCTTGCTACAGGGAATACTTCCCAGAAGATGCTAATAGGTTTATTGAATATTTTATAGCGATAAAAGGAATTCTGAATAAAATAGAAACTGATGACTTAAAAAATATTAAAGAACCTATTGAAGGAAGAAAAAGAGTTGCTAAGTCAATTTCTATTGAAAATACTAGGGTTGAATTTGACAGTAGAAGTGATGAAGAAATAAGAGATGCTAAAATTTTAAGTTATAAAAATAGGTTAAATGATTTATTTGATTCAAGACTTGAAGTTTTTTGTAGCAGGTATAGGTGCTTAAAATGGTAATTGATTATGATTCCTATGGAGAAAGTCTATCACTTTTATATGAAGATAGGGTAAGTGCAATTTGCATTGAAACTTATGAAGATGAAAAAACTAAAGTAACAAGGAGAAGAAAGGTTACTGTTGTAAAAGATGAACCTTGTAGACTTAGCTTTAACGCATCT
Source organism: Peptoniphilus lacrimalis DSM 7455 (assembly GCF_000378725.1). Classification (GTDB taxonomy): domain Bacteria; phylum Bacillota; class Clostridia; order Tissierellales; family Peptoniphilaceae; genus Peptoniphilus_A; species Peptoniphilus_A lacrimalis. Next base: position 86,469 of record NZ_KB900374.1, on the reverse strand, counting down.
TCTCACAGTGATGATTTTATTGGACATAGTGAAGTGGAGAGAAAAGATATTTTGATAACGGGACCTCATGTGGATATTCCAAAAGGTTCTGATGTTATTGTAACAAGATGTGATGGAAGTGTATATCACTATAGGTTTTCTGATATTCCTTCAATTCATCTTTCCCACAGAAGATATGTCCTTGAAAAGGTTGATGTTTCATGAAAATAGATACTAAAGATTTAAAAGGATATAGAAATAATCTAGGCAAATTTAAGAGGGTAGCTGATGAAATTTTCATGGAGGCTACTTATGAGGCTGCCACAAGAGTATTCCAAGCCACTGTAAAGAACACGCCAGTTGATACTGGTTTTCTTAGGGAGTCATGGAATATTGATGATGTTAAGAAAAAGGGAAGTGTCTATGAAATTGAAATATCTAATGATGTAGAATATGCAGCTTATGTTGAGTACGGTCACAGGATTGTTAGCGGTGGGGATACTTTGGGCTGGAAAGATGGAGTTTTTATGCTTACAATTGCTGAAAAAAATTTAGAGAAAGTTATGGATAAGATCTTTCAAAGAAAGTTTGAAAAGAGGTTTAAAGAGATATGGTAGTTATTTTGCAAGCTGTAATTAATAGACTTAAAGAGATTTTTCCTGATATAAGAATTGAAATTGATAGACAAAAGCAAGGGGTTAAAGCTCCTTGTTTTTTTATTAATATTCTTAGAACTGAGCTTATTAGGCAGTTTGATGATAGATTTTTTCTAAATAACACTGTAAATATTAATTATTTAAGATGTGATGAAGATGATTTATTTAGATTAGAGGAAATTAGGTTCACACTTCTTACAGGAATGGAGCAGGTAAGGCTTAATAATATAGGAGTTACTTGCCAAAATCTCGAGACAAAAATTATTGATGGTGACCTTGTAATGACTTTTGATTTAAATGTTTGGATGGAAAAAGTTAAGATACCTGATCCACTTATGAGAAGACTTAAACAGGAGGGTTTAATTAAAAATGGATAAAAAGACTGATGCTCCTACATTTACTAAGGAGCAATTTTTAAATGCTAAAGATCCGATAGGTAATGTTGATGCTCTTTATGCAATTTTAGAAGATGGTAAGGAATATACAAAGGAAGAAGCTTTAAAGATTTATGAAGATTTTATGAATAGGGAGGTTAAATAATGGCTTATGGTGGTGGTACTTGGAATCCTCCAGTACAAAATAAAGTGCTTTCTGGAACTTATATTTGCTTTTCTTCAAAGGCAAGACCTTCTAATATTTTTGGTGAAAGAGGTTTTGTTGCTTGTGGTTTAAATTTAAGTTTTGGTTTAGAAGGAGAGATTATAACTGTTGAACCTTCAGATTTACAAAGAGAATCTCTTGAGTTATTTGGCCTTGAATATACAGATAAAGAGTTATTGCCTTTAAGAGAACTTTTAGCCCATGCTAAGACTGCCTACATTTATAGATTAAATGGTGGAGGAGAAAAGGCTAAGGCAAATGTTGAATCTCTTACAATAACTGCGAAACATTCAGGTACTAAAGGTAATGAATTTGTTGTTATTATTGCAAATAATGTTGATGAAGAAGAAAAGTTTGATGTTACTTTAAAAATTGGAACTCTAAAAGTTTATGAAAAAGTTGCAGTTAAGGGCATAGAGGATTTATCAGATTGTCCTTATGTTGAGTTTAAAGGAGCTTTGACTAAAACTCTTGGTGCAAATTTAAGTGGTGGAACTAATGGAGAAGAAACTACAAAGGCACACACTGACTTCTTGGAAAAACTTGAAAAGAAATATATTAATGTGGTTGCCTATGCAGGAACTGATGAAGCCATAAAGAGAATGTATAAGTCCTATGTTGAGAGAAGAGTTAATCTTGAAGGGGCATATTTCCAAGCTTCTTTATATAATTTTGATGCCAATAGTGAACTTGTTATTAATGTAGCATCTAAGGCAAAAGAAAATGAAGCTGGTCTTGTTTATTGGGTAGCTGGTGCTGAAGCAGGTTGTGAGATAAATAGGACTGTTGGAAATGACATTTACGATGGCGAATATACAATTGACCTAAATACGAAACAAAGGAATCTTATTTCTGCAATTAGAAAGGGTCAGTTTGTTTTCCATGAAGTTGATAACAAAGCAAGAGTGCTGTCTGATATCAATTCCTTTACTGATTTTAGTGTTAAAAAGAATGAGGACTTTTCAAAAAATCAAATTATAAGAGTGCTTCATCAAGTTGGAAATGATGTTTCAACTATTTTTAATACTAGATACCTTGATAAGGAACAAAACAACGAAATGGGAAGAAATATTCTCTGGAATGACATTTACAATCACGCTCTTAAGCTTCAAGGACTGGGTGCTATTACTAATTTAGAACCTGAAGATATAAAGGTTGAACTTGGAGATGTTAAGGATGCTGTTTACTGCAAATATTTAATTAATCCAGTTATGGCAATGGCAAAACTTTATATGCACGTGATTGTGGAATAGGAGGTTAAAGAATGGATAAATTTTTAGAACGCGGCGACTTAATCAATGGTAGATTTGGGGAAGCTGTTGTTGTAATTGATGGCAATAGAGAATCAATGTTTTATCTAAAAAATATTACTGCGAAGATTGATATTGATAGAGAAACTATTCCAAGACTTGGAACTCCTGTTGATTTAAGTGTTGGGGGAAGTGCTAAGGGAACTTTCACGGCTACTATGTATGCACACACTAAGGCTTTTAGGGAAGTTCTAACTAAATATATGAAGACAAGAAAGGAAACATCTTTTGACATCTTCTTAACTCAAAATGATCCTAATTTTGAGGGTGGAGAAGACAGGCTTATTTTAAAGAGATGTTATTTAGATGGTGGTGAAATTTTTAAATTAGATATTGAAAACTCCCATTTGGAACAAGAAATCGAAGGAACTTTTGAGGATATTGAGGAGAGATAAAATGGAGAAAAATTTAAATTACTTTATGCCTGAAGTGGCAAAGGGAAAAAGAGAAAATTTTGAAATAGTAGTATCAGATAGATTTGTTGATGAAGATGGGAATCCAGTAGCTTGGACTTTTAGACTTCTAAGTGCTAAGGAAATTGACGATTTAAAAAATGCTGCAATAGTTAAGAAAAACAAGAGTCTTTTAAAGGTAGATACTAAGAAACTTATTGTTGACACTATCTCAGAAACTATAATCTATCCTAATTTAAAAAGTGAAGAATTACAAAATGCCTATGGTGCAATGAATATTTCTGAACTTTTAGACAAGATGCTTGAAGGACGAGAATATGAAAGATTTACTGATAAGCTTATGAAAGCACAAGGATTTATGGATGATCCTGATGTAATTATAGGCGATGCAAAAAACTAATAAAGAGCGAGCCACTTTTAAGGTTCGCTCATAATTTATTTTGGGAAAGTAAGGGCAATATAAAAATTGAGGATTTTCTTGCCATGGATAGTGGACTTCAAGCTATATATATGGCAAGTTTTTTATTTAGAAATGAAGAATTAGAAAATGCTAGAAAGAAGGTGAAGAAGTGAGTTTACAAACTACAATTTCAATGATTAATAATGTAAGTCCTATTCTTACAAATGTTATTGAGTCAATGAATATGGTTATTTCAGCAGCCTATAAGTTAAATGATTCAACAGAAAATATGATTGATACATCTTCTCTTGATGCTTCTTTAAGTTCTCTAAGAAACGCTCAAGCTGAACTTGCAAATATGGAAAGTTTTACAAGTAACCTTGAAAATGAACATAGCAATTACAATAAGACAGTTAGCGAAAGTGAGAGTCTTTTAAGTGGTATTAAAGGTAAAGTTATAGGGATTGTTGGAGCTTATGCAGGTCTTCAAAGTATAAAAGCTTTTGTTGGTCTTTCTGATGAACTCACAAGTATTAACTCAAGGCTTTCTTTTATGCTTGGAGAAGGAGAAAAACTTTTTTACGTTCAGTCAAGGATTGCACAGGCTGCAAAAAATTCAAGAACCAATTATAAAAATATGGCTGATTCTATTGCAAAGCTTACAATGCTTGCTGGTGATGCCTTTAGTGGTCTTGAAGAAGCAACTAAGTTTAGTGAGATTTTAAATAAAAACTTTAAAGTTGGAGGTGCATCGGCTGAAGAACAAGCTGCTGCAATGTATCAATTAACACAGGCAATGGCTTCTGGAAGGCTACAAGGTGATGAATTTGTATCAATAAGAGAAAATGCTCCTCTACTTGCACAAGCAATAGCAAAGACCATGGGTGTATCTATGGGAGAACTAAAAGAGCTTTCGAGTGATGGTAAAATCACAGCTGATGTTATTAAAAGAGCTATGTTTGAGAGTGCGGATGATATTGAGAAAAGATTTAAGAAAATTCCTAAATCTTTTTCGGATTTAAAGACTGAACTCACAAATACATTGATTTTAGGCTTACAGGGACCAATGAAAAAGTTTAACAGTTTTATAAATACAGATTCCTTTCAAAGGTTTTTTAATAGTCTTACAAATGGAATTACGGTATTTTCTCACTTTCTTGGTATTGGTCTTGATATTGGAATAAATGGATTTAATTTATTGGCAAATTCTATTAATATTATTGGGCCACCTCTTATGGGTTTATTAACCATATTTGGGATCTATAAAACAGCTCTTGCAATTAATAATGGTTTAGCCTTTATTTCTTCCACTGCTCACTTCTTAATGGCAAGGGCAGTTAGTTTATATGCAATAGCTACTGGTAAGGCAACAGCTATTCAAGGTGGATTTAATGCTGCACTTTTAGCAAGTCCCTTATTTTGGATTCCTGCAATTATCATAGGAATTATTGGGCTTATTTATGGAATTGTTGGAGCAATTAATAAGGTAACAGGAGCTACCTATAGTGCAACAGGCTTAATTGTTGGTTCAGTCCTTTGGGCTGGAGCAACAATTTTAAATATTGCCATAGGTATTATTAACGGTTTAATTCAGCTTATTTATGCAAGTTTCGCAAATATTTTTATTTCAATAATAGAATGGGTTTTAAATGTGGCTAAGGGTGGATTTGATTCCTTTGGTGATGCAGTTAGGAATTTAATTGGAAATATTATTTCTTGGTTTTTAGATTTAGGTAAAGTTGTAACTAAGATAATTGATGCAATTTTTGGAACTGACTGGACTAGTGGTCTTGTAGGCTTACAAAATAAGGTTCTTAGCTGGGGGAAAAATGAGGATGCTATTACTCTTGATAGACAAGGTTATGAAATAAAAAGAATTGAAGGTAAAGAATTGTTTAACAAAGGATACAAGTGGGGATTAGATAAGGTAAAAAGTATAGCTGGACAAAAGAAACTTGAAAATAATCTTGAATCTAAAGATTTTTTAAATACTGATGCTATGACTGGCCCTCTTGATGAAATTGCAGAGAATACAAAATCCATGAATGACAAAATGAAAGATAGTGAATGGGATAATAATAATTTATCTGCTTTAAAGGGCCTTATGGAAACTAGGGCTATAAGCGAATTATCTAAGGGGGTAAAACTTGAGGTATATAATCAGTTTACTGGAGATATAAAGAGTGATGTTGATGCAGAAAAAATTATTGATGAAGCAAATAAAAAGTTATTAAAAGATCTTATTCTGAATATAAATGGAGGTTGATTATGAGTAAAAAACCCTATCAACTATATATTGATGGAATGGAAATTCCTATAACTCCTTCAAAAATAAAGAACAAAATAAGCGGACAAAATGATTTTTATGATTTAGTAAATGGAGAAACTTATACAGTTCTAAGAAAGAGTAAGTTACAGGAATATTCTTTTTCTTTTTATGCTTTTTCAGAAGAACATGATGGTGTCGATTTATACACTCCTCAACAAGAGATTATAAAAAAGCTAGAGGAGTTAAAGAAAGAAAAGAAAATCTTTGAGTTTGTTATCTTAAGAATTACATCAGATCCTAATCTTAGAAATTCTATTTGTAAGTATATGACCCTTGAAGATTATAGTATTGATGAAGATAGTAAGATTGGAACTAACATATTAATTGATTTGACTTTAAAAGAATATCAGCCCTTAAAGACTATTAAGTTAAAAGACACTGGATCGAGCACAGATAAAAGGCAGGTCAATAAGATTGTAAAGACAGCTATTGCAGCAGCTCCTTTAACTGTTCCAGTAGTAGCAAAGGCATTTTTTAATCCAAAAACCATTTATAATATGGCAAAGAGGTTTAAGAAATGAAGCAGAAAGAAAAGATTTATCAAATATTTATTGCCAATAATGGAAAAATTTACCAACCTGTAATCAAAGGAAAAGTCACCATTAAGTGGGAAAGAGGATTTAGGGCTGGTATTTTAGAATTTGATGTTGTAAAAGATGAGATTATTGATTATCAAGAGGGGAATCCTGTTAGCTTTAGTATTGATGGTAAAACTGTCTTTAAGGGATATGTTTTTAAGAAGACTAGGGATAAAAGACAAGTTATTTCCACTGTTTGTTATGACCAAATAAGGTATTTGAAATCAAGAGACACCTATCAATACTCCTCTAAGTCTATGAGTGACTTATTAAAACAAATTTGTAGTGATAGAAATTTACAAGTTGGAGAAATTGAAGATACTTCATATAAAATTCCTAAAAGGCTTGAGAAAAATCAAGAGTATTTAAATATGGTTAAGGTTGCAAATGATATAACCCTATCTCAAACTGGGAAGATTTATACACTTTTTGACGATTGTGGAAAAATTTCTTTAAAATCTGCTGATAAGATGATTGTAAATTGTCCCATTAGCTATGACAATATTGTAGATTTTTCTTATGAAACAAGCATTGATGATGGAACTTATAACAGAGTTGTTGTTTATTTAACTGATGATGAGGGAAGACTTATTAAAAAAGTTGTAAAGCAAGATGAGAAAAACATTGCTAAGTGGGGAGTGCTTGAATACACTCTCACAACAAACAATGCAGAAGATATTGAAAATAAGGCCTCACAAATTCTGGAAGTTTTAAATAGAAAATACAGAAGTCTTACAATAAAAGAAGCTATAGGAGATATTAGAGTTCGTGCCGGGTCTGTTATTCCTGTGGAGATGATGGCTATTGGAGATATAAATATTAATTCCTATATGCTAGTTGAAAAAGTCACTCATACTTTTTTTGATGATGCACATTTTATGGATTTGGAAGTCATGAATAAGGACATTCAAAAAATTGGAGATGTTGATGGTATTATTAGGGACAAGGAAAGACAAAATAAGAATTCTAATGTAAGTGATTCTTATGATGTTGGAGGGGCTGTAAGAAAATCTAATAAGCTCGATGGTTCAACTGAATTACAAGTAAGAGATTTACCTAAGGCTAGCAATAGGAAGATGCAGACAATTATAAATAAGGCTGAAAGTATGATAGGAACAAGATCTTATAAAGGAAGATGCCAAGGCTTTGTTAGGGTTTGCTACGAATCAGCTGGAATACATGGTAGTGCAGGAAGTGCAAAGACCGCTGGTAATAAGTGGATTGTAAGTTCAAGTAGGGACAATATTCCTGTTGGTGCAACTGTTTATTTTAACAGTCCTTATTCACCACAGTTTGGACATGTAGGGATTTATGCCGGCAACGGAATGATGATTGATGCAACTGATACTACTGTTAAGAAACATAAAATCGGTGGTTGGTGGAAACACTATAGAGGCTGGGGATATCAAGGAGGTGTAGTTCCTAAGTAATGAATGATGAGATTTTAGATTTAAGAGGTGCCATTGATGAAATAGTTAATCAGAATTTAGGAAGAAGAATGAGCTCTGAGATTGTTTATTGCAAGCTGATTTCTCTTAATCCTCTTGATTTTATTCCTGAAAATGATGACAAAGTACACATCAAAGAAGAATTTTTAGTTGTCCCTAAGTATAGGCCCTTTACTAAAAAAGATTTAGGTAAGAAGTTTGTTCTCATTTCTAACGATGGGGGACAGACTTATTTTTATTTGTATGAAGCATCAGAACCACAAGGAACCAATGGAATCCCTTATCACTTTGAAGGGGCTCATGAGTTTATAAAGGGTGAAATGAAATGCACCTTACACGGAACTTGCCCTCATGGTGATGTTATAGTTACTCATGGAAGTGTAGAGTCATACAAGGGAATAATTAAAGATGAGATGCACAAAAATCACATTAATGATTAGAGGTGATTAAATGATACCGGAGTTTAACAATGAATATGAGTATGGTGATGAAATTGAAATAATTCCGCAACCTTCTTTTACTCATAAGATGTGGATGGAAGAAGAGAGAGTCAAAAATTATATTTATGATGATTTAGAAGCTATTAGGCAGATGATTTATAAATGTATTAATACCGAAAGAGGAATTTATCCTATTTATCCAAGTTTTGGAGTTAAGAAGGAAGATTTATTCGGAAAGAGGAAGGAATATGCTTATATAGTTTTAACTAGAAGAATTACTGATGCCTTGATGTTAGATGACAGAATTGAAGATGTTTTTGATTTTTCTTATGTAAGTGAATGGAGTAAGGCAGATAATCTTGGAATGAAATTTAAGGTTAAAACTATTTTTGATGAAAAAACAATTGATATAGAAGAGGTGATAAGAATTGGCTAGGGGAATTTATGAGCCTATTTTTGATGAAAATACTTTTGAAAATGTCCTTGAGAGAAATTTAGATAGAATTTCAGATGAGTTCGACAAGAGGGAAGGCTCTGTTATTTATGATGCTATTGCACCAATAGCTATTGAAATTTCTCTTTTATATTCTTACTTGGATTTTCTTTTTAAAAATGCTTTTGGAGATACTGCTAATAGGTATTGGCTTATTGAAAGAGCAAAGGAAAGAGGGATTGAACCATATAATGCTACTAAAGCTGTTATTATTGGTAGGTTTGATGCAAAACTTAATATTGGAGATAGATTTTTTATAGATGATATTTATTACACAGTTTCTAAACTTCAAAAAGAAGAAAAGGGAATGTTTTTTTATGAGCTTATTTGTAATGAAAAAGGAAGAGTTGGAAACTTAAAAGGTGGTAAATTAACTCCGACAAGGACCATAAGAAATCTTAATTTAGCTGAAATATATAAACTAGCTATACTTGGAGAAGATGAAGAAGGCACAGAAGATTTTAGACAAAGGTATTTTGAAACTATTAAATCAATTGCTTATGGTGGGAATATTGATGACTATAGGAAAAAGGTAAAGGCTATTGACGGGGTAGGTCTTGTAAAAGTTATTCCTGTTTGGAATGGTGGAGGGACAGTAAAATTAATAATTACTGATTCAGAATTTAAAGAGCCAACATCAGAACTTATATCAAAAGTTCAAGAAATTATAGACCCTATACCTTTTCACCAAAAGGGAGTGGGAGTTGCTCCTATAGGTCATTATGTAACTGTAGTTGGTGCAAAGTTAAAGAAAATAAATATAACTTGTGAAATTTTAAAATCTAGAAATTCAAATTTAGAAGAAATAAAAAGAGAGGTTAAAAGTAATATAGAGGAATATTTTAAGGGTCAAAGGGAAAAATGGGGGACCTATGAGAAAGTCGATTCTAATATTTATATTGAAAATGATATTAGATTAGCAAAAATAACTAGCATAGTTTTAAATGTGGCTGATGTTATTGACTATGAAACAATTAAGTTTACAGACACAGATAAAAAAATATTTGAGCTTTCTGAAGATGAACTACCTGTTTTAGGTGATGTAATTGTTACAGAGGTTAGAAATGAATAAGAAATTTAATGTTGATGTAAATAATGTTAATCTCCACGAGTTTGAAGATGTGATTTCTATAAATCGAGATGTGGATATAGGTAAGCACCTGCCACAGGATATTATTGGGAAAGGTGCTGAATTTACTAATATAAGAATTAGAGAAAACATTGAACTTTCTAATCTTTGGGCTAAACTTAATTTTTTAATGGAAAATTTATATATAGGCTCAGCTGGAAAACTTGGACTAAGTGCTTATAAAAAGTTAATTGATGACGAAAATATAAAGGGTGACCTGGAAGAACAGAGAAAAAAGATTTTTGCTATTTGGAATATGAATAGGATTTGGACTCATAGGACCTTTAAAGGATGGCTAGATTTATACTTAGGCGAAGATAAATATAAACTAAGCCTTGATTATGACAAATATGGAATTGAGATAAATGTATTTTGTGATGGTGAGATTCACTTTGATGTAGGTGATTTGCAGAAAAAAGTTAGAGAAATAATTCCTGCTAACTTAACTCAATTTATAAGAGTGAGATTGATTAGGGACCAAACCATCTTCTATGGTATGTACGGACAAAAAGCTAAGCATTATAAGGTCTTACCTAATAAGGTTGAGGATAAGGAATTTGACAACCTTGTCTACATGGGAATGGCGACTTATCACAAGAAGATTAAGAGGGTGGCTATTATGCCAGAGGTTTGGACTCTTAACCAAAATGATATGTTCTTAGAAGTTGAGGACGGAAGTGGGGTGCGTATGAAGTATGACTGATAAGATTAATGATATAAATAAGGTTTTTAAGGGCAAGAAACTCCTTGCTTATGATGAGACTACTGGGAAATTTGCAATAGTTTCTCCTCATATTTTTACGAGTACAGTCTACACAGAAGAGGGAGTGCCACTTGATGAGTATTTATCCTTTAAACCTCAAGAGGTTTTAGACAAACTTGAAAGTATCTTAAAAGGTGCTCCTAAAGAGTATGACACTTTTAGGGAGATCGCAGCTGAACTTAACACAAATAAAGATAGTATAACAGAGATTTTAAGGGCAATTTCTAACCGGGTTAAAATGCCCGAGGGTGGAAAAGCAGGTCAGGTTTTAAAACTCAATGCTGACGGGCAAGTTGTTTTTGATGATGACAAGGACACAGTCTATACCCACCCAGAAACTCACAAGGCAGGGATAATTGAAACTGACCAAAGCCATAGATTTGTAACAGATAAAGAAAAAGAAGCTTGGGATAAAAAACTAGATGATGATAGCGACTTAAAGGCTAACTCCATAACCCTTAATAATCAAAAAAAGCTATTAAAGGATATCCTAAATCAGCTTATAAAAGATACTGATGACCTTGAGGGTCTTATAGGGTCTGCCAACGGGATAGCAAGTCTTGATGGCAACAGAAAAGTACCAGTAAGTCAATTACCTGATGAGGCTTTAAAGGACACCACTTATGACTTATCCAGTTTTTTAACTGCTAAAGATTTAGAGGGATATAAAAAAGCTGACGGAACGACAGTTGGCGAACTTAAGGCAGAGGGTAGAGTTGACGCAAATACCATAAGAAAAGAATGGCTTTTTGCTTACTATAACTCATCTAATACACCAGATAGTCAAAAAGGTTGGTATATCAACACCATGAACTTTGGGCGATACATTTTCCAAATTGCGTATGATGCTATGCATAGAAACACCATCTACTTTAGGTCAGGTGCAAATTATACAAACTCAAATAAACATGATTGGTCTGCATGGCAACCTATACTTACAGGAATTCATTTAGGCAATTTAGCAAGTAAAGAAGACCTTGAAGCAAAAGAAAGCACTATCCACAAGGGAGCGGTCAACGGATATGCTGCACTCGATGGTAGTGGGAAAGTCCCCGAGGCACAATTACCAGAAAAGGCTATAAAGGTCTATGACCTTACACCTTATGCAAAGAGTGAGGATATACAAAAGACCTATGCGACTAAGCAAGAGGTAAGTGCAGGGAAACTTGACTACACCGCAGAAAACACTGCAAACAGGGGCAAGGCGAATGGTTATGCCTCACTTGGTGGAGATGGAAAAGTACCTGCCGACCAGTTGCCAAGCTATGTTGATGATGTCTTAGAGTTTGCAAGCAAAACCAATTTTCCAAGCACGGGAGAAAAGGGAAAAATCTATGTTGACTTATCCACAGAAAATATTTACAGGTGGTCTGGAAGTGCTTATACGGAAATATCTCCAAGTCTAATCACCCAAGCCGACATCAAAAAGCTACAAGGGATTGAAGAAGGGGCAGAGAAAAACAACGTAACCCAAGAGATGATAGATGGCTGGAATAAAAAAATAAGCGAAAGCGATGTTGCAAATGTAAAACTCGAACCAGGAACTGGAGGGTCAAAATGGAGTAAAAACTCAACAAGGGAACTCATATTTTGGATATCTGACTTGATACAAAGAACAGAAGAACTTAGAGATGAGTTGAAGAAAAAGCCTGATGTTGTTGAGATGAGCCTTACAGAATACAACAATTTGACAACTAAAAAACCCAATACCATATATGCTATTGACTAGGTGATTATATGAGTTTATGGGAAAAGAAAGCCATAATAATAAATGGCAAACAAAAAAACAAGTTATTTTATGGGGATAAGTTAGTTTGGTCTAAAATGAGGACTGATTTTTCAAAAGATTTTAAAAATCTTAAAGAAAATGAAGATTTTGAGGGTCCGTATGACCAAAGCAAAAATGCTTTTAGGGTGTAGAAAGGAGAAAAAATGCAAAGAGGAAGATTTTATTTAACCGAAAAAGGACGAGACCTCTTGGCTTACTGCCAAACAGGTGAGCCTTTAAATTTTACAAGGGCAGCGATTGGAACTGGAAAGATTGAAAGTACCGCAGCCCTTTTTGTTATGGATAAACTCGTTGAGGAAGTCCAAGAAGTTGATATCAGAGGAATTAAGGCTAACGGCGACGGAACAAGCACGATTAGCCTTGCAATAACTAATCACGAAACAAAAAAAGGCTTTTTGATGTCCGAGGTTGGTCTATTTGCCCAAGACCCAAGGAAGGGAGAAATCTTATACGGGGTGGCTTATTATGACGACCACGCAGACTATATACCAGTACATGACCAAGAGATGGTGGAAATATCTATGGATATAATCGTGGTGGTTGCAAATGTAGATACGATAAACATTAATATTGATAGGTCAATGATTTGTGCAAGCCAACTTGACCTTATGGACTTAGCAGGTAAGGGCAGAACTAATCAAACCGTAAAAGGTAATTGGGACTTAATCCAGGACTTGGCTTTAAGACTTGCGTCTATGGGAACATCTATAAAAACTGATAGTAGATACAATAATTTCAAGGTCGATTTAAAACGCTTAGACGGTGCTGAAGAGTTTGAGGGTATTTACGACCCACAAATGGCTAGATTTGTGATATAGAAAGGAGTGAGATTATGACAGTTTATAGATGGGGTAGGTATACGGTAAGTCAGAAAACCTATGATCTAGGATATAAAGTAGTCAAAATAGATGAATTTGAACCACCAAAGTGGGGTGACTATGCTCTAACAGATGAACGTACTACTGCTAGATTTGAGGGTTCTGGATTTGTTACCTCTTGGGAATATTATGGGGAAAAATCGGATTATTTTAATGGTGATGATATGGGGCGAACAAACTACTTTTATATAAAAGGTTCCAGTTTTTCATCCAATATGCGTGTAACTTATGAAGCATTACTCGACCCAGAGAGTAATTGGGCGGCAGCACATAGTTTACCAGGTTTTATGATTCAATCCCCAGGTAAATATAAGTATTCAGTTTCCGGCAAAGGAATTGTAACGGTTTATGAAGCTTCTCATGATTCTGTGACAAGTCCTTCAAAAGGCTCAAAAATTGATACAGTAACATCCTCTAACCGTAACGCTTACCCAAATAGCGGAGAACAAGGTGGATATTGGTATGTTTACGAGGGAATTGAAAATCAAGAGCCTACTATTTCAGGCAAAGATGAGGACTTAGGCGGTTTTAAAGCACCTTTTAAAAAGGTATTTAGTGTAGATGACCCAGATGCTAATGAGACTTTAAATGTTGTTGTTAAACTCAACTCTGCGACAATTAGGACAATCAATAATGCCACAAAAGGCGAGTCTTATGAGATTGATATTGACAAGACAAAATTTGATGACTTAGAACTAAATAAGACTAACACTATTGAAATTACAGTTACTGACGCCAACGGGGCAAGTGCCATAAGAAGATACACCTTTAAAAAGGTCAATTCAAACCCAGTTGTTACAGTTACCAACTCCAATTTAGGAGAACAGAATAAACCTTTTAATTTTAGCTTTAAGGCTAATGACCCTGATGGAGATGATATTACAGTTAAGGTCTATGTTGACGATGTACAAGTACAGGACCTTGGAAAAGTTACACCCGACCAATCCAAGACAGTTAGCATTGGAAAGCTTGACTATGCAAAATTAAAAAATGGTGAACATAGAATTAAGATAGAGGCAACTGACTCCTTTGGGGCAAAGGGAACAGGCTATATTACTTTTACTAAAAAAATCGATTATTGTTGGTATAGACTAACTAAAGAGGTAGATGCTCAGCCATCAGCGGTGGTGGTTAATCCCCTAGCTGAGTTGGCAAAAGGGGCTAAGATGACTGTTAAAGTATCACTTAACGCAAAGGATACTAATCCAACTTGGGAAGTATTGCCAGATGATTTTATAGGTCAAAAGTATAATTTTAAGACCAAAACAAAGACTGCTGATAAGTGGTGCATAGGAGTAGACATTAGGATAGACAGAGCCAACACACCAGAAGGTATGGCATCATACTTTTACGGCTTTGTTGGAGCTTATATGTAAGGAGTTGATTTTATGGCAGTAGAATTTATTAATGAAAAATCTTTAAAGGAATTGCAAAATAGCGGGGACACTGGGGCAATCCTAGGGGAACTTAAAAAGATTAATGACGGAAATTTAGCACTTGCCGAGGCGGTTGCGACAAATTATGAAACAAACCTTGAAAGGGCAGAAAAAACTGATGAAGTTTTAGCTACAATTTATGAAACTATTTTAGGGGGTAAAGAATGATTGATTTATATGTAGGATTAGTTATTAGAGGGAAAAGAACTTGTGATGTAAATAATAAGAGGGTTAGACAAGTACCAAAGCACTTAAGAGATGCAGTTATTGCAGAACTTAAGGCACAAGGATATGACGAAAATGGTAAGGAGATTAAGTAAGGTATGGATGAGATTTGTTTTAGCAAGTCTTTTTTTATACACATTTTTTAAGGGGAAAGGGGGTGTAAGTATGCTAGATTTATATGTTGGCTTAGTATCTCGTCAAAGGAGAACTTGTAATCCTGAAAATAAAAAGGTTAGACAAGTGCCAAAGATTTGGAGAGAGGCTGTACTTGAAGATTTAAAGGCTCTTGGTCTTGATGCAGATGGTATGCCAGTTAAAGTTGAAGGAGAATAATTATTATTATAAATTACTCTCCTTGATATAATAGTATTGAGGAGAGTGATTAAATTTGGATACAAATATTATAGCTGTTGGAATTTCTGCCGTTGTTTCATTAGTGGTAGCAGTGGGGACCTCTATTTATACTACTAGGAAGAACATTAAACTTGAAAAAGAAATGTATTTTAGGAAGACAAAAATTGAAGATATAAGTAATGAGATAAATTTATTGGATGACTTAGAAAAGTTGCTTATATCTATTTATGATTCAGAGAAAGAAAATGATTTAGTATTATATGAATTCTGTTTTAATAGAGCCGAAGAAATTGTAAACTGTATGAAAAATAAATCTTTCTTAAACTACCCATACAATAGAGAAGAAGAAAACCTTTATAAATCCTTAAAATTTATAGAAAGTAGAGGAATCTTTGTATCTGGTTTAGACTCTTCTGTTAAAAATATTGACTTCAATTTAAATTTTAAAGAAGTAACTACTGAGAATTTATTAATTAATAAAGATGATATCGACTGCTATGGAAATACATTATACATTATTAGAAATTACAATATTGAACAGTTATTAGAAAAAAATTTTGGGAACCGTTAAAAGGTTCTTTTTTAATGCAAAAAAGAGGGTGACATATGGAGTATAAGACAATAGAAGAATTATACCTTGCAGTAGGAGTTGCAGGCTCAATCATAGTAGTATTTTTAGGGTTATTTACCTACTTGGTAATATCTAACGACAGAAAAAGAACTAAGCAGATAGACGACCTCATAAAAAGCATTGGAACTTTGCAGATGAACGATACAGACTTCAAAGCTCTAGTCGAAAGTCTAATTGAATCTGTAAAAGAACTGTCAATCACAAATAAAATTGTAGCAGATACTGTAAGTAGATTAGATTACTACAACAAGGATCTACATCGCAAACTTGAAAAACATGATGAGAAGTCAGACAAAATTTTAGATGCAATAAGAAAATGAAGGCGGCTTTAAATAGCTGCCTTTTATTATGCAATAAAGGAGTTGATTACATGGTAAAAATAATGTTAGACCCTGGTCATGGTGGTGGAACTGCTCATAACAGAGGATTTAAACAAGTTGATAATCTCCCATATTGTAACGAGGGGGACTGCAACTTTATTTATGCCAGAGATTTTTTAAAGCCGGCACTTGAAAGATATGGTTTTAAAGTTAATATGACTAGGAATTATATTTTTCAGAATCCAAGTCTTAAGTCTAGGGGACTCATGGCAGGAGGTTATGATTTACTCTTATCAGTTCACAGTAATGCGGCTGGTGGCAATGTAAGAGGTGTAGAGGTTTGGGACTCTACAAATCCTAAGGAGTCTTGCAAGGCTTTAGGGGATAAGATTTGTGCTTATGTGTCAAGTGCTTTAGGTACTCCTAATCGTGGCACAAAGTACAGGAGAAATAATGCAGGATCTAATTATTATGGAATCCTAAGGCTTGGGTATGCTAAGAAAAATATGATAGTAGAGCATGTTTTTCACGACAATTTGCAAGATGCAACTGTGTATCGTAAAAATCTTGATAAGACTGCAAATGCGGTGTCAAAAGCAATTGCAGAATTTTATGGACTTGCAGAAAAGAAGTCTGATGTTAAGACTCCACCAGTAGAACTCACTGAAGAAAATTTTATACAGTCTATTGTGGATAGTCTTAGAGGACAAAAACTTAATATCTTGCCATCTGTGACTATTGCACAAGCTATCCTTGAAAGTAACTGGGGCAAGTCATCACTTGCAAGAGAAGCTAAAAACTTATTTGGAATTAAGGTAAGCAAAGATTGGACTGGAGAAGTTTATAAGAAGCAAACAAAAGAACAAAAGTCAACTGGAGAAGTCTACACAATAACTGCTGACTTTAGAAAATATGGATCCTATTTAGAGTCCATTAAAGATCACGACCAGTTTTTTGTATCAACACCTTGGAGAGTGCAAAACTATAAAAAAGTTTTAGAAGCTAAAAATTATAAAACACAAGCACTTGCACTTAGAGAGTGTGGATATGCAACAGATCTAAATTATGGAAATAAACTAATCCAACTTATAGAAAGACTAGGCTTGCAACAGTACGATAAAGGAGTGGGAAAAATCGTGACTAGAGATAACACAGTCCCATCAGAATGGGCAAAAGAAGATTGGGAATGGGGTAAGGAACAAGGGATTACTGATGGAAGCAACCCCGGTTCAACTTGTACCCGAGAACAAGTTATAGCGATGATAAGAAGATATGATAAGCAAAGAGAGGTGGAAAAATGAAGAAAGAAGACTTTTTAAGAAAGTTAGGAAGTAGAAAGTTTTGGGCTTGTATAAGTGCAGTTGTAATTGCATTAATTGCATTTACAAGTGCAGAGCCTGAAACCACTGAAAGAGTAGTAGCCTTAGTGTCTGCAATTGGTGGTTTATGTATATATATGTTATCTGAGGGAATAGCGGATAGCAAGCCGACAGATACAACAAACGTGATTAATACAGAAAAACTAAAAAAAGAATAATTTATTGGTCTAGGTTCTTAGCCAGGCTTTATTTTTATATAAAAATTTAAAAAAATATTTTTAAATCCTACCAAATAAAGGTATTTAAATGAAAAAAAGAATTATAAAAGTTGGTAACGAGTTGGTAACACAACAATAAAAACGTGTAAAAATATGTAAAAAAGCAGGTAATTCAAAAATTGAATACCTGCTTTTTCTTTGCATTTTTAGCCATTTGTAACAATTCATAAAAATACAAAATTGTCTGGTGCGGGAAAGAGGACTTGAACCCCCACTCCAATGGAACTAGATCCTAAGTCTAGCGCGTCTGCCAATTCCGCCATTCCCGCATGAAGTTTTACAACATAATTATTATAGCTAGTTTATAAAAAATTGTCAATACTTTTACAGAAATTTTATTTTAATTATTATTTAAAATATTTTTCTTAATTGTGATTTCTGCTTATAATCCTATACATTTATTAAAATTCATTGTTTTGTAATCATTTATACAATTATATTACAATTCTTAATTTCACGTTTACAATTCATATCTTTAAGCTATAATTAAATGGAAAGGTGGTCAAATGAAAAAGGCTTTAAAATTTATTTTAGGACTTATTCTTATTCTACTCATAGGTATTTATTTTTTTGGTGCTTATTTTTATAGGTCTTATTTTTTGCCAAAAACTATAGTAAATGGTAAGGATTTGTCTTTAACAAAAAAATCGGATTTATATGATAATTACAATGGTATTTGGAAAGATTATAAAATTAATATTATTTCTAGAGATGGTAAGGAAGATTTAGATGTATCCAAGTTTGACTACAAGGATGAACTTTTGCCAAATCAAGATATTAAACAACCATCTTTTTATTGGTTTTTACAAAGTCTATATAAGAAAGAATATGAGCTTAAGCATAGAGCTACTTACGATATTAGTAAATTTGACCAAAGTGTTGATGATTTGAAAATTGTTAAAAATCAAAATACACCACCTCAAGATGCCAAAATTGTTTATGAAAATAATAATTTTAAAATAGAAGATGAAGTTTTAGGCAATACTGTGGATGTTAGTAAATTAAAATCTTCTATTATGAAGCATTTAAAAGATGAAAATAAAGATGTCAATCTAGAAAAAGAAAATATTTATTATATGCCAAAAATCAAGTCGGATGATAAGGGACTTTTATCTCTTTTGAATGAGTATAAATCTCTTTTCAAACTAAAAATTATTTATAATTTTCAAGATAGAAAGGAAACTTTAACGGGACAAGATTTAATTAAATTATTTCACAGAACTGAAGATATGAAACTTGTTCCTGATGATGCTAAGGTGAAAAATTATATAAAATCTTTGGCTTTAAAATATGATACATTTAAGGGAACCCGTGATTTTAATGCTACTGGTATTGGACTGGTTCGTGTTCAAGGTGGAATTTATGGATGGTCAACTGAAAGAAAAAAGACTTCAGAAGAACTTATTAAGGCTTTAAATGAAAGGAAAGATAAGGAATTAACTCCTGTTTATAGGACTGTAGCAGTTAATAGAGCTGTTAATGATTTAGGAAATTCTTATATAGAAGTTGACCTTGCAAGGCAAAATGCTTGGTTATATAAAGATGGAAAACTGATTTTGGAAACTAAAATTGTTACAGGTAATCCTGGTGAAAATAATGCCACACCTACTGGAACTCATAAAATTTGGTCAAGAGAAAGGGATAGATTTTTGACAGGTGATAACTATCGCTCTCATGTAAATTATTGGTTGCCAATAACATGGACTGGTGTTGGACTTCATGATGCTTCTTGGAGGAGCTCTTTTGGAGGCAATATATATATGACAGGAGGAAGTCACGGATGTATCAATATTCCGCCTTCTGTAATGCCTAAACTTTTTGATAATACTTTTGTGGGAATGCCTGTTGTAATTTACGATTCACGCACACAAAAAATTTCATAAATAAAATAAATGTCCAATTTGATAAGTTTCATCTTGGGCATTTATTTTAGAATTTTTTACATAATTTTTAAATTGAAAGTCTAATATTCTAATCACCTAGTCTTATATTTTTTCTAAGAATTTTATCTTATGCTTTGTTTCATGTATTGAAAATTTATTAAAAGATGATATAATATAGATGTTGTTAATCTTCAGGGATTGGTGAAAGTCCTAACCGGTGGTAGAGTCCACGAGCCTTTTGGGGTTGAATTGGTGAAATTCCAATACCGACAGTAAAGTCTGGATGAAAGAAGATGTGTAATTGATATTACGCCCCGAAGAAGGGGCTTTTTTGATGCCCCAAATTAAGGAGGTATTTATGAATAGAGTTAATACAGGTACATTTTTATCTGCCCGTGCAATTTCAAGAGTTGCTATGTTATCAGTTATTGGATTTTTGTTAATGCTTATTGAGGTTCCGATTTTATTTATAGCACCAGAATTTATCAAAATGGATATTTCTGAGTTGCCAACTTTGCTTGGAGCTTTTACTATGGGTCCAATTTATGGAGTTTTGATCTGTGGATTAAAAAACATTTTGCATATTGTTATTAGAGGGACAACAACTGGAGGAGTTGGAGAATTGTCAAACTTTATAATTGGTTCAGTTTTTGCCTTTGTTTCTGCAAGTATTTATAGAAAAAATAAAACTTATAAAAGGGCAATCATTGGATTAACTTCTGGTGTATTGATTATGACAGCTCTTTCAATGGTTTCAAATTATTATGTAATATTTCCATTGTATGCAAAAATTATTCCAATGGAAGCAATTATTGGCATGGGAAGAGCTGTAAGTGAAAAAGTCACAGATCTTTGGTCTTTTATGGTATATTGCATACTTCCTTTTAATCTTTTAAAAGGATTAATTACATCGGCTCTTATGATGCTTGTTTATAAAAAATTAAGTCCTATATTCAAACTAGGATAAGATAAGATTATTATTTAGTCAGTATTTTGTTATTAAAAATACTGACTTTTTTATGTTTTGAAATAAAAAAAGACCCAAAAGGGTCTTTTGAAAAAATTATTATTCTTCTTCAGATTCTTTTTGTTCAGTTTCTGCAACTGTAGGAACTTCACCAGCTACTTCAGTTTCTTCTTCTTCAGATTCTTCTCTTGGTGCAGATAATGTTGCAACAACTTCATCAGCATCAAGTGCTACTTCTATATTTTCATCTTTTGAAATATCAAGGTCTGCTACTGTAATTGTATCACCAATTTGCATATCAGTAACTTCTACATCAGCAGTTGATGGTAAATATTTTGGTAGGCAGCTAACTTCAACTTCATTTATAACTTGAATTAAGTTAGAAGGTTGAACTTTGATTTCATCTCTACCAATTAATACTACTGGTACAACAACTGTAATTGGATGATTCATATCAATTTCATATAAGTCGAAGTGAAGCATATTATTTTTGAATGGGTGCATTTGAACTTCTTTAAAAAGTACAGAAGTTTTTTGACCATCAATTTCAACTTCAATGATTACAGAAGTACCAACTTCTTGAAATAATTTTAAAATTACATTTTCATGGCCACTAACATTTAAAGGTTCTCTGTCTTTACCATATATTACTCCTGGTACTATACCTTCTGCTCTTAACTTATCAACTTGGTTTTTACCGTGTTCTTTTCTAGAACTTAACTTTAATAATTCCATAAATACCTCCTACTTTATAATCCCTGAGCCAAGGCAAATTTCGTCATTATAGAATACGGCAACTTGACCGGGAGTAACCCCTTTTAGGGGATTTTTTAATTTTACAAAATATTTTCCCTCGTTTTCTTCGAGCAAAGCTTCTTCATCTTTTGCTCTGTATCTAATTTTTACAGTCATTTTAAGAGGGAAATGTGGTTTTCCACTAATCCAAAACAAATCTTCTACTTGAAAAACTTTTTTATACAGGGCAGGATTTTTTTCTCCTTGAGCCACTATCAAAAGATTATTTTTCAAATCCTTGTCTGCTACAAAAAAAGGTTCTCCATTTCCTTTACCGCCTATTCCCATTCCTCGTCTTTGACCGATGGTATAGTGAATAAGTCCTGAATGTTCTCCCAAAACATTTCCTTGGGTATCGACAATTTTGCCGGGTTTTGTAAATAAAAATTGGTCCAAAAACTTATTAAAATCTCTTTCGCCAATAAAACAAATTCCTGTAGAATCCTTTTTTAGAGCTGTTGACAGACCATAATCTTTGGCAATCTTTCTTACCTGATCTTTTTGAAGCTCACCAATAGGAAAGAGAGTTTTCTTTAAGGCATCTTCTGTAACTCTTGATAAAAAATAAGATTGGTCCTTATTATTATCTAAACCTCTACAAAGGTAAGTTTTTCCATCAATATTTTTTGTACGGGCATAGTGACCCATTGCAATATAGTCGCAATCAAAATTCAAAGCATAATTTAAAAATGCCTTAAATTTAATTTCTGTATTGCACATCACATCAGGATTAGGAGTTCGACCTTTCTTATATTCATTAAGAAAATATGAAAAAACTTGGTTTCTATATTCTTCTTCAAAATTTACAGTAAAATATTTTATACCTAATTGGGATGCAACTTTTACAACATCCATATAGTCTTCTGTAGCAGTACAAACTCCATCATCAGCCCAATTCCTCATAAATACGCCAATCACATCATAGCCTTGGTTTTTTAAAAGGATAGCAGCAACTGAAGAATCAACACCACCACTCATACCTAGAACCACTTTTTTATTTTTCATAATCTCCTCCAAGTACAATAATTTATTATACCTTAGAAAGGCTAAAAAATCTAGTATTTATGTAGATAAATTCTAAATTTTGAATTTTGCTTTAAAAAATTTATATTTTTAAATATTTTATAAAATAAAATTATAAATCTTTTTATTATAGTGACACATTTTTTATTAAAAGGGTAAATATTTTCTATCATATATAAAATTATATATAATAGAAAAAAGCTAATTGATAATAAATACTCATTACATCTCAAAAAACAACAGATTAAATAGCAGTTGATTATCAATTAGAAAAATGATAATATAAATATATTAATATTAGGGGGTTTCATTATGAAAAAGAAATTAATTAATTTAGCTGTAGGTGTAGCTTTAGGTTTAGTTGGTGACAAATTTTTATCATCTAAAAGCGCAAAAAATTTAGCTGTTAGTGCTGTAGCCGGGGGTCTAAAAGTTAAAGAAAACCTTGATAAGAGCCTTGAAAATATTCGTGAAAATGCTAATGATATTTTAGCTGAAGCAAAAGTAAAAAAAGAAGAAGATGACAAGAAAGAAAGAGAAAAGGAAGAAGCTTTAAATATTGAAAATTTAGCTAATATGGCTGAAGAAAAAAAGGATGAACCAAAAGAAGATTTAGAGGACTAAAATGAAAGCGAAAATTGCTCACAGGATTAGGGGTCGATGTCGTTTTGCAACTCCTTATTCTTTCAATCAAAAAGAGTATGGAGCTTTAAAATACGAACTTGAAAGTTTTGATGGCGTAATTTCTGTGGATATCAATTCACTCAATGGCTCAATTGTTGTGGAATACAAGGAAGAAATTTTGCCAAATATCTGCAAATATATTTTAGATTTAGATTTAAAAGCTATAAATGATTCGGATATTTGTCCAACTATGATTGAAAATCAGGGGGGAATCTTTGAAATTGTTCGTGATGCTTTTTATAAACGTTTTGTTTTCAAGCTATTTCTTCCCCTACCAGTTAAAAATGTCATGACTTTAATAAGGTCATTTAAGTATATAAAAAGTGGTGTTAAATCCATTATCAAAGGAAATCTTAATGTTGATGTTCTTGATGCGAGTGCAATTTCAATTTCTCTTTTGACCGATGAATTTAAGGCTGCATCTTCAATAATGTTTTTACTTAATTTAGGGGAAAAACTTGAAGAATACACCTTAAAAAAATCTAAAGATGACCTTGCTAAATCTTTGGAATTAAATATTGATAAAGTTTTTGTTATAGATGGAGATAAAAGAGTTCTAAAGTCTTTAAGGGATGTCAATGTTTCGGATGTTGTTGATTGTAAGATGGGTTCAACTATTCCCGTAGATGGTATTGTAATTGGTGGTGAAGGTTTTGTTAATCAATCTTCATTTACTGGAGAATCTATGCCAGTTCATAAAACTTATGGCAAAACTGTTTTTGCTGGTACAGTTCTTGAAGAGGGAAATCTTTATATCAAAACTACTAAAAAACATAACGAGTCAAGAATAAATAATATTATAGCCTTGATAGAAGATAGTGAAAGAAATAAATCTCTATCACAGAGAAAGGCTGAAACAAGGGCTGATTCTCTTGTTAAATATTCTTTTATAGGAGCGGCGCTTGCTTATATTTTCACAGGTAGCTTAATAAAAGCCAAGGCATTTTTGATGGTAGATTTTTCTTGTGCATTAAAATTAACCATTCCTATAGCTGTTATGAAAGCTATGAGTCAAGCTACAGAAAACGGAACTTTGGTTAAGGGTGGCAGATATATGGAAAGTCTTGCCCATGCTCATACGATTGTTTTTGACAAAACAGGAACTTTGACAAAATCTCAACCTTGTGTTGAAAAAGTTATAACATTTGATAATTATGATGAAAATGAATGTTTAAGAATAGCTGCGTGCCTTGAGGAACACTTCCCACATTCAATAGCTAATGCTGTTGTTGAAGAGGCTAAAAAAAGAGGTCTTGTTCACGATGAAATGCATACGGAACCAAAATATATTGTTGCTCACGGTATAGCTTCAACTATTAATGGTCAAAAAGCCCTGATAGGTTCTCATCATTTTATTTTTGAAGATGAAAAAGTACCAATAACAGATGAAAAAGAAAAGATTATTGATGATTTAAAAGAAAATCATTCCCTTTTATTCTTGTCTATTGGCAATTCATTGATAGGTGTTATTTGTATTTCAGATCCTATAAGAGAAGATGCTAAATTAACTATTAAAAAACTAAGGGGCTTAGGTTATAAAAAAATTGTTATGCTTACAGGTGATGCAGAAAATGCAGCTCGTAATGTAGCCGAAGAATTAGATTTAGATTATTACAAATCCCAAGTTTTACCAGAAGATAAGGCAGATTTTGTTGAAAAAGAAAAAGCTAAGGGAAGAATTGTTGTGCTAATAGGGGATGGAATTAATGATTCTGTAGCCTTGTCTAGTGCGGATGTTGGAATAAGTATGAAAAAAGGTGCAGATATTGCTAAAGAAATTTCAGATATTTCTATTGGTTCAGATGATTTAGAATCAATTGTTGATATAGTTAAAATTTCTAAGGGCTTGGAAAAAAGAATAGCTAAAGATTATAGGGAAATTATTTCTTTTAATTCTCTTTTAATAATTTTAGGATTCTTCGGATTAATTTCAAATACAAGTTCAGCATTTTTGCACAATTCCTCAACTGTTCTTAACGCTCTAAATAATATGAAAAGATATTAATAAATACTGAAAGATGAATTTGTTGTGTACCAATAAAACAGGGCACAATATTTGATTAATTAGTTGTAGTGGATGCTAACCTATACTTTATAGGTGGCATCCATTTTTTGATTGAATTATTTCTTAGTTTTTTATTTTATTTATTTAATTGCAATTTTTGATAAATTCTAAGATTATTCTATGAATTTTTAATATATTTATATAAAGCTTAAATAGGTGAGATGTAAAGTTTCATTATTTTTTCTTTTCGGATGAAAATTCAGAAAATTTTATAAAAAAATTTTTAATTACTAAAAATATTTTGTATTGACAAAGGAAAAATATATTTGTATAATTTTAAACGCAAATGATTCGCATTAACTTTAAAATATTTTTAGGAGGATTTATGAATAAAAATTTAAGAAAATTTATATTTTTGTTTTTTCTTATTTCTTTAACATTTACAGCTTGTGCAAAAAAACAAGCACTAAGCAATAATAAAGATGATAAAAAAGTAATTTATGCAAGTTTTTTTCCTGTTTATGATCTAACGTCAAGGATTGTGGGAGATAAGATGGAAGTTCGACAAATTATTGAAGGCAATCAAGAACCTCATGATTTTGAACTACAAGCTAAGGATATGGCTAAAATTTCTAATGCAGATTTAATTATTTATAACGGAGCAAATATGGAAGCTTTTATTGATGATTTAAAAGAAGTCGCTGGAGATGAAAAGAAATTTTTAGACCTTTCAAAAGGACTTACCTTATTGACAAAGGGAGATAATTCAGAAACTGATAAGGCGAGGGTTAATCCTCATACTTGGTTGAGTATAAAAAATGATATTGTGGAGCTTACAAGTATTTATAAGAAAGTTTCATCAATGGATCCTAAAAATGAAAAATTTTATAGGGAAAATTTGAATAAATCTGTAGAAGAATTCAAAAATCTTGATAATAAATTCCAACAAGAGCTATCAAAAATTACCGACAGAGAAAAATATTTTGTTGTTTCTCACGCTGCTTTTAATTATTTGGCAAGGGATTATGGTTTGAAACAAATAGCTGTTACAGGAATTTCTCCTGATGAAGAACCATCTGCTAAAGAATTAAAGGTTATAGCTGATTTTGTTAAGGCTAACAACATAAAAACAATATTTTTTGAAGGTAAAGCTACTCCAAAAGTTGCAAAAACTCTTGCGGAAAACACAAATACTAAGACCGATACCTTATATACAATGGAAAGTTTAACACCTGAAGAGATGCAAAAAGGTTATCTGGAGCTTATGGAAGAAAATTTAGAGGCTCTAATGAGGTCCTTTAATGAATAAGGTAGTTGAAATAGTAAATTTATCTTTTTCTTATGATAATAAAAAGATTTTAAATAATATTAATCTTTATTTGTCTGAAGGTGATTTTGTAGCCTTAATAGGAAGAAATGGAGCAGGGAAAACCACCTTATTAAAACTCATTCTTGGAGAATTAAAGACAAAAGAAGGAAACCTTAGATTATTTGGAGAAACTTCTAAGAATTATAAAAAAATTTCTTATATAGGTCAAAATATAAGTTCCACCTATAAAAATTTTCCGACAAGCGTTGAAGAAGTTGTAAAAATCCATTTAAGGTTTTTAAAAAAGAAAGTTGATATAAAGAAATATTTAAATATGGTGGGACTTTATGAGCATAGAAAAAAAACTCTAGGCTCTTTATCAGGAGGTCAGCTTCAAAGACTTAGCCTTTTAATTGCTCTTATAAAAGATTCAAAATTAATTTTATTAGATGAGCCAACAGCTAGTATTGATAAGAAATTTTCTGACGAATTTTTAAAAATTTTAAAAGATTTGGCAAGACAAGGAAAAACAATTTTGATGGTAACTCATGATGTTTTCAATATTAATACTTATGTAAATAAAGTTTATGAGTTAAGAGATAAAGAGGTTTTTCCTTATAAAGGAGAACTTATATATGGTTGAAATGTTAAGTTATGAATTTATGAGAAGGGCTTTTATAGTAGGTTCAGTTCTTGCAATTATTCTTCCATGTATAGGCTTTACAATTTTATTAAAGAGATTATCTATGATGGGAGATACTCTTTCCCATGCCTCATTAGCTGGTGTAAGTATGGGATTATTTATTGGCATAAATCCTCTTTTGGGTTCAATAATTATATGTATAATGGCAGGTTTTTTTATAGAATTAATTTCAAAAAAATTAAAAGCCTATGAGGAAATATCGACAGTTATAGTTCTTGCAAGCTCAATAGGACTTGCAGGTATTTTTTCAAGCTTTAATGGAAATGCTGCTTCAATTTCATCATATCTTTTTGGTTCAATTGTAACGATAAGTAATGGAGAATTTTATCTGATACTTGGTGTTTCATCTCTTGTAATCATCATCTACAGATTAATTTATGACAGACTTTATCTATGTGTATTTGACTTGCAAAGTGCAAAATTAATGGGAATCAACACAAAGTTAATTGATTTTATATTTACAATTTTAGCTGCAGTTGCAATTTCTCTGTCAGCCAAAACCATAGGTTCGTTGATTGTATCATCAATTCTAGTTATTCCGGTAATAACTGCTATGCAGCTTGCAAAAACTTATAAGGAAACTCTGATATTG
This sequence comes from Peptoniphilus lacrimalis DSM 7455, assembly GCF_000378725.1. Classification (GTDB taxonomy): domain Bacteria; phylum Bacillota; class Clostridia; order Tissierellales; family Peptoniphilaceae; genus Peptoniphilus_A; species Peptoniphilus_A lacrimalis. The sequence goes on along the minus strand of NZ_KB900374.1, from coordinate 58,740 downwards.
TCTATAATCTTATCAGTAATTTTTGTTTATGCAGGCTTAATTATATCTTATATTTTTAATTTGAAGCCAGGCTCTGTAATTGTTATTATTGCAGTCTTAGCTTTAGCATTAACAATGTTATTTAATAGAAATTAAAAGGAGAATAAAATGAATAACAAAATTTTAAAATTAACAACAATTTTTACCTTAACTTTAAGTCTTTGCGCTTGTAATAAGGCGAAAAATGTAAGTTTATCTAATAATTACCAGCCACAAGAAGAAAGTAAGTATCAAGTTGATGATACAACAGAAGTTCTTTTAGATGATTCCAATATTGATAAAGATGAAATTGTAAAAGTAATTCAACACGGAGACCACTGGCATGTTTTCACAAAAGATGGCAAGGAACATATCACCTATACTGACCCAAATAGCATTTCATCTGATCAATTAATGGAAATGGTTAGTGTTGTGAGCCTTGATCAATTAAAAACTATGAATGTAAAAGAGATTAAAGTTCACGGAAATCACTGGCATGTTTTCACAGATGATGGAAGCGAATATTTGACTTATGATAATCCAAAAGATGCTTTTCCAAATATAAAAATCACAAAATATGAAGCATCTCACGGGGACCATAAAAATTCAACACTTGCAAAATCATCTAAAACCATAAAATTTCATGAGTCAAAAAATAAACTCAATTCAGATGAAGTAGTAAAAATATTAAAACATGAAGACCACTACCATGTTTATACAGCATCAGGTAAAGAATTTATAACCTATGAAGATCCAAGTTCAATGTATCCAGGGATAAAAGTTGGAACTTACACAGGTAGTCATGGAAAAAATCAAAATTTATCAGTGAAAAATAGAAGTTTAGCTTCTGCAAGTGCAAATAATGCGAGAATAAATAAAAATTTATCTGCCCATAATAATATTGAGTTTATTAGTACTATCAGTGGTGCAGACATGAAAAATCTTGATGTTGGAAAGATTTTAAAACATGGCGATCACTATCACATATATACGAAAGATGGAAGGGAATATATAACTTATGACAATCCTCAAAATATATTTCCTAATATAAATATAGGAACTTATGTGGGAAGCCACAAGTCAAATAGAAATTCTTTGGCTAAGGGTAATTTTACTGGAGCAAATAATTTATTTTCAAACACTAATGCAAATAATAATATTTTCTCAAACCCTATGGCTAATAATTTGGCAAATGCAAACAATGCTTTGAATGATCCAAATAGAGTTGTAAAAATATTAAAACATGAGGACCACTACCATGTTTATACAGCATCAGGTCAAGAATTTATTACCTATGAAGATCCAAGAGCAATGTATCCAAATGCAAGTTTTGGAATGTATCAAGGAAGTCACGCACCACTTAATGGGGGAACAAATAATGGGAATAGTGGATTTATGCCTAATTTAGCAAATAATAATATGATTAATCCAAATTATCCAAATTATCCGACTTATCCAAACTATCCAAGTATGCCTAACTATCCAACTTATCCAAATTATCCTAGCGAGAATCCACAAAATCCAAATAATTTCTTTATAAAAACCATTGGTTTGAGAGAATTGAGCTATTTAAAAATAAATAAAATAAAAAAACATGGAGACCACTATCATATTTATGATATTAGAGGAAATGAGTATATAAGTTATGTAAATTTAGGACCTATAGGTTCAACTTATAGAGATGTAGTTATTGAAAAATATGTCGGAAGTCATGGTCACAATGATAAGCCCCACAACAATGAAAGTGATGCTTGGCCAAAGGGAGTAACAAAAATAGTTGACCACGGTGATCACTGGCACCTTTACGTTGGAGAAAAGGAAGTTGGTATTGTAAGAGTAAATCCAAAAAATATATATCCAAATGCTGAATATATTAAAGAATATATTGACCACACTGATGTGGAAGTTAATGATAATGATATGTTTTCTTATGGTGAAGTACCAGCCCAACTTAAAAAATCAGTTCTTGCTTATCTAGATGAAAATTTACAAAAAATGACTAATTTTGGAAATATTAATTCAGATTTGCCAGTTTATGGTTCAAATGGTCAAAGAAATAATGTATTTTATTGGTTACACGGAAGCCATTACCATGCAATATCTATAAAACAAATCATTCAAAATGCAAAGGCTGGAGTCTATGGAGGAAACTCAGCTAGAGATGTCGTGGCAACTTTGAAATATTTAATCAGTCACAAAAATATTGATATTGAAGAAGAAAAGCCTGAACTATCAGTAACCATGGAAGAGGCTATAAGTTTCCTTAGAAATCACTATGGACCAGATGCAAGCATAAGTAATGATTTTGGTCAAAGTATCCTTGTAAGTAAAAATGATGAAGATAAAAGATTTAATTTAGCAGATTTTGATAAGGTAAATGGTGCAGTTATCTACAAGCTTGGAAAACTTGAAGACTTTAAAAAAACTATTAATGTTGATGGGGAAATTGAGAAAAAAGAAAATATAGAAAAATTTCCTGAAGATAAAAAAGAAGTCACATCAGAAAATAAAAATGCAAATCAAGACAATAATGCAGAAACTAAAGCTGGTAGAAATTAAAGGCGATAATAAAGCTAAGAGAAAATATTCGGAAGAATAAATATATAAAATCCTATGGGAATAACCTGTAGGATTTTTAAATTTGAATAAATATATATTTTGTATTAAAAGGGGACTGTCCCTATTTGGGACTGTCCCCTATAATAAAATATAAAAAATTAAAATTAAAAAAGTTAATTAGATTTATAGTAAGAAATTATCCCTTATAATAAACACTATTTCATATTTTTAAGAATAAGTTTTCTTGCATTTTAAAAGGGGTCCATCCCTATTTGGGACTGTCCCCTATAATAAAATGTAAAAAATAAAAATCAAAAAATTTAATTAGATTTATAGTAAGAAATTATCCCTTATAATAAACACTATTTCATATTTTTAAGAATAAGTTTACTTGCATTTTAAAAGGGGACTGTCCCTATTTGGGACTGTCCCCTATAATAAAATGTAAAAAATTAAAATTAAAAAAGTTAATTAGATTTATAGTAAGGAATTATCCCTTATAATAAACACTATTTCATATTTTTAAGAATAAGTTTTCTTGCTTTAATTCTTCCTAAATGATACAAAATTTTTCCACCATGTTTAGGACTGGTAATTAAATTTAGTTTGAATTTTTTTACAAATCTATTTTTTTTATTTTTCTTAATATTTCTTTTAATTAAATATTTTCCCACTATTAATGCTGGTTTAATCATTTTCATTATTTTTGTCTTCACTCCCTTTAACATTTTCCTTGTACCAGCTTCTTGTGTGAATATCACAATATTTCTTTGGAATTTCTACATAATCATCAGGATAAATATTATAATGTTCTTTTGGGTCATAACCACCAGGTCTTTCAAATAAAACATTATATTCAACACTTTCAGCTGGACAGTATTGTGTAGATAAAAGTCCTGAATCTACACATATTAATACTTTCTTATATAAATCATCATAATCAGTCGGTTCAGTGCCTTTAATAAAGATTTCCTTATAATTTGCACCGGCATCGTTTGTTAATTCTGTACCCAATTTTCCGCTTTTATTACATATATTTTTTTCTACAATGAAAGATGGTCTGTATTCATCTTTAGAATCATCATTAATATTAGAGGATAATTCATTAAATATCTTAGTAATAATATCCTCATCAGCATTCAAAGATATTTTTGGAGAATCGGCTCCAAGCCAAGTTCCAATTGTATATTTCTTAGAAAATCCCACAAGCCAAAAATCAGATGAAAATTCATTAGTTCCTTTATATGCGTAAGTTGTTGCACTATCAATTTTACTGCCTTTTGCATTACCCATTTCGACATTTGTTTTTAAAGCATCTTTTAGAAGGTAAGCAGTTTCTTTATTGATTATATTTTTATGATTTGCCCTGTTATCAATAATAACTTTGCCAGTATTATCTTCAATTTTTACAATAGCAGTTAGGTCTTTAAAATCTCCCTCATTGGCAAGGGTTTGATACATAGATGTTATTTGAGCTAAACTTATACCTTTTTTCATATTGCCAAGACCAAGAGCATTTAAGTTCATATCATTTTTATCTGAATTTTCATTATCATCAATATAGGAATAATCAGAAGGGTTATTTTCAATAATATTAAACCTTTGAAGAACTTCCTTTGCTTTTTCAAGACCCAAGTCTTTTAAAATTTTAGCACAGACAACATTTGATGAATTTTCTATAGCCATCCTTAAAGTCATAAGACCTTTAAATGACTTATAATTATTTTCAGGCCACATATAGCCATCGGTAGTTATAGGTACATCATCAATCACAGTTCCTAAGGTGTAAGAATTTTCAAGAGCGGGAAGATATACGGTAAAAGGCTTAATTAAAGTTCCAGGGCTTCTGTGAGAATCAACAGCCCTATTTAAAATTTTTGCCTTATTTGTTTCAACATCAAGCCCACCAACAATAGCCTTTACAAATCCATTTTTATTATCAGCAATAATAGATGCTGATTGAGGCTCAATTATAGGATCTTTATTTAAATTAATATAGGTTGGATTTATAATTAAATTTTTATTTTGGTCGATCCTATAAAAATCACTGTGTTCTTTAACAAAGCTACCATCAATTATTAAATAATTTTTCTTCATTGCCATATAAGAACTATCAATATTTAAGTTACCTATATCAAAAATATTTAAAATTCCTCTTTGGTCAATTACATATAGGTCAATAAAATCAATTTTTTTACCTAATTGGCGGAAAAATCTTCTATTTATTTTTATATCATTTTTTGAAGAAATATTGTAATCTGAAGGATTTACAATGAATGAAAAATCTTCTGCGAAATGGTCAAACCTCTTGTAATACAAAATTTCGTTATTGTATATAATTGAACCAAACTCATCTAAGGAAAAGTTGAGCATTTTGCTGCCACCCTTAGAACTTTTATTTTCTATAAAATTCTGTGCAAAATTTTCATATAAATTTTCAACTTTGTTTTGGAGGTTTTCATCAATTGATGAGTAAACTTTATAACCACCTGTAAATAGTTTGTGCTCCCCCTCATCAAGGGAAATCTTATAATATTTTGCTAAATATTTTGCAGCATCCTGTTTGATAAAATCTGTAGAATAAGAAGACATAGTGTGATGCTTTAAATTTGCCGGTTTTAAATCTCCGACAATATCAAAATTTAGAGCCTCCTTATATTGATTTTTGTCAATATAATTTAGTTCATACATTCTTTTTAAAACAATTTTTTGCCTGTCAAGGGATTTTTGATTTAAAATTAAGTACATTTCTTCGCCATTTACCACTCTATTTCCAACTAATATATCTTCTGGACTAATATATTGAGATGGTACGGTCTTAAAAGGCGGATATTCAGCAGGAGATTTTGCAATATTTGCAAGTATTGCACATTCTGAAGTATTCAATTCCCAAACATTTTTTGAAAAGTAAGTTTGACTTGCTGCCTGAACCCCATAGGCACCTTGACCTAAATTGATTCTATTAAGATAGGCTTCTAAGATTTGCCCCTTAGATAAATTTTCTTCAACTCTTAAAGCTAAATAAGCCTCTTGAATTTTTCTGTTAAAATTTTTATCGTTTGTTAAGTAAATTGAACGGACCATCTGTTGAGTAATTGTTGAACCACCTCTAGTAAAAGCTCCAGTTTTTATATTAGTTAATATAGAAGCACCAATTCCAATAGGGTCAAGACCATTGTGTTCAAAAAATCTATGGTCTTCTATTGCAACAAAAGCCATTTGAAGATTTTTAGGAATTTTCTTTAAAGGCACAACAGTCCTATATTCAAGGGAATCAATCTTTTCTAATAACTTTCCGTTTTCACTATATATGGATGAGGTTTGATTAAAACTATTTGATAGATTCTCAAGAATTGTATCAGGAGTTTTTACAATAATTGCCAAAACAGAGGAAATTAAAATACTCACAAATAAAATGATAAGCATTAAAATAGCCAATAATGAAATATATAATTTTTGCTTTTTACTTAAATCTTTAAGTTTCATATACTCACCTAATTCATTATAACATTAGCAGAAAATTAATACTATAAAAACATATTTTTGCAAAAGCTTAAATGTAGTATAATGAATCTATGGAAGATGTATCAAGTAAAAAAATTGAAAGAGTAATAACTGTTGGCACTGATATAGGAGCTTATCCAAATTCATTAGAAACTTCAATGAAAGAACTAGATGAGCTTTGCTATGCAGATGGGGCTGAAGTTATTGGACAGATGACACAAAATCTTGAAAAATTTAATCCTAAATATCTGATTGGCAAAGGAAAGGTTAAGGAAATAAAAGAAATGGCTGAAAATTTAGAGGCGGATGCCATTGTCTTTAACGATGAATTAACAGGTATTCAGTTAAGAAATTTAGAAGATACAATTAAAAAGAAAGTTGTTGACAGAACTAATTTAATTTTAGATATTTTTGCCTTGAGGGCTTCCACATATGAAGGAAAACTTCAGGTAGAGCTAGCACAGTTGGAGTACCAACTGCCTCGACTTCTTGGCATTAAAGGTTGGTCAAGGACAGGCGGTGGTATTGGTACAAGAGGACCTGGTGAACAAATAATTGAAACCGATAGAAGAAGGCTTTTAAGAGAAATTGATAAAATTAAAGAAAAATTAAATAAAGCAAAAAAAACTAGAGATACCACAAGGTCAAAGAGGATGAATTCTAAGATTCCAACTGTATCTCTTGTTGGATATACAAATGCTGGAAAATCTACGATTCTAAATAGGATAAAAGAAGATGATTCTAAGGAAGTTTTTGTTAAAGATATGCTTTTTGCAACTCTAGACCCAAATTCTAGAAAAGCAAGGTTACTTTCAGGTAGGGAATTTATAATATCAGATACTGTAGGCTTTGTTTCAAAACTTCCAACAAAATTAATTGAAGCTTTTAAATCAACTTTGGAAGAAATAAAATATTCTGATTTAATAGTTCATGTAATTGATGCTTCTAGTAAAGATTTAGAAATTGCCTATGACACAACAATGAATATCTTACAGGAAATAGGAATTAAGGATAAAAAAATCCTCACAGTTTTTAATAAGTCTGATAAGATTGATCTTAATAGCACTACCATACCATTAAAAATTAAGTCACAGAAGATTTATATTTCTGCCAAAAATGACCCTGATATGAATAAGTTATTAAAATCCATAGAAGAAAATTTGCCAGAACAATATATTTATACAAAATTAAACTTTCCCTATGATGACACAGATATTCTTTATAAATTAATTGAAAGATTTGATCTTAAACCTATATATAAGGAGAATTTCATAGAAATTGAGCTTAGTTTAAGTAAAAAAGAGTACAATAAATTAAAGAGGTATGTAGCAAATGTATAATTCAGTTTTATCAGGCGGAGAAGGAGATTTTGTAGAAAAAAAATCTCGCTTTATTGGAGGCGGCTATTTTGTAAAATCAGAAGAAGAGGCACTTAATAAAATCTCCCAAATAAAAGAAATTTATAAGGATGCGACTCACAATACCTACGCATATATTATTGGAAAAGACGCAAAAATTCAAAGATATTCAGATGATGGGGAACCTCAAGGAACAGCTGGTATTCCCATGCTTGAAGTTTTAAAAAAAGAAGAAATGAGAAATGTTTTAGTAACTGGGACTAGGTATTTTGGAGGAATCCTCTTAGGATCAGGTGGTCTTTTAAGGGCATATACAAAATGTGCAAGACTTGGATTATTAGCTGCAAAAAAAGTTGTTAGAGAAAATTTTAACAGAACAAAATTTTCTTATGATTATACCTATCACGGAAAAATTTTAAACTACCTTACGATAAATGGGTATAAAATTTTGCAAGAGGAATTTACAGATATAGCATCCTTAACTTTATATGTAAAGGAAAATGCTCCAATCATCAAGGATTTAAAAGATATGACAGGGGCAAAAATCAAAATTGAAGTTAAAGCTTGTGAAGAATTACCAACAATAGATGGAAAAATTATGAGGTGAAATTATGGACGCATTGGAAATGTTAAAGGAAAAAAATTGGGCAGTTATTGGTGCAAGCATTGATAAATCAAAATTTTCTTATAAAATTCCTAAAATTTTAAAAGAAAAGGGTTATAAGGTTTATCTTATAAATCCAAAATATGATGAAATTGAAGGTCAAAAAGTTTATAATAATTTAGAGGAAGTTCCAGGAAAAATTGATGCTATTGATATGATAGTAAATCCCAAATTTGCAAAAGGATATTTAGAAGAAGCTAAGCAATTGGGGATAAAAAATATATTTTTCCAACCAGGTTCTTTTGACAAAAGTCTTGAAAAAATTTTAGAAGACAATAATTTTAATGTAGTAAATGATTGTGTATATAGGAGATTAAATGAGTAATATGAATTATGAAAAACTTAGAGATGATTTAGTTAGTTGGCTAAGAGAAAGAGCACAAGAAGCTCACGCAAAGGGTTTTATTTTTGGACTTTCCGGTGGGATTGATTCTGCTGTGGTGGCAGGTCTTGCTAAAAGGGTATTTCCAGAAAATTCACTTGGTTTAATAATGCCTTGTGATTCCATAGATGATGACAAAAATGATGCCTTAAAAATCGCCAAGTCCTTGGACCTTGAAGTTAAAGTTGTAGATTTAACTAATACCTACAATGAGCTTTTAAAAGCATCTTTTACTTCTGAAAATAAACTTGCAAGGTCTAATATTAAGCCAAGATTAAGGATGACAACCTTATATTATTATGGACAAGATTTAGGATATCTTGTAGTTGGGCCGTCAAATGGCAGCGAATGGTATGTAGGTTATTCAACTAAATATGGAGATAGTGGAGCTGATATTTATCCTATAGCAAATATTTTAAAAACTGATATATTTAAGCTCGCTAAAGCCTTAGATTTGCCAGATTTTATTATTGAAAAGAAACCATCAGCAGGACTTTGGAAGGGTCAAAGCGATGAATCTGAAATGGGATTTACTTATGAAGTTCTTGATTCATATATTAGAGGAGAAAAGATACCAGAAGAAGAAATTAAGAAAAAAATTGATGGAATGCACAACAGGTCAAATCACAAGAGAATGCCTGTGCCCATGTTTAAAATAAAATAAAAAATAAATTTCTGCCAAAGGTGTTCTATAATATATAGAGCCTTTGGATTTTTTATAATTTAATATAAACTATGATTATGTAAGTAAAAAAGGATTAGATGATTTGATATAATATTATAAATAAACTACAAAAATATGAGTCATAAAAATTTTTACATAGGTGATTAAAATGAATGATAAATTGTTAGGTAAAATATCTTTTTATCGTTTTGGCCGAGAAAGTCAAATATTTGATAGGAAGAGTGCTAAAATAAAACCTCTTGATATTTTAAAACATTTAGTTGGTTTTTCTAATGCTGAAGGTGGACAGTTAGTAATAGGGATTGAAGATGACGGGGAAATTACAGGCTTTAATTATGATGGAGCACATAATATTGATGAATATAAAAATATTTTTATTACAGAGTTAAGAGAAACACCAATAAGTGTAAAATTTGAAATTTTAGATGTTGAAAATGAAAAGAGAAAAAAAGATAATATATTAGTACTTTCTGTAGATGTATCTTTAGACAGGGTTATTAAATCATATGATGGTAAGGTTTATTTAAGACAAAACGATAAGACAAGAGAGCTAAATTTTAATCAAATCTTACAATTACAATACGATAGAGGTCAAAGATATTTTGAAGATGAAATTGTACCAGAAGCAACTTTAAATGATATTGATGAGAATTTAATAAATGAGTATAAAATTATCATGGATATTTCTGATTTATCAACAGAAGATGTGCTAAAAGCAAGGAATTTTTATATTGATGGGAAAATCACTAATGCAGGAATTTTATTATTCGGGAAAAGTCCAAGTAAGTTTTTGCCTCAAGCCAGATTGCGAGTTATTAAATATGATGGAGATAAGCAAAAAGTTGGAACTGAGATTAATATTGTTAAGGAAAAAAATTTTGATTCAGCAATTCCCAATATAATTAGAAATGCAAGAGAATTTATTAACACACAATTGAGAGAATTTCAGTATTTGGATAAAGACGGAAAGTTTAGAATTATGCCTGAATATCCTGAATTTGCTTGGTTTGAAGGAATTGTAAATGCTTTAACACACAGGAATTACTCTATGAGAGGTGAACATATTAAAGTGCTTATTTATGATGACAGGATGGAAATATTAAGCCCTGGTTTATTACCTAATATAGTAACAATAGAAAATATTTTAAATCAAAGATACTCTAGAAATCCTAGAATAGCAAGGATTTTATCTGAATTTGGCTGGGTTAAAGAAATGAATGAAGGTGTAAAAAGAATATATTCTGAAATGGAAAAATTATTCTTAAATGAACCCAGATATTATGAACCAAATAATAATGTTTTGTTAGTATTGGAAAATAATATTTTGAATAGAAGTTTGAGAAGCTTAGATCATATTAAGAACAATATATCTAAAATTGAATTTGATAAATTAACAATAAGTGAAAAAAGAATATTATACTATATGTATAATAGTGGGATAAATTTAACTACAAAGGATGCTAGTCAATATCTTGGAAAGGGGATTACTTATTGCAAAAAAATTCTTAAGGAGCTTGAAAAAAAGAAATTGATAAAATGGTATGGCAGTTCGATTCACGATAGAACACAGTATTATAAAATTAATTTTTAAGAAGAACTAAGAAAAACCAAGAAGAACTAAGAAAAACTAAGAAGAACTAAGAAGAACTAAGAAAAACTAAGAAGAACTAAGAAGAACTAAGAAGAACTAAGAAGAACTAAGAAGAACTAAGAAAAACCAAGAAGAACTAAGAAAAACCAAGAAGAACTAAGAAGAACCAAGAAGAACTAAGAAGAACTAAGAAAAACCAAGAAGAACTAAGAAGAACTAAGAAGAACTAAGAAAAACCAAGAAGAACTAAGAAAAACCAAGAAGAACTAAGAAGAACTAAGAAGAACTAAGAAAAACCAAGAAGAACTAAGAAGAAAATAAAAAAATATATTAAAAAAGTATTGACAAAAATTTTATATCAAGTTAAGATATAAAAAATTAAAAAAAGCAATAAATAATATTAGATGCAATGATAGAGAGAAAGATATCCTAGTTATTTTTTAGAGAGTGAGGTTAGATGAAAGCTCACAGATAAATAGATATGTAATATTCACTCTAAAGCATGGCGGTTGAAATTTAAGTAGACTGCTACGGAAGCCCCCGTTATTAAGGACAGAAATTGATAGATTTCTTGAGATAATTATTTTAATTATAAAATTAGGTGGTACCGCGATCCTTCGCCCTATGTGGGTGAAGGATTTTTTTATTGCAAGAGGAGGAAAAAATAATGAAAAAAATAATCTTATCTACAACTTTAGCACTTAGCTTAGCAATGCTTGTGGGCTGTTCCACAAAGGATAAAGCAGAAAAAAAGATAGACGATTGTAAGTATAAAGTAGGCATAGTTCAATATATGGACCAAATTTCTTTAGATAATGCTAAAAAAGGTTTCATTGATGGTCTAAAAGAAGAAGGAATAGATGCAGAAATTGAAGTTCAAAATGAAAATGGAGATTCAACTTTGACAACAACTGTTCCAAAAAAATTTCAATCAGATGATGTGGATTTAGTTTATGCAATTGCAACGCCAGCAGCCCAAGGAGCAAAAACTGCTTTGCCAAACAAAAATATTATTTTCTCAGCGGTTACTGACCCTGTTGCTGCAGGCTTAGTTGAATCTAAAGATAAAATTACAAACATAACAGGGGTAACAGATGCAGTCCCAATAAGAAATCACTTAAAAACTTTACTTGAGTTAAATCCAAATATAAAAACTTTGGGACTTATTTATTCAACTTTTGAAAAAAATTCTCTAGTTCAACTTGAAGAAGTAAAAAAGATTTGTAAAGATATGGGGCTTGACCTTGAATATGTAGGAATAAATAATATAAATGAGATTTCTCAAGCCATAGCATCAATTTCAGGAAAGATTGACGCCCTTTATGCACTAACAGATAATACAGTAGCATCTGCGGCTCCAATAATTTCAAAAACTTTAAATGAAGAAAAAATTATTTCACTTTCAGCAGAAGAAGGGCAAGTAACAAATGGATTATTAATGTCTGAAGGAGTGGATTATTACCTACACGGAAAGCAAGCTGCAAAGATGGCTGCAAGAGTTTTGAAAGGAGAGGATATTAAAAATATTTCAGTGGAAGGTAATAAAGAAAATGTTAAAAAAGTAAATAAGAAAACGGCACAAGCCCTAGGAATAGATTTAAATAGTCAAATATTTAAAGGGGCAGAAATTGTTGGAAATTAAAAAAATAAAAAAATTTAAAAAATTTACTTGACAAAAGTTTGCCTATATATTATATTAAAGTAAATTTCAAAAAAGCAATTATAGAGAGAAAAGAGATTGTACGGAAAAATCAGAGAATTGCCGGTTGGTGAAAGGCATTTTTTTCAAATCTTAATACACTCTGTAGCTTATTTGTTGAATTTAGTAGGCAAATACGGAAGCCACCGTTAACTGAGGCTAGAGGTTGTTGGACCTTAAATGAGAGGTAATTATTATTACAAATCGGGTGGTACCGCGAAGTCAAGTCTTTCGTCCCTTTATAGGACGAAGGACTTTTTTTATACTATTTGGAGGTAAATATGAAAAAGTTAGGTAAATTTTTAGGATTGTTATCATTGTTATTTTTATTGGCTGCTTGCAATAAAGAAGGTAAAAGTGAAGGGCTTTCTTCAGATAATAGCGACAAGAAAGTCAAGATAGGAATAGTTCAGATGTCAGAACATGTTGCTTTAGACAGATCAGAAAAAGGCTTTGAAGAAGAAATAAAAAAAGAATTTCCTGATGCAGAAATTATTTTAAAAAATGCATCTGGAGATGTAACTTTAATTCCAAGTATTGTTTCAGCTTTTCAAGGACAAAAATGTGATCTTATATATGCTATTGCAACTCCAGCAGCACAGGGAGCAAAAAATATAGTAAAAGATATTCCTATAGTTTTTTCTGCAGTTACTGACCCTGTATCAGCAGGTCTTGTAAAAGATTTAGAAAAGCCAGAGGGAAATATTACTGGAGTAAGCGACTATATATCAATAAATATGCAGTTGGAAAATTTCTTAGAATTATTTCCACAAACAAAAAATATTGGAGTATTATTCTCTACAAATGAAGTTAATTCAAAATATCAAATAGAAGAGTTAAAAAAAGCTTGTCAAAACTTATCTATAGGAGTAAAGGAAGTTGGAGTTAATAACATTAATGATGTTTCACAAGCCATGACAAGTTTTAAGAAAGACATAGACGCATTCTATGCTTTAAGTGATAATCTTGTAGCATCATCAGCTAAAGTAATTTCAGAAAGATTGATTGAAAATAAAATACCTTCCTTTGCAGCAGAAGAAGGTCCTGTAGAAAATGGAATTCTTCTATCAAATGGAGTTGATTATTTAAACTTAGGCAGAAAAGCAGGAGAAATGGCAGTACAAATTTTAAAAGGAAGTCCAGTTAAGGATATTCCAGTATATTTTTCTACAGAGTCAAGCAAAGTTTGTAATGAAGATAGTGGCAAAAAACTTAACCTTGAAAATTTAGACCAAGTTTTAAAAGATGCGAGATTAATAAAATAAAAAATTAAAAGGAGAAAAGATGAGTTCAGTTTTAATGGAGTCCTTGGTTACAGGATTGATTTTTTCAATCCTTGCCATAGGCGTAGTGATTACATTCAAAATTTTAAATTTAGCAGACCTTTCAGTAGAAGGAACATTTCCTCTGGGAGCATTTGTTTTTGCCAAGGTTTTAACTTTGGGATATTCACCATTTTTAGCTATGGCTCTTGCCTTTGTAATGGGTGGGGTATTTGGTTATTTGACTTATTTTTTATATAAAAGATTAAAAATTGATGCAATTCTTGCAGGAATTTTGACCATGACCATACTTTATACGGTAAATTTGAGAATAACAGGGACATCAAATGTAACATTTTATGAACTAGATGTGATTTTTTCGATTTTTTCATCTATACCCAAAATTGTTATTTTGCTGATAATAGTAGGACTTATAAAAATAATAATGGATTGGTTCTTGAAAACTGAAAAAGGATACCTTCTTTTGGCGACAGGAGATAATGAAAGACTGGTTAAATCTTTGGGAGAAAATCCTAACAAATTTTATGCTTATGGTCTTATATTATCCAATGCTTTAGTAGCACTAGCCGGTTCACTTATGGCACAATCTACCGGTTATTGTGATATTACAATGGGTCAAACAATTATAGTTTCAGCCCTTGCATCAATAGTTATAGGTGATGCTTTCTTAAAAAATGCAAAATTTTTAAATAGAACAACAAGAGCCATCATTGGAGCAGTTGTCTATAGGGTAATTTTTGGGATTGCAATATCAGCAGGCTTACAGCCATCAGATTTAAAAGCAGTAACAGCTATTATAGTAATAATTTTTATAGTTTATAACAATATGGCAGGTTTAGGAATAAGTAAATTAAGGAAGAGAAAGGAATGATTAAGATGCTAAAAATAGATAATATTACAAAGACTTTTTACAAAGGGACAGAAGAAGAAAATAGAATTTTTGAAAATTTCTCCCTAAAATTGGAAGAAAATTCCTGTACGACAATTTTAGGCGCTAATGGTTGTGGAAAATCTACCTTATTTAATATTATTTCTGGAGAAATTCACCCAGAATCTGGACAAATTTTATTGGGAGATTTAAAAATTTCAGATTTAGATGAACAAAAACGTGCAACATATATTGGTAAAGTTAATCAAAACCCTTCTATGGGAGTTTGCCCCTCATTAAATATTTTGGAAAATATGTCAATGGCATTAAATAAGGGCAAAAAATTCACACTAAGAAAACTTGTGCAAAAATCAAATATAGGTGTAATAGTTGAAAAGCTAAAAGAAATTGATCTTGGACTTGAAAATAAATTAAATACTCAAGTTAAATTCCTTTCAGGAGGTCAAAGACAATCCTTATCACTTATTATGGCAACTATAAAAAGACCGGAGCTTTTGCTTTTAGATGAGCATACAGCAGCCCTAGACCCAAAAACTTCAAAAATAGTTATGGATAAAACAGAAAATTTAATAAAAAAGGAAAAAATTACTACTCTTATGATTACTCACAACCTAAGAAATGCTCTTGATTATTCAGATAGGATTATTATGCTTGACAAGGGTAAAATTGTTCTTGATGTTAAACCTAAAGATATATCAGAAAATGAATTAAGAAATGAATATAACATCAGGCTTAGAGATCAGGAAAAAATGAAGCTTGTTTCATAAATATCAACTAAAATTATGAACTTTTAAAATATTGTCTAAGTATATTGACAAAAAAAATAATATGAGTTAAAATATATTATTTTCTTGACACAAGTAGACTTATCTGTTAAACTGTATTAGTAGTAATAGGTCGCAACAGAAAGGAATTGCTTATGAATCAAATGGAAATTATTAAAAACGAACTCAAGTCACATGTTGGTAAAAAGATAATTGTTAAAGCCAATAAGGGTCGTAAGAAAATTGTAACTAGGAAGGGGATTTTAAAGGCAATTTATCCAAGCTTATTTGTAGTTGATGTGTTCAACGGAGATGAAGTTGTTACCTCAACATTTACCTACTCTGATGTTCTTACATCAACAGTTAAATTAACAATTTTAGATGACGATGCAAATTATTCAGATACAAAGATGATTTCATAAAAGACATTTTATATGTCTTTTTTTTTATACATATTTTTATTATAATGGTTCTGAGGTGGCTTATGATAGTAAAAAAAGCATATGGGAAAATTAATTTATCTTTAGATGTGATAAATAAAAGATCTGATAATTATCATAATATAGGAAGTATAATGGCAAAAATAAATCTTTACGATGTTTTGTCTTTTGAAAAGAAAGATAAAGGAATTGAAATTATTGGAGATTTTGATTTTAATATGGAAGATAATTTAATTTATAAAGCTTATAAATTGCTTATGGATAAAGTGGGAAAAGATTTAGGGATAAGAGTAAAAGTTGAAAAAAACATCCCTCAGGCAGCCGGTCTTGCTGGTGGCACAGCAGATGGTTGTGCGACCTTATTAGCTCTTAATGAACTTTATTCTTTAAACTACAGTCTTTTAGACTTGATGAAAATTTCTACAAGTTTAGGTGCTGATTTTCCCTATATGTTAAATAATAAAAATATGTATGCCCAAGGTATTGGTGATATTTTAGAACCTTGTGGGGACTTTTTTTACACAAATATTTTAATATTAAATCCTTCATATGGTATCAGCACTCCTTATGTTTATAATAATTTGAAACTTGATAATAAAAGGATTGATTTTCATAAGTTAATAGATGCCTTAAATAATTATGATTATGATTATTTGAAGGCAAATTTAGAAAATAAAATGGAAAGCTTTGTATTTAGTGAATATAAAGACCTAATGGAAATAAAAAATAAACTTAGAGAGTTTAAAGGAATTTCTCTTATGAGCGGGTCAGGACCTACAATATTTTCTATATTTCAAAATAAAGACGACTTAAATAGAGCCTATGATTTTTATAAAGGTACATATAAAAATCTATATAAAACTTGTGGTGGTGATTTTTTTGGCAATTTATGATTCTAATGTCGGTATAATTAATATTTTTAAAGAATATGATCATAATTTAAACTATTATGTAGATAATCGTTATTCTTCCTATGGAGTTTATGGGCATGAAGAAATAAAAATAAGAGCTAAAAAAGTATATGAGTTTTTAAAGGAAGAAAAAAGAATAATAGTATCTGATCTAGATGCGGCAGGAATTTTATATAAAAATAAAAATATTTTTTACGGAGAAGATAGTTTAAAAAGAATTTTAAAAGATAAAAATATTTTAATGTTAACCTCTAAAAACTTAAAAGAAAATAATTTTATCGCAAATATTGTTGATGCAAATTTTCAAACTTTAGATGTCACTTATTTGATTAATGCATCTTTATGTTTTGCCGGAGATTTAGTTGTTGAAGAAATTTTAAGGCAATATTTAGAAGGCATTAATTTATCATCCTATGATTTAATATTTTTTGCAGCAAGTCCCCTACATCTTTACAGAGATTTATTTAAAAAGGTTTTGAATAAATATAGGATACTCACAAATATTGACCCTATTTTAATGGATTACACCTATATTAAGGAAAATATACTTAGAGATTATTTTTATTTGACTGGCTCAAAAAGAGATTTTTATTTGCTTGCAGAAAATTATCTGAGAGCTAAAAAAAGGTTAAAAAAAGAGGAGATATTAAATATCTCCACTTGGTCTATGTAACCATGCACCCTATTTTGATAATCTGCTCCACACGGTACCTGAACAGTTAGCTCAAATAAGGCACTCCATACGGCACACGAAAGGTCTTACTTAGTGCTGCTCCGATCAAGGCCTGACACGGTTCATAAGTTTTCGTTGCGTAGGACCCGATTCTCAACACCACTTTTTCAGGGCAGACTGCATAGCAAAAAACCGAGATAGGGAATTCGACCCTGCTGTAGCGAATTGCAGGTACAGGACATCGCTAATTTCCCGTCTAGCATGGTAATGGCGGAGAGAGGGGGATTCGAACCCCCGATACGATTGCTCGCATACACGCTTTCCAGGCGTGCTCCTTCAACCTCTCGGACATCTCTCCAGGTCAGAATTTAATTTTACATTAAATTGACTGTTATGTCAAGATTCTTTAATTTTAGCCATTAATTTACAATAATAATTAAATAATATATACTTAAATAAAAGTTGGTGATTAGATGAATACAAAAGAAGTAGTGCTTCAGGAATTAGAAAAAAATAGAGGCAGATATATCTCAGGTCAAGAATTGGCAGACAGACTTAAGATTTCAAGAACAGCCATATGGAAAGCTATTAATGCATTAAAAAGTGATGGATTTATAATTGATTCTCAAACAAAGAGAGGATATAAATTAGATGATGCATCAGATATGATTTCTGTGCCAGGTATAAAAGAATATTTGATACCTGAGCTTAAAGATATAGATATTATATTGTATGATGAGATTGATTCAACAAATACTGAAGCAAAGAGGTTATTATATTCAGGTGAGATTAAAAATTTTACCTGCCTTGTTAGCGATTATCAAACTAGTGGCAGGGGAAGAACTGGAAAATCTTTTAAATCTTATAAGGGTACGGGAATTTATTATTCTAT
This sequence comes from Peptoniphilus lacrimalis DSM 7455, assembly GCF_000378725.1. Classification (GTDB taxonomy): domain Bacteria; phylum Bacillota; class Clostridia; order Tissierellales; family Peptoniphilaceae; genus Peptoniphilus_A; species Peptoniphilus_A lacrimalis. Next base: position 40,428 of record NZ_KB900374.1, on the reverse strand, counting down.
AATACTTAAGCCTAAAGATAATTTTGATTTTTCCTATTTTGACTTAGTAACAATACGTTCAGCAGTTTCGGTATCTAAGGTGATTGAAAAGTTATTAAAAGAATCTCCTCAAATAAAATGGGTTAATGATATTTATCTTAAGGGTAAGAAAGTTTGTGGTATTTTATCAGAACTTGATGCAGACTTTGAATCTAAAACAGTATCTTCTATCATAGTAGGCATTGGAATAAATCTTAAATACCCGCCAAAACTTGATGAAGATATAAAAGATATATTTGGAGCTTTAAATACAGATATTTTGAGAAATAAAATTATAGCAAGCCTCTTAAATGAATTTTATCTAAGCTATTATGAAAAAGATACAGAAAGTATTCTTAAATATTATAAAGACCACTCTCTAGTATTAGGAAAAGAAGTTTTCTATGAACTAAATGGTCAAAAGAAACAAGGCAAGGCAATTGACATCAACAATAAAGGAAATTTAGTAGTAAATGTTAATGGCAAAGAAGAAATTCTTTCAAGTGGAGAGGTTTCCATTAAGGGAGATTTTTTAAATAAAAAATAAAGGAGAAAAAATTGGAAAAATTAGTAGAAAGATTTTTAAAATATATAAGTTTTGAAACAACATCAGATGAAAGTTCAGATACTTGCCCTTCAAACCCTAAAGAATTTGAACTCGCTAGATATCTTGAGAAAGAAATGAAAGACTTAGGTCTTAAAGATGTATATTTATCAGAGAATTGCTATTTATATGCAACACTACCGGGAACCGATAAAAATAAGAAAACCATTGGATTTATTTCACACATGGATACATCTCCAGATATGAGCGGAAAAAATGTAAATCCCAGAATCATAGAAAATTATGACGGTAAAGATATAAAATTAAATGAAGAATTTGTAACAAGTCTTAAAGATTTTTCATTTTTAAAAGATTTAAAGGGACATGATATCATAGTAACTGATGGAACAAGTCTTTTAGGTGCTGATGATAAGGCTGGAATTGCAATAATTATGACTGCAATAGAAAATTTAATGAAATCGAACGAAAAATATGGAGATATAAAAATTGCCTTTACTCCCGATGAAGAAATTGGAAGAGGTGCAGATTTATTTGATGTAGAAAGATTTGCAGCAGATTTTGCTTACACAGTAGATGGAGGAGCAGAAGGGGAGTTTGAATATGAAAATTTCAACGCAGCATCAGCAAAAATTTCTATTCAAGGCAAAAATGTCCACCCGGGATCAGCCAAAAATGCAATGGTAAATTCTATTTTAATAGCAATGGAATTAAATTCACTACTTCCAGCAGACCAAAGACCCGAACACACAGCGGGAAGGGAAGGATTTTTCCATCTAAATGACTTTAATGGAAATGTAGAATATAGTCAAATGTATTATATAATTAGGGACCACAGTTTTGAAAAATTTGAAGAAAAAAAGAAATTTTTAGAAGAAGCTGTAAAGTTTTTAAATATTAAATATGACAATAGAATTAAATTAGAAATAAAAGACCAATATTATAATATGAAAGAAAAAATTCTTCCTCATATGGAAATTCTAGATTTAGCTTTGGAATCTATGGAAAAAGCAGGAGTAAAATCTGAAATCATAGCCACAAGAGGAGGCACAGACGGATCACAATTATCATATAAAGGTTTGCCATGCCCAAATCTTTTCACAGGAGGATATAATTATCACGGTAGATATGAATTAGTATCAATAACAACTATGAAAAAAGCCGTAAAAACAGTTGAAAATATAGGGAAAATAGGAGTAGAAAAATAATAAACTAAAAAACAAGGCTGTAGCATCAAATTTGCTACAGCTTATTTTTTTCTTATATATAATTTTCTATTGAAGTGAGTCTTTTAACTTTATATCAGCTTTATCAAATTAAAAATATTGTTGAACTGGTGTATATTATTAGATATAAAAGTATCATTTTTTAGGAAAATCTAGCAATTTTTCTCTATAATATTCATATTGTTTTTGTCTTTTTTTAATCTCTTTCGGCATACATTTTATAGAAATTAAGTTGTAATAAAATATATAGAGAAGAATTAAACATAAAAAATACCAGAGTATATAAAACATCTCTGGTATTTAGTCTAAGTTTATGGAATCACAATAATTATCTACTAATATTAGTAATTAAATTTAATTCCATTTAAATATTTAATTTTAGAATCCGCTTGTTTTTCCAAAGAAGTAGAATCCAAGTGGTGTATAGTAAAGACCTTTAACATTTGGTTTTACCATATCTGTTGAAGTATAGAAATAAATTGGAGCTACTACGCCATCATCTTTTATTAGTATATCTTCAGCTTTGTGCATAAGTTCCATTCTTTTTCCTTGGTCTGCAGTTGCTTTTGCTTCTTTTATTAGCTTATCATATTCAGGGTTTTCATACTTAGCATCATTATTTCCGCCACCTGTTAACCACATGTCTAAGAAACTCATTGGGTCGTTAAAGTCTGCAACCCATCCGTGACGAGCGATTTCGTAGTTTCCTTGTTGTCTTTCGTTAATAAATACATTCCATTCTTGATTTGAAAGTGTAACTGTTACACCAAGAACTTGTTGCCACATATTTTGTAAAGCTTCTCCTACTGCCTTATGAGCATCATTGGTATTGTATAAGTATGTTACTTCAGGGAATCCCTTACCATCTTTATAACCAGCTTTTTCTAGAAGTTTACGTGCTTCTTCACAATTTTTTTCATAATCTTCAGGTTTTACTGAGTAGTAATCTCCTCCGACTTTTCTGAATTCTTCTCCTTCAGGTCCTTTAGCATCATAAATACCATTTGGTACATATGCAGTTGCAGGTACTTGACCAGCTTGAGTTACTTGTTCAATTATGAAATTTCTGTCGATTGCAAGTGAGAAAGCTTTTCTTACATCAGGATTATCAAAAGGAGCTTTCTTATTGTTGAAACATACGAAGTAAGTTCCTATTTGAGGACGAACATTTAATTCACCACTAGCGATTAGATTTGGAATTTCTTCTGTTGGTGCAAATGCTCCGATAAAATCAAGTTCTCCAGATCTATAAGATGCATAGATTGCATTATGGTCATCTTTTAAGTGGAAATTAATTTTTTCTGCAGTGTAAGAATCTGCATCATAATATTCAGGATTTTTTACCATTTTAATTGTTTGGTTATGATCCCAAGATTCCATTTTGTATGGTCCATTAGATATATAAGTTTCTGGAGAAAGTGTCCATTGGTCATTATTTTCAACTACATCTTTCTTTACTGGATAAGTAGATGGGAATGCACAAATTTCTTCAAAATATGGGCAAAGATTTTTTAAATGAACAACGAAAGTTTTTTCATCGGGTGCTTCAACTTTAAGAACTTTTTCATCATAACCATCAACCATATCTAGCATGTATTCATATTGAGCTGTTGTTTCTGGTTTTACAAGTCTATTCCATGAATAAACAAAGTCATTAGCAGTTACAGGAGTACCATCATTAAATTTGATGCCATCTCTTAGGTGGAAAGTCCAAGTTAAACCATCTTCGGATTTATCCCAAGATTGTGCTTGTCCAGGAACAAGTTTTGCTGCCCCGTTTCCATCGTCATCCCATTTAATAAGACCTTCTGACAAATGTTGGATCATAGTTGCTCCATCAACTGTAGTGTTAAGAGCAGGGTCAATAGATTCAGGTTCTGATGCTATACAAACATCAAGTTCGCCATCTTCTCTTCCGGGTTCAAAATTACCTTTAGCCTCAGCACTTCCTTCAGCGCCTTTTGAATTGTTAGCTTTATTTCCACCACCGCAAGCAGTTAGGGAAAGGACTAAACCAAAAATTAAAGCTATAATCCAAATTCTCTTCTTCATAATTTTACCTCCTTAATATTCCAATATGTTTTATTTTAAGTTGTGACAACTAACATAGTGGCCATTTTCATATTCTCTAAAGACAGGTTCTTCCTTTGAACAGATTTCTGTTGCCATGGGGCATCTTTCATGAAATCTGCACCCACGTGGGGGATTAATTGCTGAGGGAATTTCTCCCTTTAATTTAATCCTGTGAGAATTTCTGTTGACTTCTGGGTCGGGTATAGGAATAGCTGAAAGTAGAGATTTTGTATAGGGGTGTAGAGGATTTTTGTATAATTCAAAAGAATCAACAAGTTCCACAAGTTTACCCAAATACATTACACCAATTCTATCAGAGATATGCTTAACAACGGATAAGTCATGGGCTATGAATAAATATGTTAGTCCAAATTCTTCCTGCATATCTTCTAGCATATTGACAATTTGAGCTTGAATAGAAACATCAAGAGCTGATATTGGCTCGTCGCATACAATAAATTCCGGTTCTACCGCTAAAGCTCTAGCAATACCGATTCTTTGTTGCTGACCGCCTGAAAATTCGTGAGGATATCTATTTGCGTGTTCCTCGTTTAGCCCAACTCTTTGTAAAAGTTCTCCAATTCTATTTTTTCTTTTATCTTTTCCTTTATAAAGTCCATGTATGTCTAAGGATTCACCAATAATTTCACCTACAGTCATACGAGGGTCCAAGGATGCTGAAGGGTCTTGAAAAATTATCTGCATTTTTCGGCGATAAGGTAACATTGATTCAGAAATATTGTTTTCACCGTCAAATATTACTTTTCCGTCATAAATAATTTTTCCGCTAGTAGGTTGGTATAACCTGAGTAATGTTCTACCAAAAGTTGTTTTTCCACAACCTGATTCTCCAACCAAACCGAGCGTTTCACCCTTATTTATATATATTGAAACATCATCTACAGCATGGACAACATTTTTTTTGCCAAAGGGGCCTGATACATCAAAGTGTTTAACTATATTTTCACAGACAAGGAGTTTTTTGTCTTCCATTATATAGCCCCCTTTCTATTTAAATGTAACCAACATTTAGAATAATGATCTTTAGACATTTCAAACATAGGTGGTTCTTTTCTTAAACAAATATTCATGCAATGTCCACATCTTGTTGCAAAACCGCATCCTTCAGGTGGATTCAACATGTCGATTGGTGTACCTTCAATTGATTTTAATCTTTCATATTCAGTGGCATCAATTCTTGGCATGGATGCCAAAAGACCTTTTGTATAGGGATGCGCATTTTCATAAAAGATTTGATCAATAGTTCCTTGTTCTACAATTTTTCCTGCATACATTACACTAACTTTGTCACATATTGAGGCAACAACACCTAAATTGTGAGTTATAAATATAATACTCATCTTTGTTTTTTCTTGAATTTCTTTCATAAGCTCTAGAATTTGAGCTTGGATTGTAACATCAAGAGCAGTTGTAGGTTCATCGGCAATTAGTAGTTTTGGTTCACATATAAGTCCCATACCTATCATAACTCTTTGTCGCATACCACCTGAAAGTTCATGAGGGTATTGTTTCATTCTTTTTTTAGGATTTGATATTCCGACTAATTCTAACATTTGACAAGCTTTTTCATAAGCCTCTTTTTTAGGAATTTTTTTGTGTACCAAGACAGCTTCCATAAGCTGATTACCAATGGTGTAAACAGGGTTTAAACAAGTCATTGGATTTTGGAAAATCATTGAGCATTTATTACCACGAAAATCTTCCATCTGTTTTTTAGAATAGTTAAGGATATTTTCTCCTTCAAATTCTATATTTCCTTCTTTTATTTTTCCAGGAGATTGCAATAGCCCCATTAAGGCATAGGCTTCAACAGACTTACCTGAACCGGATTCTCCAACTATACCCATAACTTCATTGTATCCTAGGGAATAATTTATGCCATCAACTGCTTTAACTTCTCCTGCAGGAGTAAAGAAAGAAACTTTTAAATTTTTTATACTTAATAAGTTGTTTTTTTCTTCCATAAATTCACCTACTTTTTAAGTCTTGGGTCTAGTGCATCTCTTAAGCCATCACTGAAAAGATTTAGTGAAAGTATCATAAGTGACAATATAATTGAAGGAATTATAAGTCTGTATGCAAAGGAATAAATTCCACCAAGGGCATCCGCAGCCATAGCTCCAAGGGAAGTCATGGGAGCTTGAACTCCTATACCTAAGAAAGATAGGAAAGATTCCAAGAATATAGCGGATGGTATTTGCATTGCTGTCATTACTATTATTTGTCCTATACAGTTTGGATATAAATGACGTCTAATTATTCTCCATTTGCTACCACCTAAGGCATTAACAGCCATAACAAATTCTTGTTGTTTTAACATTAAGACTTGTCCTCTGATAACTCTTGCCATTCCTACCCAGTATAAAAGTCCAAAGGCTATAAATATTGATATCAGTGCCGGTCCAAGAGTTGATAATTTTTGAGCAAAAGCTGAGTGAGAATTATTTACCCAAGATCTCAGAGGCTCATTTATACCGATTGATATTAGAATAACTACCAAAACATCAGGTACTGAATAGACAAGGTCTATTATTCTCATCATGACTAGGTCAATTTTGCCACCAAAGTAGCCTGAGATAGCTCCGTATAAAGATCCAATAATAAGAACGATTAAGGAAGCAAACACACCAACTATTAAGGAAACACGAGTTCCATACATAGTTCTTGTCAAAATGTTTCTACCTAACTTGTCTGTACCAAAAGGGTATTTTAAAGATGGATATAAATTTTCATCTCCACGGAATTGAGTTGTATAATCACCCTTTACGAAGTAAGGTCCAATAAAAGCAAAAATTATTACAATTATTAAAAAACCAAGGGCAACCATTGCAACTTTATTCTCTTTTAATCTTCTCCAAGCATCTGCCCAATAGGAAACAGAAGGTCTTTTAGTAATAAAAGATTTCTTATCCTGAGAATCTGCTTTTAGAAAATCGTTGTCCAAAATTTCAAACCCTAAATCTTCAGGGGTTGTTTGAAGTGAAAAAAATTTAGTAAAATTTTCCATTAGTTACCCCCTTTTGTAATATCTATTCTTGGGTCTACAAATTTATACAGAATGTCTACAACCAAATTCATAAAAATAACGAGAGCTGCAAAAAATATTGTTGTAGCCATAATAATGGGATAATCTCTATTTAAAATTGAATTTATGAAATATCTTCCCATACCTGGTAAAGAAAATACACTTTCGACAACAAAAGAACCACATAAAATTGAGGCTGTCAAGGGTCCTAAATATGTTAATACAGGAATAAAAGCATTTCTTAAAGCGTGTTTAAATAAAATTTTACTTGCAGGAACACCCTTTGCTCTAGCAGTTCTTATATAGTCTTGGTTTATTACATCAAGCATTGAAGATCTTGAAAGTCTTGCTATATAACACATTGGATTAAATCCTAATGAAAAGCAAGGCAAGACATAAGCCGAAACTTTACCAAGACCCATGGTGGGTAAAACTTTTAGTTTTACACCAAAAAATATAAGAAGAAGTGTTGCCACAACGAATCCTGGTACCGATATACCAATTGTAGTCAAAACTCTTAAAAACGAGTCAACGCCATCACCTCTGTGATAAGCAGCTAAACACCCTAAAGGTAAGCCGACAAGGATTGACCAGCTAAGTGCTATTAGACCAATTTTGGCACTGGTTGGAAACATTTCCTTAAGAATTTCAATTACAGGTCTATTTTTTTGCATTTTTAAAGATACTCCGAAGTCTAATTTTAAAGTATTTATTAAATACTTTTTAAGCTGAACACTTAAAGGTTTATCCAAACCATATTTTTTGTTAAGTTGTTCCATGACTTCAGGGGATGGGGGTTTTTCACTAAGAAATGGGCTTCCTGGTACCATGTTCATAAGTAAAAATGTAATTGTTGCTACTAAGATAAGTACCAAAAAAGATTGCAAAATTCTAGTTATTATATACTTTCCCATGATCCTCTCCTTTCAATATATTACTTTATTCTATTAATTATATATCGGCTATTAGTTAATTACAAGACAATTAAAACCTAGTGTTTAACTAGACATTTAGCAAATGTGAAGAATTACGCTTATTTATTAAAAAATTTTGTGAAAAATTGCAAAAAATTTTTGTAGATTTTCTCCATAATGTTTAAAATTTTAAAATTTATAGTATAATAGAGAAAGCCGAAGTTCAAATTGAACTTTTTTATTATGCTCGTTTTATTTGAAAAAATTTTATATAATATTATAATACTTTACATATGGGGAGGTTATATGAGATTATCAAAACTATACATGCCGACATTAAGAGAAGATCCGCAAGATGCGGAAATAGTTTCTCATAAATTTTTGTTGCGTGGAGGATTTATAAGGAAAAGTGCAAGCGGGATTTATACTTATTTAACTCTAGGTTATAGAGTTGTTAGAAAGATAGAAAATATTGTAAGAGAAGAGATGGATAGGTGCGGTTCCCAAGAAATATTGATGAGTGCTATTCAGCCTCGTGAAATTTGGGAAGATTCTGGAAGATGGGAAAAATATGGTCCAGAAATGTTTAAACTAAAAGACAGACATGACAGAGATTTTTGCTTAGGTCCAACTGCTGAGGAATATTTTACTACTCTTATTAAAGATGAAGTCAATTCTTATAAGGATTTACCTTTAAATTTATATCAAATTCAAACTAAATATAGGGATGAAAAAAGGCCTAGATTCGGTATTAATCGTGCTAGGGAATTTTCAATGAAGGATGCCTATACTTTTGATGAAGATTTAGAGGGCTTGGAAAAATCTTATATGAATATGTATAGAGCCTATGAAAAAGTTTTTGATAGGCTATCGCTTAATTATAAGATTGTTGAGGGTGACAACGGAGCTATGGGTGGTTCAGGTTCTCATGAATTTATAGCTCTTGCAGAATCTGGAGAAGGAGTTATTGTATTTTCTGAAAATGGAAAATATGGTGCAACTGATGAGAAAGCTCCTGTTGAGTATAAAGCTCCCCAAAAAGAAGATAAAAAAGAATTAGAAAAAGTTTATACACCTAATTGTTCTAGTATTGATGATGTATCAAAATTTTTAAATATTGAAAAGGGAAGATGCGCAAAAGCTGTTGATCTAATGATTGAAGATAAGCCTTATATTGTCTTGATTCCTGGAGATAGGCAGTTAAATCTTATAAAGTTAGTTTCTATTTTAAAGGTTGCTGAACATAAGGTTAGGATGATGAATGATAAAGAAATTTTAAATATTGGTTCTTGCCCTAGTTTTACAGGTCCTATTGAATTGAAAGAAGATGTCAAAGTTTTGGTTGATGCTTCATTAAAAGATATAGACAATTTAGTTATTGGTTCTAATGAAGAAAATTATCATTATATTAACGCAAATTATGGAAGAGATTTTAATGGAGAAGTTGCAGGAGATCTTTTATTAGTCGAACAAGGGGATTTAATTCCAGGGACTTGTGATGAGTATAAATTTGCAAGAGGTATTGAAGTTGGAAATATCTTCCAATTAGGTACTAAGTATTCTAAATCTTTGAATGCAACTTATTTAGATAGAAATGGAAAGGCACAATATTTTTATATGGGTTCTTATGGAATTGGTATAACAAGAACTGTAGCAGCTATTGTGGAACAAAATTATGATGAAAATGGAATAATTTGGCCTGTAGCTACGGCACCATATGAATGTATAGTTACTGTTATTAACCCTAATAATGAAGAACAAAAAGAACTTGGAGAAAAAATTTATAAGAGTCTTCAAGAAAAGGGTATTGAAGTATTGATAGATGATAGAGATTTAAGAGCTGGTGTTAAATTCAAGGACAGAGATCTTATAGGTATTCCTGTAAGAATAACTGTTGGCAAAAAAGCTAGTGATGATGTTGTTGAATATTCTTTAAGAAAGGAAATGAAAAACAGCGAAATTTCATCTCAAAGTGCTATAGAAAGTGCGATAAAAGAGGTATATGATGGCAGACTTTAAATTTGAAATAGTTGAACATTTAGGTGTTTTATCTGAAGATGCTAAAGGTTGGACTAAAGAAATAAATAAAGTGTCTTTTGGTGGTAGACCTGCAAAGTATGATATTAGAAGTTGGGACCAAGATCATTTAAAAATGTCTAAGGGTGTCACATTGAATGATGAAGAATTTGAAAATCTTATCAGTATATTGAAAGTTAAAGGGTTTTAATATATTTTTTTGAGAAAAAATGATATAATAATTTTTATTGATAGTTTAGGAGGAAATAAATGGAGATTAAAAGTAAAGAAAAAAATACAGTGAGCTTTGACTTAGTGTTAAAAGATAAAGATATAAAGGATGCAGAAACTGAAGTTTATAAGAAGAATAAAAAGAGTTTACAAGTACCAGGATTTCGTAAGGGACATGTACCAAGAAAATTAATTGAAAATATGTATGGCAAGGATGTATTCCTTGAAGATGCAATAAATGAAATCCTTCCAGAAGTATATGCAAAAGCTGTTAAAGAATTAAAGCTTGATGTAATTGACCAACCAAATATTGATATTCCTGAAGAAAGAAAAGATGGAGAAGATTTAATTGTCAATGTAAAAGTTGATGTTAAACCTGAAGCAAAATTAGGTGAATATAAGGGACTTGAAATCGAAGATCCTACAATGGAAGTTACTGACGAAGTAGTAATGCAAGAAGTTGAAAATGAGAGAGAAAAAAATGCAAGAATCATTAATGTTGATGATAGGGCTGCCCAAAAAGGAGATAGCGTAAATATTGACTACAAAGGTTCTTGTGATGGTGAATATTTCAAAGGCGGAGAAGATAAGGGTCATGATCTTGAACTTGGTAGCGGAGCCTTTATTGAAGGATTTGAAGACCAAATTATCGGACATAAAGTTGGAGAAGAATTTGATATTAATGTTAAATTCCCCGAAGACTATCGTGACGAAAATCTTAAGGGTAAAGAAGCTAAGTTTGAAATTAAATTAAATGGTATTTCTTATAAAGAACTTCCTAAACTAGATGATGAATTTGTTAAAGATATTTCAGAATTTGATACTCTTGAAGAATATAAAGAAGATATAAGAAAAAATAAGCAAGAAGAGTATGATGTCAATGCAAAAATGGAAAAGCAAAGAAGAATCGTTGAAAAATTGGGAGAAATTGCAGAAGTTGAAGTTCCAGAAGTAATGGTAAATAGACAAATTGACGAAATACTTCAAAATTATGAAAGAAGCTTAATGGGTCAAGGAATTTCTTTAAATGATTATATAAAGATGACAGGTTCTTCAATTGAAGCTATGAGAGAATCTTTAAAAGAAGGAGCAAAAAATACTGTTAAAAATGATTTAGCTTTAGATGCTCTTGTTAAGGCTGAAAATATCAAGATTTCTGATGAAGATGTGGAAAAAGAAGTTAATGAAGTAGTTGAAGATTATTTCAAAGACGACAAGGAACATATGGAAAAAATGAGATCTTATATGCTTAACGAAAATAAAGAACAAATAAGAGATGATTTAGCTAAGAGAAAAGCTGTTGATATTATTCTTGAAAGTGCTAAATTAGTTGAACCTAAAAAATTAAGCGAAGAAGAAGCACAAAAGGCTAAACTTGCAAAAGAAGAAATAGAAAAACTTACAGAAGAAGAAAATAAATAAAATTTTAAGAATTAATTAAAAAGAAAGGTGATTTTATGGCACTTGTGCCTATGGTAGTTGAACAAACAAATCGTGGTGAAAGGTCTTATGATATTTATTCAAGACTTTTGAAAGATAGAATAATATTTGCATCAGGTGAAGTTAATGATACAATGGCTGATTTAATAGTAGCCCAACTTTTATTTTTAGAGTCTGAAGACCCCAATAAGGATATTCAACTTTATATTAATTCACCTGGAGGAAGTGTAAGTGCTGGTCTTGCAATTTATGATACTATGCAATATATTAAACCTGATGTTTCAACTATATGCATAGGGATGGCAGCATCAATGGGCGCTATACTTCTATCATCAGGAGCAAAGGGTAAAAGATTTGCCCTACCCAACTCAGATATTATGATTCACCAACCAAGTGGCGGCACTCAAGGTATGGCTACAGATATTCAGATTACAGCTGAAAAGATCTTAAAGACAAGAAAATCTTTAAACCAAATATTAGCAAAAAATACTGGTCAAAAATTAGAAAAGATTGAAAGAGATGCTGACAGGGATTTTTGGCTTGATGCTAATGAAGCGAAAGAATACGGATTGATTGATAAGGTAATAGAAAACAGAGAATGAGGTATTAATGGAGACAACAGAAAAAGTCTTAAGATGTTCTTTTTGTGGAAAAACACAAAATCAGGTTAAAAGACTTATTGCCGGTCCAAATGTTTCAATATGTAACGAATGTGTGGACTTGTGCAACAATATTTTAGCAAATGAATTGAATAGTGATGATACTGAAGACTTTGATTTACCAAAACCTGCACAGATAAAACATATACTAGATTCATATGTAGTAAAACAGGAATCAGCAAAAAAAGCTTTAGCAGTAGCTGTATATAATCACTATAAAAGAATAAATTCTAATAAGAAAATCGAAAATTCAGATATTGAGCTTCAAAAATCTAATATTTTAATGATTGGACCTACTGGAAGTGGTAAAACACTTTTAGCTCAAACATTAGCTAAACTTCTTCATGTGCCTTTTGCTATATGTGATGCCACAACATTGACAGAAGCTGGTTATGTAGGTGAAGATGTTGAAAATATTATATTAAAATTAATACAAAATGCTGATTATGATATAGAAAGAGCTGAAAAGGGAATAATATATATAGATGAAATTGATAAGATTGCAAGAAAATCTGAAAATGTATCAATAACAAGAGATGTTTCAGGAGAAGGTGTTCAGCAGGCTCTTTTAAAAATTATTGAGGGTACTGTTGCTAATGTTCCTCCACAAGGAGGCAGAAAACATCCTAATCAAGAGTTTATTCAAGTAGATACTACAAATATCTTATTTATTGTTGGAGGAGCTTTTGACGGTTTAGAAAAGATTATTGAGCAAAGAACTATGAAATCATCTATGGGTTTTGAAGCTGCAATTTATGATAAGAATATTGAAAGAAAAGCTATTCTTAAAAAAGTGGAAACTGAAGATCTTTTGAAATTCGGCTTAATACCTGAACTTATAGGTAGATTACCAGTAACTATTACTTTGGAAGAACTTGATGAAGATGCTCTAGTGGAAATTTTAACTAAACCAAAAAATGCTTTAGTTAAACAATATAAGGAACTTATGAAATTAGACAATGTTGATTTAATTTTTGATGATGACGCTTTAAGAGATATAGCAAAAAAAGCTATAGAAAAAAAGGCTGGAGCCAGAGGTTTAAGAGGTGTTATTGAAAATACAATAATGAACATTATGTATGAAGTTCCATCAAGAGAAGATGTAGTGGGAGTAGAAGTTACTAAGGCTTCAGTTGAAGGAAAAGAAGCGCCAAAGTTAATTAAAAAGAAAGCTCAGTAGCAACTTTTTAATATAAAATGATAAACCTTGCAATGCAAGGTTTTTTTAATAGAAAGGAAACTATATGGAAACATTAAAAATACCTATGATTCCCATGAGGGATTTAGTCATATTTCCTAAAAGTGTTACTCATTTTGATTGTGGGAGAGAAATATCTATAAATGCGGTTGAAAATGCAGAACTTCATGATTCAAAAATTTTTCTGGCAAGTCAAAAAGACTCGATGGTTAAAGAACCAAAAATTGACGATATTTATAAATATGGAACTATAGCTGAGGTAAAGCAGATACTGAAAGTGCCAGGAGGTATTGTTAGAGTTTTAGTAGAAGGAATTGAAAGAGCAAGGATGATTTCTCTTAATGAAGAAGACGGATATTTACAAGCAGAAATTGAAGTTTTTGAGGAAGAGGAAGTTTCGGAAGGAAATAAAGACATAGAAGCAGCCTTGAGATTAGTGGAATCTGATATATATTCTTATGGAGAGCTTGATGACAGATTAATACCTGGTCTTTTACAGTCAGCGGTTGATTCTTCAACACCGGGAAGGCTTGTTGATACTGCTTGTTCCTATTTGAATTTAAAATTAAAAGATAGTCAAAAAATTCTTGAATCAGTTGATGTTTACGAAAGACTTGTTAATTTCCATGCAATTATGAAAAGGGAAATAGAAGTATTATCTATAGAAAAAAACATTGATAATCAAGTAAAAACAAAGATGAATAAGATTCAAAGAGAATATTATTTAAAGGAACAATTAAAAATAATCCACAAAGAACTTGGTGATGACGAGGAAGAAGAGGAAACAATTTCAAAATATAAAAGACTTATTAAAGAAAAAAACTTGCCTGATGAGGTAAGGGAAAAAGCTTTAAAAGAAGTTAAAAAACTTGAAAATACCAACTCAATGTCACCTGAATATTCAGTAGGCGTGAATTATTTAGATTGGATTTTAGAACTTCCTTGGATGGAAGAAAAGAAATCAAAAATTAATTTGTCTAAGGCAAGAAAAATTCTTGATAAAAACCATTACGGTTTAAAAACTGTAAAAGAAAGAATTTTGGAATTTATTGCAGTTAAAAAATTGGCAGGAAATGATTTAAAAGGTCCCATACTTTGCCTTGTTGGGCCACCTGGAGTAGGAAAAACTTCTATTGCACAATCTGTTGCAGATGCTCTAAATAGAAATTTTGTTAGAATGAGCCTTGGAGGAGTTACTGATGAAGCTGAAATAAGAGGCCACAGAAGGACATATATTGGATCCATGCCAGGAAGAATAATTTCTCTTATTAGAAAGGCTAAAACAAAGGACCCAGTATTTTTATTTGATGAAATAGATAAGATTGGAAATTCATATAGAGGTGATCCTGCAAGTGGCTTGTTAGAAGTGTTAGATCCTGAACAAAATTCAACATTTACAGACCACTATTTGGAATTACCCTTTGATCTATCAAATGTATTTTTCATAGCAACAGCAAATACAACATCAACAATTCCACGTCCGCTTTTAGATAGGATGGAAGTGATAAATTTAGGTGGTTATACACCAAATGAAAAATTTAATATAGCTAAAAAATATTTGGTACCAAAACAATTTGAAGAAAATGGACTAAAGAAAAACCAAATAAAAATTTCAGATAGGGCTATAAGGGATATTATAGATTTTTACACTAGAGAAGCAGGTGTGAGGTCCTTGGAAAAAGAAATTTCAAAGATTGCAAGAAAAGCTGCATTAAAAGTAGTAGAAGATGATAAATTTGACTCAATTGTTGTAACGACAAGAAATGTTAAAAACTTTTTAGGTGAAAAGAGATTTTTAATAGATGAAGTTTCAAAAAAAGATGAAGTAGGAATTGTCAATGGACTAGCATGGACAGCGGTTGGAGGAACAACTCTTTCAATTGAAGCAACAATAATGGAGGGTTCTGGTAAAATAACACTTACAGGTTCTTTGGGCGATGTAATGAAAGAATCAGCTATAGCCGGTATTTCTTATATTGCTTCTAATGCAGAAAATTTCAACATAGACCCTACATTTAGAAAAACAAAGGATATACACATTCACGTTCCTGAAGGAGCTGTTCCAAAGGATGGACCTTCAGCCGGAATAACAATAACAACAGCAGTATTATCTGCATTGAGTAATAAAAAAGTGTACAGAGATATTGCAATGACAGGAGAAATAACCTTAAGAGGAAAAGTTTTGCCTATTGGGGGCTTAAAAGAAAAATTATTAGCGGCAGAAAGATTTGGTGTTAAAAAAGTTTTAATTCCTATGGAAAACAAGAGAGATTTAGAAGAAATTGAAGACGATGCAATTAAAAATCTTGAAATAATTCCAATATCATCAATGGAAGATGTTGCAAAAATTAGTCTAGGTGATTAAATGAAAGTAAAGATATCAGATTTAGAAAAAGTAGCAGTAAAAAAAGAAACTTATCCAGCAAATAATTTGCCTGAATTTGCTTTTGCAGGCAGGTCAAACGTAGGTAAATCATCTTTTATAAATGCAATGCTGGGAAGAAAAAATCTTGCTAGAACTTCTTCAACACCAGGAAAAACACGAACTATTAATTTTTACAAGGTTAATGAGGATTTAAGGCTTGTGGATTTACCGGGATACGGATATGCAAAAGTTTCAAAAAAAGAAAAAGATAGCTGGGCAAATATAATAAATGAATATTTAGAAACCAGAGAAAATCTTTTAGAAACAATACTTTTAGTTGATATTAGACATGACCCAACACAGCTTGATCTACAGATGTATGATTATCTGTTAGCTTCAGGATTTTCGGGAATAGTTATAGCAACAAAAAAAGATAAAATATCAAAAAGCTCGGTGAAGAAAAATATAGATAATATAGCAAGAAAATTGAAAGCTCCAGTAAAAGAAAATATAATACCATTTTCTTCTGTTGATAAAGATGAAGTTGATGAATTGTGGTATATATTTGATGATATAATTAAATTTAAAAAGGCTTAGAGAGAAGTTTTGATTTGTAGTAATTAATATATATAATTAAAAATTTATATAAATTTTAAACATTAAATTATATTATTAAGTTATTTAATAAGCGATTAAAAAAGATTATGTCTAAAGAAATTTGAAAAGAGAAAAATTAATAATTAAAAGATTAAAAAATGCCAAAGTAAGTTTTAATGCGAAATCTAGTATTGGTGAAAACTTTATGGTGAAGCTTATAAAACACCCCCCTAATATTAGGAGGGTGTTTTTGAGTATATAAAAAATTTAATTAGTAAGCTTAATTTGTGTAACCAATATTTTTTGAAAGCTTTTCAGCACAAGATTTTACAGAATTTATAAAACTTTCTTTGTTTTCTTCAGTCATTCTTTCTTTAGGCAAAACTATTCCTAAAGCTCCTAGAAGTTCACCGTTATAATTAAAAACAGGTGCCCCTATTCCTGCTGCATTCGTGATATAGTCGGAATTAGATGTTGATACCATATTTTTTCTGATTTCTTCTAATTCTTTTTTTAATTTTCCGACATCAACTTTTCCGTTAAGATTGTCGGACAAACCTTCACTTATATATTTATCTATAAATTCTTTGCTTTGGAAAGCCAAGATAACTTTTCTTATTGCTCCCCAATGAAGGTCAATTTCGTATCCAAAATTTTCTACTATTTTTAGAGGGTGTTTTCCTTCTACTTTTGAAATTACTAGCCCCTTTCTACCACTTTTTATAATCAAAAAAGAATCCTCGCCAGTTTGTAATGATAATTCTTTTAAAACGTCTGAAGTTTCTCTTTGAGGATTTACAAATGCTGTTGCTGAAAATCCCAAGGGTATAAGTCCAGAACCTAAAGAATATAAATGAGTTTTTTCATCCTTGTAAACATATTTTACAGAAATCAGGGTTCTCAATATTCTGTGGGCTGTTGAGGGAGGCAAATCTAAATGTTCTGAAATTTCAGCTATTGTAAGTTCTCTATTTTCAGTTCTTAAAAAATTCAAAACATTTGCAGCTTTAACCAAGCTTTGAATCATACTATCACTCCTCAAATATATTATACCATAAAGTGGAATGTATTTCATAATATAATGCTTAAATTTTTATATTTTTTAATTATATATGGGTAAAATTAATATATATTGTTAAGTAAGTGAAAAATTAATATATTATTTGTAAATTTAACTTTAGCTTTTTACACTTATTATAATTTTTTTATATTTTAAGGTTAATTTATAAAATATTTTGTATAAAAATAATAAAAAATTTTTGTATAAATAATATTATTAAATAATATTTCTTTTTCTCTAATTTTCCATATTTTTGAGAATCTGTATTCTTGTATAAACTTGTACTGGTATGGTAAAATATGTTGGAGGAGTTGATTCTTTGGAAGATAAAAAGAACTATGGAGATTTACTCATGTTGGCTATTAAATCGATTCTTTCAGCCTTATGTGGTGTAGTGTTTCCATTTTTATATATTTTTTTCCCTTCGATGTATATTGTAGAATCCATTAAGGAGGGAATCCTTAAAATTATGGGAATATTTATAGGGGTTTGTGTGCTTTTAGGCGCAATTTTTAATCCTATAGATGGTTTTGTTGTATTTACAATTTTCGGACCCTTAATTTTGGTTTTCCATTATATGATTACGAGTAGAAGGTCAAGAACTCATATCTTTATAGCTGGTGCAATTTCATTTTTTGCATCCGTTATAGTTTTACTGGTTTCTTTTGGCATTAATTCAGAGGTTTTAAATTCTAAAAAAACTCTTGAGGGATTAATCAACATTTATACTAATATAGGTAGTGAAGTCGGCCTTGCAGATACTGAAATTTTTGATATCACATCAAGAGTTTCAAACTTGTATTATACTTTCTTGCAAATGGCACCATCTTACCTTATTATTTCATCTTTGGTTTTTTCTTATATAGTATATATTTCAGTTGTAAGGACTATGTTTGCAAAGGGAAGAATAATTATAGGTCCACCAACTTTGGAATTTATTAAGATACCAAAAGAGGTTATTTTTTTAGGCTTTGCGACCATTGGTGTTTTATATCTATTGAAATTTCCACAGGGAACAGAGATTATTTATAAAAACTTATTGTTTATTCTTTTATTTTTACTCTTTGTTGAAGGTCTAGCAATTATAAAGTTTTTCATGACTTCTATGAAGGTTAGTAGATTTTTGCAAACTATTATTATAATTGTTAGTCTAACTTTTCCATTCTTGCAAATGCTATTTATATTTTTAGGCGCAGTAGATTTGTTTATAGATTTTAGAAAGATAGGTGTGTAATATGAAAAATAATTTTTCAATGAAAGATTTTGCTGCCTATATGATTTTTGGCCTTATAGCAATTGTTGTAGCTGGTCTATATAAAATTCAAGCAGGTCTTGGCCTATTTCTAATTTTTATTTACATCATTATAATTACCTACAAATCTATTGAGAAGAAAAATGAAGATAATAAAAAATATGTGGAAAATTTAGATGAGGACTTTGATTCATTAACTAAGACAGCAATATTTAATATGCCTCATCCACTTGTTGTTACAGATGAAAAAGGAATTATTATTTGGTACAACACTCATTTTCTAAATCTTTTTGAAGATATGGAACTTATGAATGAGAATATTGATGATTTTATTAAAGACGTTGATTTCAAAAATATTTTAAAGGATGATGATAAAAAATCCTTTGATGTAAATATTGCTATGGATTACTATAGAGCTTATGTAAATATTTGTGATACATCTAAGTCAAAAGGTGGAAGAGATAAGGTAATTTTATTTTATTTCGTAAACAATTCAGCTTATTTTGAGCTAAAGAAAAAATATACAAATGAGTATCCTATAGTTGTTAAATTAGAAGTAGATAATTATGATGAAGCTATGGATTCCACTCCATCAGCTAATAAACCACAATTAATCGCAGCTATTGACTCAACAATAAGATCATATTTTGAACAGTACGATGCTTTATTTAGAAAATACAATGAAGATTCTTATTTGGTTATTTTAGATTATAAATCTTTCCTTGATATCAGGGAAAAAAGATTTGATATTCTTGATGATTTAAGAGAATTAAATAGAGAAAACTCTATGCCTATTACCTTATCCATTGGGACATCTTCAATCGGTCTTAATTTTAAGGCGGCTAATGTTGAAGCAGATTCCTGTTTGGATATAGCTTTAGGACGTGGTGGAGATCAAGCTGTCATAAAAGTTTCAGATAACTATGAATTCTTCGGTGGAAAATCAAAGGCTGTAGAAAAAAGAAATAAAGTAAAAGCTAGGGTAATTGGTGAAGCTTTAAGACAATTAATTGATAGATCAGAAAATGTTTATGTTATGGGCCATATAAATGCTGATATGGATGCAATAGGTGCAGCAATAGGTGTTCTTAGGGCGACTTTAAATAGAAATAAGGATGGTTTTATTGTTTTAGAACAATCAAATCCATCTATAGATAATTTAATAAAAAGAATGAAGAAAGAGGAGCCTGAAACTTATAGAAAAATTGTTTCTAGAGATGAGGCTCTGTCAAGTATTAAAAATTCTTCATTGCTAATACTTGTAGATAATCACAAACCATCTTTTACAGAATGTCCCAAACTATTAAATGGAACAACTCAGGTTGTAGTAATTGACCATCACAGGCGTGGTGGAGAATTTGTTAAAAATCCTGTATTGACATATGTTGAGCCCTATGCTTCATCTACTTGTGAATTAATTACAGAAATGCTTGAATATATGTCAGATGACTTAAACTTAACTCATTTTGAAGCTGATGCATTAATGAGTGGTATTGTTGTAGATACGAAAAATTTCTCTTTCCAAACAGGAGTTAGAACTTTTGAAGCTGCTTCAACTTTGAGAAGAGCAGGAGCAGACATGACAAAAGTTAAGGCGCTTTTTGAAGATGATTTTTCAACTATGATATATAGGGCTGAAGTTATTCAGTCTGCAAAAATAATTGGCGGAAATATTGCTGTAGCAAAATTTGAGAAAGAACTTGACAATTCAGTTTTAGTTGCAGCTCAATCTGCAGATGCACTTCTTGAAATTAATGGTATTGACGCATCTTTTGTTATGACTTTATCAAAAGATAAAATTCATATTTCTGGAAGGTCTAGGGGTGAAGTTGTTTCTGTTCAATTAATTTTAGAAAAAATTGGTGGTGGAGGTCATTTGAATATGGCTGGAGCTCAGCTCGACACCAAGGATTTTGAAGTAGCAGAGAAAAAATTAACAGATGCTATTAATGAATACATGGAAGAAAATAAGGAGAATAAAGATGAAAATAATTCTAATAAAAGACCATAAAGATTTAGGAAAAAGTGGGGATTTAATTAATGCCAAGGATGGCTATGCTAGAAATTTCTTAATCCCAATGAAAATTGCTATTGAAGCTACAAAAGAAAATTTAGCAAAATGGCAAGAAGAAAAAAGAATAGAAGAAGAAAATGAAAAGGAAAACAGAAAACAAGCTTTGGAACTTAAGAAAAGGTTAGAAAGTAAGAAAATATTAATAACTGCTAAAGCAGGTGATGGTGGAAAATTATTTGGAGCTATTACCTCAAAAGATATAGCTGATCAAATAAAAAAGCAATACAATGTTCAGATAGATAAGAAAAAAATAGATCTTGCAGAAAATATAAAATCTATAGGGCTAAAAAATATTGAAATAAAATTATATCCTAAAATAGTTGCAAATATAAAAGTTGAAGTTGATGGTGAATAAAAATGGAAGATATGGAATTAAATAATTTGGATACGGAAAATTTAAGAATCCCACCCCACAATAATGATGCTGAAACTTCAGCTCTTGGGGCAATGCTTTTGTCTAAAGAGGCAATTACTTTATCTATTGAAATAATTTCAGTAGAAGATTTTTATTCTCCTGCACACCAAAAAATTTATTCTTCCATATTATCTATATACAACAGAAATGAAGCCTGCGACGTGGTAACTTTATCAGAAGAATTATTAAGAACTGATTCTTTGGAAGAAGTTGGTGGAAGCGTATATTTAGCTGATATTTCTTCCTCAGTTGCAGCGGTTTCAAATTCAAGATATTATTTAAACATCATTAAAGAAAAATCTATTTTAAGAAAATTAATAGATTCTTCTTCAAAAGTCATAACAAAGGCTTATTCACCAGAGGCGGCTGCGTCAAGTTTAATTGAACTTGCAGAAAAAAGTATTTTCGAAATTAATGAAGATTCCAATAGACATGGACTTGTAAACATTAGAGATATTGTGCTTGATTCTTTTAGTCAAATGGAACAAAGAGCACAAAATCCTGGTGGACTTACAGGCTTATCAACTGGTTTTGTAGATTTAGATAGAAAACTTTCAGGACTTCAAAAATCAGATTTAGTTTTAATTGCAGCTAGACCTTCAATGGGAAAAACAGCTCTAATGGTAAATATTGCTACAAATGCTGCTTTAAAAAATGATGCTAGGGTGGCGATATTTTCTTTGGAAATGAGCAAAAATCAACTAGTACAAAGAGTAATTTCATCAAATGCACACGTAGATTTGCAAAAAGTTATTTCTGGAGATATTAATGAAGATGAGTGGACAAAAATAATTAATGCAATGCCAATTATATCTGATTTAAAAATAGAAATAGATGATACGGCTGCTATAAGCCCCTTAGAATTAAAGGCTAAGTGTAGGAGAATGAAAGTTGAAAAGGGTCTTGACCTTATTGTTATAGATTATTTGCAACTGATGCAGATGTCTGGAAGGGTTGAATCAAGGCAACAAGAAATCTCAACAATCTCTAGAAATCTAAAGGCGATAGCAAAAGAATTAGATGTACCAGTAATAGCTTTGTCACAACTTTCCAGAGCGCCCGAACTTCGTAGCGACCACAGACCTATTCTTTCTGATTTGAGAGAATCTGGAGCAATTGAACAAGATGCAGATGTTGTTATGTTCTTATACAGGGATGAGTATTACAATAAAGAGGAATCTGAAAAGCCAAATATCGGTGAACTTATAATTGCTAAACATAGAAATGGTCCTACAGGAACTGTAGAGCTGGTATTTAAAAAAGAATATACAAAGTTTTTAAATTTAGAAAGAGGAGGGGAGTAACCTCCTTTTTTTCGTCAAACACTATGTAAAATTTTATGCTAATGGTATAATTATTCACTATGGAGGTTAGTATGATTTTTGATTTATTTAAAGTTTTAATTCTTGGAATAGTTGAAGGCTTGACAGAATTTTTACCTATTTCATCAACAGGACATTTAATTCTTTTTGGAAAATTTATTGAACTTAGTCCCAAGGAATTTTCAAATGCATTTTTTGTAATAATTCAATTAGGAGCAATATTATCTGTTTTGTATTTATATTTTAATGATTTAAATCCTATAGGAAAATATAAGATACAAGAAAAAGTTGGAGATAAATATAAAAGCTTATCTTTAAAGGACAAATGGGAATTAAGAGATATGCCAACTATGCGACTCTTAGCAAAAATAATAATAGGTTTTTTACCAGCAGCAGTATTGGGATTTTTATTTGATGATTTAATTGACAAGTATTTATTTAATGAAGTTACTGTATCTATAGCCCTTATTTTTTATGGGATAATTATTATTTTAATGGAAAAAAAGAATAAAGATTCCTATTTTAAGTATAATGATTTAGATGATATTTCTTTGAAAACAGCATTTTTTATTGGTGTATTTCAATGCTTAGCTATGGTACCAGGCACTTCAAGGTCTGCAGCGACAATAATTGGAGCTATGTTACTTGGATGCTCAAGAACATCAGCTGCAAAATTTTCCTTTTATCTTGCAATCCCAACTATGTTAGGAGCAACGGCTTTAAAAGTTATAAAAATTGGTATTTCCTTTGGTTTATGGCAATGGTTTTTGATTATTGTTGGCGGAATAGTTTCATATATTGTAGCATTAATTGTAATAAAAAAATTTCTATCATATATTAGAAATAATGACTTCACATATTTTGGAATTTATAGAATAATATTGGGAATTTTAGTATTGTTTATTAGGTTTATATAAGGAGAAAAAATGAAAAATTTTAAGGTCGGCATGATTCAGATAGCTTCTAAAGGTGATAAGGATTACAATTTAAAAAGAATGGAAGAACTTGTAGATATAGCTTGCCAAAAAGGAGCAGATGTAGTTGCACTTCCTGAAATGTGGAATTGCCCCTATCAAAATTCTTATTTTACAAAATTTAAGGAGCAAGAGGGGGAAGAGTCCTATGAACTTATGAAAAAGCTTGCTAAAAGGTATGGGATATATCTTGTTGGTGGTTCTATTCCTATTAGTGACGGAGATAAAATTTATAATAAGTCTTTTGTATTTAATGCTTGTGGCAAAGAAATTTTTTCCTATTCAAAAATAAATCTTTTTGATATAGAAGGTTTTAAGGAATCAGATACCATTACAGGTGGTAAATCTCTAGGAGTATTCCAAACTGAATTTGCAAATGCAGGTCTTTTGATATGTTATGATTCAAGATTTCCTGAGCTATTTCAAAGTCTTGTAAATTTTGGAGCAGAAGTAATTTTTATGCCCTCAACTTTTATGATAAAAACTGGAAAAAGATTTTGGGAGCTTTGCAACAGAGCAAGAGCTATGGATACTCAATGCTTTTTAATTTCTCCTTCAATAGCAAGGGATAATGAACTTTCAAAAAATGCCTGGGCTCATTCCATGATAACATCACCCTATGGAGAGGTTTTACTCGACATGGGCGAAGATGAAGGAGTAGAAGTTTTTTCTATTGAAGCAGATCTGGTAAAAGAAGCAAGAAAAAATTTTCCCTACAAAAAAAGTAGAGAGAATAGAAGTTTATAGAATATATAGAAAACGTGGATTTTCCACGTTTTTTTTCTATATTAATAAGATTAAAAAATATAAAATATTTATCTATATATTTTGCAATAATTATATTTCTATGATATACTAAAAATTTTACTTTTTTATCTTTTTCTGATATACTTTAATATGGTATTGGAGGTAGAAAATGTTTAAAATAGGCGATAAGGTTGTTTATCCCATGCATGGGGCGGGAACAATTGTAGCGATAGAAGACAGGGAAATTTTAGGAAAAAAACATGAGTACTATGTTTTGCTTTTACCTATAAATAAATTAAAAGTTATGATCCCTGTAAAAAAAGCCGATGAGGTCGGTGTGAGAAAAATCATGGAAATCAGTGAAATGGAGGAAGTTTTAGAAATTCTTTCTTCAGAAGAAAAATTTAAAATGCCCACAAATTGGAACAGACGATACAGATTCAACTTGGATAAAATCAAGTCAGGAAACCTGATCGAAATAGCTGGGGTTATAAAATCTTTGGAAAAGTTAGATTCAAAAAAATCTCTTTCTACAGGTGAGAGAAAAATTTTAAATGAAGCAAGGATTATTATAATTTCAGAAATGGCACTAGTATTTGATAAAGATGTTGATGAAGTTGTTTCAATGGTTGATGAGGCTATTTTTGGATAGGGGGAATATTTATTAATAAGAACCGTTCTATAGTGGCAAAAATATTTAGAATTTTGTTTACTCTTATTGGTGCCGGAGCTGGTTATTTTTTGGTATCAATCATTACTCAGATTGATTTGGTGAAAAGTATCGGCAATGATAATGTTATCTTTGTTATTTCTTTAGTTATTGTTATTTTATTTGCACTTATATTTTTTATTTTTTCATCTAAAGTTTTCAATTCTTTGATAGAACTTTTAACTATATGGGAAAAGGAACTAAAACAAAGGTCATTAACAGAAATTATCTTTGCGGTATTAGGAATTATTGTTGGTTTTATATTGGCTTTTTTAATTTCTCAGCCTATATACAAAATCCCAATTCCTTATGTGGGTAGTGCCATCTCAATTATTTTATATGGAATATTTGGGTACTTAGGATTAAAAATTGGTCTTTCAAATAAGGATGTATTAAATTTTAAGATTAAAGATTTTGTTGTGTCCAACAAAAAACCGCCTAAAGATAAAATAAAATATAAAAACTTTGATGGGACTCCAAAAGTTCTTGATACATCAGTAATTATAGATGGAAGAATTTTGGATATTATTAAATCAGGTTTTGTTGAGGGGACAATTGTTATACCAGTTTTTGTCTTGGAAGAATTGCAACATATTGCTGATTCTTTTGATTCTTTAAAAAGAAAAAGAGGAAGACGAGGCTTAGATGTTGTAAAGGAGATTCAAAACCTCAATGATGTAAATTTAGTTATTGAACAAGAACCCTATGAAGATATTTCAGAAGTTGATTCAAAACTTCTTAAACTTACAGGTGATTTAAACGGTAAAATCGTAACAAATGATTACAATTTAAATAAAGTCGCTCTTGTTCAAAAGATTCCTGTTTTAAATATTAATGAACTTGCCAATGCAGTAAAACCCGTTTATTTGCCGGGAGAAGAAATGCAAATTCAAATAGTAAAAGCCGGTCGTGAATTTAACCAAGGTTTAGGTTATCTTGATGACGGGACTATGATTGTTGTCGAAAATGGCAAACATCTTATTGGAAAAACTATTGATGTTACAGTTACCTCCGCCCTACAAACTGCAGCAGGCAAAATGATTTTTGCAAAGCCTAATGAATAATAATTTAAAAGCTCTGATATATTCAGAGTTTTTTCTTTATTTATTATTGAAAAAATTCACTTATGTTAAAATATAAAAATAAGTAGGAGGATTTATGGAATTTAATTTTAATTCTTATCCATACTCTTCAAGAAGAGAAGTAGTATTTTCAAATAAATCAATGGTAGCAACGTCTAACCCAAGTGCTGCGCTAGCGGGCATTGAGATTTTAAGAAAAGGTGGAAATGCTATTGAGGCAGCCCTTGCAGCAGCAATTTCTATGCCAGTTGTGGAACCAACCTGTAATGGTTTGGGTGCTGATCTATTTGCCATAATTTCATATAAAAATAAATTATATGGTATCAATGGAAGTGGTAGAAGTCCTAAGAAAATATCAATACAAGCTCTTAGAGAAAAATCTTATGAGGATATTCCTTTTTTTGGAGTAGATTCAGTAAACACACCGGGGGCAGTTGGGGCTTGGTTTGAAATTTATAATAAGTTTGGTAAATTGCCTTTAAAAGAAATCTTTGAACCAGCAATTAATTATGCTAAGAATGGTTACGCCCTTTCTCCAAAAGTTGCAAAACTTTGGGATGATGAAGTTAATAAATATAAAAATTTAAAAGGTATTTGTGGCTTAGAAGAATTTTTCAAGGTATTTTCTGATAAGGGGAAAGCACCAAAAGCTGGAGATATAGTAAAAAATGATAATTTGAAAAATACCTTGGAAGAAATTTTAGAAACCGAGGGGAAATCTTTTTATAGTGGTGATTTGGCAAGAAAAATTTCTAGTTCTGTTAAAGAACTTGGAGGTTTTTTAGATATAGATGATTTGAAAGCATATAAGCCTTTATGGGTAGATCCTATAAGTACAAATTATAAAGGTTATGATATTTGGGAGATGCCACCGAATGGTCACGGAGTTTCAGTTTTAATGGCGTTAAACATTTTAAATAAATTAACTTTAACTGACAGGGAAGACCCAAAAACTCTGCACAAAATTATTGAGGCTATAAAAATTGCTATGACAGATGGCAAAACATATATTGCAGACCCATCTTTTATGAAAAAAAGAGTAGATGAACTTTTATCTGATGAATATGCCGAAAAAAGAAAAAAATTAATAGGAACTTGTGCAAAAAATTATAAAAATATTTTACCTATTTCACCTTCTACAGTTTATATGGCTACGGCTGATAGTGAGGGAAATATGGTTTCTTTAATTCAATCAAACTATAATGGATTCGGTTCTGGTATTGTAGTACCAACTACAGGAATTGCATTAAATAATAGACTTGCTAATTTTTCTTTTGATTCTAATAGTGTAAATGCTTTGAGTGGAGGAAAACTTCCTTATCACACAATAATTCCAGGTTTTATCAGTAAGGATAATAAAGCAATAGGACCCTTTGGAATTATGGGAGGTTTTATGCAACCACAGGCTCATGTTCAAGTACTAACAAATATGATTGATTTTAATTTGAATCCACAGGCAGCTCTTGATGCTCCAAGATTTATGTGGACTGGAGATAAAAATGTGGAAATAGAAATGGATTACGGAAATTATATGATTAATGCTTTAAAGGAATTTGGTCATAATATGATTATAAGATCTGATTACACAGATATGGGTAGAGGACAAATTATTTTAAGGCTCGAAAACGGAACCTATGTAGGTGCTACAGAAAAAAGAACTGACGGATATATTGGTATTTATTAATTTATTGTAAGTATATTTAGAAAAATTTTTGTATTGCTTTTATCCTAATGGTATAATTATAAGGAAAAAAGGGAGGATGTTATGAGAGAGGAACTTTTCAAAATTAAAGAAGCATCTTTAAATAATATTAAGGATGCTATAGATTTAAAAACAATTGAAGAGATAAAGATAAAATATTTAGGTAAAAAAGGAGCCTTAACGGGACTTTTAAAGGAAATGGGCAAACTCTCTAAGGAAGAAAGACCTAAAATGGGAGCCCTTGCCAATGAAATTAGAGAAAATATTGAAAACTCACTAAAAGAAAAAGAAAATACTATAAAAAATGCACTTTTGGAAGAAAAGTTAAAAGCTGAAAGAATAGATGTTACCTTAGAAACTGATAATTTAATTCTTGGGCACTACCATCCATTAAAAAGAACTATCGAAGACTTGGAAGATTTGTTTATTAAAATGGGATTTTTAGTATATGACGGACCTGAAATTGAAACTGTAGAAAATAATTTTGATTTATTAAATACTCCAGCAAATCATCCTTCCAGAGATATGACAGATACATTTTATTTTGATGATAAAAAATTACTTAGAACACAAACTTCACCTTGTCAAATCAGAGCTATGAAAGAAATAGGAGCTCCTTTGAGAATGATATGCACAGGAAGAGTTTTTAGAAATGATGAAGTTGATGCAACACACTCACCAATGTTCCATCAAATGGAAGGTCTAGTAATAGATAAAAATGTAACAATTGCTAATCTAATGCATTCGCTCGATTATTTTGTTAAGGCATTTTTCGGAAAAGATATGAAAACAAGATATAGACCTCATTATTTTCCATTTACAGAACCTTCTTTGGAAGTAGATACTACTTGTCCAAATTGCAAAGGTAATGGATGCCCTAGCTGTAATCATACAGGTTGGTCAATGGAACTTTTAGGTTGCGGTATGGTTCATCCTAATGTTCTTAGAAATTGTGGTATTGACCCTGAAATTTATTCAGGCTTTGCCTTTGGTATGGGAATTGACAGAATAGCCATGGTAAGATATGGCATAAAAGATATTAGAATGATGTTTGAAAATAATACTAAGTTTTTGGAACAATTTTAGGAGGAGAAATGTACGTACCTATTAAATGGTTGAAGGACTATATAGATTTAGATGAAGATATAAAAACACTTGCAGATAAACTTTCAGACTCAGGTTCTCACGTTGAATCTATTATTTCAAGGTCTGAGGGCATAGAAGGTGTATATACTGGTAAAATTACAGAAATAAAAAAGCATCCTGATGCTGATAAATTAGTTGTTTGCAAAGTTAATTTTAAAGATAAAGATTTACAAATTGTTACGGGAGCAAAAAATGTTTTTGAAGGAGCAATTGTCCCTGTAGCCCTTGACGGAGCAAAACTTCATAATGGAATAGAGATCAAGAATGGACTACTTAGAGGAGTAGAATCACAAGGTATGATGTGTTCTTTAGAAGAACTTGGATATGATGTTTCTGTTATTCCTAAAGAAGCAAGAAATGGAATATTTATTTTTCCGAAAAATACAGAAGTTGGCGCAGATGTAATAGAACTTTTAGACTTAAATGAACCAATTATAGAGTTTGAAATTACTCCAAATAGACCAGATTGTCTATCAATCATAGGCATGGCTCTAGAAACGGCGGCAACTCTTGATAAAAAAATAAAAAGACCATCTGTTGAAGTTAAAAACGCCAAAGGAAATATCAATGACTTTTTAGAAGATATTCAAATAGACACACCAAATTGTTATAGATATTATTCAAGAGTTTTATCTGATATAAAAATTGAACCATCACCCTTATGGATGCAAAATTATTTGATGGCAGCAGGAGTTAGACCAATTTCTAATATTGTTGACTTAACTAACTTTATTATGCTTGAATTAGGAACTCCTATGCACGCCTTTGACCTAGACTCTTTGAAAAATAAAAAAGTATTAGTTAGAGAAGCAAGAGATGGAGAAAAATTTAAGACCCTTGATGGAAAAGAAAGAGATTTGAAAAGTGGAGATATTTTAATTACTGATGGAGAAGAAATCATAGGTCTTGGTGGAATAATGGGAGGTTTAGATTCTGAAATCAACGAAAACACTAAAAATGTTTTAATTGAAGGAGCTTGCTTTAATGAAGATAAAATCAGAAAAACATCAAAAAGATTAAACCTTCGTTCAGAAGCTTCTGGAAGATTTGAAAAGGGACTTGACCCAAATCTTTGTGAAATATCTGTAAATCGTATGTGCCATTTGGCTCAAGTTTTAAACATTGGTAATGTTATTGATGGACAAATTGATGTATATAAAAATAAAGTAGAAGAAAAAGTAATTGAACTTTCTAAAGAAAAAAATAACAACCTAATGGGCATAGAACTTTCAACAGAAGAAATTGCATCTATTTTACAAAGGCTTGAAATTAAATGTCAAATTAATGGAGATATAATAAGTGCAAAAGTTCCGACATTTAGAAGAGATATAAATATAGCTGAAGATTTAATTGAAGAAGTGGCAAGAATTTATGGCTATGCAAATATTGAAAAAAAGGCTTTGCGTGGGGAACTTTCAGTTGGCTCTCGCCCTCATCACAGGGAAATTGAAATAAGAATTAAAAACTTCTTGACTGGACTTGGCTACAATGAATTTATGACTTATTCTTTTGTAAGTCCAACAATTTTTGATAAGTTAAATATTGATAAAGATGACCCAATAAGAGATACATTAAATATTTTGAATCCCTTAGGTGAAGATTATTCTATTATGAGGCCTTCGCTAATTCCTTCAATGATCGATGCTCTTTCCAAAAATGCAGCAAGATTTAATGAAAATGTAGCAGGATTTGAAATTGGAAATACATTCTTTAAATCTCAAAAAGAATTACCAGAAGAAAAATTAAAACTTGTAATGGGATTTTATGATATTGGTGATTTTTATTATTTAAAAGAAAGTATTGAAAAAATATTGTGGAATGTAGGGCTATCAGGCTTTACCTATAAAAGAATAAAGAAATCTTATCTTCACACAGGCAGATGTGCAGAGATATTTTATAAGGGACACAGTTTGGGAATACTTGGAGAAGTTCATCCTTTAGTTCTTAAAAATTACTCAATGAAGAAAAAAGTTTATGTAGCAGAACTTGACTTTGACTTTATCACTGAAAATTCTATTAATAATTATACTTTTAAGGAACTTTTCAAATATCCTTCAATAAAAAGAGATTTTGCCTTTGTTATGGATAGAGATATTGAAGCATCTCAAATTGAAAAGATTGCAAAAGATAATGGAAAAGACTTATTAGAATCCTTTAAAGTATTCGATATTTATGAGGGAGATAATATAGAAAAAGGCAAGAAATCTTTAGCCTTCTCTTTAGTATTTAGAAGTAAAGATAGAACTTTAACTGATGATGATATCAGTGCTATTTCAGATAATGTTGTAAAAGCAATTGAAAAACAATTGGGGGCAGTATTGAGAAGTTAGGAGGATTTATGTCACAAAAGCGTGTAGAAGTAAAAATTAAAGACATGAAATTCTATGTGGTAGGAGGAGAAGACTCATCTTATATAAAAAATCTTGCCACAGAGTTAAATGAAAGAATTACTAATATTGAAAAGTCCAATTATAAGTTAAATCAATTGGAATCAACTATTTTAACAGCTTTAAATATCCTAGATGAGTTGCAAAAGGAAAAGAAATCAAAGGCTGAAATGGGCAAAATCAGCCAGGATAAAGCACAAGCTTTAGAAAAAGTTGAAGAAATTTCTAAACTTAAGGAAGAAATTTCTAAATTAAGTGGAATTAATAAACAATCCAATGATGAAATTTTAGACTTGCGTAAAAAATTCAACAAAACTAACGAAGAACTCAAAGAAAAATCTAGTGATAATTTTAAGAAGAATGATAAAATAAAAACTCTAAACGAAGATATTAGTAACTTAAGAAAAGAAAACAATAATTTAAAAAATCAAAATCAACAAGCACAAAAAAAGATAATAGACTTATCAAGAGAATTGGAAAGTTTATATGATGAGAAATAATTATGAAATTTTGGCACCTGCAGGAAATTACGAAACATTTATTGTGGCAATATCGGCAGGTGCCGATGCAGTTTATTTGGGTGGTCAAAAATTTTCAGCAAGGGCTAAGGCATCAAATTTTTCTCTAGATGAAATTGAAAAAGCAGTTAATTATGCTCATTTGAGGAATAAGAGGGTTTTTGTAACAGTAAACATTTTAATTGCTGATAAGGAAATGGCTGAGGCAAGGGATTTTGTTAAAAACCTATATGATATAGGTGTTGACGCCCTCATTTTGCAAGATATTGGCTTTGCCATGAGAATAAAAAAAGAATTAAAAGATTTTGAACTTCATGCTTCTACACAGATGACAATAAATAATTATTATGGGGCAAAATTTCTTGAAAATTTAGGGTTTTCTAGGGTAGTTTTAGCTAGAGAAACACCACTTTATGAACTTGAACTCATAAAAGAAAAGACGAATTTAGAAATTGAAGTTTTTATTCATGGAGCCTTGTGTGTATCATATTCAGGTCAATGTTTGATGTCTTCAATGATAGGAGGAAAATCTGGCAATCGTGGAGAATGTAGGGGTGCTTGCAGAAAATCTTATGAACTCATAAGTAAAAATGGCAAAAGTCTTTCGCAAAGACAATATTTTTTATCTCCAAAAGATTTGAATTCTTTAGATACTGTAAAAAATTTAATAGACTTGGGAGCCTATTCTTTAAAAATCGAAGGTAGGCTGAAAAA
The DNA here is from genome assembly GCF_000378725.1 of Peptoniphilus lacrimalis DSM 7455. Classification (GTDB taxonomy): domain Bacteria; phylum Bacillota; class Clostridia; order Tissierellales; family Peptoniphilaceae; genus Peptoniphilus_A; species Peptoniphilus_A lacrimalis. The sequence goes on along the minus strand of NZ_KB900374.1, from coordinate 7,981 downwards.
TCCAGAGTATGTATATCAAATTGTTAGCACCTATAAAAAAGTTCTTGATGGAGAGTTAAATAAAAATGATAGGGAAGAAGTCCTGCAGATATTTAATAGGGGATTTACTAAAGGCATTAATAATAAAGATTTTGGTAAAAATTTTATTTCCATAGATAGACCTGATAACAGAGGGATTGAGATTGGAAAAGTCTTAGAAGGTAAAGGAAATTATTATAAGGTAAAATTTAGTAGGGATATTGACGTTGGAGATGGATTGGAATTTTTAGGACTTAAAGAGAGATTTGGACAAAAATCTTTTAAGAACTTTAAAAAAGACAAAATATATGAGATAAATATTAATAAAAAAATAAAAGTTCCCTCAGTGATTAATAGAACTTTTTCCATAGATTTACAAAAAAAATTAGAAAAAAAAATTAATAGAGAAGATGATTTTTTTCTAGATTTAGACTTAAATATGAAAATTAAAAAGGGAGAAAAAGCCCATTTAATAGGATATTGTTCTGGCTATACAATAGATATTTATTCAAAAGATTTTGTGGAAAAATCGCAAAATGCTCCACTAAGTCAAGAAAAGATAAAAGACCTTTTAGAAAAATTAGGGGATACAGTTTTTAGGATAAAAAATATAAATATTGAAATGGATGAAGATTCATTTTTAAAAACCTCTCAGATTAATCAAATGAGAAGGGAATTGGTCAGCATATTTGAGAAAAAATTATCAGCCGTTGATAGAAATGAAAGAGAAGAAAATTTAAAAAAAGTACCTACTTATAAGAAAGAAGATGGCAAAATCTTTGTTGAAATTTCCTCTTTAAGTCATTTAAAACTACTTAATGATGAAAATATTAAGACAATTTTAAGATATGAAGATTTAGCTAAGATAGATTTAGATAAATTAAATTTTAAAAAAGTATATATAAAGTTAGGGAAAATTTATGATTCTAAAGATCTTGAACAAATAAGGGATAATATTAAAGATAAAAAAATACAGGGTATTTTTATAAATAACATAAGTCAAATTGAAGTGTTATGGGATTTAGGTTTTAGCCTTCACGCTGATATTGGACTTAATATTTTTAATCTTTCAGATCTTAATTTTTTGAAGGAAATTGGCTTTTCTTCTGCGGTTTTATCTCCTGAACTGAATTTATCCCAAATTAAAGAGATAAGGGAAAATACTGATTTCAATTTAAGCCTAATTGTTTATGGGAAAATACCAGTTATGACCATGCACCATTGTCCATACGCTTTAGTCAAAGGTTGTTTGGATGATTCTAACTGTAAAAATTGTGCATATACAAATTATTATTTGAGAGATGAAAAAAATGTTGATTTTGAACTGATCAGAAGAGGACATATTTCAGAAGTTTTAAACTCCTATCCTATATTTTTAGATAAGGAAATGGACGATTTAAAAAAATTAAATATAAGCCCATTTATCATTTCAGATGAATTTTTAGAAGATGTTTACTCACATTACAAATTAGGCTACAATAAAGAAAAGACAGAAAAGTTAAAGATTAAGATTAAAGAAAAAACTCATTCATTAACAAAGGGACACTTCCACAGGGGGATATTATGACTTTTAAAAAAGCTATAAGAACTTTGGAACTTAATAAGATATTAGATAAATTAAAATATTTTGCTTCTGCAAACATAACCAAAGATTATATAGATGAAATAGAAATATCAACCGATTATGAAGAAATTAATAAAAGGTTAAAAGAAACTTCTGAAGCTGTAAGTTTAATTGTAAAAAAAGGGGAACCGCCTCTTTTTGCAATTATTTCCTTAAGAGATGTTTTACGAAGAGCATCATTAGGTGGAATATTAAACCCTTCTAATCTTATTGACATAAGTAATTTTTTAAGAGTTTCTAGGCTTTTAAAAAATTACTTAAAAAAAGATGATAAGGATGAAAATACAGAAAACATAAGTATAATTAAAGATTTAATTGATAATTTATATATTAATAGAAATTTAGAAGACTCCATAAATAAAAAAATAATATCAGAAGATCAAGTTGCTGATGATGCATCAAGAAAACTTCTTTCAATAAGAAGAAACATAGTTAAATTGCAAGGCTCTTTGAGAGAAAAGCTGGAAAAAATTTTACAGAGTCAAAAAGATTATCTTCAAGATTGTATTATCACTATGCGTGAGGGTAGATATGTAATTCCTGTAAGAAATGAAAACAAGTCAAAGGTAAAAGGTCTTGTCCATGATATTTCAGGGTCAGGGCAAACTGTATACATTGAGCCTATTGAAGTTGTTAATGCTAATAACGAAATAAAAACTTTAAAAATTGAAGAAAAAGAAGAAGTTGAAAAAATTTTAAAAGAATTATCTGAAGAAGTCGCTGAAGTTTCAACTTCTATTGAGTCAAACGAATTAATTTTAAGAGAAATTGATTTTATTTTTGCTAAAGGCAAATTATCTCTTGATATGGGAGCAAATCTTCCCAAAGTCAATAAAAATAGATATATTGATTTAAAAAATGCCTATCATCCATTGTTAAATAGGAAAATTGCAGTACCTATAAATATTTATATAGGTAAAGATTTTACATCCTTAATAATAACAGGACCCAATACGGGTGGAAAAACAGTAACTTTAAAAACCCTAGGAATTTTACAGCTTATGGCTCAGTATGGTTTACATATACCAGCCGATGAAGATTCACAAGTGGGCATATTTAATAATTTATTTGCAGATATAGGTGACGAACAGTCTATAGAGCAGAATTTATCTACATTCTCATCACATATGACAAATATTGTAGAAATTTTAGAAAAAGTAGATGAAGATTCTTTAGTATTATTTGATGAATTAGGAGCGGGAACAGATCCCACAGAAGGAGCAGCTCTTGCTCGTTCAATAATGGATTTTATGTTAGAAAGAAAAATAAGATGTATTTCAACAACCCACTACAATCAGCTAAAGATTTATGCTCTGACAACAGAAGGGGTAAAAAATGCATCAATGGAATTTGATATAAATACCCTAAGCCCCACCTATAAACTTTTAATCGGTCTGCCTGGAAAATCTAATGCCTTTGAGATTTCAAAAAGGCTTGGTCTATCTCAAAAAATTATAAATCATGCTAGGGATCTTATATCTCAAGAAAATATAGAATTTGAAAAAGTTCTTGCATCTATTGAAAAAGATAGGACCAAGACAAGAGAATTTAAAGAACTTGCAAAAAGACATAAAAGCGATCTGGAAAAGCAAAACGCAAGGCTTGAAATTGAATTAAAAAAGATTGAAAATTCTAAGGAGAAAATTCTTAAAGAGGCAAAAGATGAGGCGAGAAGAATTTTATTATCAACTAAGGAAAATGTGGACTTAATTTTAGATGAGATATCATCTTTAAAGGCTGAGATTTCATCAGACCAAGCACGAAGAATACAAGAGTCGGGTGATTTATTAAGAAATAGCATAAGAAAAGTTGATAATGACAAGAAATTTGTAATTGAAAAGGCAAAAAAACCCATTGAAGATATAAAAGTAGGCGATCAGGTAAGAAATTCATTTGGAAATATTTCTACAGTTTTGGAATTGCCTGATAGTAAAGGTAATATCTATATACAATCAGGTATAATGAAAATGAAAGTACCAAAAGAATCTCTTACAAAGATTGATCCAATAGATGAAGTGTCAAAGACAAAAACCAGAAACATCATTAAATCAAAAACCATGGATGTTAAAAGCCAGATAGATTTAAGGGGTAAAAACTTTGAGGATTCACGAGATCTTGTTGATAAATATCTTGATGACGCCTTTTTGGCTGGTTTAAAAACAGTGAACTTAATCCATGGTAAAGGCACAGGGGTTTTAAGGAAAAAATTAAGAGAATACCTAAAAAAACAAAAAAATGTAAAATCATATTCAGATGCACCCTATAATGAAGGTGGAGATGGAGTAACTAGAGTAATTTTAAAATAAGGAGAGATTATGATTAATTTTAAAGAAGAAATTATAAATATTTTAAATGAAAATATCGAGGGCTTGAATAAAGATGAAATAGAGAGAATGGTTGAGATTCCACCTGATTATAAAATGGGAGATTTTGCCTTTCCAGTATTTTCATTAGCAAAAATTTACAGAAAAAACCCAGCAATTATAGCAGAAGAGTTGGCAAAAAAAATTGAATCTAAATATTTTGCAAAGATTGAAAATAAAAATGCTTATTTGAATTTCTTTATAGATAAAGATATTTTGGCAGAAGAAGTCCTAAAAGAAACTATTGATAAAAAAGAAAATTTTGGCAAAAGCACCATAGGTAGGGGAAAGAATGTATGCGTAGAATATTCCTCTACAAATATAGCTAAACCATTTCATATAGGTCATATCAGATCAACAGTAATCGGAGATTCCATAAAAAGAATTTATCAATTTTTAGGTTATAATACCATAGCAATAAACCATTTGGGAGATTATGGAACTCAATTTGGTATGCTTATCTATGCCTACAAAAAATGGGGAGATAAGAAAAAAATAGAAGAAAATCCTATTGATGAGCTTTTAAAACTTTATGTTAAAGTCAACACATTAGCAGAAGAAGACAAAGAAGTTAAAGAAGAGTGCAGATATTGGTTTAAAGAATTAGAAAACCAAAATCCTGAAGCTGTAGAGATTTGGAAATGGTTTAAAGAAGTTTCCTTAAAAGAATTTAACAGAGTTTATAAGATGCTTGATATAGAATTTGATTCCTATAATGGAGAAAGTTTTTATTCAGATAAGATGCCTGCATTGATTGAAGATTTAAGAAATAGAAATATTTTAGAAGAATCTCAAGGTGCAGAGGTAATAAACTTAGATGAGTATGATTTGCCGCCAGCAATCGTAGTTAAAAGTGATGGTACAACAATTTATTTGACTAGAGATTTAGCTGCAGCAAAATATAGACACGAAAATTATAAACCTTTCAGAAGCATTTATGTAGTTGGTTCTCAACAAAGCTTGCATTTTAAACAATTAAAAGCTGCTCTTAAAAAGGCTGGCTTTGATTGGTATGATGAAATAATCCATGTGGCTTTTGGTATGGTATCTTTAGAAGACGGAACCCTATCAACAAGAAAAGGCAAAGTAGTATATCTTGAAGATGTTTTAAATAGGGCTATAGAAAAAGTAAGAGAAATTTTAGACCAAAGAGAAGAAAAAACATCAAGAAAAATTGAAAACAAAGAAGAGTTGGCTGAAATTGTTGGTATAGGAGCAATAAAATTCCAAGAATTATTTAATCAAAGAATAAAAGATTATGTATTTAATTGGGACAAAACTTTATCTTTTGAAGGAGAAAGCGGTCCATATGTTCAATATGTATACGCCAGAATATCATCACTACTAGAAAAAGGTGAATTTTCCTTAGATAAGAAATTTGATTTCTCCTTATTACAAGGTCAAGAAGAAGTTGATATTTTGAGAAATTTATACAATTTCACAGATGTAGTTATAGATGCACATAATAAATTTGAACCTTATATTATTACGAGATATATTGTAGAGCTTGCAAAAAATTTCAACAAATTTTACACCCAAAGACCTATACTTGTAGATGATGAGCTAACAAAAAATACTAGACTATTATTATGCTATAGCGTAAAAAATGTTATAAGACAAGGGCTTGATTTGTTAGGAATTAAAGCACCTGAAAAGATGTAAAGGAGGCTTTATGAGTTTTTTTGAAGATTTAACTTTAGTTTATAATAAAGCCATAAAAAAAACACTTAAAAACATAAAAAATAATCCTGTAATATTATTAGGACCAATTTTTTATGGAGCCTTATATCAAATAGCTATAAATATTTTTTCAATATTTATAGCCCCAACTTTAGGGATGTTGTCGGGATTTTTGTTGCCTATAGTATCTTCTATGATATTATCTAGTTATTTTTCTATGCTTAGTGATGTCATATATTACAACAGAATATCTTTTAACAATTTTACAAGGTCATTTACAGACTATTTCTCATCGATATATTCAGTATATTTTATATTGATAATAATTTCATGGATAACACCAATGCTTGGAAATTTACCCGTAGCACACTTATTCATAAGCGTGATTTTAGTAGTTCTTTTTAACCCCATAGCAGAAGAAATATATATTGGAGGAAATACTTATACTCAAGCCTATAGCAAGTGCGTAGAATTTTTAAAAGAAAATGCCTTTTTATGGATGTTACCTTTTATATTATATTTATTAATAACACAAGTTATGGGTTTTTCAATTGCACAAGGATTAATGATGTCAAATGTAATCGACATTCCTCTTGGCAATTTTCAAATGTCACCACTAATGGGTACAAGCAATATAAAGGCGATAATCGCCCTTCTTTTGACTGGAGTTTATGCAATCTTTAGGGGCAATTTATTTACAATATTAAACAATTCAACAAGAAGAAAAAGAGCCTATATGGGAGAATATTATGACGATTGAAGAAAAACTAGAAAAAGAAATTAATGAAAAAATTGAGAAAATAGGATTTATAGAACTAAAAGATAATATAAAAATTAAAGATGATATATATTTAAAAAAGGGGATAGATTATCCCCTTAAATTTTCATATTTAAAAAAAGGTCTTAGGGATAAATCTTTTTATGCCGGCATAGATTTGGAAAAATTCATAGACTCAATGATTTATCTAATAGGAATAAAAAAAGATATTAACAATTCTCAGATATATATAAAAAACATAAAAGATATTATTAAAGATCCCTTTGAATATATAATAAGTAAGGCATATGAATCACTAAAAAATGATTCAGCCTCAGCAATAATATATTTACAAGCTTATGAAAACCTATATGGCTTTGATAAAAGAATCTTATTTAGCAAATACCAAGTAATCGAATATTATATAGATAAAAATAGGGATGAAATTGACTATAAAGAGTTAGAACAAGCAGAAAGTAATATAATAAATAATTATTTAGATATGATAGAAGAAGACGAAAAATTTGCGCCACCCTACCTAAGGCTTGCCTATATATACGAAAACAGAGGACACTTCATAAAAGCAAAATTATATTTTGAAAAATACCTTTTTTATTCAAAAGAAGAAGCAACAAAAGAAGAGGTAAGACAGGAACTTGTAAAGATAGAAGACTATGTATCAATAGAAGCTGCACAAACTTATATAATATACGGAGATAACTTTAAGGCTCTTCAAGCATTAGAAAAAATTAGCTTAGACTATAAGGATAAAATGCTTTTAAACTTATTAAAAGGAAAAGTAAACTACGCTTTAGGAAAATTTGAAGAAGCTTCAAAATTTCTAGAATTATCATATCTAGAAAAAATCACAGATGAAAATGCAAGTTTACTAGCTATGGCATATGCCCAAGAAGGACAAATAAATAGAGCAAAGAAAATATTAGAAGAAGCAATAGAGATAGAAAAGGAATCAAATATACTTTATTATGATTTAGCTACTATAAATTTAAATGAAAATAAACCCGAAGAAGCTCTAGAAAACTTCAAAAAATCCTACAGATTACACTCAGACGAAAATATAGAAAAAATTATAAAAAAATTAGAAGAAACTATTGACAAGAAAAATAAATCATAGTATACTATACGAGTTGTCGCAATAAGACAATATATATCTCGTAAAAATAAAGTAAAAAAATTATAAAAAACTTTTAAAAAATACTTGACAGAAACGCAAGAGGGATATATAATGAAAAAGCTACTTCAAAAGTAGCCAAGAAACATGATAATTAAATAGTGTAAGAATAAATCACAAAGCAGTTCGAAAGAACAAAGAAACCAGAATTCGTAAATCAGAAATGATTTTTTGAGTTAGACAAATTTTTAATTGAGAGTTTGATCCTGGCTCAGGACGAACGCTGGCGGCGCGCTTAACACATGCAAGTCGAGCGATGAAATCTTAACAGAACCCTTCGGGGTGAAGATAAGACGGATTAGCGGCGGACGGGTGAGTAACACGTGAGTAACCTGCCTTTTACACAG
>NZ_KB900373.1 GCF_000378725.1 Peptoniphilus lacrimalis DSM 7455 | reverse complement strand
ATTCCTACAGATATCATGGCTTTCCTTCTTTCTTTTTCTTTTGTAGTTTCTACCTGCACCATTACACTCTTTTTAGCTTGTGACACGGACGTTTTGCCCAACCTGCTTAACCGAATATGAATAATGAAGAGGTAGCTGACAGTTTTTTTGGCGGATGTTTCAACCCTAAAAGCACCTCGTCATACTACTTCTTCATTATACAAAAATAGTGCAAGATAGGTATTACTTCCTTTCTTACACTATTTATGGTACTAAATAAGGACCTCACAAGGAAGTCCTTATACTTTCATATTAAATTAAAAACTTATGCTGCTTTTTCAAATAATTTTCCATTTTTATAAATATCTTTTCCCTTACAGCATGGGCAAGCTTTACATTCTTCTAGTGTTTTATGATGACAACCACATCCGCAGTTGTAAATATCTTCTTTTGGTTCAACTTTCGGTTCAACTTTTGGTTCTTCTTTTTGGGGAGTTGTTGTATCTTCTACTTTTGTACCATCTGCTTTTTCAAATAATTTTCCATTTTTATAAATATCTTTTCCCTTGCAGCATGGGCAAGCTTTACATTCTTCTAGTGTTTTATGATGACAACTACATCCGCAGTTGTAAATATCTCCATCATTATTTACAGATTCATGCATCATTGAGGAATTTGATGAAGTTGAATCTTTCATTTTCTTACCACAAGAGCAAGAGTGTCCTGAAGAAGATTTTGCTGAGTCATTAGACGAATTATTTTTATGACCACAGCATGGGCACTTATTAAATTCGTCCATTGTATTATGCTTACATCCACAACTTGGATTATCACATTTTAATGGTGAATTTTCGGCAACTTTTTTTGTAAATAATTCTACAGTTTTTGTTTTTTCATCATACTTAATATCAACGCCAACAAGTTTTGAAACTTCTCTTATTTGTAAATAATTGTAACCATCTATCTTAGCACTAGATATTTTTTGAGACTTTCCATTTACTATTACTTCAGTTGTTGATAGTATTACTTTGTTTTTATCCTTTCCTATAGCTTTTAAATCATCAGCTACTTTTGCATAACTTTCGTTATTTTTAATAACTACAGCTTTTTTATTCGCATCATAGCATAGGCTAAATTTATTTGTAGTATCATTTAAAATAGCTGCAAAATCACGTAATTTAATATAGTTTTTGTTACTAATTAAATATGCTGGCAAATCGACTTCTTTACCATCTAAAACTACCTTTTGTGATGATTTCATTGCATCACTATTATTCTCTGCCGCAAAAACTGGCAAAACTGTTGATAAAATTAATGCCATTAATAATAAATAATTTATTATCTTTTTCATTAGTTCCTCCTAAATTTTGAATAAATAAATTTTTCACATAAAAATATATGAAATTTATTTTGATAATAGTATTATATTCTCATATAAGCAATTAATCAACTTTTTTGATAATAATTATTAAAATCTTTTTGAATGCTCATTGAAATTATTTAATAAGATAAGAATTATAAGTTATGTTCATGATAGAATAAAAAAATCGGCATGAAAGTTTTAAATTATCACGCCGATTTTTATAGATTAACTTATATTTAGAACTTAGCAAAGTTCAATTTATAAAAAATCTATTTACTTATTTTCTTTTAAGAATTCATCAAGATGTTGAAGTACTAAATGTCCAATATCATCTTGAGCATCAATTGTAGAACCACCGATGTGTGGTGACATATAAACTCTATCTAATTCAAATAATTTTGAAGAGATTGGAACATCTTGAGTATCAAGTCCGCCAGTTCCTAATTCATCAGCAAGTGTATCTAGGTTTGCTCCACCTAGTTTACCATTCTTAATGTATTCATAAAGAGCTTCTTCATCAATAACACCACCACGAGCTGCGTTAATAAGGATAGCACCATCTCTCATTCCTTCCATTTCTTTAGAAGAAATCATATTTTTAGTTTCTTTTGTTAGAGGAAGGTGAAGAGTGATTACATCAGAATTTTTTAAAACTTCATCAAGACTAACTAATTTAGCATAATCATATGGATTATTTTTAGGATCAAAATATGGATCATATGCTAAAACGTCCATTTTGAATACGTGAGCAATTTCTGCTACTCTTCTACCGATAGCACCATATCCTAAAATACCCATAGTCTTGTTTCTGAGTTCTCTACCAATCCATCTATACTTGTTCCAAATACCGCTTTTAACTTCGTTATTTGCTTGAACAGTATTTCTATAAAGGTCAAGTGCTTTTGAGAAAACAAGTTCTGCTACAGCGTTTGAATTTTGTCCGGGTGAATTCATAACTGGAATATTTCTCTTCTTGCATTCTTCTAAGTCTATATGATTAGTTCCTACTGAACCTACAAGAATAAGTTTTAAGTTTTTAGCTGCATCTAATATGTCTTTGTCTATAAATGGATCTACTCTCATAATAAGTACGTCTACATCAGGAATTAATTTAATTAATTCATCTTTTTTTGGAAGCATTACTTTTTTAAATTCAATGCCTCTTTCTTTTAAACCTTTATCAATTTCTTCTGACATTTGGTCAATTATTAATGCCTTCATTGAAATCCTCCTTATTTGTATTTCCTAAATACTATTGTAGAGGAAAAATTTATGTTTTTCAAGGCATTAAGCCGACTATTTAAATAAAGAACTAAATGCAACAAAAATTATTGTGTTAATTTTTTTTTCTAACTTTTTATCATTAAAATTTACTTTATGTAATTCCTCTTAGTGGAATTCATAAAATTCTTTTGACTATTTTTGTGAGCAAAATTATGATAAAATCATTATGGTGATAAAAATGAATATTTGGGAAAACATAGACAAAAAAACTTATGATGAGATTTTTTCATATTCAGAAGATTATAAAAATTTTTTGAACAAAGGAAAAACAGAACGTGAAGTCTGTGCTTTTATGGAAAAAGCAGCAAGGGAAAAAGGATTCAAAAGCTTAGAAGAGTATAAAGATGGACTTAAAAGGGGAGATAAAATTCTTTTCAACAACAAAAATAAATCTCTTGTTCTTTTAGTTTTAGGCGAAAATTTAGAAGATGGTTTGCACATAGTAGGTTCTCATATCGACTCTCCAAGACTTGATATCAAACAAAGACCAATATATGAAGATACAGGCATCTGTTACTTAAAAACACATTATTATGGTGGAATAAAAAAATATCAATGGCCAACAATTGAGCTTGCCCTTCACGGATTTTTTATTGATAAAAATGGGCAAAAACATAATATAGTAATTGGTGAAGATGAAAATGACCCCGTCTTTTATATAAACGACCTTCTTCCCCATTTGGCTAAGGATCAAATGAAAAAAACTGCAGACCAAGTAATTACTGGTGAAGCTTTAAATGTAGTTATAGGTCACAGCAAATTTGGCGTAAAAGATGAAAAGGATGGTCTAAAAAATAATCTTTTAAAAATATTAAAAGAAAAATATAATTTTGATGAAGAAGATTTCAAGGTAGCAGAATTTGAAGTCACTCCAGCCGCAAAGGCTCGTGATGTGGGTTTGGATAGGTCTATGATTTGTGGTCATGGTCAAGATGATAGAATTTGCTCTTACGCAAATTTTAGAGCTATATTGGATGTAGAAAATCCTAAAAAAACCGCAGTAGCTCTTCTTGTTGATAAGGAAGAAATTGGCTCTGTTGGTAATACTGCCATGTCATCTGCCTATTTTGAAATATTCCTTGGAGAAATTCTTGAAAAAATGAATAACTATTCCGACCTAAAGCTTAAAAAAGCTCTCTACAATTCTAAAGTTCTTTCCGCTGATGTTGCTGCAGGTTTAAATCCTGATTATAAAGATGTTCACGATGAAAAAAATGCTCCAATCTTAGGAGATGGTATTTGCATGGTTAAATTTACTGGAGTTAGAGGAAAAGGCGGCTCAAATGATGCTAATGCTGAATTTTTATATGAAATAAAAGAACTTTTCAATAGAGAAAATATAATATGGCAAACTGGAGAATTAGGAAAAGTTGATCAAGGCGGTGGAGGAACCATAGCTTATATACTTGCAGAACACGGAGCAGAAGTTGTTGATATGGGACCAGCCGTTTTATCAATGCACGCTCCTATTGAATTGTCATCAAAGGCAGATGCTTATATGACCTACAAGGCATATAAGGCTTTTATGAAATAATTTATAATTAGTATTAAAAAAGTCTAATCAGAAAATTATCTGACTAGACTTTTTTAATGTTGTATCTATTTTTTTCCAGGATAAAACTTAGGGTTATAAAAGTATTCATTTTTAAGTTCCACTGCTTCATTAGACATCAAGATAATTCCTATCATATTAGGAATAACTACAAAAGCTAACATTAAATCAAGAAGTGAATATAATTGTTCCAAATTTAGTAACAAGCCTAAAATTATAAATCCTATATAAATACATCTCATAATGATTGAAAACTTATGACCTAATAGGAATTCTGCTTGTTTTTCTCCAAAGAATATTATTACAATGATTGTTGATAAAACAAACATCAATAGTGCTATTGAAACAAATCCTCCTCCAATTGTTTTTCCTAAAACAGTTTGAAAAGCATATGCTGGCATAGTCGCTGCCATTTGTGGGCTTACTTTAGTCCATGCCCCTGATACAAGAACTACAAGGGCAGTAACAGTACAAACTATCATAGTATTTGAAAATATTTCAAAGACAGCCCAGATTCCTTGTTGTGCTGGAATTTCCACAGAAGCTGAGGAGTGTGCCGTTGTAGCTGTACCCATGCCAGCTTCATTAGAATAACATCCTCTTGCTATACCGTTTCTTATTCCTTCAGATAAACTTGCTCCCGCAAATCCACCAAGAGCAGCTGTTGGTGTAAAAGCATTTTTAAATATTGACAGAAAAGCTCCTGGTATTTCTCTAAAATTATAAAAAATAACTATGAGTCCGCCTATTATATATAACATTGCCATTAAAGGAACAAGTTTTTCAGTAAAAGATGCAATTTTTTTAATACCACCAAATATAACTAGACAAACAACTACTAGCAAAGCGGCTAATGAAATGTATTTATTTAATCCTAAATTCTCACAATTTTGTATAAAAGTTAGAGTTTGAGTTGAAATTGAAGGAGCAATTTCTATCATGAGCATGAAGGCAAAAATTGTAGCCAAAATTGGTATGGGAGAGCTTTTCAAATAATACATGGCACCGCCAACATATTCTCCATCTACACCTTTTTTCCTATATTTAATACCTAGAACAATTTCTGTAAACTTTGTAGCACATCCTACCAAAGCTGTGACCCACATCCAAAAAATTGAACCAGGACCTCCCAAGGCTATGGCAACTGGAACACCAACTATTGAAGAACCTCCTATACTTGATGCTAAAGCTGTAGTGGCTGCTTGAAAAGCAGAAACTGTACCTTCTCCTTCAGATTTTTTAAACATTGAACCAAAAGTATGTTTTAAAATATGTGGTAAATAACGAAATTGAAAAAATCCTAAACGGAACGTTAAAAATAAACCTCCACCTACAAGAATTATTAACAGCGGCAGACCCCAAAGCCACTCTGAAATTTTTACTAACGTATCTATAATGTTCATAATACCTCCAATACTAATTACAATTCCAAGTTTTTTTAACTTGTAAATAATCTTTCATAAGATTTTCTATTATATCTTTTAAACTTTCTATTTTATTTAGATAATAAATTCCTTGACCACAAAGAATAGAACCCATATCTATATCTCCATCCACTGCACGTTTAGTAGATCCAGTTGCAAGTTTAAAAAATTCATCCATATCTTTTGAGCCTATTTCAATTTCATTTAATCTTTTTGCAAGTGCATTTTTAATTACTCTTACCGGAGCTTTTGTTGTAATTCCTGTAACAATAGTATCTGAATCTTTGCCTTCAATTAAGGCTTTTTTGTAGGCTTCATCAATAGGGGTTTCTTCAGCAACTAATAATCTTGAACCTATTTGAACTCCGCTTGCTCCTAAAACCTCGGCGGCAAACATATGCTTTCCATTATAAACCCCACCTGCACAAATAACGGGAATATTTACAGAATCAACAATAGCTGGTAGTTCCGGAAAAGTATTTAAAGAACCAATATGCCCACCAGCCTCAGCACCTTCAAAAATTACTGCACTAGCTCCTAGAGCCTCAACACTTTTTGCCATTTTTATATTTGCAATAATAGGAATAACTCTAATCCCTGCATCTATCCATTTTTTCATATAAGGCTTAGGATTTCCTGCACCTACAGTAATGATATCAACTTTTTCTTCAATCACAACTTCTGCAAGTTTATCGATATCTTTATTTAAAATAACTACATTGACACCAAAGGCTTTGTCGGTAAGTGTTCTTATTTTTTTTATTCCACTTCTCACTTGCTCAGCAGTAAATCCTCCCGATGCAATTTGCCCTAAAGCTCCTAGTTCAGAAACTTTTGCCGCAAATTCGGCAGTTGATATATGTGCCATGCCTCCCTGAATAATTGGATATTTTATATTTAAAATATTATTAATATTCATAATTCACCTCTTTATTAGTATATAACAAATATATATTAATATCAAAAAAATAGAAATGCCAAAAGGCATTTCTACTCTTTTCTATTCTTGTAAAGGCTAAGGGTAAATTTAGTCCCAAGTCCCATCTTAGATGATACTTCTACATCTCCATCAATTGATGACAAAACGTGTTTTACAATGGATAAGCCTAAACCTGTTCCTCCAATTTTTTTTGATCGAGATTTATCAACCCTATAAAATCTTTCAAAAATTCTTTCTAAGTCATCGCTAGAGATTCCTATTCCTGAATCCACCACTTCCACAATAACTTTATCATTATCTTCTTTAATTAGTATATCTAAATTTCCATTATCTTTATTATATTTTATTCCATTATTGACTAAGTTCGAAAATAATTCCCACATCATTGTCTTATTTTCATAAACTATTCCTTGCCCCACAAGTTTAGTCTTGATATTTCTTTTTTCTATTTCAATTTTTTGAGTCTTAAAAATTTCTTCAATAAGTTCTCTTAAATTAATATTTTCTCTTACAAAAGTAGCTTCCTTTTCAAGACCCGATATTTTCATAATATCTTCAACTAAATTTAATAGCCTTTTTGAATCCCTATAAATCAACTGGTAAAATTCCTTCTTAGTTTCATCTGAATCGACCATATTATTAGCCAGAAGTTCAGAAAAACCACAGATTGAGGTTAGAGGAGTCTTTAATTCGTGACTTACGTTTGATGAAAATTCATCTCTTAATCGTAAAGCTCTTATAGATTCAGTTTCATCAATAAAAAGTAAAATAACACCCCTAACATTTGTTGCTTCAAAAACTGGATTGACATAAGATTTATATTCCCTTGTGCCAATTTTAATAATCTCTTCTGAATTTTTACCAGATAGAGCTTCTTCTACAAATTTTAAAATTGAATCATCTCTAATTAAATTTAAAATATTCTTTCCAATAATATTATTTGAACTATTAAAAAGATTTAAAGCCGATTTATTAACTGATAAAAGCTGCCTATTTTCATCTATAATAACTAATGATTCCTTCATATTTGATAAAATAGTTTCAATTGTATCTTTCTCCCTTTTAATTTGCCTAAGATTTTTTTCAATCAGTTCATTTTGACTATTAATCTTCATTATAAAGGGGCTAATTTCGGGAAATTCGTCAATATTAAAATCGGTCAAACTACCTTTAACATTAATAAGGGGTTCGAGTGTCTTTCTAGTAAAGTGGCTTGCCACTAAAATTCCTATTAAAAAAATTGCAAAAGATATAGTTAATAGCAAAGGTAAAATTTTTAAAAAAGCCCCCATTATGCTATCAACTTCCTTTGACAATCTTAAAACTTGGTCATTATTTAATAAAAATGAAACATAGTATGAATCTGTTGAAAGAGTTGTAGAAAATCTTTTACTTTGAGCAAATCCAAATTTTTTTGCATTTTGAAATTCCGGTCTATCTTTATGGGTTGGCAAAAATTTAGGGTTTTCATAAGTATCAAAAAGTACTTGTCCATTTTTATCTATTAGGCTTATTCTGAAACTTTTTGTATTTTTTGATAATTCTTCTAAATATGAAAGTTTATCTTCCTCTCTATCTGCACCTATTTTTAAAATATGGCACATTTTGAACAAATTTTCCTGTTCCACCTTGCTATAATTATTGTAATAAACAAATAAGGAAGAAATTGTTGATAGAAATAAAACTAAAAAACTTATGAGAACTAAATATTTTAATACACGTCTTTTCATGTTTATTCCTTACTTGAAAGCATATATCCGACACCTCTTATTGTCTTAATATACTTTCTCTTATCTCCTAATTTATCTCTTAAAAGCTTGATATGCATATCAACAGTCCTAGTTTCACCTTCATAGTCATAACCCCAGATATAAGTTAAAAGTTTTTCTCTTGAAATAACTATATCCTTATTTAATATTAGATATTTCAGAAGCTCATATTCTTTAAAAGTAAAATTTACAACTTTTTCATCAATAGTTACCAATCTTTTTAAATTATCTATAACTATACCATTGAATTTAATAAATTTTTCATTTGAATTTGTAGTATTGGCACGTCTTTCTATAGCACCAACTCTTGATAAAAGCTCCATTACAGAAAAAGGTTTTTTAATATAATCATCAGCGCCTAAATCCAAGGCTGAAATAATATCATATTCACCTGTCTTGGCTGTTATCATCATAACCCAAATTCCGGCGGTCATTGGATTTGCCTTTAACCTCTTTAAAATTTCAATACCGTCAATATCCGGTAGCATAATATCTAAAAGAACCAAACTCGGCAACTTAAGACTCAACTGATTAAAGAAATCTTTGCCGTTTTCAAAGCAACTTACCTCATACCCCTTGCTCTTTAAAGAATATTCAATTAACTTTAAGATAGAAGTATCATCTTCTACAACATAAACAATCATCTAATCATCCTTCTATTGAAAATATTACCCAATCAGCTATATTAACTGCGTGATCAGCTATTCTTTCAAGATATTTAGCTATCATAATAAAATCTATGGCAGCTGCCGGATCAAATCCGTTCCTAATTTCGTCAACCAGTTGATCTCTTATACTTACAAAAAAGTTATCAACTATGTCATCTTCACGATCAATTTTTTTAGCAACTTCAAGATCACCGTTTACAAAAGAGTTTATTGAATTATTTACAATATCAATAGTTGCTGTTGCCATTTTATAAATTATCGGAAACTTTTCATCATAACCATCCGGTAAAATCATACAAATTTCTGCAATATCTCTTGCATTATCCCCAATTCTTTCCATATCGGTTATCATCTTTAGAGCTGAAGAAACTCTTCTTAAATCTCCGGCAGCCGGTTGCTGTTCTACAAAAAGTTTCAGACAATGTTTTTGAATTATGCTTTCATAAATATCTATTCTCTCTTCATAATTATAAACTTCTTGTGCAACTTTTTCATCTTTTTCCTTAAATAAAGAGATGGACTTTTTAATTGCATTTTCAATTAACATTGACATTTCCAACAAAAGATTGTTCAGTTTATCTAAATCCTTGTCAAATCTTTCTCTCATATCAACCAAACCTCCCTGTTATATACTTCTCTGTTTTTTCATTCTTTGGATTTTGGAAAATATCCAAAGTCGACCCTTGTTCAACAATTACCCCATTTAAGAAAAAAGCTGTTTTGTCTGAAATTCTTGAAGCTTGTTGCATATTGTGAGTTACAATTACAATAGTATAATTTTCTTTTAAATCTTGAGCTAAATCTTCAATCTTTCCGGTTGAAACCGGGTCTAAAGCTGAAGTAGGCTCATCCATTAAAATTACTTCCGGATTAACTGCAATGGCTCTGGCAATGCATAGCCTTTGTTGTTGACCTCCGGATAAGGAAAGTGCACTTTTCTTTAAATCTGCTTTGACCTCGTCCCAAATAGCTGCTTGTTTTAATGAAGATTCTACAATTTCATCAAGCTTAGCCTTATTCTTAACACCATGAGTTTTTGGACCATAGGCTATATTTTCATAAATTGACATTGGGAAGGGATTGGGTTGTTGAAAAACCATACCGACTCTTTTACGAAGATTATTTACATCATAATTCTTTGCATAAATATTTTGACCGTCTAAGGTAACTTTCCCTTCTATTTTACAACCGACAACTAAGTCATTCATCCTGTTCAAACATTTTAGAAGAGTTGATTTACCACAACCGGACGGACCGATAAAAGCAAGAATTTCATTTTCTCTCACATCTAAATTTACACTGTGAAGGGCTTGAAAATCTCCATAAAAAAGATCTAAATCCTCCACCTTTATTTTTTCTTCCATTATTTAACCTCCATTAATTTACTTGCAAGTTTAGAAGAAATTGAATTAATAATTAAAACTAAAACTAACAAAACCATCCCTGTGGCATATGCTTCGCCTACATATAAGCCTTCAGATGAAAGCATATACATATGGAGGGCAAGAGTTCTTGAAGAAGCGCTTAAACTTCTGGGCATTGCGGTTGAAGTTCCTAATGTAAACATCAGTGCTGCCGTTTCGCCAATTACACGCCCAACAGAAAGAATAATACCTGATAAAATTCCAGGTATGGCTATGGGCAAAACTACCACAAATATTGTACGAAGTTTTCCTGCACCCAAAGCATAAGAACCTTGTCTGATGCTGGGATGTATAGATTTCAACGCTTCTTCTGTTGCTCTGATAATTATAGGCAAAATCATAATTGCAACAGTAAAGGCACCTGAATATATTGAGTATCCAAATTTTAACAGCATACCGAAAAATAACATTCCAAACAAACCATAAATAATTGACGGAATACCCGAAAGAGTTTCTGTTGCAAGTCTAATAGTTTGAACAAGTTTTGATTCTACATCAGTATATTCTACAAGATAAATGGCTGTAAAAATGCCTATTGGACTGGCTATAAGAATTGCCATTAACACCGTAATTACTGTTGTCACAATAGCAGGACCCATAGATACATTTTTTGTAGTGTAATGTAGCGAAAGCATTGAAAGTTTAAAGGAGAAAAGTCCTTTAACAATTACAAATACAACAATAAGCATTAGCATACCAAAGGTAAAAATTATTGAAAATCTTGAGAAAATTTTGTAATAAGATATTTTACCAAAAATATGCAAAGCTAAAGCAAGACCCACTAATGCTAAGATAAATCCCAATAAATATATCATCTCTTTTCACCTCTTTTTTTCATATAGAAGAATCCTATATTTATACATAAAATGAAAATAAATAATACGGCAGATGTTGCTATTAAAGCTTCTCTATGGGTACCTGAAGCATAGCCCATTTCCATTACTATATTAGTAGTCATTGTTCTAATTCCCTTTAATAAATTAAATGTTACTCTTGTTTGATTACCCGCAACAAGAATTACTGCCATTGTTTCTCCTATTGCCCTGCCCACTCCTAAAATTACTCCGGCAAAAATACCGCTTCTGGCTGCCGGAATCATAACTCTTGTTAAGGTTTCATCATGAGTTGCTCCTAATGAAAGTGAACCTTCATAATAGGATTTAGGAACAGTTCTAAGTGATGCCTCGGACATGGATATTATTGTAGGAAGTACCATTATCATTAAAAGAATTGATGCAGAAAGCATATTCATACCATCTCCGCCAAAAATAGCTCTGTTAATAGGTACAATAATATTAAGAGCAAAAAACCCGTATACTATTGACGGAATACCTGCCATTAAATTTAAACCCGGTTTTAAAAATTTATATATTCTTTTTGGACAGTCAAATGCCAAATAAGATGAAGCCATTATAGAAAGTGGAACAGCGCATATACAAGATACTGTTGTTATTACTAAAGAGCCTATAACTGTAGAAAGAATACCATAAGATGCAGGCTTATTTAGTGGTGTCCACTTAGAATTAAAAATAAAATCTTTTACTCCTATTTTTGCAATGAAGCTTATGGAATCTTTAAATATAAATATACAAATTAATAGTAAAAAGAAAATTGACAATATAGAACAAAGTAGGAAGAAATACTTAAATACTTCTTCCTTTGAAAATAACTTTGTTTGGTTTTTACTTTGGACTGCTTTCTTAGTTTGATCCATATATTTCATTCCAATCTTTGACCAAAAAACTATCTTATTTTACTTCTGACCATTGTGTCATTGATCCTGTAAAAATATCTTTTAATGATGCTAGAGATACATCTTCAGCAGGATTTTCCTTATTAACTATTACAGCTATACCATCTCTTGCTATTACATCAACCTTAACTTTTGGAGCTTCTTCATCTTTTAGTTCTCTTGAAGCCATACCGATTTGAGCTGTTCCGTCAATAGCTGATTGAATACCAGCAGATGAACCTGTTGCTTGAATGTCAGCTTCAAATTTAGGATTAAGTTCTTTATAAGCTTCAACTAATTTTTCCATAAGGGGAGTAACAGAAGTTGAACCTGCAATTGTTATATGGGCATCATTGTCAATAGCTGTATATGTCTTTCCACTAACTTCAGGTATATATTTTTCAGCTTCAACAATTTTTTGTCCTTCATCAGATTCGATAAATTTTAAAAGATCAAGGGCTTTTTCATCAGCACCTTCTTGATAGCAGATATTAAAAGGTCTTGCAATTTTATATTCACCTGATTTAACATTTTCAGGAGTTGCTTCAACACCTTCTACTTTAAGAGCCTTAACTGTATCGTTAAGAGAACCTAGAGAAATATAGCCAATAGATGCAGGGTCATTTGAAACTGTTGTAATTACTGCATCGGTTGAATTTTGAACGGCTGCTTCTTCAGTTGTATTATCAACTTCTTGTCCGTCTTTCTTTTCAAGAACACCTGTGATTTCTGTAAAAGCACCCCTAGTACCGGAACCAGCTTCTCTTGAAATAACATTAATCTTACTTAAATCAGCAGAAGCTGTTTCAGTCTTATTTCCTTCTGTAGAAGTATTTGCTGATTTGTTATTTGCGCTGTCTTTACTTGCTCCACAAGCAGCTAAAGTTGTGGCAAGTCCTATAACTATAGCTAATTTACCTAATTTTTTTAAATTCATTTTTCTCATCCTTTCAAAAATAATAGAAATTTATTTCACTTTGAATTATATTAGCCCAATGTAAATAAGAAAGATAAGTTATGTAAAATATATGTAAAATAATTTACAATTATAGGATTTTTGTAAAATTTTTAACATGCTAAAAATTTATAAGAAAAATCTAAGAAAGAATTATCACATTAACCAATTTTTAATCTGTTTTTTATGAATTTGTAACACTTTATACAAATTTTTTTCATAGGCTTAATATATAATAATATAAAATAATAAATTTGGAGGTTAGTATGAAACTAAATAAAAAAAGAGTATTATCTTTTTCCCTTGCTCTACTTTTAAGCGTAGGTCCAATGACTTCAAACCTATTTGCTCAAAGTTCTGATCAAAATACAAAAAAAGAAGAAATAAATGATGTAAAAATAGCTGATAAGAAAGTAACTGAAAAAGCTGACATCAAACAAGTTAAAAATGCATTAAATGCTTTAAAAGATGCAGAAAACAAGCTAAAAGTTACAAATATTTCTAAATTAAAGGCTGAAATTTTAAAAGATAAAGAAGTTAGAGCAAATAAATATTTCAACAAAGCTACTCAAAAAGATAAGGCAAATTATGAAAATGCTCTTGCCGCTGCAAAATCTATTTCTACAGATGAAAAAGCAAGCGAAGAACAAATTGCAAATGCCATTTTCGGTCTTGAAGATGCACAAAAATCTTTGTCAAATGACTACGCAGGTTTGATTTTAAGAAGAATAAGCTATGAAAACGAGCTAAGAAATTCAAAATCATATAAAAATGCTGACAAAAAATTATCTTCTAACTGGGAAAGTGCTCTAGCTGCCACTAAATCTGTGGCTAAAGACAAAATAGCAAGTAAAAGTCAAAGACAAAATGCTTATTATGACCTTTTAGAAGCTGAAGAAAAAATTAATGTGAGAGATATTTTTGACTTAAAGGAAATGATAAAAGAAGAAAACAAAATAAGAAATTCCAATGAATATAAAAATGTAGACAAAAAATTATCTTCTAACTGGGAAAATGCTCTTGCTGCTGCTAAGGCTACAGTTGATGATTATGAAATCTAAAAAATAAAATAATTCAATGAATAATTTTATGTATCAACCTAAGTATATTAAATCTTAAGGTTGATACATTTTTTTATATGTAAAGTGACAAAAACTTAAGAAAATTATCCAAACTTCAAACAGTTAAATTTATTTACTAAAATTTTACAATACTATATAATGAAAAATACAGATTAATTTGTGAGGTGATATTTTGAAAAAACAATATTGTTCCTTTTCCTTTTTTTTATATTTTTTGTTATATATTATTTTAAATTCAATATTTTACATAGGAACTCTTGTCAATACCAGCACGAAAATAAGCTTTTTCCCAATTTTTCTAACTATTATCTTTACAAGTATCATTGATTTATCAATTTTAAATTTATTCCCTTATAAAATTTATAAATCTTTTATTATACTTGCTCAGACCCTATTAAAAATATGCTTATCAATTTATTTTAAAGAATTTGGAAGCTTTTATATTTTAGAAAGAGTTGGTTTAGCAAAAGAAGCTAGATCAATAGTACCAGTTATCATAAACGACTTGAATATATTTATGGGACTTATGATAATACTTGCAATAATTATTATAATAACTATAAGCTTTTCAAAAAATAAAAATTTTTTCTCTATAAAAAATTTTTCCATCTGTGTGCTTTCTCTTATAATTATTCTCTTTACCCCCTTATTTTTTATTAAGGGAGTATTTGGCACAGAAATTTATGCAACTAATATCTTGGGACCCATTAATAAAAAAATGGAGAAAAAAGAATTTAAAAAGATAGCAAAAAATATAGATATAAAATCCTACTACAAAAATAGACAAATTAAATCTAACGAATTTACAGGACTTGCTAGAGGAAAAAATATAATATTCATTCAATGTGAATCCCTACAAAATACTTTTTTAAACAAAACATATAATGGAGAAGAAATTACACCATTTTTAAATAGGCTCACAAAAGCAAAAGGCACTATTTACTTCAATGATTATTTTGAACTTTTAGGTTTTGGGAACACATCAGATGCAGAATTTGTATCAATGTCTTCAGTTTATCCAACTCTATTAGGTCAAGCCTATAGTGTCTACTTCGGAAAAAAATCTTATGCACTTCCTAAAATTGCAAAAGAACATGGATACGAAACTGTTGCTATGCACGCAAATACAGGCAAATTTTATGATAGGCAAAAAGTGTATCCCAATTTTAATTTCACTCATATTTATCTTGGAGAAAATTATGAGCAAAAGGACAAAATAATAATGGGGCTTTCAGATAAAAGCTTTTTCAACCAATCTATAGGTCCTTTATCAGATATTGATAAGACTGGAAAAAACTTTTTTGCACTTATGGTAACTCTTACTACGCATACCCCCTTCAATCTTCCCAAGGAATTAAGACAAATAAAAAAAGAAGCTGGGGATAAGACAGAATATGTTTATAACTATGTAAATTGTGCAAGATATACAGATAATGCAATAGAAGAATTTTTCCAAAAACTTGATGATAATGGAATTTTAGATAAAACTATGGTCGTAATCTATGGAGATCACCATGCAATGACAATGAATAATAAAGAAAGTGTAGCGTCTTTAGAAAGATGGCTAGAAAGAAAAGTTGATTATGATACAATGATGAATATTCCTCTTATAATTCATATTCCAAACTATAAAGAAAATCTTATCAGAGATAACATTGGTTCCCAATTGGATCTCTACCCAACTGTATTAAACCTGATGGGATGGGATATGAGTAAAATTCCAACATTTGGTATTGACTTATTAGGAAATTCAGAAGATGTAAATAATAATGCTGTATTTCCTCAGACCTATCTTTTAAAAGGTTCATTTATTACACACGATAAGCTTTTTGAATATTCTCGTGATGGAGTTTTTGAAAATTCCAGACTGATAGATAGAAAAACAAGAAAAATTTTGCCCACTAAAGATGCCAAAAAAATGTCAACTAAGGCTACTGTCACCTTAGATTATTCAACAGAACTTATGGAAAAAGATGCCTTAAATGAACTATTAAACAATAAGTAGATCATAAAAAATTAAATACTTTTAGAGAATGTAAGGTTTTTATTATAAAAATCAAAGTTTTGAAATTAATTAAAATAAGCTTTATAAATATTTATAAAGCTTATTTTAATTCTTCTAAATCCCTATTTTCATCAATATTTACACGTCTTAATTTTTTTAAAGATTCGGGCAAATTTTTTACTATGGTATTTTCCCATTCATCAGAGGTCAGACTGATTTTATAACCCTCTTCTTCCAAAGCAAGTTCACTAAGCTTATCATAATCCCCTTCAGGGTATGCAAAAACAATGGGGTCTTTTGTAGAAAATTCCCTATAAATTTTTTTGAATTTTTGACTGTCTTCTTTAAAGGCTTGTAAATAACTATCTTCACTTTCTCCTTTAAGAATTTTTGCCGTTTGTCTAAAGCATATATTATTTTCACGCAAAGATTGGTGCATCCAAAAACTGTGAGAGCCGAATTCAATAATATCTGACATTTCTTTTGCTTCTTTTATGCTAAAATGTGGTATTATTTTTCTGTCAGTTCCAGGATATTTATCCATTCCCATAGTTTTTCCTATTGGAAAAATAGTAGCTTTAAAGCCATATTTTTTTAGCATGGGATAAGCTATTTCATAATTGGATTTATATCCGTCATCAAAGGTCAAAATGCAAAATTTGTCAGGAAGACTTCCATTATTATTTACATAATTATAAATATCTTCAAAGGTAAATGTTTCAATCTTGTTGGTTTTTAAAAATTTTAAAATATTTTCAAACCTTTCCTTTGTAATTATATAATCATTTGAAGGTTTTTCGTCTATATGGTGAAGTTCAAAAATATAAAAAGATTTTTCTTCTATTTTATTTTGCCCATATTGGGGATAACTTACCTTATCTATATATCTTCCGAAATCTTTTCTATTTTCATAAATCCTCTCAACCATCATCTTTCCTAAAGCATTTCTGAAATGAGATGGATCATAAAAAAATCTGGGATCATATTCATAGTTTGTTCCTGTAAAATCCCAAAAAGGAGTTATGGCAGATAATTTATTATAGTAAGTTTAAAATTCTTTTTTATCATACCTTTTATTTTCCTCATCATACATGGGACAAAGGATAAAAGTTATTTCTACATTTCTTTTTCTACATAGATCTTTTATATGGCTAATAGCAGAAAGGGCCTCATCCATATGAGACATTTCCACATGAAAATAATCCTTATTAAAACCGTAATTATTTTTGTAAGTTTCAATGTTTCCAATATATTCTATATCTCTTTGGCTCTTGTCATAAGAACCGTCAATATTAAAAACATCAAAGCTCTCCTGAACATAAGATTTTTTCTTGGAATATTTTATCTTTTCAATTCCATTTAAAGGAGATGCGAAAAGATACTTGCCATAAAAATTAAACTTGCTTTCTCCAGAAACATAAGGATTCATATAATAATTTAGAGAATTTCTTTCCTCATTAAATTTTGTAGCTGATGGTATTGACAGGGGCATAATTATTGACTTGACATTATAATTTTTTAATAAATATTCCACATTTTTTTCAGCCACAAAAAGATCTGCCCCATAGGAAAATAAATTAAAATAATCCTTACCCGTATATTCTTTTAAAGTCTTTATTGGAATAGAAGAAGCCCCACTCGCTCCAACTATAAAATTTTGGTAATTTTTACCCTTAATATATTCTATCTTCACAGTTCTAGGGTTTTGTGTAAAATCATAAGTATACCACTTGAAGAATTTATCCCCGAAAACATTAAAAGGGTCTGTATAAATATTTAAAAATGCAATAAAACTAGCAATAATAAAAAATACTGTTAAAAAAATAATATTAAATCTTTTTTCTTTCATATTTTCACCTAATAATTCCTATATATAAAATCAACAGCGGTAAAATTACTTGAAAAAATACCGAAATACAACACATAGGCTAATGCTAAAAATATAAATACAAATTGCCAGTAAGGTTTAAATTCAAGTATTTTTTCTTTTACATCTATATTTTTTTCTTCGCTATATGAAATAATAAAAAGAATTAAGACAGAAACAAATAAAATCAAATAATCTGACGCTTTTAAGCCAATTTGTCCAAATCTGAAATTCCTATCCGTAAAAGTTTTTTTAAGCATAAAAATAGCTTGAGATAAATTCTCAGACCTTGTAAAGTATCTGCCAATAAAAACAAGTAGACTTGTCCTTATAATTTGAAAAAGCTTAAGTGCTTTATTTGTCGGTGAAATTCCAAAACTATCCTTTCTTTAATAATAAACATATATCCTTAACGGAAGCATCAAAAAAGAAGGGGGTTTGACTTGCAATTTTATCCTCATGGCTTAAGCCAAGAGTATTTCCCAGCCATTCCATAAGATCAACAATCATAAAGTGACTAATGACAACTCCCTTGGGTTCCCCTGTAGTTCCTGAAGTAAAAAGTACATAGCAAGGATCTGTATCAATTATTTTTCTTCTGATATTTACCAGTTTATTCTCGTCTATTTCATAATTTTTTTCAAAATCAAAAGATAAGGCTGAATCTTTAAAAATGTTTTTGTGATGATAAATACCAAGCTTAGAATTTAAAGTATTTTTTATAGATAAAATTCTATCATAAGGCATTTCACAATCAATCGGCACATAAAAATTCCCTGAATATAAAATAGCAAAAAAACATATTATTGTTTCTAAATCTCTAGAAGCTTCAACCATAATCGGTTCATTTTCATAGGAAAAATTTTCTCTTATAAAAAAGGCAAAGCTCCTAGCCTTATCCCTAAGTTCTCTGAATGTAATCTTTTTTTCTTTATCTACAATAGCTATTTTATCTGGAAATTTTTTGCAAATCTCATCCAATTGATCAATTAAAATCATTTTACACCTCAAAATAGATTTTAACATTTACCTTTTTAATTTGCAAGAAAAGGCATTTGCTCGCAATTTAATAAATTTTGGCTCTATATCAAATATATCTGTTAGAGATTTACTCACCAACATATATTATAAAAACATAAAAAAAGAGTTGCTACAAAAATCTATAGCAACTCTTTTAAGATTATAAATTAATTTTAATTAACTAATTTCAGCTTTTAATGCTTTTTCTTTCTTAATAAGTTCTGTTAATTTTGGAACTACTGCATTTAAGTTTCCAACTACACCAAGGTCTGCAACTTCAAACATTGGAGCATCAGTATCTTTATTAATAGCAATAATTAAATCAGATTCTTCCATACCAGCTAAATGTTGGATAGCTCCTGAAATACCAATTGCGAAATAAAGTTCTGGTCTAACTGTCTTACCAGTTTGTCCAACTTGTCTGTCCTTAGTTATCCAGCCTGAGTCAACAGCAGCTCTTGATGAAGAAACTTCAGCTTCTAAAACTTCAGCTAATTCTTCAAGTGGCTTGAATCCTTCTGGTCCACCAAGTCCACGACCACCAGAAACTAAGATATTAGCTTCAGTAATATCTTTCTTCTTGCTTTCGTGTTTCAATACATCAACAATCTTAACGTTCATATCTTCAGCAGTAAATTCAAGTTTTTCTTCAATAACTTCACCAGTTCTTGAAGCGTCACTATCCATAGCTTGCATTACGCCAGGTCTAACTGTTGCCATTTGTGGTCTGAAGTTTTCGCAAACGATAGTTGCCATTAAGTTACCACCAAAAGCAGGTCTTGTCATAAGAAGTAAATTTGATTCATCTTCAATGTCAAGTTTTGTACAGTCAGCAGTAAGTCCTGTATGGATTCTTGCTGCCATTCTTGGAGCTAAGTCTCTTCCTATTGAAGAAGCACCAAAAAGTACTATTTCCGGTTCATATTTTTTGATAATATGGAAAACTGATTTTGCATATGGTTCAGTTACATATTCTTTTAACATTGGATCTTCAATAACTATAACCTTGTCAGCTCCGTGATGAATCAATAAATCGCTATGTCCTTTTACCTTTTCGCCAATAAGCATAGCAACTACTTGTTCATTTAATCTGTCAGCTAGTTCTCTAGCTTTTCCTAAAAGTTCAATACCAACTTTTTCAAGCTTATTATCTCTTTGTTCTATAAATACATAAATATCTTTACTCATTTCAAGCCTCCATTAGATTATATACTTTTCTTGAAGTTTAGCTACTATTGCTTGAGCTGCTTCATCTGCAGTTAAATCTGTAAGAAGAACTCCCTTTCCCTTACCTTGTTTAGGGAAGGATTTCTTTACTCTTGTAGGAGAACCCTTTAATCCAACATTTGAAAGGTCAAGTTTATCTTCAATATCTTTTAATCCCCACATTGGAATTTCAACTTTATATGCATCAAAAATTTTGCCAACGCTCATATATCTTGGTTCTGCAAGTTCAGCAATTGCAGTGATTAAGCATGGGAATTTAACATCTATTACATGATATCTATCTTCGAATTGTCTTTGAACACGAACACCAGACTTATCTTCTAAAAGTTCAAGTCCTTCAACATAAGAAACTTGTTTGATTCCAATGTGTTCAGCAATTTGTGGTCCAACTTGTGCAGTATCACCATCAATTGCTTGACGTCCTGTAATGATAATATCATAATCTAAATGTTCAAGAGCACCTGTAATAGTACAAGATGTAGCCCAAGTATCAGCACCACCAAAAGCTCTATCAGATACAAGAATTGCATCGTCAGCTCCCATTGCAAGAGCTTCTCTTAAAGCAACATCAGCTTGTGGAGGTCCCATTGAAAGAACTGTTACATGAACATTATCAGGATCAGCATCTTTTAATCTTAAAGCACATTCAAGACCTGACTTATCATCAGGGTTAATAATACTTGGAACTCCTTCTCTAATTAATGTATTAGTTACAGGATCAAGTCTAACTTCGTTAGTATCCGGAACTTGTTTCATACAAACAACTATTTTTAACATCTCAAAGCCTCCTATTACTTAACGCCCATCCAGTTAGAGACAACCATTCTCATAACTTCAGATGTACCTTCATAAATTTCAGTAATCTTAGCGTCTCTCATCATTCTTTCAATTGGATAATCTCTAGTGTATCCATATCCACCGAATAATTGAAGACATCTTCTAGTTACATCACTTGCATTTTCAGCTGCAAATAATTTTGCCATAGCTGCTTGATGCATATATTCTTCTCCATTGCCTTTTGTGCTAGCAGCTCTATAAACTAATAATTGTGCTGCATCAGTTTTTGTTTGCATATCAGCAAGTTGGAATTGAGTATTTTGGAATTGAGAAATTCTCTTACCAAATTGTTTTCTTTCTTTAACATATTTAACAGTTTCATCAATAGCGCCTTCTGCAATACCTAAAGCTTGAGAAGCAATACCAATTCTACCACCGTCAAGAGTCTTAAGAGCTAATGTGTAACCCTTTCCTTCTCTTCCAAGTAAGTTTTCTTTTGGAATTCTGCAATCTTCAAAAATAAGTTCGCAAGTAGAAGAACCTCTAATTCCCATCTTATCTTCAGGTTCACCAACAGAGAATCCTGGAGTTCCTTTTTCAACTATGAAAGCTGAAATTCCTTTGTATCCTTTTGTTTTATCAGTAACAGCAATTACTACGAATACATCAGCGAATCCACCGTTAGTAATAAATATTTTTGAACCGTTTAATACATATTCATCTCCGTCAAGAACTGCAGTAGTTTTTTGACCTGAGGCATCAGTACCAGCACCTGGTTCAGTTAAACCGAAAGCACCGATTTTACGTCCTGATAATAAATCAGGTAAGTATTTTTTCTTTTGTTCTTCATTTCCATTTTCGAAAATGGGAGCACAACACAATGAAGTATGTGCTGAAACAATTACGCCTGTTGTTGCACATTTCTTTGAAAGTTCTTCAACAGCCATTGAGTAAGCTAAGTAGTCAGCCCCTTGTCCACCGTATTCTTTTGGAAATGGTATTCCGAAGAATCCATATCTAGCTAATTTTTTAACGTTTTCCATTGGAACTTCTTCAGTTGCATCAACATCGGCTGCAACAGGATCTACTTCATTTTCAGCAAATGCACGGTACATTTGTTGTAAAAGTAGATGTTCTTTGTCCATTCTAAAATCCATTTATAATCCCCCTAACTTTGATTATATAAAGAGTGTTATATTATTAACATAACGCACACAAATTATTATATCATTTTGGCAAATATTTTCAAGCCTTGAATAAGCTTAACAATAATCTTACTATTTTTATTTGAAATTTCAATATTTTATACGAAACGTTATTATTAATGTCATGAAAAATTGATTGAGTAATAATTCTTAATTTGAAATACTTTATTACTTAGATAAAACTCTACAAAAATATAAATTTTATAAAAATTGAACTTAAAGTAAAAAATTATACACAAAAAATGGAGGTCTAAACCTCCAAATTAATTTAAATTATTGAACTAATAAAATATTAAATATCTGCCTTTACAACTAAAACTGATGCTCTAGATTGGTTGATTACTTTATTAGAAACTGAACCTAAAAGAGTTCTTGAGAAAGCTCCAAGACCTCTATTACCCATAACGATAAGATCGACTTCTTTTTCATCACTAAACTTGCAGATTTGAGCTGCAGGATTTCCTGATGTGTAGAAAGTTTCTACCTTATTAGGAAAATCTTTAAGATCTTTTTCGGCTTCTTTTAAAATATGTTGTGCTCTTTCAGTATTAGCTTTATCAACTTCAAGTGCATAAGCAAAATTAGTTGGATATTGTTCAAAAATACTTGTTTCTGGAATAACTGTAAGTATAATTAATTCAGCTTGTAATTTTTCACCTAAACTACTAGCTTCTTTAAGTGATGCCTTAGATGATTTGGAACCATCAATTGGTACTAATATTTTCATAAAATCACTCCTTTTATTATATTCTACATTAATTATAACATAGCTTATATGACTTTATCAAAGCATTATAAGCTCAAATTAAAATACTTAAAATATAATGTTTCTAATCACCAATAAATTCTTCTTCAACTTCAACTTTTTTTCTATATTCTTCTAACCTATCCTTATACAATGTTGCATATGAAATTTCTATATAAGGATTTAAAAATATAAGTCCTATACTTAAAGTAAAAAAGCAGAGTATATACCAACCTATAAAGGATAGACCCAAAAGAAAAATATTAAACTTATAATTATCAGTTAATTTTTTACTCATATTTATAGCTTCATTAAATGGCATATCTGGATTATCTGCAAGGATATATCCTACAAAAAAGTATTGGTAATATTTGTAAATTCCAGGCAAAATTAATAGCAAAGACCACAGAAAAATAAATACATCCTTAAGAAGGATTTTACCACAGACTTTTAAATAATTTTCATTACCAAAAAAGTAAAAAAGTTTATTAATTACAAGGTCCTCTTCTGGATTTCTAAGTCCTTCAACTAAAGCCTTATTTTTCCCAACTAATACAGGATTAACAATAAATATTCTTCCAAAAATTTGAATACATAAAATTATATAAAATATGATGGGGCTTACTATTAGAAATAAATTTAAGCTCAAACATTTGCCAAAAAGACCTAAAGACTTAAATTCATTGTTACCTTGACTTGTATCAACTGATTCCCCGCTCATATCAACATAATAACCATAATCATGCCTCTTACTATAATTATATCCAGCTCCTCCTGTTCCTACAGATATCTTTGACTTATCAATGAACTTAAGATCTCTATAATTATTATAATTTTCCATATAATCTGATGGTGTTTTTAAATTTAAACCCAAATTTATTGGTTTGTTACTTTCAAAGTCGCCAAAGAAAATCGAAATTACAGTAAAAATAAGTAATAAAATAATGGCACTTTTAAAATGCTTCTTATAGTAAGCTTTCGCTTCTCTTTTTATGTCGCCTATATCAAACATACGAATTCCCCCTTAAATTTATATTCAAATTATACCCTAATTTTATATTTGATATATAAGAAAATTACAATTAAAATTATAATTTTCTATAAATTTTGCTATAATTATAGTAAATTATATTAGGAGTTAAACATTTGAAGAAAAAAGACAAAAAGAAGAAGAAAATCATGTTAGCCTTAATCTTATTATTAATCATTCCAATCATATATAGCTTAAATACTAAAAACCCAAAAGGCACAAATATTTCAGGAGAATTTAAAAAAACTCAAGCTGATTTCATTTATGACCTGACCTATACAAAAGACCAAAAGAGAATTCATGAAATTAATATTAATAAAGAAGAAATTGAAATAATAAAAAATGCAAAAAAATTTTTGCTGATAGATTTCTTTTTATATAATGATGAATATGACAAAAAATTATCTGCTTATCCAGCTCAAGTTGAGAAAATGACAAATTTATTAATAGAAAAGAAAAAAGAAAATCCTCATATGCCCATACTTTTTGTAACAGACCCCATCAACAATTTTTACGGAGCCTACGAGCAAAAATATCTGAAAAAATTGAAAGAAAACGGAATAGAACTTGTAATTACAGACCTAAACAAAATGAGGGATTCAAACCCCATAATTTCTGGACCATACAGGGCATATATAAAATACTTAGGCACAGGAGGCAAAACTTATATAAATAATTTTTTCAAAAAAGATGGTCCTAAAATTAATATAAGGGCAATACTTAAACTTTTAAACTTCAAAGCAAACCACAGAAAAATCCTAGTTTCAGAAAATAAAGCCCTTGTAGCATCAGCAAACCCACATGATCCTTCCGCTTTCCATTCAAACGTAGCCTGTATATTTACAGGAAAAGCGATTGAGGATCTAATAAAATCAGAAAGTATATTTTTTGATAAAATGCCTGATACAATAAAAAATTATAAGGCAGTCGATATTAAAAATTCAAATGAAGAGCTTAGAATAATAAGTGAAGGTGAAATTTTTAATGCCCTATACAAAAACATTAATGAAACTAAAGCAAAAGATCAAATTAAAATTGGCATATTTTACCTTTCTGAATTTAGAATTTTGAAAGCTTTAGGTCAAGCCTCCGATAGGGGTGTTGATGTTAAAATCATAGCAGACCTAAATAAAGATGCCTTCGGAATAAAGAAAAACGGATGCCCAAATAGACCTGCCTTAAGTGAGCTAAAAAAAGAACATCCAAAAATTAATATCAAATGGTATAAAACTACAGGCGAACAGTTCCACACAAAAATTGCATATTTCTCCTATAAAGATAAAGAGCCGAGGCTAATATTGGGATCAGCAAATTTCACAAGAAGAAATCTTGATAACTTCAATTTAGAAACAGATGTTGAAATAAAAATGAACAAAAACTCAGCTTTAATTTCAAAATTTGAAAATTATTATGATAGAATTTGGAATAATATTGGTGGAGAATATACACAAGACTTTGAAAGTGGCTTAGATAAAAATATATTTTTAAAATTTATTTGGAAAGTTCAGGAAAAAACAGGAACTTGCACTTGGTAAGAAATTAATTAAATACTATATAAAAATAAGGGACTTTTTTATGATAGTCCCTTGTTTTATGTCATAAAATATTTTCTTATATAAAAAGACCTGACAAAATCTCTTTATAAGAGCTTATTTAAAAACCACGAAAAAAAGAAGGGATAAAAATCCCTTCCTTAATATTTAATATTCAATTTTCAAAACTATCTTATTTCCAAACTTCTTCATTACTTGTTGAAGTAACTTTTTGAGATACGTGAGCATTTGAAGCATCTAGAATTTGATAATATGCCCAGTGTGAAGAAGATATATCAGAATAGTTCTTTAAGTTAGCAGAAGATACATTATTTAATGAGTTAGAAGTTGTATATCTGTTAAATACAGCATTTAATACTGTAACAGCTTCTGCTCTTGTAAGAGTTTTGTTTGGTTTGAATGTTCCATCTGGGTAACCTTCAACAGCTTTGTTTCCAAAAACTTTATCTATTGCATCACTTGCCCAGTGTCCTTTAACATCTTTAAAGTTAGCAGAACCAGCATAACCAGCTTTTAGATATCCAGAAATCATTTGAGCAAATTCAGCTCTTGTGATATCAGCATCAGGTTTGAAAGTTCCATCACTATATCCACTTAAAAGACCCTTACCAGCAATATAACTTACAGCAGGTGAATACCATTTGTTGTTAGCATCTGTAAACTTAGTTACAGTAGAAGTTCCAAAACTTGTTCCGCCATTTAATAATGTAGCAAACATTTGAGCAGCTTCTGCTCTTGTTACGTTATTTGATGGTTTGAATGTTCCATCAGGATATCCCTTAATATAAGAAATTCTTGAATAAGTTTGACCGCTTAGGCTTGTATCAACAACTTTATAAGTAGTTTGTGAATCATATTTTGAAGATTCAGAAGCTATAACTTTTATAGTTTCACCAAGACTTAATTTTCTATCTAAATAACAAGTAAATTCGCCGTCACTATTAGCAGTTGTTGATCCAATTTTTGTACCCTTGGCATCTTCAACTCTTATGCTTGCATAGCTTCCTGCCTTACCTTTTATAAACATTGTTCCAGCTTCAGCTTGACTTACGCTAGGAACAGTTGCATATCTTCCATCTTTATAGCCATCTACATAGTAATATAAACTTTCAGAAGTTGGAACACTTCTAT
This sequence comes from Peptoniphilus lacrimalis DSM 7455, assembly GCF_000378725.1. Classification (GTDB taxonomy): domain Bacteria; phylum Bacillota; class Clostridia; order Tissierellales; family Peptoniphilaceae; genus Peptoniphilus_A; species Peptoniphilus_A lacrimalis. Next base: position 111,379 of record NZ_KB900373.1, on the reverse strand, counting down.
TGAAGTAAATAGTGAAATATCCGTCAGAATCAACTGTAGCTGAGCCTAAATAATAGTTGGAATTTCTGTAATATCTATTATAGTATCCATTATAGTAATTGTAGTAGCGCCAATTTCCATAAGAATCATAGTACCCATCATTATAATATCCGTCATTATAATAGTCATTTGAGTAAACAGAAACTGTTCTACCTTTTTCATTTGGTAGATATCCCTTTACATAAGAAGTTGTTCTAGATACGCTTGTTGGGTAAACTCTATAATCATAATATTTGTTATCGTATGAGCCTTGCCAATAGTAATTATTGTAATCACAACTTCCTTTTACATATGCTTTTTCGCTTGTTGTATAAAGAGATTTTTCTGCAAGTAAATATCCACTCTTGCCACATCTATAATCCTTACCATACCAATAATAGTCATTTAGATAAACTCTATCATTGTTGGAATTTTTGTAGTAATATCCGTAAATTGAATCATAATATACCTTATGTCCATTATAATATCCGTTATAATATCCATCATAGTAATAATTATAATATTCAGTTCCTACATAAAATTCAAAATATCCATTTGCATCAGTATTTCCCTTAGCAACAAATACTCCATCATTTGTATAGAAACTTACACTTACACCGGAAACTAAAAGTCCATCAGCTTTTACATAACCTGATACATAACCTTTAGAAGATACTTTTTGTCCAGAAATTACTAAAGTAGGGCTTGGAACAGGTGTTTTTTCTGTAACGCTAACAGTTATATTTACATCTTTTGTTGAATTATCATTAAATTTTACTGTTAATACTCCAATTTGAAGTCCTGCTTTTAATGTATCTACATCTTTTTTTACATTTACTGTTGCATCATTTGGCGCATTTAATAATCCAGTTTTAATATCAACAGCATTTCCCTTTTCTACTTCTAAAGCCTTTGTTTGTGGAATAAATTTATCCGCTTCTTTTTGTTGTGGTTGTGCATTTTTAAGTTTTTCTTGAGCACCAACTAATCTAGTTTTTGCTGCATTTAAACTATCTACACTTGCATCTGCTGCATCTTTAGCTGTTTTTGCAGCTGCTAAAGCATTGTCAAACTCTGTTTTATCAGCTTCTAAACCTTTAGTATATTTTTCATCTGATTTAAAAGTTTCAGCATCATTTATAGCTTGTTCTAATTCTTCTTTAGCTTTTTTTAATGCATCTTTAGCTTTTTCTTCAGTTACTTTAGCTTGTAAATCTTGTAAAGAATTATTCAGAGCATTTACAACTCCTGGTATTGTATCAACTTCTTGTTTTGAAGGTGTTCCTTCTAAAGCTGCTCTTGCATTTTTTGCTGCTTGTATTGCATTTTCTAAAGTTGTTTTATCTACTTTTGAATTTTTGTAATCATCAGTTTTTTGATAGTCTTCAGCAGCCTTAATAGCTCCATCTAATGCATCCTTTGCATTTTTAATATCTTCTTCACTTGGAGTAGCTGGATCTGCTGGAGCTCCCAAAGGTCCAGAAACTGGCTGTTCATTTAATTCTTGGCTAATTTCTAAACCATTATTTTCAGTTCCTGCATTTTCTGCAGCTAGTGCTGAAAGTGGAATCGATACTGTCATAAGTAAAGCAAGTGTCGATGCCATGAAACGTTTTCTATAAGTTTTCATAAAATTTCCTCCTTAAATATTCGGTTTTCATTCTCCGTATTTCTATTATACCCTAAAAGTAATAAAAATCTAGAATTTTAAGATTTTTTTAAGAGATTTTTAAGATATTTAATCGTTTTGTAACATTAGTTTTTTAAATAATTATTTTTATAAATAAATCTCATCATGCAATTTTTACATTATTAATGAAAACATTAATTTTTTGTGAATTTTTTGTAAACCAGAAGTTCGGGGACTGTCCCTTGTGGACTGTCCCTAATTTTCTTCCCATGGGACTGTCCCTTGCGGACTGTCCCTAAAATTTATAATTTTTTATTACTACCACACACTCAAGAGAAGTACTGAAATATCATCTGTCTGTGTAATATTCATAAAAGAAAGTAAATTATCTTTCAAAATTGAAAGTTCATCTATGTCATTTTCTAACATTATTTCTTCAGGTCTTTTTAAGCCATAAACCTCTCCTTCAAGATTTCTTGATTCGCTTACTCCATCAGTCATAAATAATATCTTATCTCCAGCGTAAAATTTTGAATTTTCTTCTTTATATTTTGCACTCTTAAAAAATCTTGATATGGGATTTCCTTCAGCGTGAAGATATTCAATTTTTTCTGAAACCTTTAGGGGCAAGGGCAGATGCCCTGCATTAGCATATGTAAAAATACCTTTTTTTATATTGAAAACTCCATAAAAACATGTGAAATAATTTTCAATATCAAGCTTCAAAAGAGAGAATCTGTTTGAAATGGCATCAAGGGTCTTAGCGGGCGATAAGAGTATAAAAATTGGAAGAGTTCTTATTAAAGATTTTATAAACATGGTTACCATAGATGCTGCAAAACCATGCCCTACTGAATCTGAAATATAAACTGCAATATTATCTTCATTTATTTCAAAAACATCAAACATATCGCCTGAAAGCATATTTGAAGGTTTGTAAATATAGTCAATTTTTAAATTTTTTATAAAGCCCTTGTCGGGTAAGACTGTTTTTTGTATTTGTGATGCTGCCATGGTTTCTCTTACCATGAACCTGTTTCTTTCTATTATTTCTCTTTGAAGTCTTCTTTCCACTGTTACATTTCTAAAAACTTCTACCACTCCGATTATTTGTCCCTTTTGACCTAATACTGGAGAGCATTTTACTGAATAGATTGTATCTTTTATTATCTCTTCTCTTTGGACAACTTCTCCAGTTCTTAAGACACTTCTTGTGATATCAGGGTTGAAGATACTCTCATCAATGTCACAGAGCAATTTTTTTCTATCGTAACCAAGAGTTTTTTCCATTGCTTCATTTACAAATATAACTCTTTCATCGGAATCTAAAACTCTAATGGGATCGGCAATTCCATTTAATACTTGATGGTCAATTTTTTGCGAGTATAAATAATCTTCTTCCATAATATCACCTCCAGCTTTATGATTATATCAAATTATCACTTCTTAACAAAGGGTCTAGGACCATAATATTGAAAATAATAGGTTTTTATTTTGCCGTTGTATAACTTTCTTTTTCTGTCGGCTTTTTTGCCAAAATCTTTTTGAAAAGTTTCTGAGCCTGTAATGGCATATAAAGACCAAGTTGGTATAGTCTTATAGAGTCTTCCCAGTTCTCTATTAAGTTCCGGTGCTTCTTTTACGGCAAGCCTTTCTCCATAGGGAGGGTTTGTGATTAAAACTCCATAATTATCCTCAAGATCTAAATTGCGGATATCTTTTTGGAAGAAATTAATATCTTCATCAAGGCCAAGTATGGCTGAATTATTCTTTGCTACTTCTATTGCCTTATAAGATACATCAGATGCATTAATGTTTAGTTTCTTATCATAATCAATTTTTTCATAGCACTTTCTTTTTTCTTCCTTAAATATTTCTTGAGGAATAAAAATAAAATTTTGAAGGTCAAATCTTCTCATAAGTCCAGGGGCTATATTTTTCCCGATCATGGCAGCTTCTATCACTATTGTTCCCGAACCACAAAAAGGATCGGCTAGTGGTCTTTCAGGATTCCAAAAAGAAAGCATAACCATAGATGCGGCTATTGTTTCTGAAATAGGAGCCTTGTAATTAATTTGTCTGTATCCTCTTTTGTGTAAGCCATCTCCTGATGTGTCTATAGCAATTGTGGCTATATCATCAAGTAGAGAAACTTCAATTTTTATTCTCTCATTACTTTTAGAAAACCAGTCTTTTTTATATTTATTTTGTAATTTTTTTATTATTGCCTTTTCAGAAATTCTTTGTATATCTGAAAGAGAAAATAATTTTGATTTATGACTTTTTGCCAGAAGAATAAAGTTTGAATCTTCATTTAAAAAATAAGTCCAATCTATATCGTAAACTTTATCAAAAAGTTCTTCAAAACTTAGAGCCTCAAAAGAGGCAACTACCATAAAAATTCTTTCTGCTGTTCTCAGATTCAAATTCAAAGCACATACATCTTTATATGTTCCTGTTAATTCTATTCTTCCGTCTTGAACTTTTAAATCATTGTATCCCAAATCTAAAAGCTCTCTTTTGCATAGGGCTTCCAATCCAAAATTTGTCGTGGCAATTATTTTAAATTTTTCCATAATTCACCTCTTTTTTATTATACTAAATATTGACAAGGCATAATAGTCTTAAATTTTCTTGACAAGAATTATCCCATATTATACTATTAGCTTTAATAATTAAATTTTATAATAATTAGGGTGATAATTATGTCAAGTTATGATAATAGGAGAAGACCTTATAGGAAAAGAAGGCTCAAGAGAAAGTATGTCATCAGAAGAGCTATCTTTGTTTTCTTTGTTTTTATACTTCTTATGTTTATAGTAAAATCTTGTGGCAGAGGTAAGTCAAATGATAATAAAGAAAATAATTTAAACAATAATTCTGTAAATACTTCTTTACCTGCCAAAGAAACTACCAACAATTCTTCCGATAAGTCACAAGAAAATCACGAAGGAAATTTATCTATAGAAAATGAAAATTTACGAATTTCAGATTTAAGTGTAGAATATGGAACTTATTATACAGACTCAGGAATAGAAAAAGAAAAAAGAATTTTATATGTTCTCGATAACAAAAAAGCCGAGGATGATTTGATTAAGCTTTTAAAAACTTCCATAGAAGGTCAAATTCCTGCAAATTTTGCAAAGGAAGAGTCCTCTGATTCCTATATTAATATTTCTTTAAATCCTAATGATAATCTTTTGATCAAATCAAATGATTTGTTCAAAACTTCTTATGAAGATATTGATGGTTTGTATAAATATATTTATCTGGTAGATAAGTCCCTTGGAAGTGATGGAAAAGTTAAAGCTATATTTATTACAAAAAGTAACTTAAAAGATGATATAGAAAAAATTTTAAAATACAATAACATTGAAGGAAATGAAATGGAAATAGGTCAATAGTAAATAAAAATTTACTATTGATTTTTTTTGCCCTTAATTTGAAGTTGAATAAACTATTAGTTTCACAAAATTTCATATGATCTTTTTAAATAAAATATAGGTGGTAAGAATTAAAAGATATTTTCAAAATGTTTGTAGTCCGATTCATCAGCTTTAAAATTATTTCTTTCTAAAATCATCTAATAATCAATTATAATTATCTATAAGTAATATTTTTAATATAATTTTTATGTGATTTAATCCAATCTAATAAAAAAACGCTTGCAATAACTTTCCCAATATGTTAAATTGAACTTGTTAGAAAGTTGTTTGTTAATAACTTATTAAAATTTTTTATTTATGGGAGGGATTGATATTAAACACACAACAAATGAAGTTGTTATGGTAAGACCTAAGGGATTTTTCTTTAATGCCCAAACAGCTGTAAATAATGCTTACCAACACAATGATGAAGCTGATCTTAACGAAGTACAAAAAAGAGCTTTGGAAGAATTTAATAATTTAAGTGATGCTCTTAAGGCAAAGGGAGTAAAGGTTAATATCCTTGAAGATACTGCTGAACCTAAAACACCAGATTCCATATTTCCAAATAACTGGTTTTCAACTCATGAGGGTGGAATAATGTGCATATATCCTATGTTTGCAGAAAATCGTCAAATGGAAATTACTAAATTTAAGGAAAAGGTTGTTAAAATTTGTAAAGACAAGGCTAAGGATGAAGAATTTTTCAAAATTTTTGATTACAGCGAAAATCATGACAAGAATAAATTTTTAGAAGGTACTGGTTCTATTGTTATTGATAGAAAAAATAAGGTGGCATATTGTTCCCTATCTCCACGTGCCGACAAGAATTTATTTGAAACTTGGTGTAAAGACACAGGTCACGTTGGCGTAGCTTTTGAATCAAGACAAGACGGAAAACTTATATATCATACAAATATAGTAATGGGTATAGGTGAAAAGAAGGCAATCATCTGCCTTGAAGCTGTTGATGAAAAAGATAGACAAAGAGTAAAAGATAAGCTTATCGAAGGTGGCAATGATATTGTCGAACTTACTTTAGAACAAACTAAGGCTTGTGCTGGTAATACTCTTGAGCTTATGGGTTCAGATGGCAAGAGTTTTATAGTTATGAGCAAAATGGCTTACGATAGTCTTGATAAAGATCAAATCAAAAAAATCGAAGAAACTACTGAAATTGTTTGTGTAGATATTTCTACGATTGAATATTACGGCGGAGGTTCTGCACGCTGTATGATTGCGGAGATTTTCTAATTTTTTAGAATCTTAATTTTTAATTTAAAAATAGTCTTTGACTAAAATGGAGGATTTATATGAAATTTCTTGATATTTTAATTAATTTGGCGAACTGGTTTTGGGGACCACCAATCCTAATTTTATTAGTTGGTGGCGGTTTATACCTAACCATACGTTTAGGATTTTTCCAATTTAGGTATTTTGGATACATATTAAAACAAACTTTTGGCGGAATGTTTAAAAAATCTGACGGTGAAGGTTCTGTATCCGCTTTTGCCGCAGCCGCAACTGCCCTTGCTTCCTGTATTGGTGGGGCAAATATTGTTGGTGTTCCTGTTGCCATCGCCTTAGGTGGACCTGGTGCTGTATTTTGGATGTGGGTAACCGCTCTTGTTGGTATGGCAACAAAATTTACAGAAATCACTTTAGGTATAAAATATAGAGAAAAGAACGAAAAGGGAGAATTTGTTGGCGGTGCCATGTATTATCTTAAAAATTCACCCCTTCCATTCTTAGGACCATTATTTGCATTCTTCTTGATGATTGAAATTGCACCTTCTATTTCAACTCAAACTCTTACTTTTATACAAAATGTTGAGCTATTAGGAATCAGTAAATATGTAGGATTAGGAATATTTTTTATTATAGTTGGCGCTATTGTTTTTGGTGGACTTAAAGGCGTTGCAAGATTTTGTGAAATCGCAGTTCCTTTTATGGCAGCTTTTTATATTCTTGGCGGTCTTGTGGTTATCGCTTTTAATTTAAAACACGTTCCCGGAGCTTTCGCTACTATTTTTGCTCACGCATTCTCACCTGCTGCTGCTGTTGGCGGATTCTCAGGAGCTGCCGTTGCACAAGCTATGAGAAATGGTATTGCAAGAGGATGTTATTCTAACGAAGCTGGTATGGGTACTTCAACTATAGCCCATGCAAGTGCTACTGTTGAAATTCCTGCACAACAAGGTTTGTGGGCAGTATTTGAAATTTTTGTTGATACAATTATAGTTTGTACAGTAACTGCAATAGTAGTTTTAGTATCAGGCGTATGGACAGAAATTCCATCTGATTTAGCAGCAACAATGCCTGCTCAAGCTTTCGGAGCAGCCCTAGGCGCAGGATTCGGTTCTACTATAGTTTCAGTTTGTTTATTACTTTTCGTTATAACAACTGTTGTAGCAATAATCTTCTTCGGAGAAAAACAAGCTGAATTTTTATTCGGTCACACTGTAGCAATAATTTGCCGTTGCGTATACATGGTATTTATAGTTCTTGGTGTTGTATTTAACCTAGAAACTGCTTATTCTCTACTTGACTTCTTGCTAGGTCTTGTAGTTATTACAAATATGATAGGTGTACTTCTTATGGGCGGACAAGCCGTTGAAATGAAGAATCAATACTTTAAAGACCCTAAGTACTATCCAAAGGCTAATAAATAGTTAGTAGCTGTTTATATAAAATTTTTCTAAACCCCTGAAAAAATCAGGGGTTTAAAATTTATCTTTTTTAAGTTTTATCGTTTATAAAATTCCTTATAAAAAATATCTGTCAGCTTATAATCACCAACAGATATTTAAAATTATTATTTTTACTTAATGAACATATCCTTTACATCAACTTTATCTTTAATCATTTGAGAATTAAACATAAAGTCTGCTGTCTTTTGAAGACCTTCAACATCCTTATCACTAACTTTTGTATCGAAATTATACTGTGGATACATAGTATCATATGCGTTATCATCAAGTTTTAATTCATTTTTTACAAGTTCCTTAGTTTTATCTGGCTGGTCTTTCATAAAAGATAAAACTTGGTCTTGAGCTTTTTCTAGTGCTTCAATAACATCATGATGTTCCTCATAAAATTTTTGGCTTGTAGCAACACAAATTATAGCTTCAATCAAGCCTTCTCCATCACAAACTTTATGAAATCCTGCTTCTTGTGCCTTATAAGCTGCTGGTCCACCTAAAAGACCAACATCTAAAGAACCATTTTCAAGTCCAGCAAGAGCATCAGGAATTGCCATATTTACAAAATTCACATCTTTAAGAGTCATATTTTTTGTATTCAAATATGCAAGTAAAAGTTCATGCAAATTAGTTCCCATCGGTCCTGCTATTGTTTTTCCCTTTAAATCTTGCGGACTTTTTATAGAGTCATCTTTTGAATATAAGCAAAATGCCTTAGGTGCTCTTGAATACATATTGATAATTTTTATATCTGCTCCTCCGGCATAGGCTGAAACTGCTGATGAGCCTCCAAGGGCATATAAAATATCTACATCCCCTGATGCTAGAGCTTGAGTTTGGTCAGCACCTGATGTAATTTCAGCATAATTTACCGGAAGGCCTAAATTTTCTTCAAAAAATTTATTTTGCTTTTCCACTATTGATGGCACATTTAAAGGGCTTGTAACATAAGTTACGTTTAGCTTTTCTATACTTAATTTTTTATTTGTGTCCTTAGTTTCTTTTTCTTCTGTCTTAACATTTGCTTGATTTTCACTATTCGCTTCTCCTGCAGACTTTTGTCCACAAGCAGTAAGTAAAAGTAGTGATAAAACAAGAACTAATACTTTCTTCATACTACTTCCTCCTCTAAGTCTCTCAAAATTTCTGAGCGTAATTTAGAAATACCAATTTTTTCCATATAAACTTTGTGGTATTTCTTTTTGATTTTTCCCTGATCCATTATTAAAATGACATCAGCTATATTTATTGCCTCTTCAATGGAATGTGTTACAAATAAGACTCCAAAATTATTAAGCTTATAAAGTCTTATAAGTTCTCTTTGGAGATGTAACCTTGTAAAATAATCGAGAGCAGCGAACGGTTCGTCCATCAAAATAAAACCCGCCTTTGTTGCAAGTGCTCTTGCAAGAGATACCCTTGAGCACATACCCCCACTAAGTTCCTTGGGATAAGCTTTTTTAAAATCTCTTAGTCCTATCATATCAATCAGTTCATCTATATTTTTATTATTGACTTCTTGTTTCTTTAAGCCAAAAATAATATTTTCATAAACATTTAGCCATGCCATCAACCTTGGTTCTTGAAATACATAGGATATATTTAGATTTTCTTTTTTTATAATTCCTTTTTCAATTGGAATTAACCCTTTTATAGCTTTAAGTAAAGTAGTCTTTCCACAACCAGATTTACCCAAAACTACACTTATTTTGTCTGATTCAATATTTAAATTTAAGTCCTTTAAAACTTTCACTTTTCTATCTGTGATTTTAAAGCTTACATTTAGATCAGAAATTTCTATTTCATTCATAAATCTCTCTACCTTTTAAAAGTAATTTGCTCATTTTTTTAAACAAATAATCGCATAAATATCCCAATAATCCTATAATAATAATGCCCACAATGACAACATCTGTCTGTGAAAGCGAGCGAGCAAAATTAATCATATAACCAAGACCTGTTGATGAGGCTATCATTTCAGCTCCGATTATTGCTCTATAGGAATATCCAAGCCCAATTCTCATACCGACTAAAATATCGTTTAAAGCGTATGGAAGCCTTATCTTGAAAAATAATTTTAACTTTGAAAAGTTAAAGGCTTTGCCCACCTCAATAAGTTTTACATCAGTCATTTTAAAACCTTTGTTGATGTTTAGATACATCGGAAAAAATGATGCCAAAATAATTATTATTATCTTTGTTTTTTCACCTATTCCAAACCACAATATTAAAAGTGGTATAAGGGAAAGAGGCGGTACGTTTCTTAAAAATTGAATGAGCCAATCAAAATACTTGTCAAAAGACTTAAAAATTAATGACGCAATAGAAAGGAAAAAAGCTAGAAAAAAAGCAATAAAATAGCCTATAAAAACCCTAGTAAGAGATGTTGATACATGGACAAAAAGTGAGCCATCTTTTAACATCTGAAAAAAACTTTCCCAAATCATAGGAAAGGTCGGCAATAAATAAGTGCTATAGATTCCTATTTTTGTTAAAAAATACCAAAGGAAAATTATAGCAAAAAAGCTTATTAGACCCTTAAAGTTTACTTTCAAAATTTAGCCTTCTTTCCAAAAAAGTAGAACTTAAAAAATTTCACTAGTTAATGATAACAAATATTATTAATCATTTCAATAATATCCTAGTATTTTGCTAAGAAATATTTATCAAAAAAATATCTGTCGGCTTTTAATCACCAACAGATATTTAAAATTATTTATTCATTTTTACCACAGCAGTTTTTATATTTTTTACCGCTGCCACATGGACATGGGTCATTTCTTCCAACTTTTTTATTTTTTCTTACAAATGGTTTTTTCTTTCCATCATCAGGATTTACTGTTTCTACTTCTTTTGCAACTCTAACCCTTTTTACTCTTTCAGGATTAATTACATGATAAAGCATCTTCACTGTGTCTTCCTTGATAGATTCATTCATTTGTTCAAACATATCAAAGCCTTCTTCAGCATAAGCACGAACAGGATCTACTTGACCAACAGCTCTAAGACCTATACCCTTACGAAGTTGATCCATTGCATCTATATGATCCATCCATTTGGAGTCTACATTTTTAAGAAGGACTACTCTTTCTACTTCTCTAAATCTTTCATCCCCAAATTCTTCTTCTTTTTCCTTATATTTTTCCGCTGAAGCTTCACTAATATATTCTTTAATATTTTCTATGCTGTCATTTTCATGACCCTTTAAAAATTCTTCAGGAAAATCAAAAGTATCTTCCACAAAATTTTCTAATCCTTCAATATCTAAATGTTTAGTATTGTTGTGGTCAAGTTTATTATAAAAATCAACAGTTTGAGAAATTATATCTTCCTTCATAGCTACGATATCATCTTTGAGATTTTCACCTTCAAGGACTCTAGTTCTTTCTCCATAGATAACTTCTCTTTGCTTATTCATGACATCATCATATTGCAATACATTTTTACGAATTGAGAAGTTGTTTCCTTCAACCTTTCTTTGAGCTGATTCAATTAGCCTTGTCAATATTCCTGCTTCTATAGGTTCATCTTCTGGAGTATCAATTTTTTCCATTGTATTTTTAAACCTATCTCCGGCAAATAGTCTAATTAAATCATCATCACCTGAAATATAAAATCTTGAGGAACCTGGATCTCCTTGACGACCACTACGGCCACGAAGTTGGTTATCAATACGTCTACTTTCGTGTCTTTCTGTACCGATTATATGAAGACCTCCGACTTCAGAAACTTTTTTAGCTTCTTCATCAGTTTCTTTTTTAAATTTTTCAACTAAATTTTGATAATCTTCTCTAGCCTTAATAATTTCTTCATCATCAGTTTTAAAATAAGAATCTGCAAATTCAATCATTTCATCTTCCATGCCACGTTTTTTAAGTTCTTTTTTGGCAAGAAAAGATGGGTTACCACCAAGCACAATATCCGTACCACGGCCAGCCATGTTTGTTGCAATTGTAACTGCACCAAAACGTCCTGCTTGGGCAACAATTTCAGATTCTTGAGCATGTTTCTTAGCATTTAGTACCTTATGCTCAATCCCTGCTCTTTTCAAATATTTAGAAAGTTCTTCTGACTTATCAATTGAAATTGTACCTACTAGAACTGGTTGACCTTTTTTGTGAAGTTCATCTATTTCCCTTGTAACAGCTCTAAATTTAGCAGGTTCATCTCTATAAATAACATCATTATAATCTTTTCTTATAACTTGTTTATTAGTAGGAATTTCCACAACGTCAATATTGTAGATGTCACGGAATTCTCCTTCTTCTGTCATAGCTGTACCAGTCATACCTGAAAGCTTTTTGTACATTCTGAAATAATTTTGGAAAGTTATTGTAGCAAGAGTTTTAGATTCAGCTCTAACTTCTAATCCTTCCTTAGCTTCAATTGCTTGGTGAAGTCCTTCAGAATATCTTCTACCATACATTAGACGACCTGTAAATTCATCAACAATTATAATTTCACCATCATTAACTACATAGTCAATATCTTTTTTCATATTACCCTTAGCTTTTAGGGCTTGATTAATATGGTGAGAAAGTTCCATGTTATCTAAATCAGAAAGGTTATCTATGCCAAAATATTTTTCAGCCTTAGCTACACCCTTGTCAGTAAGAGTTGAAGTCTTGTCCTTTTCATTGATTACATAATCAACAGTTTCTTCTTCAAACTCTCTATTAAATCTTTCAAAATTAGTTTCATCTTCAGTCTTTATTCTTGAAGTTAAAGAATTTACAAAATCTCTAGCTCTGACGTATAAATCTGTTGATTCATCACCTTGACCAGAAATAATAAGAGGAGTTCTCGCTTCATCAATTAAAATTGAATCGACTTCGTCCACGATACAGAAATTAAGAGTTCTTTGCACCCTTTCTTCCTTATAAATAACCATATTATCTCTCAGATAATCAAAACCAAATTCGTTATTAGTACCATAAGTTATATCTGCACCATAAGCTTCTCTTCTTTGGTCGCCATCAAGATCATGAAGTATACATCCAACACTTAAGCCTAAAAATTCATAAACTTTTCCCATCCAGTCATGGTCACGCTTTGCCAAATAATCATTGACTGTTACTACGTGGACACCCTTACCAGTTAAGGCATTTAAATATACAGGTAGAGTTGCCACTAGGGTCTTACCTTCACCAGTTTTCATTTCAGCTATTCTTCCTTGGTGAAGAATTATACCCCCGATAACTTGAACTCTAAAGGGTTTCATTCCAAGCACACGCCATGCTGCTTCTCTAACAACTGCAAAAGCCTCAGGTAATAGTTCATCAAGGCTTTCGCCATTTTTATATCTATCTTTAAATTCTTCAGTCTTAGCTTTTAATTCATCGTCAGATAGTTTTGCAGTTTGGTCTTCAAGATCCATAACTTTATTAACCAGTGGTTCAATCTTTTTTAATTCTCTGTCACTATAGGTTCCAAATATTTTATCTATTAAACCCATCTTACCACTCCTTTATCTCAAATATATATTTTAACATTTAAAATATTTATTTACAAATAAAATGCCATTAAATTACTAAAAACGCAATTTTACATATAAATTATAAAGAGTGGAGAGGTTAAAGTCAACTGTTAATTAGTTATTGAAGGCTTCTTCAGCAATTTCCCAAAGGAGTTTTATTTTTCTCCATTGTTCTTCAATAGTTAAAATATTTCCTTCTTCAGTTGAAGCAAAGCCACATTGAGGGGAAATTGAAATTCTTTCAATAGGAATATATTTACTAGCTTCTTTAATTCTATCAAGAATCTCACCCTTATCTTCAAGCTTAGGAAATTTAGAAGAAATAAGACCAAGTACAACTTTTTTATTGGGACTTACTTTTTTTAAAGGTTCAAATCCGCCGGCTCTTTTTGTATCATATTCTAAATAATAACAGTCCACATTTTCCTTAGCAAAAAGCAAATCAGAAATTTCATCATAAGCACCGCTTGAAGCATAAGAAGAATGATAATTACCCCTACAAACATGAGTAGTAATCAATAAATCATCAGGCAAATCAGAAATAGCCTTGTTATTTATAAGCAATAGTTCATTAACTTCTTTATTAAAATCAATATTTTGCTTTTTCAAATTATCTTGATAATTTTTGTCAACAACCATTCCCCAAGTACAGTCATCAAGTTGAAGGTTTCTGCATCCATTCTTATAAAGATCAAGAATTACATGTTTGTAAGCCTTGGCAATATCATTTATTAACTCATCTCTAGATGGATAAATTTTTTCAATTTCTTCTTTGGGATTTCTGTCAATTTCCTTTAGTAGTTGAGCAGGAGCCGGAATTGTTTGTCTAGCAAAATGGTCCTTATCTTCATATTTCTTGATAAATTTATAATGCTCAACAAAAGGATGATTTTCACCAGAAATTTTTCCTGTAAGTGTAGCTGATTCGGCCCTAGTAACTTCATCATGGAAAATATATCCTTCTTTTACATCAATTTTTTTAACCCCTTGAAGTCCCCAAAAGAAATCAAGATGCCACCAGCTTCTTCTAAATTCACCATCAGTGAAAAACTTTAATCCTATTTCTTTTTCCCTTTCAATTAACTTTTCAATCTCAGTGTCTTCTACCTTCTTTAATTGAGCTTCAGTAATTTTACCAATTTCAAAATCTTCCCTAGCCTTTTTTAAACTATCTGGTCTTAAAAAAGAACCTACTACATCCACTCTAGCAATTTCTAATTTTTTTGTCATTTTGTAATCCTCCTTATTCTTTATGAGAGTTACTTTAAAAAATAAGTATTAGCCTATAAAAAAAGTCCTTGCTGTTAAAAAACAACAAGGACGAAATATTTCCGCGTTACCACCTATTTTGCATAAATGCCACTCTCAAGTACCAACATACTCTAGCTCTGTAACGGGAGCTCCCGTAAATATCTCATATTGATAAATCCTAGAAAAAGACCATGTTCATCAAAGTTCATTTTGCTTCTTTCACCAAACGAAGCTCTCTGTAAAAACTCCCTCCAACTACTCTTCTTTTTATAAAGTTTATATCTTTGGTTGATGTTACATATTCTACTAACTTATAAAATAAATGTCAAGCTTTTTTTCATTTGGTGAAAAATATTTTTTCCCCACTACCTACATAGCCTATAAAATGCGAATAGGTCTATAATATTATATTTATTGTTAAAATAGTCTAAATTAAATTTTTTGATAACCTTTAAGCTAAAAAACTTGTAAGTTTGGAATATAATAATTTAAAATAATTCTATTTTTCTATAAGTTTTCTTATTTTTATTGCAGACTCACTATTAAAATCTCTGCAAATATTTTCAAAAAATTCCTTGATATCCTTATCATTTAAAATATATTTAACTTGACTATTGGATATACCTATTTTTAAAATTCTATCTATTTGACTATCTTTCCAAGTATCAATTTTTTTCATTTCTTTTATGATTTCATGAGTTCGTGAAAAAGTTGAGCTTTCATTTAACTTATCTATCAAATTTTCTCTTTGTCTATGACCCTTGTCTTGATTTTTCCTTGCATCTATTGTTTCACTTAAGCATTTCTCATGGTCCATTTCCAATATTTCATTTATTGCTGTTCTATCAATAATATTTTTCAATAATTTGTCCAAATCAGAACCTTCACTATAATCAGCTTCTGCAAAATATTTTATTCTTTTTTCTTCAATCATATTAAAAACTTTATTTTTAGACTCTTTGCCATGAACACCAATAGAGTATCCTCCATTTGTGAAAACAAGTTTCATACAAGGTATATCCGTATCGCTATCACCTATGTAGACCATATTTCTAAAAGGGACTCTGAGCTTATCATCAGTAAAATAATCATTAACTTTTGGGTCATTAACTTCAACAGCTCCCTTTTCAATTCTAAATAAATATTGAGTTTTGTTAGTATAATTTATACATTGGGCAGGCCAAACTGCAATTCCATCTTTATCAAAATAAAAAGAACTTGCATAAATTTTTTTGAAATATTTTGCAATTTCAGTCCCCTCGATCATCTCTTTAAGTCCTGATGAAATTATGTAATGCTCAACTTTTATGCCCTTTTCTTGACCGTATCTATTGATTCTATCAAACCATGTAAGAACACCAGGGTATAATTCTACCTTAGAACCATAATCTTTTAATGTATCTTTATTAAAAATATGCCTGCCTCTTGATTTTTTAGTCAACATATACATCCAAGCTAAATTTTGATCCATCTCATTATCATCAGCCAATTTATTAGATTCATTCCAAAAATCCTCAACTTCAAGGTCAAAAGATTGAATAAATCCCTGAGCTTGCATATCATTGGGAGAAAGAGTCTTATCAAAATCATAACAAATCGCTAAAACTATATCCTTATTATTTTCTCTCATCCTAAAGTCCTTCCATATAAAAAATTAATTCAATAAAAAACACCATATTAAAAACAATTTCAAAAACTTTTATAATGATTAATTATATCATTAAGCCCATTCGATTAGTATTAATATATTTTCTCATCAGTCAATAATTTAAATATTGGTCTTTAACTACAAATTTTTTAGAATTATTTTTGTATTCTAATAAAAAATAGTGCTGATGATTTCTCACCAACACTATTTTTTCAAACTTTTTAAAAGTTCATTATTTATAAATTAAATGAATTATTATTTATCATCTTCAAATGAATAAAGTTCTTCAACTCCACATTCTAGAAATCTAGCTATTTCAAATGCTTTAGTTAAAGAAGGATTTGAAATTCCTAGTTCCAATTTAGAAATAAATTTAGGCGTAGTTCCTACAGCATTTGCTATTTGCTTTTGAGTTATACCTTTCTTCTTTCTAATTTCTAATATGTTATTTTTTAACATTTTCTTCCCCTCCATTTTTATTTTAAATCAATTTTAAAACTATACCCTATTTTAATATATTTTCACTTTAAAATCTATATTTTATAAGAAGAAAGTCAATATTATGTTTTAAATTTTTATAAAATATAAATTTTAAAAATTTTTCAAACCCATTTATTTATATCAAGAATTAATAATATAAATTAGATTAATATTTTGTTAAAACAAAGGAGCTACACTAAAGTAACTCCATTAATATTAAAATTATTATTTATTTAACAATTCATCCAGTTTATTTTTATCAAAACCTACAACTTCTTGGTCATCAACACATATAACAGGAACACCTGTGTATCCCATTGCCATTAATTCGCTTCTTGCTTCTTTGTCAGTTTGAACATTTTTTTCGTCATATGGAATTTCTCTTTCTTGAAGATATTCCTTAGCCATTTGACAATATGGACAAGTTGTTGAGGTATATACAGTAACTTTTTTCATAATTTCCTCCTTCATATCTAGTATCTTTATCTATTATATTACCCAAAGGCTCATATGTTAATCATTTTTTGATTTTTTATGTTCGGCGTGAGTCTTACCTTGATTAAATATTGAAAGTACATGGTCATCATCTAAGGAATATATTGCCATCCTGCCGACCCTATTAACTTTTATAAGTTGTTGATGTCTTAACAAGGCAAGTTGATGAGATATTGATGATTGGCTCATGGATAAGAGTTCAGAAATATCTGATACGCATAAATCTTTTTTGCTCAGAACATATAGTATTTTTAATCTTGTTGGGTCTGATAAAGTTTTAAAAATTTGTGCTATAAAATTTAAAAGGTCACCATCTTCTGTAAATTTTTTCACATCTTCTATAAAATCTTTATCCAAATCTCCCATTAATTTTTCATCCATTAAATCCTCCAAACTTTAAAACATTAACATAAAGTACCAAAAAATCCTCTAAAGTTAATGACTCTGCCCTTCTTTTTGTATCAATCCCTGAAAGTTCTAAAATTTCTGTTACTTTGTTCTTGTCTAAGTTTAATTGGGACTGACTTAGAGAATTTACAAGGGTTTTTCTTCTTTTAGAAAAAGCTGCTCTTACAATTTTAAAAAATTCTTCCCTATCTATATTAGGTAAATCTCTTTTAACTTCTAATTTACATACTCCAGAATCCACATTTGGTTTTGGCATAAAAACTGTCCTTGGAACTGTAAATTCGTAAAAAGCCTTGCAAAAAAATTGTATAAAAACTGAAAGTGAACCATAATCCTTAGTCTGTGGCTGTGCTGTAAATCTTTTTGCTACTTCCTTTTGAATCATAACATTTATAATTTCAATGTTTTCACTATTTAAGAGTAATTTTTCAATAATTGGTGTTGTTATATAGTAAGGAAGATTTGCCACTACTTTAAAATTTTGACCTTTAAATTCTTCATCAATTAAAGTTTTTAAATCAAGTTTTAAAAAGTCCTTATAAATAATTTTTACATTGTCATAGGGTAGTGTTTCCTCTAACAAATCTTTTAGCCTCTTATCAATTTCTATGCTTACAACTTTTTTTGCTCTCAGGGCTAATTCTTCAGTTAGTGTCCCAATACCTGGACCAATTTCTAATACATTATCAGCTTCACTCACTTCAGCACTGTCTACAATTTTTCTTACAATATTTCCATCTATTAAAAAATTCTGACCCAAGGTTTTTGAAAATCTGAAATTATATTTTTTTAAAATTTCAGATACCCTTTTTGGCTTAAAGAGTCTTTCCATTGTTCACCTCTTCTATAGCTAAATTAAATTCATCTCGGCTTATGCCATAAGAATTTAATTTATTTAAAAGTCCTTTACCATTTGAATATCCAATAGATAGAATATCGCAAAATAATTTTCTTCTTTTTGCAGCATCAGCATGGTCCACAAGCTTATTTTCACGTAAATCTTTAAGAGAATATTCAATTTGTTTTTTGTTTAAAACTGCTCTTGCATTTTCAAGTGCCTTTAAAATATCCTCAGGCTTGGCATTTTCTACACCTATATCTCCGTCTTTTGATGATTTGTCCTGAGAAAGATAAGCGTGCTTTGCATTTGGTAAATGTTTTGCTAAATCTTTTCTTATCTGTGAACCCATATAATCTGAGTCGGTAAAGATAATTATTCTCTTTCTTTTTGAAACTTCTTTCAACTGATTTATTAATTTATAACCGTAGCCAAAGCCATGGGTCGTGATTATTTGACAATCACATGCCCTTTTTATTGCGGCTACGTCATCTTTTCCTTCAACGACAATAACATCGTCAATATGTTTTAACATATGTTGTAAAACCTCTTAGTGTTTTCATCTGTAACCTTAACAAGATCAGATTTAGATATGCCCCTCAAATCAGCAATATATTCTGCCACTATATTTACATATTTAGGTTCATTTCTTTTTCCTCTATAAGGGACAGGTGTCATATATGGACAATCTGTTTCAAGTAAAAGTCTATCCAAAGGCACAATTTTTGCAACTTCCTTACGGATTTTTGAATTTTTAAATGTTACGGCTCCGCCAAGAGAAATATAATCTCCAAGTCTTAAATATTCTTTAAGCATCTCTAGTGATTGAGAATAGCAATGAATCACTGCTTTGAATTCATATTTATCATGAGCTTCTTTTAATATATCAAAAGTATCTTGTGATGCATCTCTAGAATGCACCACAACATTTTTTCTAAGTTCATGTGCCAACTTTAGCTGTCTTTTAAATACCTCTTTTTGTATATGCCTTGGCGAATTGTCATAATAATAATCAAGGCCAATTTCTCCAACAGCGACAACTTTTTTCTCTTGAGCTAAAATTTTTAAAGTTTCTTCAACTTCATCAGTATAAGTTATAGCATCATGAGGATGCACACCAACAGTTGCATATATATTTTCATAGGTTTTTGCCAATTCTTGCGAAGTTTTTGAAGACTTCAAATCGCAAGCAATATTAACAATAAAATCTATTCCATTTTCATAAAGAGCATTTATTACTTGATCCCTATCATCGTCAAAGGCCTCATCGTCTAAATGCGCATGTGAATCTATCAAATTTTCACCTCTTAAGAAATTTTTGCTCCATCAACTAAATCTTCTAAGGTTGAAGCTATGGATAATTTTCCATTTTCATCTTCTGCTGCAAGAAGCATTCCCTTAGATTCAATTCCTCTGAATTTTTTAGCCTTTAAGTTACATAAAACTAAAATCTTTTTGCCTGTTAATTCTTCTTTAGTGTATTTATCTTTAATATTTGAAACGATAACTCTTCTGCTATTACCTATTTTTAAATGAAGAAGATATAATTTATCGGCATTTGGATGGTCCTCTACAGATTCAACATAGGCAAGTCTAATGTCAAGCTTTGCAAAATCATCCAAACTTATTTCATCTTTAAATTTTTCATCAGTATCCTTATTAGCTGATGAATTTTCTAAGGCTCTTGATTCCATTAATTTTTTATTTTCATCATCAAGTTTTTCAATTTCTTCTTTTATATCAAGTCTTGGGAAAATAATTTGACCCTTATTAACTTTTGTAGCGTTTGGAATCAATCCCCACTTTTGAGAGCTTTCCCAATCCACTTTTTCTTCTAATCCTAATTGCCTTATAATTTCCTTAGAGGTATTTGTTATAAAAGGATTAATTAAAACTGATATTATTCTTAATGATTCGGCTAAATTATATAAAACTGTATTCAACCTATCTTTGTTTTTTTCATCTTTAGCTAAAATCCATGGAGTAGTTTCATCTACATATTTATTGGAACGTCTGATAAGTTTCCAAATTTCTTCAAGGGCAACATTAAATTTAAAATGTTCCATAGCTTCTTCAACTTTTGCCTTAACAGAAATAGCCATGTTTTCTAAGTCCTTATCTATTTCTTCTTCTCTATTAGGTTTTTCAATTATTCCGTCATTATATTTAGTAATCATAGAAACGGTTCTGGATAATAAATTGCCAAGATCATTTGCAAGGTCTGAATTTAATCTTTGCATGAATTTTTCCTTAGTAAAGGAACCGTCAGACCCGAAAGAAAATTCACGAAGTAAAAAGTATTTTAAAGCGTCTACTCCGTATAATTTTATTATAGGTTCAGGATAAACAACATTGCCTTTAGATTTACTCATCTTGTCATTATCAAATAAAATCCATCCGTGACCAAAAATTTTCTTTGGTAGAGGCAAATCAAGCGCCATTAAAAGTGCAGGCCAAATTAAAGCATGAAATCTAAAAATTTCTTTTCCTACTAAATGCACATCAGCAGGCCAAAATTCATTAAATTTTTCCTTATCAGTACCAAATTCTATAGCTGAAAGATAGCACAAAAGTGCATCTATCCAAACATAAATTACGTGTTTGTTATCAAAAGGAACTTGAACTCCCCATGTCAGAGAGGAACGTGAAACAGATAAGTCTTCAAGTCCTTCAGCACTTTCAATAAAATTTTTAATTAATTCATTTTTTCTGAAGGCTGGTTCTGTAAACTCTTCATTATTATTTAACAAATCAAGAAGTTTGTCTTTATATTTTGAAAGTCTAAAAAAATAAGATTCTTCTTTTGTTAATTGAGTAACTCTGCCGCAATCAGGACAAGCATGGTCATCACCAACTTGAGCCTGTGTCCAAAAGGATTCACAGGGTGTGCAGTAGTATCCTTCATATTCGCCCTTATAAATATCGCCCTTATCGTATAATTTTTTAAATAAATCCTGAACATCTTTTTCATGTTGAGCATCTGTTGATCTTATAAAAGCATCATATTGTATGTCTAAACTTTCCCATAATTTTTTTATATTTGCTACTATTTTATCAACATAAGCCTTTGGCTCCATTCCTGCTTCTTGAGCCTTTGTTGCAATTTTTTGTCCGTGTTCATCAGTACCTGTTGTGAAAAAAACATTATAACCTTGTAATTCTTTAAATCTTTTTATACAATCAGCCGCCACAGTACAATAAGTATGTCCTATGTGTAAATTGTCGCTGGGATAATATATAGGTGTTGTTAAGTAAAAATTTTTCTTCATAATCCCTCCAAAATTTTAACCTCTTCTATTTTAAGTAATCTTTTCTAAATGATAATTATAGCATTGCAAGCCTTAATTATCAAGTTTGTGCCATTTTGCACGACTAGGAATTAAAAAATTCTTCAATAATTTTAAATACATCCTCTTTATTATTTTCTCTTAAAACTTCATGTTTCATATGAGGCATGATAAAATATGACACATTTTTATAACCTATCTTTTTTAAAGTTTTTATTGTATCCATAAGACCTTTTTTCCCTCCAACAACTTGGTCACAATCACCAGTTATTGATAAAATCTTAAGGTCCTTATTTTTTAGCTTATAAGCCCTATAATTTTTTAATTCTTTCATTGCATGAAAAACCGTTAAGTATCCCCTATTTGTGAAAGATTCAAGCATCAATTTATCATTCTTAGCTTCCATGAGATTTTCTTCATTAAAAGATAACCAACCTTCTGACATACCTGAAGAATAAAGCTTTTTTAAAATCTTTGAATTTCCATAAAATCCCATATAAAAATTAATAATGTTTCCCACAAATATTGCAAAATATACTAAAGGATTATAGGTAACTGTTCCAGTTAGTACCAGTTTTTTTATCCTGTAGTCATAATTTTTCAAAAAATTTCTTGCAATCATTGAACCCATAGAATGACCAATCATGTATATATCTTTATCACTAAGACTTTTTATATAATCATTTATGACTAATTGATCATCAATGACTTGGTCTAGGAAATTTATATGCCCCAATGGATATTTTTTATTTACTGATTCACCATGACCCCTGTTGTCAGAAATTACAACACTATAACCTTTTTTGTTTAAAAATTTTATCAAATCCATGTAGCGTTCTTTATGTTCCAAAGCCCCATGAACAATTTGAACCACAGCCTTAGGATCTGGAACTTTATAAATTTTTCCATGAATATATAAATTATCTAAGCATAAAAGCTTAAAATCTTCTCCATTTGCAATCGCCTCCCAAGCATACCTTTTACTTTTTTTGTCGGAAAGGAAAAAATAAGCTTGAGGAATAAATAAAATTATAAGTATTAAAACAATTATTTTCACAAACATAATATCATCTCATTTTCATTTTATCATTAAATAAAAATTTTTAAAAAAAATGTTTCAAATATAAATATCTGAAACATTAAAATTTATAAAACTTTTGCTAAAAATGATTTTGTTCTCTCTTCTTTTGGATTTTGGAAAACCTCTTTAGGCGCTCCTCTTTCAATAATTTGTCCCTGATCCATAAATAAGATTCTATTTCCAACTTCTCTAGCAAATCCCATTTCGTGAGTTACAACAACCATTGTCATGCCATCTTTTGCTAAATCTTTCATTAAATCTAAAACTTCTCCAACCATTTCAGGATCAAGAGCTGATGTTGGTTCATCAAATAACATAACTTTCGGATTCATTGCCAAAGCTCTTGCAATAGCAATTCTTTGTTTTTGTCCCCCGGATAATTCTGAAGGATAAGAATTTTCTTTATCTGGAAGTCCAACTCTTTGTAAAAGTTTTTTTGCAATTTCTTTTGCTTCATCTTCCTTCATATTTTTTACAAGTTTTGGAGCAAGGGTAATATTATCAATAATATTTAAGTTGTTAAAAAGATTAAAAGATTGAAAAACCATCCCCATCTCTTCACGCACCTTGTTTATATCAATATTTTTATCTGTGATGTTTTTTCCTTCAAAAAATATAGAGCCTGATGTCGGTCTTTCCAAAAGATTTAAGCATCTGAGAAAAGTTGATTTACCAGAGCCTGAAGGTCCTATTACTACAAGAACTTCTCCATCTTTTATCTCTTCATTTATGCCCTTTAAAACATCAAGGTTTCCGAAAGATTTTTTCAAATTTTCAACCTTAATCATTTGATAGCCTCCTTTCCAATACTTGCAAAGCTTTTGAAAGTGAATAAGTCATAATAAAATAAATAATTGCTGCATAAATAAATGGTCTTACAGCTTGATAAGTAGCTGAAGCAATAGACTTTCCTGAATACATAAGTTCTGCAACTCCAACAGTATAAACTATTGAAGATTCCTTAATCAAAGTAATAAATTCATTTACAAGAGCCGGTAAAATATTTTTTACTGCCTGAGGCAAAATAATTTTTCTCATGGCTTGGCTTCTTGTAAGTCCCAATGACCTTGCTGCCTCCATCTGTCCATTGTCAACTGAATTTATCCCACTTCTTATAATTTCAGCAACATAAGCTGCAGAATTTAGAGAAATTGATAATGCACACAAAAGCATAGGAGCTTTCAAATATGGTAGAGAATCTGGAATTATTTTTTTTAGTCCAAAGTAAACTATCATAATTTGCACAAGCATCGGAGTTCCTCTGACAATTTCAATGTAGGCACTTGCGATAAATTTTAATAATTTATTTTTAGAGATTTTCATAAGTGCCAAAACAATTCCTATTGTCAAACCTAAAATTACACCAATTAAAGAAAGTTTGATGGTAACACCTGCCCCTTTTAAATAAGCAGGTAAAAAAGTTTTTATGAAATTAATTTGTGAATTTATAAAATTCATATTACCTCCTAAATGATAAAAATAGATAAAAAGAAAAATCCCTACATAGTAGGGAATTCTTCTTACTTATTACCTTCTTCAACTTCTTGGTGAGAAAGTTCTATATTCTCATCAAGCCAAGTATCAACTTTGCCTGAATCTTTTAATTCGCTAACTATTTTTGTAACTTCATCTAATAGTGTTTGATTTCCTTTTTTAATTGCTACTGAAAATCCTTTTTCCTTTGGAGCTCCAATATCTTCAATAAATGCAAGATCTTTGTTTAAATAAGCAAATTCTTTTGCTGGGAGTTCTGATAAGAAAAGGGCATCTACAGATTTATTTTTCAATTGTTCAATAAGGACATTATTTAAATCATAACCTTGAACATCACTTCCAAATTTTTCTTCTGCGAAAGTTTGTTGAACTGTATTTAGTTGAGTTCCAATTTTATGTCCTTTTAAATCATCAAGAGTTTTAAATTTGTCTTTATCTTCAGCTCTAACTACAAGACTTTGTCCACCTGAATAATAAGGCGCTGAAAAATCAACTTCTTTCTTACGTTCATCACTAGCTTCCATTCCTGCAATAATCATATCAACATCACCTGCATTAAGTGAAGTGATTAGACCTTCAAATGCCATGTTTTTAATTTCTAGTTTTACACCTAAAGAATCTGCAATTGCTTTTGCAATTTCAATATCAAGACCCTTATAAGATTCTCCTCCATCTTTATAGGAAACCCATTCAAGTGGTGGGAAATCTGCACTTGTTCCTAAAACAATCTTTCCCTTGGTTTTAATATCTTCAAGAGAAGAGTCACTTGCCTCTTTATTTGCCTCTGTATTTTCTTGTTTAGCATTTTTTGCAGCTTCATTGATTGCCTTGTTTGCATTTTCTTGGCTGCCTGAACAAGCAACTAAGGTAAATACGAGGGCTAAAAGTGAGATGACCATAAATACTTTCTTCATCATATTTCCTCCTATTTTTCACTGAATAATTATTCATAATTATAAACTAATAAAAATATAAAAGCAACGAAAATTTAGGAAAATGAAAATAAAAAAAAGGCTTTGCAGCCTATAAAAAATGGTCGGGGTGAAAGGATTTGAACCTTCGACCCCATGGTCCCAAACCATGTGCGCTACCAAACTGCGCTACACCCCGACGACTTTTATATTATACAAGTTATTTTAAAAAAATGCAAATCTTTTTTTAAAATTTTCAATATAAAAGTTTATATTTTTATTTTTTTATATATAAAAGCTCTAAAAATTCAGCTTTTTGGTCTATAAAAGGTGCATGACCTGATTTATTAAATTTTATAAATTTTGCCTTAAAATTAAAATCTTCTAGAATTTCCTCTGTATCTTCTTGACTTACGATTTTATCATAAGCTCCCCATATAACTTTAATTGGAATTTTATTTTCTTTTAAAACTGATTTATCCATTCTAAAATTAGTCATAGCTTCCCAAAAATCTAAATTATTTCTTTGTAAAAGCATTTCTTGTGCAATTTTTTTCAAAAATAATTCTTTTGGTCTTGTAAAATTAAATAAATACTTAGAAAAATATTTTTCAGCTTCATAATAGGATGGTATGAAATTTTCAATCTTTTGGTATGGATTTAAATTATTTGTATAAAAATCTATCATAGGAAATAAATTTCTTGTATATTCATTTATATCAAGAAATATCCTATAGGGGGAATCATATCCCCTTGTGGATATAGAATCCACAAGGTAAATTTCATTCAAATATCCCCTCAGTTCTTTTAAAGTTTCCATGGCAACAGCACCACCTGCAGACCACGCAATTATTGTTAGATTTTTAAGATTAAGCTTACGTACAAATTCCACTACATCTCTTGCGTAGGTTTTCATTTGCCTAGCAGGAGTTTTATAGCTTGACCTTCCAAAACCTCTTAAATCAAGACCGTAAACATTATAAATTTCCTTACAGCTTTGATAAATATCTGTCCATATATAAGATGTAGCATAGTTTCCATGAATAAATAATAAATTTTTACTATTGTTTACATTTTTCTTATATGTGTAAAAAATATCTTCTCCGCTTGATAGTCTTAAAAAATTAGTATTCATCTTTCATAGATGCCTTATAAATTTGGACAACATCTTTTGCCTCTAAAGGCACAACTCCTCCAACATATCCATTTGATCTTTTTGCTTGTTTTTCTGCCATTTCTTCAAAATATTCATCAGTAATATTAAGCTCTTCAAGGCTCATTGGCAAGTTTAAATCATCCTTGAAAAATTTATATAAGGCTTCAATTCCCTTTTTAGCATTTTCCCTATAATTATTAGTATCTTCAACATCAAAAACATTTATTGCAAAATCGCTTAGCATTTTTTCTGTTTTTTCATTTAAAATATAATTTAAAAATCTTGGTGTCAAAATTGCAAGGCCCACTCCGTGAGTTATATCGTAATAAGCAGAAAGTTCATGTTCCATAGAATGAACAGTCCAGGAAGTATTTTTACCTTTGTTAAGTAAACCATTTATCGCCCACGCACTTGCCCATAAAATATTTGCACGAGCATTATAATTTGTTGGTTCTTTAAGAGCTATAGGACCAAATTTTATGCATGTTTTTAAAATCCCTTCAGCAATTTTATTTTGTAAATAACAACCATCATCTATGCTGAAATAATTTTCCATTGTATGACTCATAATATCTGCAACTCCTGATGCTGTTTGGTAGGGACTTACAGAATATGTAAATTCCGGATTTTCTATTGCAAAACATGGCACTAAAAGAGGACTTGAAAAAGATAATTTTTCCTTGGTTTGTGGATTGGAAACAACTCCAATAGAATCCATTTCTGAGCCTGTTGCTGCGATAGTTAAAATTACACCAATTTTTAAGGCTTTTTCAATTTTTACTTCTTTTTTTATAATCTTCCATGGATCCTTATCTGTAAATACTGCACAAGCTAAAAGTTTAGCTGTATCAATCACCGAACCTCCTCCAATAGCCAAAATAAAATCTAATTTATTTTCCCTAATAATTTCAAGACCTTCTCTGACCTTGTCTACTCTTGGATTAGGCTTTATTGCTGAAAGTTCCTTATAAAAAATATTATTTTCATCTAATAGAGAAATAACTTTGTCATAAATACCTATTTTTTTAATAGAACCTCCACCATAGCATATTAGAACTCTTGAGCCATTTTCTAAAATTTTTTCAGGTAAATATTTTAATTGGTCTTTACCAAATAAAATTTCTGTTTTTACTGAAAAATTAAAATCATACATAACAATACCTCTTTATCTTTTAAATAAATTTTTTCATTAAAAAGAAGAGTTCACAGACTCTTCTTCAGAATTTACTTTAATACAAATTTTTGTTGCCTATTAAATAGACCAAGTTGTGAACAAAACTATAATTTATTTATAGTATTAAAAATAGAAGATATCCTTAAATTTTACTTTTTTATTATTATTTTTCTATCATCAATATATAATATTAAGTTGCAATCTTCAAATTCAATAGGGATGAATAAATTATATGGTTTAAAAGCTATTACCTTTTTTCCCTTGCTTTCTTTAACTTCCAATTTATGAGAAAAAGCCTTAACATAAAGTTTTCCATCTTCTTCAATAAATTCAAATTCTCCATAAGCCTTATCTCTATAAATTCCCAAATATTTTGAAAAATCTTCATCTTTTAAATCTTTAAGTTTATCTTCTTTGGGAGATTTTTTTTCATTAATAGCCTTTAAATCCTTAATATATTTTTCTTGCCAATCTTTTTTTATTCCCAAAGCTTCATCAATAACTGATAGGGTAATTAATTCAGTTCCTTGAGCTTCATTTAAATTTGTCACAATACTTACTGCCATATCTTCTTCAGGCACAAGAATGTGAAAAGCTCTAAAACCATCGACAATTCCCCCATGGCTTATTAATTTTCTTCCCCTATAATTTTCTAGATACCAACCCATTCCATATGTTTTATTTTTTGAGTATGAAAGTTCGGGCATATTTGTATCTGGCCCTATAATAGTTTGTGGAGAATAAAGTTCTTCTTGTATTTTTCTATCAACTATTTTTTCGTTTCCATGCAAGCAAAAATCTAACCATTTCATCATATCTTCCATTGTTGAATAGATTGTTCCTGAACCGTTAGGAAATTTTGTAAATTCATAATTATAAGAGATTTCTTTATAAGTTCCATCTACAAAATCATAGGGTCTAGCCTTATTTTCATCAGGAGCAAATGAGCCTAATACATAAGTATTATTCATTTGAAGTGGTCCAAAAATATTTTCTTTTAAGTAATCCCCATAAGATTTACCTGATAATTTTTCAATGATAAGTCCTCCTAATATGAAGAAATATGATTGATAGCAAAAAGTATATCTTAAAGGCATAGTTGCAGGCAAATAAGCTAAAATTTTTAAAAACTCTTGTGGTTTTTTAAAGTTATTATTGTACCATGCTGCCAAGTGTGGTGGAAACCCTGTTCTATGTGAAAAGCCATCCTTAATCCTTAAATCTTTTGTTAAATAATCATCTTCCATTTTAAAATCTTCATACAATTGCTTTATGGGAGTATCAAAAGAATAGCCATTTTCATATAAGAGTTTTCCTAGGGCTACTGCTGTAAAAGCTTTAGTTTGTGAGCCTATAGCATAAATAGTATCTTTTTCCATGGGCAGATTGTTTTTAATATCTCTTAAGCCCATTGATACAATTTCTTTCTTGCCATTTTTTAATATGCCAAGATTAACACCTTGTAAATTAAATTCGTGAGCATAAGTTTTTAAGATTTTTTCTAATTTGTCTTTCAAAATTTACCTCCTAAGTTTTATTTATTTTCTACTATATATTTTTCAATATATTCATCATAAGTTATTGATTCATCTCTGTAGCTTCCATCAGGGAAAATTTCTATTATTCTATTTGCAATAGAAGAAATAAATTGATGGTCAAGAGATGTAAATAATATATTACCCTTATAGGAAATAAGCCCGTTATTTACCGCTTCAATTGATTCCAAATCTAAATGGTTTGTGGGTTGGTCTAAAACTATTACATTTGAAGAATTAATCATCATCTTGGAAAACATCATACGAACCCTTTCGCCACCTGAGAGGACATTTGCTTTTTTCTTTGTTTCATCTCCAGAAAACAGCATTTTCCCTAAAAATCCCCTAATAAAAATTTCTGATTGTTCTTCACTAAATTGTCTTAACCAATCTATTAAATTTAAATCTACACCATCAAAAAATTTACTGTTATCCTTTGGGAAATATTCTTTTGTTATAGTTTGTCCCCATTTCATTTGGTCTTCATAATTTTCTTCTTCCTCACAAATTGCTTGGAAAAATTTTGTAATAGAAATTTCATCACCAATAAAACCGATTTTGTCATCCTTATTTACTCTCATAGAAAAATCCTTTAAATAAGTTCTTGTATCATCTTTTAAGGTTAAATTATTTATGTTTAATATTTCCTTACCCACTTCTCTTGAAAGGTCAAAAGAAACAAAGGGATACCTTCTAGAAGACGGCTTTATATCATCAAGAGAAATCTTATCAAGAAGTTTTTTCCTTGAAGTTGCTTGTTTTGATTTGGATTTATTAGCAGAAAATCTTCTGATAAATTCTTCAAGTTCTTTTATTTTTTCTTCTTTCTTCTTATTTTCTTCCTTTGCCATCTTTAATGCCAATTGAGAAGATTCATACCAGAAGTCATAGTTACCTACAAATAAATTAATTTTGCCAAAATCTATATCCACCATATGAGTACATACTTCGTTAAGAAAATATCTGTCGTGGGATACGATTATTACAATTCCCGGAAATTCCATCAAAAAATCTTCTAACCACAAAACAGCTCTTACATCAATACCATTGGTCGGTTCGTCTAAAAGTAAAATATCGGGACTGCCAAATAAAGCTTGTGCCAATAAAACCTTAACCTTATCTGATTCAATTAAATCTCTCATGTAAAGGTTATGTTTATCTGTAGTAATTCCAAGACCTTGCAACAAAGTTGATGCTTCAGAGTCTGCTTCATATCCACCAAGCTCCCCAAACTCCGCTTCAAGTTCAGCCGCTCTAATTCCATCTTCATCGGAAAAATCAGCCTTCATATAAATTGCATCTTTTTCCTTTCCTATATCATAGAGTTTTTTATTTCCCATAATTACGGTGTCAATCACAAGATAATCTTCAAAGGCATAGTGGTCTTGGTTTAATTTTGACATTCTCTTATTTTTTTCAAGAGAAACTGTCCCGTTTGTTGGTTCCTTTTCTCCTGCTAATATTTTTAAAAAAGTTGATTTACCGGCACCATTTGCACCAATAATTCCGTAACAATTCCCTGGAGTAAAAATTAAATTAACATCATCAAACAATTTTTTATCTGGAAAAATTACAGAAACATTATTTACACTTAACATAGTCACTCTCCTCTATTTTATTTTATCCTAATTATAAGTGTAGAAAATATAATAGAATAAAATTAAACGCATTTTCTTTATCAAAAATTTTTATCTTTATTTATTTCACTACATCTTAATATTATCAAAAGAAATGTTTTTTAACAATTTATTTAGCAATATTTTCTATTAAATTGACTTTATATTTTTTTATCGTTATAATTCAAATAAAAGGAGCGCTTTGAATGTTGAATTTACTAGAAAAATCACCTTTAGAACGCAGAAAATTGATTCTTGAAGGCAATATTTTACCGACGTTAATCCTGCTCAGCCTGCCCACAATAATTATGGCAATTGTCCAATCTATGATTCCAGTTTTTGATGGATTCTTTTTAAATAATTATGGTGGTGTTCTTGTTGCTGGAGCGGTAACTTTTTGTGCACCTATTGTCAATATAATCAATGGACTTTCTATGGGCCTTGGTTCTGCTGGTATGGCAATAATTGGACAATTTAATGGTCTAGGCGATATAAAAAGAGTAAAGCATGCATCTTTACAACTTTTAGTTTTTGCTCTTGTTTTAGGCATCATCTGTTCACCACTTCTTTATGTTATCGGTCATATTTTAACCAACTATGTAAATAAAGATGTAGCTCCATACATATTGGAATATTTATCATTATATTCTTTTGTAATGCCCATGCTTTTTATGGCAGCCATTTATAATGGAATAAAAAATGCCTGTGGCCAACCCGAAGCAACACTTATAAGAATGGTTATGCTTTTAATTTTAAAAATTATTTTTTCTTTTATATTTTTAAAAATTTTAAGGCTTGGAGCAAAAGGTGCTGTATTTTCAAGTTTTTGCTCATATTCAATCATAACCTTATGGTTATTCTATGATTTATTTATAAAAAAATATGAATACCAATTATCTTTTAAAAATTACAGACCTGACTGGGCAACTATAAGACAATTTGTACGAATTGGTCTACCTTCCATGCTATCATCTATGTTTGTTTTTTTAGGATTTTTCTTAATAAATATGGAAGTTCAATCTTATGGACCAAAAGTTTTAGCCGCTCAAGGAATTGCTTCAAATATAAGTGCCCTTACTTTTACAGTCCCCTCATCAATTTCGACAACAATTACAACAATGATTTCTATGAATGTAGGCAACAATAACATTAAAAAGGGCAAAAGTATTTATTACGAATCATTAATAATAGGCTCTATACTTTCAATAGCTATGATTTTAATTATTACACCTTTTTCTAGAGCTTTTGTAAAAATTTTCCAAAAAACTGTAATGGATGGAGAAATAATTAATATTGCTACTCATGCCCTTAAAATTTATAATATTTCTGTATTCGGTTTCACCTTATTTATGATAGTTCAAGGAACACTTCTTGCTCTTGGTAGGACTAAAGTTACCTTTGTGATCGGATTATTAAGAGTTTGGGGATTTAGATACATATTTATAATTTTGACAAGACATATACTTGGTGTTGATGCAGTATTTTGGGGCAACTTATTTTCTAATACAATAGCTGCAGTAATTTATTTAATAATAATGCAGATGATTCCTTTTGAATCAAATATTTTAAATGAATAAAAAAATAATTTTGTATTTCTAATAAGCTAATGGTGAAAACTATTCTTTTATAATAAAAAACTCTCATAGATTTTTTAATCTATAAGAGTTTTTGTTATTTTTCATGAACTATTTTTCCAGTTAAATGCTCAATATTTAACCTATACACTAAAACGGCACTTCCGCTTCTTTTTATTACCTCATCGACTTCTTTTTCTGAAGTGTAATATTTCATAGCCAATTCTTTAACAAACTTTAAAGTTTCTTCTCTATCTTCAATCAATTCAATTTTGCCGTAGGCTATGGCACTTGAAACTTTATAGGACCAGCCATCTTCTGTAAGCACTTCGTTGCCAAAAGTTACAAAAGTTGCCCTGTTGTCTTTATTTATGCAGTCAATTTTATATCCCATCTTAGCTCCATGAAAGTATAATTTATTTTCCTCTGCATTGTAGAAATAATTTATTGGAAAAGAATGCGGATACCCATTTAATCCATTTACACTAAGGGTTGCTCTTTTATTATTTTTAAGAAGTAGCTTTGTATCTTCTAAAGAAATTTCATTTTTAACTCTTCTAATTTTTCTAAACATAATTCACCTCATACACAGAAATTCTTAATAAGATTTTATCATAGTCAATAAATATTTTATATGACTTCAAAAATAAAAAATTTAATCATAATATAATTTTTAAGTAAATATTTAAAACTATTGTAATTTTTCTGCAAATGTCTTTAAAAATATACCTACAACTTCATGAAATCTATTAATATTATTGATGTAGCAAAAATCCTTACCATAAATTTTCTTAACACTTTTTATATCCTCTTCTTCTCCTGTAAAAACACCAAAGGTATATATACCTTTTAATTTTGTCAAAAGTATTTCCTTGGCACTGTCCTTAACTGCATCTTCTTTTACATAATCTTGACCTTTGACTTTATTAGCACCAATAAGACCTAAATTTATTTCATCATTAGGCTTTCCATCAGAGAGAATAATTAAAATATTTCTTTTTCTGTAGTCTTTCTCAATAATGTATCTCATGTATTTTATTGCAAATCCATCTCTATTAGAACCAGTTGGATTGTAGTAAAATATATCTTTATTTTTTAATCTACTGTCCTTATAATCCTTAACTTTTCTAACTATTAAATAATTATAGAAATTATTATAAAAGACCACTCTTGTTTTAATATTCAATTTGCTAAGCGCCTCGGCAATTATATAAGATTCACTTGCTACTAAACTTTTTCTTTCTATCTGTGAAGCTGAAGAGTCTAAGAGAATATCTACATAAAGATCTTTTGAATCGTTTTTATTTATTTTTTCAAATATCCTTGAATCATTTAAAAACTTGTTTTTCCAAATATCTTTTACAATAATTTTCCCTGAATCGCTTTTTACTATCTCATCTTCCAAGTCCTGCAATAGAGAATTCTTTATAACCTCAGCAAGCTTACTAGAGGCTCTATCAAAAACCAATTTATTTTTATTATAATATTCTAAATTCTGCCTATATGAATTTTCCATTTCTTGAGCAAAATAAGAATTTTTATCTTGGAAATCACCGCAAGAGGTGAATATCTCTATGTGCTTATGGATTCCTTTTGAAATTTCTCTTTCAATTTTTTGGCTTTCAAACCTGGGCAAGGCTTCATTACCAAAATGCTTCTTAGTAATCTCATATAAGGAAACATTTAAGTCTATTTGACCTTTAATCTCCTCAGCCTTTATCCTTTTTTCTTCTTCATCCTCTACACCTGTAAACTCCGCTGAACCAATGTTGTATTTTTCAAGTTTCCAATCATCTATTTCTAATTCTTTTCTCATCATCTGTCTGAAATCAGCTTGCAACTTTTCTTTTTCTATAAATACTTCAAACTTTTTATCTTCTTCAACAGGTAAACTTTTATTTATATGGAAGTATTTAGAAAAAAGTTCTTGGCAGAATTCAATCACTTGAAAAGTATCATAGCTATGAAATCTTATAATTTCATTTATAAGATTTGAGCTAATATTTGAACAAACTGGAATTTTATCAGTTTTTAAGTCATAAAAAGTTTCTAAAAATTCTATTTTTTTATCTTTTTTAGATTTATTAATTTTTTCCTTAAATTCTTTTAAATAGTCTTGTCTAAATTCAAGGGTTCCTGGTCTTTCTCTTGTAATGTCATCCCAAATAACATTTTCTAAAATAATTCTTAGTAAAGTTTTTAGCTCATAACTATTTGATAAATTTTCTATAAACCTTTCAATATAATCTTTTAATAAACTCACATTAAAATATTTCCCTATATATCCCCAAAGTGATGCTGTATATTTATCTTCAACATTAAATAAGGGATTATTATTAAGCTTATAATTTTCTGCAATAGTCCAAGATATATTAAAAAGTCTTTCTTTATTAGTCAAAAAGGTCCTCACTTTTTATATTTGATGTAAATAAAGTTGCAACAACATCCATAACCACTTCTTTTTCATAAGTATCAAAAGTCTTATCTGCAAGCCCCATCTCAAGAG
This sequence comes from Peptoniphilus lacrimalis DSM 7455, assembly GCF_000378725.1. Lineage (GTDB taxonomy): Bacteria > Bacillota > Clostridia > Tissierellales > Peptoniphilaceae > Peptoniphilus_A > Peptoniphilus_A lacrimalis. The sequence goes on along the minus strand of NZ_KB900373.1, from coordinate 76,674 downwards.
ATGAATTTATAGAAAGTCCTCTTTTCATTAAATTTATTGCAGATAAAAGTCCTCTCAAATCTATTGATTTTGAAGATATTTCTGAATTCAACGACTTTTTTTGTAAATCTAAAAATAATTGGGCAAAAATAGGAATATATTCTTTTTTCAAAGACGTATTTTCTCCCATAAGTTTATACAAATCCTCTCTTGTTATTGTAGGCATATCAATTACAAGAAATCTTGAAACCAAGGCCTCATTTAAATCTCTTGTCCCAACATAGCCATAATTCATAGTTCCGATAAATCTTGAAGCCTCATGTAAATTTAACCTGTCATATCCAGGCACATCAATAATTCTTCTATAATCAAGAGCAGAGTGGACAACGGATAATGCTTCATTTTTTGCCATATTTATCTCATCAAAAATCACAAATCCACCATAAATTCCTGCTTGATAAACTGGTCCTTTTTTTAAAGTTACCTGTCCATCACGAAAAGTATCAGCGCCAATTAAGCTTGCCGGATCAGAATTTATATTTAGAGATATTGTCCACAAAGGTCTTTTAAAAAGATAGGCTAAATTTTCAGCTAAAACATTTTTACCTGTAGCCTTTGGACCTGTAAGAAGTATATGATTTCCGCTTAATATAGCTGCTATAGCTTTATTCCAAGTAAGATAGCCGTAATACTTATATTTAGGATTTGGTATTCTATACTCAATTTCATTATCTATTTTGTAAAATTTTATAAATTTATCAACTTCATTTAATAGTTTTTCGTCAACACCTTGTCTTATTAAAAATTCTTTCATAAAACCTCCTTGGCTTATTATACCTTAAATTGGTTTATATAGAGTTAAATTTTTACTTCTTTATTTTTAAAAATAAAGATAGAAATTTTAAGACTTGAAAAAAATTTTTTTATATGTTATTATGAACAAAATTTTATATGACATATATTAAGAATAGTAGGCATGAAAAAATTTTAGAGAGGAAGTGGCTGGTGAAAACTTCTATTTGGAAATGCTAAATCCACTTAATAGTCAGTTATTTTAAAGCGAACTAATAGTTAATTAGGGTGGCAACGCGGGTTCTCTCGTCCCTTTGGGATTGAGGGATTTTTTTATTTTTAGGAGGAAAAAAATGTTAGATATTAAACTGATAAGGACTAATCCGGAACTTGTAAAAGAAAATATCAAGAAAAAATTTCAAGATGAAAAACTAAAACTTGTAGATGAAGTCATAGAGCTTGATAAAAAAAATAGAGAAGCAAAAAATCATGGAGACGAATTGAGAGCTAAAAGAAATTCAATTTCTAAAGAAATTGGTGGCTTTATGAAAAATGGTCAAAAAGATAAGGCTGAATCTGCAAAACTTGAAGTTGCAAAAATTAATAAGGAACTGGAAACTTTAGAAGAAGAACAAAAAAAGCTTGATGAAGAAGTTAGACAAAGGATGCTTGTTATTCCTCAAATTATTGATGAAACTGTACCTATAGGTAAAGACGACAGTGAAAATGTTGAAATTGAAAAATTTGGAGAACCTGCGATCCCTTCTTATGAAATTCCTTACCATGTTGATATTATAGAAACTTTCGATGGAATCGACCTTGACTCATCAAGAAACACTTCTGGTGCTGGATTTTATTATCTAAAAGGTGATATTGCAAGACTTCACTCAGCAATTTTATCTTATGCTAGAGATTTTATGATTGATAGGGGCTTCACTTATTATATTCCACCTTTTATGATTCGCTCTGATGTAGTTACTGGAGTTATGTCTTTTGCTGAAATGGAAAATATGATGTATAAAATTGAAGGAGAAGATTTATATTTAATAGGTACAAGCGAACACTCTATGATTGGTAAATTTATTAATACAATTACCGATCAAGATAAGATGCCTTTAACTATGACCTCATACTCACCATGCTTTAGAAAAGAAGTCGGTGCACACGGAATCGAAGAAAGAGGAATTTATAGGATTCACCAATTTGAAAAGCAAGAAATGGTAGTTATATGTAAGCCTGAAGATTCAAAAAAATGGTTTGAAAACTTGTGGAGAAATACAGTAGACTTTTTCAGATCACTTGAAATTCCTGTTAGAACTTTGGAATGCTGCTCAGGAGATTTGGCTGATTTAAAAGTAAAATCTCTTGATGTTGAAGCTTTTTCACCTAGACAAAATAAATATTTTGAAGTTGGTTCTTGCTCTAATCTTGGAGATGCTCAAGCTAGAAGATTAAATATAAGACTTAGAGGAAAAGATGGCATATACCTTGCACACACTTTAAATAATACTTGTGTTGCTCCTCCAAGAATGCTTATAGCATTTTTAGAAAACCTACTTCAAGAAGATGGAAGCATAAAAATTCCTGAACCTTTAAGAATGTATATGGGCGGAAAAGATAAGCTTGTTCCTAAGAATAAATAACATATAAAATTAAGCTAGCCGACTGGCTAGCTTTTTTTAAAATTCTTTTTTTCTTATAATTTTTGAGCCTGTAAAAAAAGATAGTAAATAAATTATTATAGTCAAAATTATCATAATAACTACATAGGCGTAAACACTTATATTTAAATTTGAGCCTATCTTTATAAATAAATCTATTATAACCTTAAATAAGGCTGATACAAGCACAATATAAATAATTTCAAAAGACTTATTTTTTCCAGAAAAATATAAGCATATGGGGATTGTAAAAGATATAAGAGATGACAAGAGGACAAAGGTGAAAAATAAAAGTAAAAAATTTTCAGAATTTTCTCCTGCTAAATAATAGCAAAAAAATCCAAGTACAATATAGAATATTGAAAGAGAAATATATTCAAAATACTTTACTTTCAATATTTCTTTCCTTTCTATAGGATATCTTAATAAATCTTTAAATGAAGAATTATTAATATCCCTTGTGGAAAAATTGACTAAAATAATAACTGAACTAGCTGCCAAGACAAGAAGTAGAGTTTTCCTTAAATCATCTGCAATATTTATTCTATTAAGAATAAATATAAATAAAATTAAAAATATTATATTTACGAAAATACTTTTAAAATTTTCATAAAAATCTTTTTTTAAAATAGCTTTCATTATTTGCCTCTTTCATAAAATACCATTATTTGGTCAATTGATGGCTTTTCAAGTATTGCATCTTTATACTTGTTGGAAAATTCCTTTTTATTTTTTATAAGGACATCAGTATTATATTTTTCTTCTTTTATTTTAAGAAAATATTTATTGTCATAATTACTTAAACTTTTAGAGTCTGTTTTCAAAATTCCATAGTCATATATTAAATCATCTTTGTTTTTTGAAAATACTAACTTTCCTTGAGAAATAAAACTTATATAATCAGCAATTTTTTCTAAATCACTTGTTATATGAGTTGAAAATAATATGCTTGAATTTTCATCTTTTATAAACTCAAAAAATATATCTAAAATTTCATCTCTAATTACAGGGTCAAGTCCTGAAGTCGGTTCATCTAAAATTAGTAATTTAGGATGGGAAGAAAGAGCATTTATAATTTTAAGTTTCATCTTATTTCCAGTTGAAAGCTCATTATATTTTTTATCCTTAGGAATTCTAAATTCACCAATAAGTTTATAAAAATAATCCTTATCCCATTTTTTATAAAGGCTCGCCATGATTTTTTCAATCTCTTTAATTTTCAAATTTTCTGTGAAAAATCCCTCATTAAAAACAACTCCAATATCCTCTTTAATCTCTTTTGACATATGATTTCCAAAAACTTTAATATCTCCCTTGTATTTTACAAGATCCAAAATAGATTTTATTAAAGTTGTTTTTCCTGCACCATTTTCACCAATAAGACCCATTACAGTCCCACTTTCCATAGAAAAATTATCAATGGTTAAGTGAAAATCTCCATATGATTTTTCTAAATTCTTAATTTCTATTGTTTTCATAAAATCACCTAAATCTTATATAAATTTTCTAAAATATCAAATAAATCTTTTTTCGACATTTTCAGATCTTGAGAAATTATAATAATATCTTTAAATTTTTCCTCAATTTTTTCTATTCCCTCTTCATAAAAAATCTCCTTATCTATGGAGCTAACAAAAGATCCCTTGCCTGCAACTGTATATATTAGACCTTCATTTTCTAATTCACTGTAGGCTCTTTTTGTTGTGATTACACTAACTTTTAAATCACTTGCAAGACTTCTCAAGCCTGGAAGTGGGCTATCTTTTTTTAATTGTCCGAGAATTATAGCTTTTTTTATCTGATATTTTATTTGTTCATAAATTGGTTTTTCAGATTTTCCGGAAATAATTATATTCATCTAATCACCACTGTATATATTGTATATTAACAGTATATACTCATAAATTATTTATGTCAATATTCTTGACAAATTTTTTTATCTAAAATATTCTTATTTTGGGTGATTAAATGATTATTAAAGAAATTAAAGATAATGTAGGAATTATTACATTAAATAGAGAAGATAAAATAAACGCTTTAAATTATGAAATGTTCATTGATATAGAAGAAACTTTAAAAGAATGGGAAAATTTATCTGATGTAAAAGTAATTCTTTTTGATGCAGCATGTCAAAGAGGATTTTGTTCAGGTGGAGATTTAAAAGAATTCTATGAGGCTTTTTTGACAAATCCTTCCTGCTTAAATAAACATGAATTTTTTAGTAAAGAGGTTCTTTTAGATAAATATATAATGTCCTATAAAAAACCAATTATAAGTCACTGGTTTGGTATTGTTATGGGTGGAGGAGTTGGACTTAGTATTCATTCTGATATAATTATCACAGATGAAACAACAAAATGGGCAATGCCCGAAACAAAACTTGGCTTTGTGCCTGATGTATCTGTTGGAAAAAATATTTCCACACTTCCTCAAGCTCTAGGTCAATATGTTGGTCTTACTGGAGCTATCCTAGAAGCATCTGATCTGATGAGATATAATTTTTCTCATATATTTTGCAGAAGCGATAATTATCAAAAATTGATAAGAGAATTATTTAAAGTAGCTAAGGAAAATCCGCAAGATAAAATTATTGAAAAATTCAAAGAAGCATCAAAGAATTATAACTTACCTATTAGAAATACCTATATATCTCAAAATATGGATAAAATTGAAAAATATTTTTCTAAAAATAGTGTAAAAGAAATATATTATGACTTAAAAGATAATTTTGATGACTCTTTTGCATATAAAAATTATCACAATTTAAAAATCCGATCACCTTTAATGCTTAATGTTCAATTTGAAAAATATTTTATGTGTAAAAATTTATCTGCAGAACAAACAATAGACCTTGACCTTCATATTTTAAATTACGCTACCGATAATGGTGATGTAGCCGAAGGAATTAGGGCTACAATGATAGATAAAGATGAAAATCCAACTTGGTCTGTAAAATCAATAGAGGATGTTGACATGAAAATTGTTATGGACATTCTAAATGAAAAATAAAGTCTTTGCATCAGCAAAGACTTATTTATTATAAAATTATTTACTTTTAAATCTTAAAACTTTTTGCACTTCTCCTATAACAAGGGGGAAGAAAGCACTTATTAAAACTACTGCCCATTCTCTTAAATCTAAATCTACCAGCTTAAAAGCACTTGATAAAAATGGTATATAAATTACAGCAATCATTAGTAAGAATGAAAAAAGTGTCGCCATAAATAAACTTTTATTTGAAAATATTCCTATTTGGAAAATTGTTTTATCTACAGACCTTGCTGAATAAGACCTTAAAAGTTCTGAAAGTATGAGAGTTGTAAATGCCATAGACCTTGCCATCTCTAATCCATGACCACTTGTTCCAAACCAATTTAATCCTACTATATAAGATACTAAAGTCCCACAAGTTATAGCAATAGATTGAATTGCAACAGTTATTTTTAAATTTCTATCAACGATTGATTCATCAACTTCTCTCGGTGGCTTATCCATAATATCATCCTCACCTTTTTCAACGCCAAGTGCCAAAGCAGGAAAAGAATCTGTTACAAGATTTAACCACAAAAGTTGAATTGGAATTAAAGGCACAGGCAGATTAAGAATAATTGAAATAAATACAATTAAAACTTCTCCTATATTGCATGAAAGTAAATATCCCACAAATTTTTTAATATTGGAATAAATAATTCTTCCTTCTTCAACTGCATTTACAATAGTAGCAAAATTATCATCAGTCAAAATAACTTCGGCTGTATTTTTTGCAACATCTGTTCCAGTTATACCCATAGCTATACCAATATCTGCTTTTTTTATTGCCGGAGCATCGTTAACACCATCACCAGTCATAGCTACTATTTGTCCGTTCTCCTTTAATGCCTTAACAATTTGAACTTTATTCTCTGGTGAAACTCTTGTGTAAACTCTTTTTTCTTTAACAAGTTTTCTAAATTCTTCATCAGATAAACCCTTTAAATCTTTTCCACTAACTGCTTGGTCTTCTGAGTAGGCGATTCCTAATTCTTTTGCAATTGCAAGTCCTGTTTCAAGATAATCTCCCGTAATCATAAATGTAGAAATTCCTGCACTCTTACATTTGTTGATAGAGTCTTTAACTTCAGGTCTTGCCGGGTCTATCATCCCACTTAGACCAACAAAAATCATATCTTTTTCTATGCTTTGGCTCGTTAAATCTTTGGGCATTTCATTATAGTTTCTAAATGCATAAGATAAAACTCTTAGGGCTTCTTTAGCAAAACTTTTATTTTTTGTTAAAATTTCCTCTCTCATTTCATCAGTTAGATCCTGAATTTCTCCATTAAGAAAAATTTTATGGCACTTAGATAAAACTATATCGGCAGCTCCCTTTGTAAATGAAGAAACTTTTCCTTCAAAAAAGTTTTCGTGAAAAGTTGTCATCATTTTTCTATCAGAGTCAAAGGGTATCTCTGCAATTCTAGGAAAATCTTCTTTTAAGTCATCAATGGAATTTCCTATCTTTTCAGTAAAGGTTAATAAAGCTACTTCTGTGGGGTCGCCAATAAAATCTACCTTATTATTATCATAATTAAGTCTTGCATCATTTGTCAAAGATGCTATGGAAGAAAGTATATATAAATTTTCTTCATCTGATAAGGATATTTTTTCTCCTTTATGAGAAATTTCTCCTTTAGGCATATAACCTGTTCCTGAAACATCAAATATCTTATCATCTACAAAAACTTTTCTAACCGTCATTTCATTTTGAGTTAAGGTTCCAGTTTTATCTGAACATATTACAGTAGTCGTCCCTAAAGTTTCAACAGCTAAAAGTTTTTTAACTATTGCATTTTTTTGAGCCATTTTTCCCATTCCAATAGATAAAACTATTGTAACTATTGCCGGAAGTCCTTCAGGAACAGCTGCCACAGCTAAAGAAATAGAAGTTAAAAACATCTCTTTAAGTTCGTGCTTGTATAAAAGTCCCACCACTAAAACAATTATACAAATGCCAATAACTAAAATTCCCAAAGATTTAGATAAGCCTGCGAGCTTTTTTTGTAAAGGTGTTTCTTCCCTATCTAAGCTTGTAATAGATGATGCAATATTTCCTATCTCTGTATCATATCCTGTTCCTATAACCATACCCTTTGCTCTACCATAAGATACAATAGTTGAAGAAAAACAAAGATTAACCCTATCTCCAAGTTCTGTATAATCATTAAAAACTTTTTCAGAATCTTTATCGACTGGGACAGATTCGCCAGTAAGAGATGATTCATCGACCTTTAAATTATTAGATTCAATTAATCTTAAATCAGCAGGTATAATATCTCCTGTTTCTAAAATAACAATATCTCCTGGAACAATTTTTTCAGAATCAATCTGAATTTCTTTACCATCTCTTAGGACTTTTGCCTTAGGTGTTGACATTTTTTGCAAAGATGCAATGGCTTCTTCAGCCTTTCCTTCTTGATAAATTGACAGAATGGCATTTACAATAACTATAGCAACAATAATAAATGAATCAAGTTTTTCTCCTGAAAAGGCAGAAAAAATAGCAGCAACAATTAATATAATAATCATGGGATCAAAAAATTGGTCCTTTAATTTTTCAATAAGCGGTTTCTTTTCTTCCTTTTTCAGGGCATTAGGTCCATACTTTTCTAGCCTTTTTCTAGCCTCATCTTCTTTTAAACCTAAAGTTGAAGAGGACAATTTTTCAAAACTTTCATCTTTACTAAGCTCATACCAATTAATATTATCCATTTAAACTCCTTACATAAGTTAAAAAACATAAAAAAATAAGTCTTAAAAAAGACTTTACTAAACTAATATTATTACAACATTTTAAATAAAATCCCTTGAATTATAGAATTTCTTTATAATTTTCTAATATTTTATATAATACCCATTTATCTATTTTTAAATTATGTAAATAAAAAATAACTTTACACAATATTTTTTTATTATGTAAAGTCATTTTTTATCATATATTATTTTTCCTGTATTCGCTAGGGCTAAGTCCTGTAAATTTTTTAAAAGATCTAGAAAAGTTCGATGGATTAGAAAAACCAACATCTTGAGCAATATCTGTAATCTCTTTTTCTAAATCTATTAGAAGTTTTTCCGCCTCAATCATTCTCAAATTATTTAGATACCTCATTGGCGTGTACTGAAATTTTCTAATGAATTTGTTGTTCAAATTTGTCTTAGATATTTTAAAATTTTTTGAAAGAAAATCTAAATTAATTTTCTCAGAAATATTTAACCTTAAATATTCTTCTATTTTATTTATATCATCTTGCAAATCTTTCTTGTAATATTTTTTCCTATTATCTGATAATTTTTTCTTGGATATTAAATAGATCAGTTCAAGGGTTTTAAGACATATTAACTTCTTGTCTTTATTTTTTAGAATTTCTATAAGTTCATTAGCCCTATATATTATTTTTTCATCTGAAATGATATAACCTATATCCTTGGTCCCCTCAACTATCCTTATAAATTCTTCAATAAATGTATAATAGTAAAAATCTTTTTCTAATTCTTTGGGAACAATAGAAATATTAAAGGCAATAGTCCTATCACTGGTTGAATAAGATTCTTTTGCCTTAGGTATATATTTGCCCACAAAAATCTCTCTTGTTATTAGGACTTTATTTTTATTTATATAGGTGTAATAATTTCCCTCATAAGAATATCCAATCCTGTAACCATACCTGCCACCATATTCAGAATCCTTGGCATTGTATTTGTGTTTAAAATCAATAAACATTATATAGACACCAGGAAATAACCTATAAGAAGTAATCCTATTATCTGCAAAATCAAGATGCTTAAAATATAAAATATCTGCATCTTCAGTAGTTAATATTTTAAAGCCCCAACTTTCAATTCCTTTTCTTTTCATCTACAAATTCCACCACATTTCCACCAGCCATTTTTATAAATTCATAATCATGTGTGATTATTATAATAATTTTATTTTGCTCTTTCATTTTCTTTAAAATTTTTATTAAATTAATCATATTTTTGTGACAAAGACCCGATGTTGGTTCATCAAGAATTACAATTTTTTTATATTCTATGCTTTAAATTAATTTAATTATTAATATACAAACATATACACCCAATAATGATAATTAAGCATCCCAGTATCTTACCCAAATATTTTTTGTTTGTTTTATCAGAAGTCAATATAGAATATGCAAAAATAACAATCCCTATAAAAATTAAGATCCCAATGTAATTTCAATTCAATAAATTTATTATACTTACCATAATTATAGACACTCCTTATTTGAAATTTCATCTCTTCCATCGATTATTTTTTATTTAATTCTATATTTAATTAGCATTATTTACTAGTTAAAAATATTAAAATAATAGCAAAAATAAATAGCATATAATCATAGAATTTATATAAGCATCTCCTGCCAAAAATATCGGTAAAAGATTTGATGCTCCAAAAATCATAAACACAACATAAGATAGCCGTGCGTTTTTTTATTTTTTTCTCCTTAATATACAAATTCCTCAGACTTTTTTGAATACTCTATCATCTTCTTATAAGTCTTTGATTTTTTTAATAACTCATCATGACTTCCTGCTGCTTCAATTTTGCCATCATTCATAACTATTATTTGATCGACTTTTTCTATGGACCTGGGTCTGTGAGAAATTATCATCACAGTTTTATCTTTAGTCAATTTATTTAAAGATTCTTGAATATATTTTTCATTTTGTACATCTAAAGATGCTGCAATTTCATCTAAAAGAATTATCTCTGCATTTTTTAAAAATGCTCTTGCTATTGAGATTCTTTGTCTTTCTCCTCCAGATAATTTTGACCCATTTTCTCCGATATTTGTGTCATAAGCTTTTGGAAGTTTGTCTACAAATTCTTGACAGTTGGCAAGCCTTGCCGCTTCTATAACTTCTTCATCACTTGCATCCATATTTCCTATTCTGATATTTTCCATTACACTTCCATCAAATAGGACTACATCTTGAAACACCATGGATATATGTTTAAATAAATCTTGGGTTCTTGATCTATTTATATCTTTATTGTCTATTGAAATTTTTCCCCTATCAATATCATATAATCTTGACACAAGTCTTAAAACTGTTGTTTTTCCACAACCTGATGGCCCTACCAATGCAGTGATCTTTCCTTGAAGAGCCTTAAAAGATATTCCATCTATTATTTTTTTATCTTCTAAATAAGAAAATTCAACATCTTCTCCTAAAATATCAAAGGAGTTAAATTCTTCTTTTTCTCCCTCTTGCACTTTTTCTGTCCTTAATGCTTTAATCTTTTCAATTGGACCATCAATATACATCAGTTCAGCATAATATTGGTTAAAAGCTGCTACGCCATCAATCATTCTTGCCGCAGCAAAAAGATAAGCAGCAAAATAAAGTATATTTATATTTCCTTTATTTAATTCTATTAAACCTATTAATATTACAAGCCCTAAAGAAAGATTTGCTACTACATCAGCTATTGAAACAGGTATAACTTGACCAAGTTCTGTTAAAATATGTCCTTTTTCTAATTTTTTTACGAAATCAGTGGCATAATCTCCCTTATCCTTAGTTAAATTATAAGATTTAATTTCTGTTGAAAGATCTATCAGTTCTTGAAATATTTTTGAAGACTTTCTTTTTTCTATATAATATTTTTTCGTTGCAGATACTTGAATTTTTTTGGACAAAAAATTAAATACCATTGAAAGAAGAACAGGGATAATAATTGCAAGTCCCAACTTTATATTTCCAATTAAAAGCATGGCTCCAATGATTATAAAGTTAAAAATAAAACCGAAAAAACCTGGCACAGCATGGGACAGTGAATGTTCCACAGCCTCAACATCTTTCATTATTGTTTGGGATAGATCAGTTAAATCTGTCCTTGAATAAAAAGATAAGGGCAAATTTTTTATTATTTGTGCAATTTCAATCCTAAGGTTTGCTGATTCTTTATAAGTTTCATTATAGGTAGTAATGTAGTCTTTATTAATTACAAACGCCATAAAAATACCTATTACAATAAATAAAATACCGGCAATTTTTATATCAAAATTTCCAAAACCAAGCAGTCCATTTAAAACATACATCAGAAGAATAATTGGCATCATAAAGGATAGACTTTTTAATGTGGAATAGATAATAGCAACAACTGTTCCTTTTGCTCCCTTGTCTGTAAGAGCGTATCTATTTTTCAAATAATTTTTCATTCATTTACCCTCCATTCGTTAGCAGATTCATAAAGATTTACGTATTTCTTATAAGATCCGCAAACTTTCATAAGTTTTTCATGACTTCCTCTTTCTATCACTCTGCCATCCTCTACTACAAGAATTTCATCAACTCCACGAATAGAAGAAAGTCTGTGTGCTATCATAATGACAGTCCTATTTTTAATTAAATCTTTAAAGGCTCTTTGTAATTCATATTCATTTTCCGGATCAGCAGCTGCTGAAGCTTCATCAAGAATAATAATTTTTGGATTTTTTAAGAATACCCTAGCAATAGAGATCCTTTGAATTTCTCCTCCTGAGAGATTAATTCCTTCTGAACCAATAACAGCATCATATCCATCCTTAAACTTTCCAATAAATTCGTTGCACCTTGCTAACTTGAGAGCCTCAATTACTTGAGCCTTACTTGCATCTTTTTTTGCAAGTTTCACATTTTCATAAATTGAAATATCTGCAAATAATTTAGGGTTTTGAAAAACTATGCCAATATTATCCATGAGAAAGTTTTTATCATAGTTCTGTATTTTTTCTCCACCTATTAATATTTGTCCCTTATCAACTGGATAAAGTCCAGATATTAATTTTCCTATGGTAGATTTACCTGAGCCAGATGCTCCGACAAGGGCATAAACTTTATTTTCTTCAAGTTTAAGAGAAAAATCTGATAAAATTTTAGTATTTTTATCATAAGAAAAGTCCACATTTTTAAATTCTATAAAATGATTTTTCATTTCCTTTAAGCTTCCAAAATCTATAGATTTTTCTTCCATTTCAGTAAATAAATTTTCTAAATTGTCTACTGCTGAATTTGCTTGATATATATACATGAAAACATACATTATCTTCATCATATTAGAGAAAAATATTCCCATAAATAAAGTGAAGAATAAAACCTTAATAGACCAAAGTCTCGGATCTGCTCCTCCAGCAACTTTAAAGGCAGCTAAAAAAATCGGTAAAACTATAAAGATATTTAAAAGCCATTGAAAACTTACATAGGAAATCCTGCAAGACATAGAGTATGCATAAACCATATCCCTGTAGCCGATAATATTTTCATAAAGACTTCTGAAGCCAACTATGGGTGCATTGAAAATTTTTACAACAGGCATCCCACGCACATACTCAACTGCACCTGCATTTAGTTCATCACCTTTTTTCATATAAGCATCCATAAATTCCATATTTCCCACCATTTTTGTAAATAAGAAAAAAGATAATCCAACAATAACTAGAAAGAAAATACCTAGAGAAATATCTAAGTAAAAGGCAAGGATAGCCATAAAAATTGGAGTGATTAAAGCTGCAGTTTGGTCCGGTATCAAATGGGCAACAATCATATGAGTTTGTTCCACATTGTTATCAATAATTTTTCTGACTTCACCAGACTTGTGTGTGTCATAAAAACTCTGTGATGCTTTTAAGAGATTTTTTATACCTTTTTCTCTAAGCCTTGTTTCTAACCTAAATCCAGCCAAATGACTCATCCAAAGTCCTAAGAAATAAATAAGTCCATGACAAATAAATAAAATTAAAATCACAACTGCTCTTTTTTTTGCATCACTTATTGTAGTGCCAATAAATACATCTCTTAATAGGGTCCATATCAGATAATATGCAAAAAATAGCATACACGTTCCTATAAGTGTAAATAAAACAGCCAAAATGCCTTGTATTTTTTTCTCAGGCATATATGCAAATAGCTTCCTGTATAATTTCAAAATAAACCTCCTTATAAATGATATTATTTATCGTTAATATTATAAGATAAATTTTTTATATCTACATAGCAAAAATAACTTTATATTCAAAAATTATTCAAATAAAAAAACAAGGAGTATTTTCCCCTTGCCTTTTAAATTTAAAACTATTCCAATATTATTTTTATTTTTTCATCATAACAAACATAGAATTTAGACCATAATTTTCCTTATCACGTCTAGCAGAATGTAGGCTTTCTGTCAAAAAAGTAGACTTTTGAGAAATCTTAATATTTTCTCTAATAAGACCTTGTTCAGTTAATAGGTCCAAATTAGCAGAAATTAAAGACAAATAAAACTTTTCATTCCTATATTTAAAGAAACTGTCCCTATTTTTAAAAGATTTAAAAGCATCATATACTTCTTCTCCAACCTCATAATTTTCTTGGTCAATTGTCGGTCCAATAAAACCTATTATGCTTTCTCTTTGACAAGAAAAATCTTTTTCCATCTTTATTAAAGTTTTTTCAACAATTTTTTTGCTTGATCCTCTCCAGCCTGAATGAATAATAGAAAGTACTTTTTTAGACTTATCATATAATACAACAGGAGTACAGTCTGCAAATTTTATTAAAAGCCCTATATTCTTTTTATCAGTAATTAGTGCATCTGTATTATCAAAATATTTACCATAAAAATAATCATCACCATTTTCCCCTGAGGCATAGCAAATATTATCGGTGTGCATCTGTCTACATGAGTATATTTCATAAGGATTAATTTTTAATTTTTTTATAATATCTTGTGCATAAGATTTAACTTTATTTCCTTCTTTTTGAGTTCTAAAAGACATTTCCTTTCCTGAAATATAATTTATAACTCCATTTTTTTCAAGAAAATCGGAATTCATTTAATCATCACTTCTTCCAATAGTAATTTATAAATTTAATAATTTTTATATTATTTGAGCTTGAATTTTATATACCCAATATTTATTTAATTTTATTGATTTTTTAAATTGATAAATAAAAAAATTGCATGGAAATTAATTATCTTAAAATCCATACAATATTTTAATTTTTATCATAAATTATTCATATCTTAAAGCTTCTATAGGATCAAGCTTTGCGGCTTTATTTGCAGGATAATATCCGAAGAAAATTCCAATAAGCATTGAAAAACCAACTGCAACAACAACTGATGTTATAGATGGCAAGGACCTCATCTTGAGTAAAGATGAGCCTATAATGCCCAAGACTCCACCTAAAAATATACCAAAAATTCCACCAACTATACAAATTATTACAGATTCTGTAATAAATTGAAATCTTATATCATTTCTTGTGGCTCCAAGGGCTTTTCTTATTCCTATTTCTCTTGTTCTTTCTGTCACAGAAACAAGTAAAATATTCATAACTCCAATACCGCCTACAAGTAATGATATAGCAGCAATAGCTGATATGGCAATCTGTAAAGAATCCATTGTTGATGTCATCTGTTTCATTTGAGATACGGCAGAATTTGTGTCTATTTTTACCCTATCATTTTTAGAAAAATATTTATTTTTTAAATAGGTACTCACACTTTGACAATCTTCCTCTACATTATCAGAATTTTGTAAAACAAAGGCTGCATAAGAAAAATAATCACTCACCCAACCATTTATTTCTCTCTCACCCACATTATAAGGAATATAAATCTTTGAAGTATCTCCAGAACCTCCAAAAACTCCGACTTCTATCTTTTCCCACTTGTAAACTCCTACAACTGTCAAAACTAATAACTTATCTGCTTTTTTAACTTTTATTTCAGAACCTAAAGCACTTTGTATATCTCCATTAAAAATTTTATCTACAACTTTATCAGAAATTACAGCCACATATTTTGACCTCGTATTATCTTCATCAGTTAAAAATCTTCCACCAATCATATCTATTTTTTGAATATATTGACTTCCGCTTGTTGTAGAATTTATATCTACATTTATGGATTTATCTCCCTGATTTATTTTGCCTGAACCACCTGCACCATATATAGAGTAATCTTTGACAATATCTGATAAATTTTCTTTTAAGTCTTTTAACATATCTACCGATAATCCATCTTCATATCTAATATCTTCCCAAGAATATTTGGGTTCATCAGGAACTATAGAAATCTCAACAGCAGTATTTCCTATAGAATCAAATGCTTTATTGACAGATTTTGTCATGGCATGACCAATTGTAGTTATACCTATAACTGAACCTATACCAATAATTATTCCAAGCATGGTTAGAAAAGACCTCATTTTATTGGCACGCAAGCCTTCTAAAGAAAGTCTTAAAGTTTCAAAAAAATCCATTATGCTTCCTCCAACATTCCGTCTTTCATCCTATAAATTCTGTCGGCTTCCTCGGCAAGTTCCAAGTTATGCGTTATTACAACTATAGTTCTTTTTTCCTCTTCATTTAGTTTGTGAAATAAATCCATAACCTGTCTACCCGTTTCAGAATCTAAGGCACCTGTAGGTTCATCTGCAAGAATAATATCCGGATCATTTGCCATGGCTCTAGCTATAGCTACTCTTTGCTTCTGTCCTCCTGAAAGTTCTGATGGTGCATGACTCATTCTCTCTTTCATATCCACAGCTTCCAAAAGTATTTTCGCTCTTTCTTCTCTTTCTTTTCTAGAAACTTTAGCATAAAGCATGGGGAGTTCTACATTTTTAAGGGCATTTGATCTTGGAATCAGATTGAAATTTTGAAATACAAAACCAATTTTCTTTGATCTATATGAAGAAAGCTCTACATCATTTAATGATTTTATATCCACACCATTTAGGGAATATATGCCAGTGGTCTGCCTATCTAAAAGACCTATTATATTCATTAAAGTAGATTTTCCTGAACCAGATTGACCGACTATTGATACAAATTCCCCAGCATTTACTTGTAAATTTATGCCATGAAGAATTTCAAGCTCATTTTCTTTGCCTATATTGAAAGATTTTTTAATTTCTTTCATTTCAATAAGTTTAGTCATCCTATTCTCCATTTTTATTTTCTAAATTTTCTTTATTTTCTTCTTCGTTTTCAGCCTTCTCTGATATATTAATTATTTGTCCCTCTCCATATCCTTGAGTATTAGAAAGAACTTTCATATCCCTTTTTAAGTCCTTGCCTTTTATTGCAGTTTCAAAGTCATTTTCAAGTCCTTTTTTTACCTCTACATTTGCAATCTTGTAGGTGTTATTTCCATCTTTTTTTAATGCCAAAACATAATCTCTTCCATCTCTATTAAAAATTGCAGTCGTAGGAACATGGTAGGTATCTTCTTCTTCAGATAAAATATATTTAACCCTTAAACTCATGCCTGGCGATAATTTTTCTGAGTCTTCTTTTGAAATATCAATTTCTGTTTTGTAATTAACATCTTTTGATTGACTGTTGGGGTCTAAATCTTCAGGAGTTGGATTGATAAAACTTACCCTTCCTTCAAATTCTTCATCAGAAAGAGCATCCGATGTAATGATTACTTTTGTCCCTATTTTTACATCTTTAACATTATATTCTTTAATAAGGGATTCTATTTTTAATTTGTTTACTGTTTCAATTCTTGCTATGGCTGATTTTGGCACTTCTCCCTCTTTTGCATCAATTTTTGTAATTGTTCCATCTTTTAAGGCCCTAATTTTAGTCTTTTCAAGTTCTTCATTCAAGTATTTAAGTTCCACTTCATCTAAATTGTTAGAGTTTGCATTTGCAGAATTTAGTGCATCTCTTAACATGGAAATTTCATTGTCTGCTGATGTTTGTGCAGATTTTAATGAAACAAGAGCTGCCTTATAGGAATTTTCTGCAGTATCCATGGCAAGTTTATAAGTTTTTAGCTGATCATCACGTGCTTGAGAAGCCTTTATTGATTTATCAGCATCTGATTTTAAGTCATCATGAGCTTTTTCTATATCAATTGACATTTGGTCAAGATTTTTTCTTTGACTATCAATTTCTTTATCAAGAGCATCGGCTTCTGATGTATATTTTTCCTTTTGAGATTTTGCACTAGCAAGTTCATCAGATAATTTAGAAAGTTCTATTTTTATTTCTTCTTGGTATCTAGTTAAACTATTTAATTCCTGCCTTTTTGATATAATATCATCTTCTAATTTTTTTGCTTCGTTTTTGTTAACATCGCTACCTTGTTGCTTATTAGATTGACCTTTACTTCCAATATCAGATATGTCATTTTGAACATCACTCATTCTTATGCCTATATCAGTAGATTTTCTTGTCAAATCATCAATCCTACTTTGAATAGCATCAATTCTACTGTTACAATCTTGTGCCAGAACTCTATTTTCACTTGATTTCTTTTTGTTATCTGAAAAATCGTTAATAAGTTGATTGTACTTTAATTGAGAACTCTTTTCCCCATAGGCTAAATTTTCTCTGGAATTTTTTTCTCCAATAATTTCTGGATTATATTGCTTTTCCAAAGAATTTTTATAATCTTCATAGGTTTTTTGTGCGCTTTTATAAGCATCAAGACTTTGTTCAACACTTGCTTTTGCTGCTACAATTCCTGCATTTGTTCCATTAGATCTGTTTTCTACAGCTTCATCTAATCTTTTTTTAGCTGCGGCTATACCTGCTCCTACAGTTTTATTATTAGCTCTTGCAGAAGCTTTTTTCTTTGCAATTTCTTCATCTATAACACTTGAATCTAGAGTTGCAATTATATCTCCCTCTTTAACCTCATCGCCAACTTTAACATTAATTGAACTTACAGGTGATTCTTTTTCCGCAAAAATATCAGTGCTTGTTGAAGAAACAACTTTTCCATTTTCATTTATTGAATTAACCACGTCACCTTTTTTCAGGATAATAACTTGGTTTGAAGAAATTTCTGTTCCTTTTTTCTTTAAAAACATTCCCTTAACCATAGATGCCATCAAAAATACTAAGGCTAATACAAGAATTATTAGAAGAAATTTGTGTGCCCACAAAAATTTTCCTATTGACCTAAAAAAATTCTTAACTTTTATCATACAATCTCCTTTATGCTTTATTTTGTCTAAATTTTATTATACAATAATTTCAACAAGCTTTTGTGAAATTATAATATATAATTATTAAATTATTCTTAAATTAATTTTAATTTTTGATTAATTATGGGGGAAATTATGCTTGAAAACTTTGTACTTTTACTTTTTATTATTGTCTTAATAGGTTCAATTGTTTTAAAAATATCTTTAGTTTTAGCCTTGCTGGCAAATTTAATAATTTTTATAATTTACTGTTTGATTAAAGGTCATAAATTAAAAGAATCTTTAAACTTTGTTTATCAAGGATTTTCAACATGCAAACTTATGCTTTTTATTTTTTTACTTATAGGTATGATTACTGGAACTTGGAGAGCCTGTGGCACAATTTCTTACATAATTTATAATGCAGTAAAAATAATTTCTCCCAAGTATTTTTATGTTGGCATTTTCCTATTTAATGCAACAGTTTCCCTATTAACTGGTTCAAGTTTTGGAACATCTTCCACCGCTGGTATAATATCTATGACTCTTTCCTATGCCATTAATATGAATCCCTATTTCAGTGCTGGTGCTATAATTTCAGGTTGCTTTGTCGGTGATAGAACCTCACCAATGTCAACATCTGCTCTATTAATAGCTACAATTACAAAAACAGATTTTTATAATAATATAAAAAATATGATAAAAACCTCGATAATTCCTATAATTTTAACTATAACAACTTTTCAAATTTTAAATTTGAACAGCTTAGGAACCATTCATAATGTTGATTTATCTTCAATTAAGAGTGATTTCAATTTTAACATTATCTTAGCTATTCCAGCTATATTAATAATTATTTTAGCAATGTTTAAAGTTCCATTAAAATATAATATGGGATTATCTATAATAATTGCAATTTCTCTTGCATATTTTTTCCAAAATATGTCCTTAAACCAAATTCTTAGAAGTACTCTATTGGGGTATGTAAATGAAAATGCAGATAAATCAATAAATGGTGGTGGAGTAATATCCATGGCTAAAGCTATCTTAATAGTTGGCATATCTTCTGGTTATTTCGGTATATTCAAAAATACTGACCTATTAAAAAGTATCAAATTGACAGTAAACAGTCTATATAAAAAATTCCCACAACTTTTTGTAATGGAAATCTTGTCAATAATTATTGCGTGTTTTTCTTCAAATCAAACCCTTTCTATTATGCTAACCTATGAAATGAGTAGAGAAAACATAGAAGACAAAGAAAAACTTGCCCTTAATTTGTCAAATTCAGCCTTACTTAATTCTATGTTTATACCTTGGAATATATCAGGTAGAATTCCTATAGACACAATATCAGCACCTATTGGAGGTATATATTTTTCTTTTTATAACATTTATATGATCCTTGTAAATACCCTAGCTGATATTTGGGCAAATAAAAAACACCATTAATTAGGTGTCTTTAAAAAATTATGAAACTCGATTAAAGATATATAAAAAGGAGAATTATAAATTTTTTATAGCTATTACCTCATTGTCATGAAGGATAAGCTCATCAGTCAAGGCTTCAACGATAAATAAACCCCTTCCGTTGAAGTCCCACGATTTGCAGTCATCTCTTAAAGATTCATAGTCTATGCCCTCTCCTTCATCTTTAACAATTATCATAAGACTTTTTTTATCCATGACCATTTTTAAACGAACTTTTTTGGAACAATCTTTACAATTTCCGTGCATTGCTCCGTTAACTACCAACTCATTTAGAATTAATTTTATGTCAAATATTGCATCCCTGTCATCAATAAAACTTTCTAATTCGCTAACAGCTCCCTTTACGAAGGGCTCTATAGAGAATAAATCGCTAGTAACAGAATCGTCAAATCTATATATAACATTCATGTTATTCATCTCAATCATCCTTAATCTTTAATCGTAAAATATTTACCCCACTTTCAAATTGTTAAACTTTGTATAAAAATTTTTTTGCACAATTTTAAGATAAGTTTTTTTAAATTTTTTTTAATTTATTCTATTTTTTTTATTTTAATGGGTATAAACCATATAATTAGAAATGGAATTATTGAATTTTTCTAATTATTAATATTGAAAGGAGAATAATATGAAAAAATACGAATGCACAATGTGTGGATATATTTACGATCCAGAAGTTGGCGACGAAGACGGTGGAATTGAACCAGGGGTAGCTTTTGAAAATTTACCAGAAGATTGGGTGTGTCCTCTTTGTGGAGCTGAAAAATCAGATTTTGAACCTGTTGAAGAATAATAATATTAAAAGGTAGTGTTACTAAATTGAATAGATTTATCTATTCAGTAACACTCCTTTTTTATTAACTAACTTTTTTAACAGATTTTGGCATTAATTTGTTTTCTATAATCCCTAAAACAAAATCACTGACAACTGCCATTAAAGCTGTAGGAACAGCTCCTGCAATTATAATCGCTCCTCCATTTGCAACATTTATTCCTCTTGAAATAATATCTCCAAGACCTCCTGCTCCAATAAATGTTCCAACAGCTGTAACTCCTATTGCGAGAACAAGAGCGTTTCTAATACCTCCCATAATAATTGCCATAGATAATGGTATTTCTACTTTTAAAATTCTTTGTCCTGATGTCATTCCCATTCCCTTGGCTGCATCAATATATTTTTCGGGTATAGACGTTATGCCTACAACAGTATTTTTTAAAATGGGCAAAATTGCATAGAGAAAAACTGCAAACACTACGGTATTAGGGCCTGTCCCAATTGCAAACATTAATATTGCAAGCATTGCCAATGATGGTATTGTTTCTAAAATGTTTGCTACCCCTATTAAAAAATCGGATAATTTCACTTTCCTGGCAATAATAAATCCCAAGGGTATTGACAAGATTGAGGCAAACAAAACTCCATAAAAAGAAATTAAAAAATGCCTTATGAACTGTTCAAATATATAGGAAGAGTTTTGTAAATAATAAATTAAAAAATTTTTCATTTCTTATCCTCCTCAAAATAATTATGCTCTTCTAAAAATTTTTTCGCCAAGGTTTCCGGTTCAACTAAATCTTCATCACTTATCCTATTTAATTTTTGCATAGTTTCAGAATCTATAGAATTT
This sequence comes from Peptoniphilus lacrimalis DSM 7455, assembly GCF_000378725.1. Classification (GTDB taxonomy): domain Bacteria; phylum Bacillota; class Clostridia; order Tissierellales; family Peptoniphilaceae; genus Peptoniphilus_A; species Peptoniphilus_A lacrimalis. The sequence continues at coordinate 55,167 of NZ_KB900373.1, read as the reverse complement.
TCAAGTTTTAAAAGTATTCTATCGAGCTCTTTGTGTTTTTCTAAAATTTTAATTGTGGCTACAGGTGAGCAATCATATGGTGGAAACAGCCTTTTGTCATCTTCTAATAAAATAAGTCCATAGGTATTTATCCTTCCATCTGTTGAATAACCCAAAACTACATCCATCTCATTTTCAGCCAAAGCTGTATATACCAAACTTATTTCCATGGGATAGAGCTTATTAAAGGAAAAACCGTAAATTTCTTGAAATCCCTTATATCCATCCCCAGGTCTGTTAATCCAACCTGTATCTACACCTACTTTTATTTGGTCTTTTATTTTTTCAAGATCCGAAACTTTTTTTAAATCATACTTTTGTGCCAAATCTTTTTTCACCATAAAAGCATAAGTATTTGCAAATCCAAAAGATGGATACCACTTCCTATTATATCTTTTTAAATATTCCACTTGCACAGTCTTTAGTGCTTTTTCCGGATCTTTGATAGGCTTCATTCCAAGTTCTCCAGTTAGGGATGTTCCTGTATACATTCCTCCGCTCACATTGAGATCCCCTTTAATCATGGCTACATTTATTAAAGTTGTTGATCCGAGGTTGGATATAATTCCTACATTTAAGTCTGTATAGTGTCTTATCATCTGTGCAACAATATTTCCTAAGATTTGCCTTTCAGTTGTTGATCCTGTTGCTACAATTACATCATTATTTGTATCCATACCAATTCCCGGTAAGCTGCATGATGTTAGAAAAATTAATACAAGACCCAATAATTTTCTAAGCTTTTTCATTGTTATGATCTCCTTAAGGGTGAGATTTTATTTTCAAGTTTTCTCAACAAAAAATCCGCCAATATTGCAAGTAGGGTTACAGGTATGGTCCCCCATACTACCATTGGCATTATTGCATTGTTTAAGCCGTTAAAAATAAAATCTCCCATACCGCCCCCGCCTATATATGAGGCAAGAGTAGCCCATGATAAAACATATACTGCAGATAGCCTTATTCCACTCATAATTACAGGCATAGCCATAGGTAATTGAACTTTAAATAATAACTGACTCTTAGTCATTCCCATGCCAAGAGCTGCATCTATTAAATTAGAATCTACCGCCTCAATGCCCAGATAAGTATTTCTCATAATTGGTAATAGTGAATATATAAATAAGGCACATATGGCAGGTTTTTTCCCAACTCCAAAAATTGGTATCATTATTGCCAAAAGGGCAAAAGATGGTACTGTTTGCAAAACTGAAGCAAGTGCCATAAAAATTTTAGCTATAACTTGACTTCTTATTAATAAAATCCCTATTGGAACTGCAATTAAAATCCCCAGTCCAAGTGAAATGGTTGATATATATAAATGTTCTAAAATTTTTTTATAAATCTCAAAACTGTTTTCATTAAAAAATTTAAGCATTATTATCACTTTCATCCTTTATTACTGTGGTTTTTTCATTTTCATAATCACTGATATTTTCTATTTCATTAGACCCCCAAAGATTTGTATAAATTGTATCTACAATAGTTGCACGAGTTATTAGCCCTACAAAATGATTTTCTCCATCAACAACCGGCAAATTTTTAACATCAAGTTTCCAAATTTGCCTAATTGCATCCATGATTTTAGTTTCTTTTGTGATTGACAGAGCTTTTTTCATAACCTTATATAAGGGCAAAACTCTCCTGCCTTTGCTGCCTATATCAAACATATTTAAGTAGCCACAAAGATGATTTTCACTGTCTGTAATAAACATATTGTCAACTCTTTTTTGTCTCATAAGTACCAGGGCATCATAAGTTGTCTTATCTTTAGAAATTGAAACCGGATCCTTAATCATAATGGTTTCAACTGAATTTAAAGAAGTTTTGGCTTCGTTTAACTTTTCTTCTCCTAACAGATCCCTAACATAATCATTTTTCGGATTTTTCAAAATATTTTCCGGAGTATCAAATTGTACAACTGTACCCTTGTTCATTATTACTATTTTATCCGCCAGTGTTAGGGCTTCATCCATATCATGAGAAACAAAAACAATAGTTTTCCCCATTTCTTTTTGTAATTTTTTTACAAGTTTTTGTAAGGAATCTCTGGTAATTGGATCTAAGGCACCAAATGGTTCGTCCATCAAAATAATATCTTGATTTGCTGCCAGGGCCCTTATAACTCCGATTCTTTGTTGTTGACCTCCTGAAAGTTCTCCCGGAAACTTATCTAAATATGAAAGCGGTAAATCCACTTTTTTAATTAAATCTTCTGCAATTTCTCTGTTTTTTCTTTCATCCCATTTTAATAATCTTGGAACAAGAACTATGTTATCATAAACACTCATATGCGGAAAAAGTCCTATTTGCTGAATCACATAGCCTATTTTTCTCCTTAAGCTTACGGGATTAATATCTTTGATGTTTATCCCATCAATTAGTATTTCTCCTTCAGTTAGCTCATTCATCCTATTAATCATACGCATACAAGTGGTTTTTCCGGAACCTGATAAACCAATAAAACAAATAAATTCTCCTGTGTTAAATTTTAAATTAATATCAGTTACTGCCACCTGATTGCCTGGATATATCTTCTTAACATTCCTAAATTCTATCATTTCGGTTCCTCTTTCCATCATCAATTATCACTTATAATTATAAATTAAATACCCTTCTACTCGAATTTATAAACTTCTGATTAATGATTGATTGGTCTTTTAATGGGTAGAAAAAATAAAAGGAGGTAATAATATGGCAAATGATTATCATGAACCTACAAGTGAAATGAGTCAAAAAGATAGAGATATAGTTAGAGCTATTGTTTCTTTAAAGGAAGAAATTGATGCGGTTGACTGCTATCATCAAAGAGTAGCTACAAGCTCAAATGAAGAATTAAATAGGCTTTTGCTTCACAATCAACATGAAGAAATGGAACATGCTATAATGCTTCTTGAATGGTTGAGAAGAAACCAAGATGGATGGGATGAACAAATGAGAACCTATCTTTTCACCAATAAAGATTTAACAAAAGTAGAAGAAGATGCCGAATCAGGTGAATCTTCCAAAGCTTCTTCTGATGAAGATTTAGGTATAGGAGAGCTTTAGGGGGTAGTAATAAGCTTTAGGGGGTAGTAATATATGGATATTTTAAAAAGAAGTTTTGCTCCAATTACAAAAAATACATGGGATGAAATAGATAGTGCTGCTAGAGAAGCTATTATTCCAATGCTAAGTGCTAGACGAGTTTTAGATGTAAAAGGTCCTAAAGGTTTTAAATATAGCGGTGTTCAAGACGGAAGACTTGAAATTATTTCTCAAAAAAATGACAAGGTCCAAGCAGGTATAAGAAAGGTTGTTCCACTTGTTGAACTTAGAATTCCCTTAGAACTTTTGAAATGGACTTTAGATGATGTTGAAAGAGGAGCTAAGGATGTAAATTTTGACCCTTTAGAAGAAGCTGCTCGAAACATCGCTTTGGCAGAAGAAGAAATTATATATAATGGAAATAAAAGTGCAAAAATAACTGGTCTTGTTCAAAGTGCTGGTCATAAGCTTAAAATAGGTAGTGACGCAAATGAAATTTTAAAATCAATAGGTCAAGCTATATATAAATTATATGAAAGTTCAGCTCATGCCCCTTATGATTTAATTGTATCTAAAGAGATTTATGAAAAATTAAACATTATATACCAAGGTGCAAGTTTAATTAAGGTTATTTCAAAATTAATTGGCGGAAGCATTGTAAGATCTAAAGTTTTAAAAGGTGCCTTATTAATTCCCCATAAAAATGAAGATTTTGAATTTGTACTCGGTTCTGACTTTTCAGTTGGATATGAAGGAGATTGTGGGGAAAGTGTAAGAATATTTATCACAGAATCTTTCACTTTCAGAGTATTAAATGCTGATAAAATTGTATATTTTTCATAAGGAGAAATAAAATGGATAAGAATTTATGTAAAATTAAAAAAAATGCAAGTAAGAAACTTGATGATATCACACATTTTTCAATATTTGAAAAAATTGCAATTTTCATCTCCATAGCTGCTTTAATAATAAAAATTTTCGATTTGGTTGATGGAGTGTTAGACTTAATTAATAGAAATTAAAAATATAGGCGGATTCAATTCCGCCTTATTTTTTTTGCCCTTAATTATGATATAATCAATATAGTACAGGAACTACATTTAAAATAAAAAATTTCATTTTCTAATTAAAAATCTTTTATTTTTAAAGTAATTTTCTATAAATAACTACAATATAAATCAATTATAATAAATTAGAAATAGAATTATCTTAAAAAAGAATTTGATATTTTCATAAAAATTTTAAAAGATATGACTAAGTTAAAAAAAGAAAATTATTACAGAAAATATATTATATGGTGAATTTATAAAATAAAAAACTTCTTTCTTTAGTTTGATAGTATTTTATTGACATAAACTCTATATTGTGTTAAACTGGTATAAATATTTATTTTTAATAATGTTTAATTCAATTTAAGAGGTGTAATTATGAAAAAGAAATTTGTTCGATTTTTAACTGTTCTTTTGTTAATGGTCCTTGGACTAAGTATGGGAGCATGTTCTAAGGTTGAAAACACATCTTCTTCCAATGGAAAAGATGCAGAAGCAAAAGAAACAGAAGAAATCAAAGATTTGCCTAAGGCTGATTACAAAGTTTTAAAAGAAGGCGAACCTTACCATATCGGTGTTGTTACAGGTACAGTTTCACAATCAGAAGATGAGTTCAGAGCAGCTCAAGCAGCTATTGAAGAGTTTGGTGCTGACGTTGTAAAAAATGATACTTATCCTGACAGATTTGAAGCTGAAATAGAAACTACAATTCAAAAAATCACAGCCATGGCTGATGATCCTGATATGAAAGCAATTATTGTAAATCAATCTGTTCCAGGTACTTCAGCAGCTTTCCAAAAAATTAGAGAAAAAAGACCTGATATCATTTTAATCAACCTAACTCCTCAAGAAGATGTTATTATGGTTGAAAAAGCATCTGACCTTTGTATAGATGTTGATAATATATCAAGAGGTTATAGAATTGTTAAAGCTGCAAAAGAAGTTGGAGCTACTAAATTCGCTCATATAACTTTCCCAAGACATATGTCAATTGAAATGCTTGCTTTAAGAAGAGCTATTTTTGAAGAAGCTTGTAAGGATGAAGGACTTGAATTTATTTCATTAAATGCACCAGACCCAACAACTGATATCGGTATTCCAGGAGCACAACAATATGTAGCTGAAAATATTCAAAGCTGGATTGATAAATACGGAAAAGATACTTGTTTCTTCTGTACTAATGATGCTCATACTGAACCTATATTAAGAGGAGTTGCACAAGGTGGAGCAATATTTATTGAACCTGATTTACCTTCTCCAATAATGGGTTATCCTAATGCTTTCTCTGTAGATTTAAGCGATATTGCAGGAAATTGGCAAGCAATAAATAAAAGAGTTGAAGAAGCTGTTGTTAAAGCTGGCGGCGGCGGAAGAATGGGTTCTTGGGCTTACTCACTAGGATATACAGAAGTTAGAGGAGCCGTTGACCACGTTATTAAAGTTCTTCACGGTCAAGCTGAACTTACAAATGTTGAAGATATTAAGGCTTCACTTCACAAATATACTGAAGGTGCAAACTGGATGGCTTCAAAATTTGTAGATAGACAAAATGGTCAAGAAGTTGATAACCACGTTCTTATTTCTCAAGATACTTACCTATATGGTAAAGGATACATGGGAATGGACAAAGTTCAAGTTCCTGAAAAGTATAAGAATCTAAATGTTGACTTAGAAGCTATTGAAAAATCTCAAGAACAAGCTGAAGGTCAAGCAGAATAAAAAAAGGCCAAAACCAACGGCTAAGGTCGTTGGTTTTTTTTAATAATTATGAGGTGATATTTTGACAGAAAATCTATTAGAAGTGCAAAATGTCAGCAAAAGTTTCGGTGAAAATCAAGTTTTAAAAGATGTTAACTTCACTTTGAAAGAAGGAGAAATTCTTGGACTTGTCGGAGAAAATGGAGCTGGAAAATCTACCCTTATGAATATTATTTTCGGAATGGAATTAATTCATGAAACAGGTGGATTTAATGGCAAATTAATTTTTGACGGAAAAGAAACATCTTTTAAAAACCCAATAGAAGCTTTAAATGCTGGAGTAGGTATGGTCCATCAGGAATTTAACCTAATTCCAGGCTTTACTGTAGCTGAAAACATCACATTAAATATGGAAAATACTAAAAAATCTGTAGTTTCTTCTGTTTTCGGCAAAAAACTCGAAACAATTGATGGCAAAAAAAATATTGAAATCTCTGGTAGCTCCCTTGAAAAGCTAGGTATTTCAATAGATGCAAATGAATTAGTATCAGAGATGCCAGTTGGTCATAAGCAATTTATAGAAATTGCTAGAGAAATAACTAGAAAAAATGTTAAGTTAATAATTATGGACGAACCAACAGCCGTTCTTACTGAATCTGAAGCAAATTCTCTTATGGAATCTTTAAAAAGACTTTCTTCTCTTGGTATAGCAATTATTTTTATCTCCCATCGTTTAAGAGAAATTTTAACTATTTGCGATAAGGTTGTTGTTTTAAGAGATGGTATTGTTGTTGAAAATAGACCTAATAAAGATTTATCTATAGAAGAGATTGCTAATTGGATGGTAGGAAGAAATTCTGACGACAAAATGGATGTTGTTAAGAAAAATAAAAAAGATATTGATGGCAAAGATACAATAATGAACATCAATAATTTATGGGTCGATATGCCTGGTGAAGCTGTTTTTGATGTTAGCTTATCTATTAAAGATGGCGAAATACTTGGTATAGCTGGACTTGCCGGTCAAGGAAAACTTGGGATTCCAAATGGAATTTTAGGTACTTATCCTGTAGGCGGTGAAGTTACTTTTAAGGGTGAAAAACTAAAACTTGGAAATACTTCAAAAATTCTTAAAAAAGGCATAGCATTTGTATCAGAAGATAGACGTGGAGTTGGTCTACTTTTAGATGAACCTATTTATTGGAATATTGCTTTTAATTCAATGCAAGTGCAAGATAAATATATTAAGAAAATATTAGGGCTTAAATTTAGAGATGAAAACGCCATGAAAGAATTGGCAAAAAATTACATTGATAGCCTCGCTATTAAATGCACAGGTCCTGAACAAAAAGCTGGTAATCTTTCTGGAGGTAACCAACAAAAAATTTGTCTTGCAAAAGCTTTTGCCATGAATCCAGAACTACTTTTTGTTTCTGAGCCGACTCGTGGTATAGATATTGGAGCTAAACAACTTGTTTTGGAAGCTTTGGAAAAATTCAACAATGAAAACAACACAACAATTGTTATGGTTTCTTCTGAACTTGAAGAATTAAGATCAATATGTGATAGAATTGCAGTAATCTGTGAAGGTAAAATTGCAGGAATTCTTCCGGCTGATGCTAGCCCCGAAAAATTCGGTCTATTGATGAGTGGAGAAAGTGTGGAGGTTTAAGGTGAAAAATAAAAATTTATTACAAAAATTTGGTTTGGCAAGAACAATAATTGCCCTCTTTTTAATAGCCTTATTTATAGCTGCTCCTTTTGCTGGTGTTAGTATAAAAGACTCTTTTGAAAATGTACTTTCAAGATTTGGTATGTTTTCAATATTAGTGCTTTCTCTTGTACCTATGGTTCAATCAGGTTGCGGACTTAACTTTGGTATTCCAATAGGAGTTGTTTGTGGTATCCTTGGTGGAGTTACATCTATAGAATTTGGATATGTAGGATATATGGGCTTATTTATGGCAATGGTTTTTGCTATACTTTTCTCCATATTTTTCGGCGCTATATATGGTTATGTTTTAAATAAAATTATGGGTGATGAAATGCTTATAGCTACTTATGTTGGTTATTCATTCACATCTTTTATGTGTATAGCTTATTTACTACTACCCTACAAAAATCCAGTTTCTGTTTTATCTTATGGAGGAACTGGACTTCGTCAACAAATTCCTGTTGCAAACTATTGGATGAAACAAGTTATTGGTAATTCAGGAAATAAGATGACTATGGGACTTATAAGTAAATTTTTATCATTTAATATAGGTGGAGTTCATGTACCTATAGGTATGTTTTTATTATTTGCATTTTTTGCCTTCCTTGTTTGGTCTTTCTTTAAAACAAAAACAGGAACAGCTATGACTGCTGTAGGTTCAAACCCTGAGTATGCAAAAGCAAGTGGTATAAATATTTCAAGAGTTAGATTTGTTTCTGTTATTTTATCAACAGCTATTGCTTCTGTGGGAATAATTGTTTATCAACAATCCTATGGATTCATTCAGCTTTATCAAGCACCTCTAGCCTTTACTTTCCAAACAGTTGCTGCCCTTTTAATAGGTGGTGCTAGTATAAATAAGGCTACAATACCTCATGTTATAATTGGTACTTTTCTATTCCAAGGAATTATAACTCTTACACCTACTGTTATAAATGGTGCTTTTAATATTGATATTTCAGAAATACTTCGTATAATTGTTACAAATGGTATGATTCTATACGCACTTACAAGGAGGAACAAAGTAAATGAATAAAAATTTTGGAAAAACTTTAAGAAGCTCCATGGTTCCAATCCTATTTATAGTAATTTGCGGGATAGGAATTATAATTGCAAAACCACCAATAGCCTCTGTTACATCAGAACTTGCCACAAGATTAGTTAGAAATACTTTCTTAGTTCTTTCTTTACTAATTCCTATTATGGCAGGTATGGGAATTAACTTTGGTATACCTTTGGGAGCTATGAGCGGTCAAATCGGTCTTATATTTGCCCAAGATTGGGGATTTACTGGAGCTACCGGTCTTCTTGTAGCTGCTCTTATAGGTACACCCATTTCAATTTTACTTGGACAATTTTCTGGTATGGTTCTAAATAAAGCTAAGGGTCGTGAAATGATTACATCAATGATGCTTTCATTCTTTATACTTGGTTGGTATATGCTATTTTTACTTTTCTTCTGTGGAACAATAATCCCAATAAGGACTAAGGAATTGTTACTTTCTGAAGGATTCGGTATTAAAAATTCCCTTACCCTTGCATCTCGTGGTGCTTTAGATAATATTTTAAAATTTAGGATAAATTTGCCAGTTGGTCAAAGTCAAGCAATAAGATTTGATGTACCAATAATGACCCTTGTAGTCATTGGTATCTTGTGTGTTTTTGTTGTATGGTTTAAAAGAACAAAACTCGGACATGATATGAAGGCAGTCGGTCAAGACCAAATAGTATCAACAAATGCTGGTATGTATTCAAATAAAATTAGAGTTCAATCTATAATTATTTCAACTGTTCTTGCATGTTATGGTCAAATTATTTATCTGCAAAATATAGGCACTCTTTCCACATACGGAGGTCAAGACCAAGCAGCCCTTTATGCAGCAGCTTCCCTTCTAGTTGGTGGTGCTTCAGTTTCAAAGGCATCAATACCTAATGCAATCTTAGGTACAGCTCTTTTCCACTTGATGTTTATAGTAATGCCTCAAGCAGGAAAGGTAATCGCAGGAGATGCCATGATTGGAGAATATTTCAGAACTTTCCTTTCCTACGCAGTAGTAACTATAGCACTTATTATGCACGCTTACGAAAGGGCTAAAGCTTCTGAAGAAAAGAGATTAGAAACCAGACAGCAAAGAGAAAGGGCAACAGCCCAAGCTTCTGAAAAAATAAATAATTAAGAAAAAATCCCGAAATTTTCTTTCGGGACTTTTTTATCTTATTTTTTTATTGGCTAATTTAATTATTATATCCTCAATAGTATCAAAGGAAAATGCAGAAGAGTCAATAGATAAGTCATAAACCGATGATTTACCCCATAATCTTCCTGTGTTTCTCTCATAGTGATTTTTTCTTTTCATATCTTCCCTATTCATCTTAGTTTCTATCTTATCTTTTTTAATGTTATAGTCTTTTTCAATCCTATTTAATTTAAAATCTTCTGATGCATAGATAAATACGCTTAGAACTATATCATCACCAAGTACATAATCTGCACACTTGCCCAAGATAACGCATTGACCTTTTTTTGCAATGTCCCTTATAGTTCTTGAATCCATAAGAAATTGTGCATCAGAAAAGGCTATATCTTCCTGTGAATAAGAATAATTTTCTCTATATAGATCATAAATTGTGCCTTGTAAGAAAGAATCATCTTTACTCAAATCCTCAGGTTTGACTTTCTTTTCTAAAGTCATAAGCTCTATTAATTTAGAATCGTAAAATTTAATATTTTCCTTTTCTGCAATATTTGCAGCTATATTATAAGCTCCAGACCCATATTCTCCGTCTATAGCAATTATCTTTTTACTTTTGTTAGAAAAAATTTTATCAATAAGTGACATCATCTCACCTCATTTTAATTATAAAATATAAATTTGAAATAAAAATTTTAGAATTTTGTTAATTTTATGAAAAAAATATTAAATCTCATTAATATTAAACTTTTTTCTTAGATGGTAGTTGTGCAATAATTGTTACTACTAGGATAATTATACATCCTGTAATTTCTCTTAGATTCATCTTTTGACCAAGAATCATCCAACCTCCAACAGCAGCGAATACTGATTCTAAGGAAGAAACCAATGAACCTATTGTTGGATCAATATCTTTAATTGCAATCATCTGTAGGGTAAAACCTACCCCTGATGAAAGAACACCTACAAAAAGTATTGCTGGAATTGCAGCTTTTAAACTTGCAAGGACTATTTCTTCCTTAAATATTGCAATAACAAGAGATACTAGCATAACTACAAAAAATTGTGTCAGAGAAGCTAGGATAGCTTGGCAGTCATTTGGAAGTTTTGTCATAACCATGATATGTAAAGCAAAAAATATAGCTGAAAATAAAACCAAAAGATCATATCCATTTATTGTAAAGTTTTCCTTAACAGAGAGTAAATATGTTCCAACCATGGCAAAAAAAACGCACAAAATAATTCTTGGTTTTATTTTTTTGCCTAAGAAAAAATCAAATATTGGAATCAAAACTATATATGTAGCAGTTAAAAATCCCGCCTTGCCAGTAGTTGTACCAATAATACCCATTTGTTGGAAATTTGTGGCAACTGTCATTAAAAGTCCACATACTGAACCAAATATGATTGTACTTTTTAAGGAAAAAATCTCATTTTTGTAATAATTTGATGTTTTTTTAAAGAAAAGATAAGTCAGCCATAAAAAAATACAGGCTACAAAGGACCTGGCAGTATTAAAGGTGAATGGCCCGACTTCTTGCAAACCCAAGGCTTGGGCTACATAAGAAAAACCCCATATAATTGCTGAGATAAGTAGCATAATTACGGATTTAAATTCTCTAGTCATCTTACACCTCCAAAAAATTTGCACCTGATAATAACAAAGTGCAAAATAAAAATAGTAAATAAGTAAATTTACGAAATAATTTTAAATTGATTAAGTAAACCTTTACCCTTTACTCAATCCTTTTGTTTTCCCCTTACTTGGTAATTGTGCAACCACTGTGGCTATTAATATTATAACACACCCACTAATCTCTCGTAAATTCATTCTTTGATTTAAAAATATCCATGCGCCTATAACTGAAAAAACCGATTCCAAAGATGCTACCAAAGAACCTATTGTTGGATCAATATCTTTGAAAGCTAGCATTTGTAATGTATAAGCAATACCAGATGAAATAATACCTACAAATAAAATTTCCTTATAAGCTTTAAATAAATTTATAATCGCAATATCTTCAAACAAAAAAGCAAGAATTATTGATAGTATGCTCGTTACAAAAAACTGAATCATAGAAACTAAAATCTTTTCACAATCATCAGGGCATGTTGCCATTATCATAATATGTATGGCAAAAAATAATACAGAAACAAGAACCAGTATGTCATAGGAATTTATAGATAAATTTTCCTTTACTGATAAAAGATAAACTCCGCACATTGCTATAAATATGCAAAATATTATTCTATTTGAAATTCTTTTTCCAAAGAAAAATTGAATCAAAGGTATTATCACTATATAAGTAGAAGTTAAAAAACCAACCTTACCTGCACTAGTCCCCAAAAGAGATAACTGCTGGAGATTATTTCCTACTGTCAAAAGCAAACCACATATAACTCCATATTTTATAGTTTTATTAAGTGAATAAATTTCATTTTTATAATAAGGTATAGTTCTTTTGAAAATATTATATATAATGATTAAGAATACTCCACCAACCAAAAATCTAGCAAAATTAAATGTCAAGGGTCCAACATGACTCATACCGCTAACTTGAGCTACATAGGCAAATCCCCAAATAATTGCCGCTGTTAAAAGCATAATAGTAGACTTTAATTCTCTAGACATAACTCACCCCTTGTTTTGAAAACGTTAATCATAATTACAGACTTAAATTTTTTATTTTGATTTGATGTACTTTATAAGTGCAAAAATAACTAATATAATAAGAATAACTTTTACTATGACCATAATAGAGCCTAAAATTATAGGAATATTTATTAACATAAGCCCTCCTTTATTAATAGTTATTAAATTTCCGTTTTATTTTACTATATTTATTTTATTATATCATTTTGTGGTTTTTGTGTAAATAATATCATTTTATAATTCTTCTCCGCTTGGCTTATAAATTTATAAAAATAAAAAATGCTACAGCTTGTGCCATAGCATTTTTTATTAAATACTAATCAAATTAATGTTTATTTATTCTCCGAAAAAAGACCTCATATATTCTCTATATTGATTAAAAGGATCTGACTCATCATAATTACCTTGTGAATTTTGACCTTGGTCTTGTCTATTTTCAAAGTTTTCTTGTGTTTTTTTATCTTCCTTTAGCTTTTCACTTACAGGAACCCTGTAATTTGTAAAAGTCAATTCTGTTTGTTTTTCTTTGCCTTCCCTTATATAAGTTATGGTGACTTTATCTCCTTCTTGATACTTGTAAAGGGCAGCCTTAAGGTCTTTAACTCCTTTAATTTTGTCATCACCAAGTTTTGTAATAACATCTCCAACTTCTAGACCTGCAGTTTTCGCTGGCGAATTATCAAAAACTTTTAAGATAAATATCCCTTCATCTATTCCCAAATCTTTACCGATAATTTGGTTGGCATATTGAGCATCTGCTGAATATACACCAAGAGATAATTCCTTGTAATCTCCATTTTTCACAACTTGATTGATTATTGTTTTTACATAATTAATTGGTATTGCAAATCCAAGACCTTCTGCAGATTGAACTTTTACTGTATTTATACCTATAACTTGTCCTTGTGCATTTAATAAGGCACCGCCTGAGTTACCTCCATTTATTGAAGCATCAGTTTGTATTAGCCCCATCATATAGCCACCACCAGAAACTTGACCAACATATCTATTCAATCCTGAAATAATACCTTGAGTAACAGTTTGACTAAATTGTAGAGAAATTGGGTTACCAATAGCTATTGCCACATCCCCTATATTTAATTTATCACTATCTCCAAGCTCTGCTGGAACAAGTTTTTCTTTAGTATTAACTTTAACTACAGCAAGATCAACATTTTCGTCAACCCAAATAGGTTTACCTTCTACAGTAACATCTTTATCAAGTTGAACATTTACCTTATCCACTACTTGATTATTTAATTTTACAACGTGAGCATTTGTTACAATATATCCTTTGTCATCAAAAACTATACCTGAACCCATACCTTGGACTTGAACAGGTCCAAAAAATGATGGTTGCACACCTGTTGTTGTAATCCCAACTACTGATGGCATTGATTTTTTTGCCACAGCACTAGCTACAGTTGAAACATCGCTTGCATTTATAGTTATATTCTTTGATGAATTTTCTGAATTAGCAGGAAATTTTTTATAAAAACAATAACTTGTAAATGCTGAACCTATAACTCCGCCTATAATCGCAAAAATTAAAGTCAAAATTATAAGGCCATTACCAGATTTTTTCCCTCTAGTGGATTTGTTACTTTCTATTATATTTCTATCTTCCAAAATTATTCCTCCTTATTTTTAGCTTGAATAAATATTAATAAATAAGTGTGAAAAAATAATGACAGCTTGTTTAAAGACAATTGAAAATCAATATCTAAAACTTCTAAATTTGAAGCTTATTTTTTATTTTTTTGTCAAAAGGAAAAACAACCATATTTTTAGTAGAGATAAAAATTTTTCTTGCAGATATAGATTAATTATTGTCCTTTTAAAATTAAATTTATAAATTATTTTTTCCCATTTTACTATATCTAAATCAACAAGTTTTATATAATATGTAAATAAAGGACATACGACAGTAAAATTAATTATTTAAATAAAATAATTGCATTAAAAATTTTAAAGTTTTATAATAGTTAAGATTGCTTTTAAAGGCTAAATATTGACACATACATACTTTATAAATATAATCTATAAAGACATGGAGGTTTAAATGAATAAAAAATCATCTAATGGCTCAAAAATTGCAAAATCAACCCTTGCCCTAATAATATTTTCACTAATAGGCAAAGTTTTTGGTTTTGTTAGAGAATCTTTAACAGCTAATGTATTTGGAGCAACTGTTGAAATGAGTGCATACTCACTTGCTCAAGCTGCTACAGCTATGATTTCAGCTTTCGTAACATCAGCTATAGCTACAACTTTTATCCCGGCCCTACAAAGAGCCGAAAATGATTTGGGAGAAGAGAGAAAAAATTATTTCACAAACAATCTTCTTTCTATATCAAGTGTAGTTTCAATTATATTAATATTACTTGGTTGGTTTTTTCCAAGACAAATTGCTTACTTAACAGCTTCTAGAGCAAACCCTGAAACTTTTAAAATAGTAGTAAGACTTATTCAACTCGGAATGCCTGTAGTAATTTTTTCTTGCTGGGTAGGTGTTTTTACAGGATATTTGCAATATGGTGGAAAATTTGCAGCGACAGGAGCAATATCTATTCCCTTAAATATTGTCTATATTGTTTATCTTGCTATGTTTTCCCACCATGTAGGAATAGTAGGTTTAACTGTTGCAGCAGTTGTCGGAGCCTTTGCACAATTTTTATTTCTATTACCAGACTCTTTTAAGCTAGGATATAGACCTAAACTTATTTTTGACCTAAAAGATAAATATGTAAAAGAAGCATTAGAATTATCCTTACCTGTTTTGGTATCTGTTTCTGTAAATGATATTAATACAGCCGTAAACAGATCTTTAGCTTCCGGTATGGGAACTAAAGCCCCTTCAATTTTATATTTTTCCAACAAAATGAATACTTTAATAATAGGAATTTTTATAGCTGCTGTTACAGCTATAGTTTATCCAATTCTAACAAGATCTTTTGGAAGAGGAAATATGCTTCAAGGGAAAAAAGTTATGAATGCCTCAATAAAATCAGTTTTATTTTTAACAGTCCCGGCAACAATAGGTATGATTATCCTAGCAAGACCTCTTATAGAAATTGCATTTGTCCATGGTAAATTTACAGTAGAAGATGGAATTAGTGCAACTTCAACTTTAAGATTTTACTCATTATCGCTTATTTCTATATCTCTTACCAATGTACTAAATAGGATTTATTATTCACTAAATGATACAAAGACTCCTTTTGTTATAGGTGCTTTAAATGTAATAATTAATGTTGGTCTTAATTTATTAGTCGCTCACCATTATGGAACAGATGGACTTGCCGCTTCAGTATCTATTGCTACAACTGCTGCTGTCTTTATAGGCTTCTACCTTCTACGCAAAAAAATTGGAAATTTAGGCACAAAGTCCTACATTAAAGCCATAATTAAAACGGTAATGGCCTCAGTTGCCATGGGATTAGTAGCACTTACCTACTTCCCAATAGAAAAAATATTATTCTCCTTTAGCTCAGGAGCAATGTTAACCCTACTAAGACTCATAGTATTATTGATAGTAGTTTCGATAGCAGCTCTAATCTACCTTGTAATTCTATATTATTTAGGTGTAAGAGAAATTAGAGATTTAGTAGCAATTCTTAAAGAAAAAATTCAAAATAGAAATTTAAAATCAGCTAATAAATAAGAATATTATAAAACTTAATATATTATTTAATAAAACTCAGTAAATCCTGAGTTTTATTTTTTTTCATATAATGGAATATATTTCTTATTTTGATATTTCTATTGACAATTTAAATTTGCCAGCTTATAATATAAATGATTTAACAAATAAATAAAATCACCCCTAAGAAAATCCCCCGGCAGGGATTTTTTTTATATTTTTTTTCAAATTCTTGTTGTTATATTATAGTAAAATGGTATAATATCAGTGGAGGTGCTTTATGAGAACATTTACATTACTAATAATTCTTGCAGTAATTTTATGCATTATTGCTTTTATTATTATAAAAAATATTTTAGCAAAAAACGAAAGTTTAGCACATGACCAAAATTTAATTGAGTGGGAAAAATCAAGAAATTCAAAAAACAATACTGAAGATGAAAACCTTATTAGTAAAGATAATAAGAATTCCACAATTGAAAATACAAGTAATGAAAGTGATTTTTCAGATAGTAAATATTTAGTTGATAAGGATAAGGCAAAAACTCCTAGCAAACCTTCCGAAAAATCTAATGATTCTAATGTTAATAAGTCTAAAACAATTGAGTGTGGGCTTAACATTGATGATAAAAAAAATAAAGAAGTAAAAGAAGATTACTTAAATCAAAACGAGGAGGCTAATGATTTGGTTAAGAAAAGAAGAAAATATCAAAGTAAAGAAACAACTAATAAAGATTTAGAAAACAAAAATTTTGATCTTGAAAAAACTGAAATAAAAACTCAAGAACAAGTAAAAGAAGAGATAAATGACAAAAAAATTTCTTCCCCAGAAAAAGTTAAGGCTGCAAATTCACATATTAAGGAAGTTGATGATTTCATAAATAATATTGAAGATATTGACTCTTTAAAAAAATCTTCTCCTAAGCTTTGTCAAAAAGAAAATTACGATTCAAAATTAGACTTTCACAAGTCCATTACAACTGGCGGCATGGATGAATTTGAAAAAACAGAAATTCAAATTAAAACTGGAGATTATAACTTATTTGATGTAGTTGAATTTATTAAAAACACAAAAACTCTTCCAACTAAAATCAGTAAGAAAAAGCTTCTAACATTGCAATATTCTTCAACAAATAAAGAAGATATAAGAAAAATCCTATCAAATAATAAAATTATTGATGAAAAAGAGTTAAACGCTTTAAATGAAAATTCATCTGTAAACTCAACCATCATAATTGATAAGGAAAATAATAAAATCACAGAAGTAACAGATTCTATAAACTATAGTGATTCAAAAAGAACAATATTCTCAAAATTTTATTAAGGTCTTTTGAAAAGTTTTGTGTATCAGCCCTCCTGATAGGATGTGGCTGATATTTTTTTAATATCTTAAAAATAAATATATTAAAAATTTCACTTTTATGAATCTTTGTAAGCTAATTTTGGAACAAGAAAATTAGATTCTGTCTTCAAAGTATATTGTTAGCTGAGATAATATTTGATTTTCTATGTTAGATATGTATTTGTCGTTTGTGCCCATAGATATATTTCTTTAATGCTTGTAGTTTCAAAGCTCCTTGTCTATGTCTTGGTATGTCTAGGTTTATATTTCCATATGATGATTTGACTGTTTTTTACTTGAAGCGTTTCTAGTGTTTAATGATAGTAGATATTCATCGTAATCATAGTCTAAATGTTCTTACACTTCTGATTTAAGCATTTCTTCATTGTTTCTCCTAAAAAATCTTTTAAAGCTTCTTGTAAATCTTGTACTGTTTATGGCTAATAATTTTCGATTAATATTTTGATGTTTTGATTCTTCTTGTTTATTGTCTTTTTCTTGGCATAAAAATTCCTCCTGATTATTATCTTATCAAGAGGAATTTTTATACACAAAATATTTCAAAGTTCCTATTCTAATGACTGTTTCCTTGACTTATTGTGCCGTATGTTGAATTAATGCTTATTATATCTCCTGTTTTTATTTTTTCTGTTATATTTTTTGCTCCTACTATTGTGGGAATTGCTAAACTAACCCCAACAACTGCTCCGTGAGATGTGTATCCGGCTTTTTCTGTTACCAATCCACCTGCTCTTTTTATATAAGGCATCATTTCTTTATTTGTAAATTTACTTACAATAATATTTCCATTTTTAAAGAAATTTACCAGATCATTAAGTTCGTTAACTACTATGGCTTTAGCGGTTATTTTCCCATTTCCGAGTCCTGTTCCCCTTGCAATTATTTCTTCTATATTTTCAATTTTTATTAAATTTGTAGAACCTGATAGACCAACAGGAACACCAGCAGTCACTATAACCTTGTCACCAGAGGAAAGATAATTTTGTTTTTTGGCTTCCTCTATAGCTTCTGAAATCATAAGATCTATATCTTCATAATTATCAAGTAGAATTGATTTGACTCCCCATTCAAGATTTAGTTGACGTCTTACCTTAGTATCGGGAGTTGCTGCAAGAATTAAACATTCAGGTCTAAATTTTGATATGGCACGAGATGTATTACCGCTTGTTGTTGCTGTTAAAATTAATTTAACTCCTAAATCTCTTGCCATTTGACAAGTTGATTTACCAATTGCATTTGTTGTAGTGTTAGAAATTTCTTCTATTTTTCTCTGTAAAATTTGAGAAAAATCCATAGATTTTTCTGTTACTTCTACAATTTTTCTCATGGTTTCTACGGCTTGTACTGGAAAAGAACCTCCTGCAGTTTCGCCTGAAAGCATAACAGCACTTGTTCCATCAAGGACTGCATTAGAAACATCATTGGCTTCAGCCCTTGTAGGTCTTGGATTTCTCATCATAGAATCAAGCATTTGCGTTGCAGTTATTACTGCTTTTCCCTTTAAATTGCATTTTTTTATTATTTGTTTTTGTGCAATAGGAACCTCTTCTGTTTCTATCTCTACTCCTAAATCTCCTCTTGCTACCATTATTCCATCACTTGCATCAATAATCTCATCAATATTATCCATTGCAGATTTTGACTCTATTTTTGAAATAATTAAAGTTGAAAAATCTCCAGCTTCTTCTAAAACTTTTCTTATGTTGTATATATCTTCCTTTGTTCTTACAAAAGATGCGGCAATAAAGTCTACTCCCATCTCTACACCAAATTTTAAATCCTCAATATCAGATTCTGTCAAAGCTTCTAGAGATAAGTTTGTGTCAGGTACATTTACACCCTTATGAGAGGATATTTCTCCTCCATTTTCTACAACAGTGTATATATCTTCACCTGAGATTTTTTGAACTTTTAAACCAACAAGACCATCATCAATTAAAATTTTTGCTCCAACTTTTATATCTCTAGGTAAATTTTTATATGAAACTGATGCTATTTTATCATCTGCAAGAACTTCTCTTGTGGTTAATATAAAAGTTTCTTCTGCCTTTAGGTTAACTTTTTTATTATCCTTAAAATCTAAAAGTCTAATTTCTGGTCCCTTTGTATCAAGCATTATAGCTATAGGAATCTTTAGTTCTTCTCTTAATTTTTTTATTTTTTCTATTCTTTTTCTATGTTCCTCATGATTTCCATGAGAAAAATTAAGTCTTGCAACATCAACACCTCTTAGAAAAATCTCTCTTAAGGTTTCTAAATCATCACATGCCGGGCCAATTGTGGCTACAATTTTTGTTCTTCTCATAACTGCTCCTATATTGAAATTATCTTTAGTATATTCAACAAGTTGTAGGAAAATTTACTTTCTTCGCTAAAAATTTCCTCAAGATTTCTTGTAATTATTGATTCTTTCCTTGTTCCAATAGCAAGGTTAAAATTATTTTTATTTATTTCTTCTATTGCCCTAAATCCCATTTGCGATGCTAAAATTCTATCAAATACGCAAGGGCTTCCCCCTCTTTGAATATAACCGGGAATTGTTACTTTTGTGTCAATTCCTGTTAAAGATTGGAATTTATCGGCAAATTCATAAGGGCTACCCATAGCTTCTGATATTAAAATAATATGGTGCCTTTTGCCACGATTTTTGCCAAGGATGGCTTTTTTTGCAATCTCATCAATATCTGTCGGGCATTCTGGAACTAAAATATTTTCTGCTCCACCAGCCAAACCTGCATAAAGAGCTATATCTCCGCAATTTCTACCCATAACCTCAACTACATTTGCTCTTCCGTGGGATTCTGTTGTATCCCTAATTTTTGAAATCAAATCGCAAAGAGTTTCAAGGCATGTCATAAAACCTATTGTATAATCTGTGTAAGCTAAGTCGTTATCTATTGAAGCAGGAATTCCCATGACTTTTATTCCGGCATTTTTTAATTTTAATGCTCCTTTTAAAGATCCATCTCCTCCACAGACTATTAAGACATCAATATTAAAAATATCTAAAACATTTATTGCTTTATTAAAACCATCTTGCTCTTGGAAAGATGGACTTCTTGATGTACCTAAAAAAGTTCCGCCTTTTTGAATAACATCTCCAACAGATGATTCATTAAGCTCTATAACTTTGCCTTCAATTAGTCCTTGGTAGCCCGATTCTATACCATAAACTTTGTGTCCATAATATATTCCACTTCTTACTACAGCCCTAATTAAGGGATTCATTCCAGGTGCATCTCCGCCACTTGTTAATATTGCTATATTCATAATTTTACCTACTTTAAAATAATTTTATTTGGATTCTCATTTAAATATACTAAAAGCTCAAGCTTAATATTTTCAAATTCTTTTTCGTTAATCCATATAGACATATCGGTTCCATAAGTTTTCTTTTGACTTTCGTCATAAAAAATGACAGGAACATTTCCTCTATATGACTTTAACACTTCTTTTATACCCACTAAAATATTTTTATCCGCCATAGATTTTATGGATATATATAATTTCTTGTCACTGGGTTCTTGTATCTGTATCAAACTATCAACTATTATTTTTGGATCCTCTACATCAGATGAAGAAATATGTCCCATAATGGCAAGAACTTTTCCATCTTCAATTAAATTTTTATATTGGGAATAAGTTTTGGGAAAAATTATTAACTCTATTGTTCCAAATAAATCTTCCAAAGATGCAAAAGCCATTACCTTATTAGTTTTTGTAATCATGGTCTTTTTGTTTTTTAATAGTCCTGCAATTCTTATATCTTTATTTTGAATTAAAGAAGAGCTGTTATAAGACTCAAAAATTTCTCCTGTATTGGTGTTAGAAAAACTTATAAGTGCAGGTCTATAGTCATCTAAGGGATGACCGGAAACATAAATACCTATAACTTCTTTTTCCATGTTGAGCTTATCCCTTAATGAAAAATCTTTTAAATTTGGTAGATCTTCAGACTTATTTAAATTTCCAAACAAAGTAACTTGACCTCTAATGTTGTTTCTTATGGATTTTTGATTATTCTCCATAACTTTTTCATATACTGCCAAATACTGTGCTCTATTTCCATTAAAGTCATCTAAAGCTCCACACCTAATTAAAGATTCCAAAGCTTTTTTATTTAGGACTTGAGCACTAACTTTTTGAACCTTATCTACAAAATCCCAAAGACTTGTAAAATTTCCTAATTTATCTCGTGCTTGGACTATTGCTTCAATTAAATTTTCTCCAACATTTTTTACTGCCTTAAGTCCAAAACGAATTTTTTTACCTTCAACGGTGAAATTTTTTTGTGAATAATTCACATTTGGAGGCAAAAGTCCAATACCTAATCTTTTTAATTCTTCTATATAAAGGCTTACCTGCTTAATATCAGATGTATATGTTGAAATTTGTGCTGCCATAAATTCCCTTGGATAATAGTATTTAATCCATGCACTCCTATAAGCTATAACAGAATAAGCAACTGAGTGAGATTTGTTAAAGGCATAATCAGCAAAGTCAATAATTAAATCATAAATTTCATTGGCAGATTTTTCATCCACTCCATTTCTTATAGCCCCACATACATTGTCTTTTTCATTTCCATAGATGAAATTCTTTCTTTCTTCTTCCATGACAGCCATTTTTTTCTTGGAAATTGCACGCCTTACTATGTCTGCTCGTCCCAAAGAATATCCGCCAACAATCTGAACTATCTGCATAACCTGTTCCTGATAAACGATGCAACCGTAAGTATCTTTTAATATAGGCTCTAAAATTGGATGAATATAAGAAATTTTACTTTTATCGTGCTTAGATTCAATAAACTTAGGAATCTGTTTCATAGGTCCCGGTCTAAAGAGTGCATTAGCCGCAACAAGATCTGAAAAAGCATCAGGTTTTAATTCCTTTAAGAACAATCTCATGCCAGAAGATTCAAACTGAAATACACCTAAGGTTTCAGCTTTAGCAAACATTTTTAAAACCTTCTCATCATCATAGGTAAATTCAGAAAAGTCAATTTTTACTTTATAATTATCATATACCAGTGAAATTGCATCCCTTAAGACAGTTAGAGTTCTTAGACCTAAAAAGTCCATCTTAAGAAGTCCCAACTCTTCAAGCTGAATCATATTAAACTGGGTAGCAATAATTTGGTCATTACGAGTTAGTGGTACATAATCTGTCAGAGGATTTTTTGAAATTACTACTCCTGCAGCATGAGTTGATGTGTGACGAGGAAGACCTTCAATTCTTTTTGCAATATCAATTAAATTTCTAGCTTCCTTGTCTTTTTCATAAAGTTCTTTAAAAGATTCTGAAATATCAAGAGCCTTATCTAAAGTCATCTTAAGTGCATGAGGCACCTGTTTTGCAATATAATCAACTCTAGAATAAGCAATATCTAAAACTCTTCCGACATCACGAATAGCCTGACGTGATTGCATCGTTCCAAAAGTTACAATTTGAGCTACTCTTTCGTCGCCATATTTTTCACAAACATAATCAATAACTTCTTCACGTCTTTCATAGCAAAAGTCAATATCAATATCAGGCATTGATACTCTTTCTTTATTTAAAAATCTTTCAAAAAGTAAATCAAATTTTAAGGGGTCAATATCAATAATACCAAGACCATAAGAAATTATTGAACCTGCTGCAGAACCTCTTCCAGGTCCAACCTGAATATTGTTTTTTTTCGCATAGTTAATGAAGTCCCAAACAATTAAAAAATAGTCCACAAAGCCCATTTGTGTAATTGTTTGAAACTCCATATTAAATCTATCTTTAATTTTTTTATCAATAACTTTGTATCTTTTATTAAGACCTTCTTTTGCAAGCTTTTCTAAATAGGATTCATTGGTATAACCACTTGGCACTTTAAATTCTGGAAGATGATAATGCCCAAATTCAAAATCAACATTGCATCTATCTGCTATAATCCCTGTGTTATTTATAGCATCCAAATTATCAGAAAAAATATTTTCCATTTCTTCAGCAGACTTTAAATAAAATTCCTCTGTTGGAAACTTCATTCTTTTTTCATCTTTAATTTTGGATCCTGTCTGTATGCACAAAAGAACATCAGTAGCTTTTGCATCCTCTTTTTTTAGATAATGCACATCATTAGAACAGCTTAGACTTATGCCAGTTTCTTCTGAAAGTCTATTAAGTTCCCTGTTAACTCTTTTTTGTTCGGGAATTCCATGGTCCTGAAGTTCTAAAAAGAAATTATCTTTGCCAAAAATATCCCTATATCTTAGAGCTGCTTTTTTAGCCCCATCATAATCTCTTCTTTGAATCAATCTTTGTACCTCTCCGGCTAGGCAAGCTGAAGTGGCAATGATTCCCTTTGAATATTTTTTCAAAACATCTAAATCGACTCTAGGTTTGTAATAATATCCGTCTACAAAAGCAATCGATACAATCTTCATCAAGTTTTTTAAACCTTGATTATTCTCTGCAAGTAAAACTAGATGATATCTTTCATTAGTCCTATCTTTTAAATATAAGGACTTTTGGCTAACATATATCTCGCAACCAATTATTGGTTTTACACCAACTTTTTTACAAGCTTTGTAAAAATCAATTGCCCCATACATATTGCCATGATCAGTAAGAGCTACAGCTTTCATTCCTAACTCTTTTGCTCTTACGGGAATTTCTTCTATTTTAGTAGAAGCATCTAGAAGGGAATATTCACTATGCACATGTAAATGAATAAAATTTGACATAAATCCCTCCTCAATTAAAATATTTTAAAACAAAAAATATAATAAATTTTTCCTTTAAATTTTTGCAAACTCATTTCCAATTAATTTATATAAGGTATCCACAGCCTCTTTTTCATCGCTGCCATCAGCATAAATAGTTACTTTTTCACCTTTAAAAGCTCCTAAAGACATAATGCCAATTATACTCTTTCCGTTGACTTTTTCTTCATGTGCTTCCAAGCTTATCTCAGAGGAAAATTTGTTAGCTTCTCTTACAAAAAGTGCAGCCGCTCTTGCATGAAGTCCATCTTCATTTGTCAAAGTGATGGATTTATTAGTCATTTAAATCACCCCTTAATTTATTTGCTATGTTGTTAATCTTTTTAAATCTATAATTTATAGTAGATTTAGATAGGGGTGGTTTCAACATTTTACCGATTTCCCCTAAAGATATATCTCTGTGTTTTAGTCTTATAAGACAAATTTCTCTTAAATCATCTGAAATCTTGTCAAGACCTAAGTGTTCTTTTATATATAATATATTTTGAACTTGATTATAGGATGTTTTAACAATTTTATTAATATTGTAAGATTCACAATTTACAATTCTGTTCACATTGTTTCTCATGTCTTTTATGACTCTTGTATTCTCAAAATCCAAAAGAGAATTATGAGCCCCCATAAGACTTAATATATCACTTATACTCTGAGCATCCTTCAAGTAAATAATCAGATTGTCCTTTCGAGTGACAATTTTTGCTCCCAAATTAAAATAATTTATGTTATCTCTTAAAAATTGTGCATGTTCTAAATTATTACATACAAATTCTAAATGATAACTTTTTTTGGGGTCTACAACAATACCTGCTCCTAAAAAAGAACCTCTTATATAAGCTTTTTTACCCAATACGTCCTGTGTTAAATTCAAAGGTTTGTAATTTCTAGTAAATACGTTTTCACCTTTTAAAAATTTAATCTCATCTAATAAAACCTTGGAAGAGTTCTCATCAAGACTTATTGTATAAAGATTTTTTTTTAGCTGCTTAGACTTAACATTTCTAACTTCACAATTAAAATCGAAATATCTCCTCAAAAAAGTAAAAACTCTTCTTGTTAAGGATGGATTTTCCGTATTAAATTCCAAGAAAATTTTACCATTATTATAACTTAGAATACCACACATGGGTACAAGGCCACTCAGCTCAGCAAGTACAATTTCATACCCTGAAACAGGAAGTTTAGAAAGTTCTTCCTTGACATTAGATGAAAAACTCACATAATCACCTCAATTAACCATGTATAAATATACTATCAGAAATTTTAAATTTTTTCTACATTTTTTTAATAATATTTATTGATGAAACTATAAGATTTTTACTATATGAAAAATATTAAATAAAAGCCAAGCATCCGGCAATACCCGTTTTTACATTTAATTTTCTAATTCTTCATCTATAAATTTTTCAAATTCTTCTTCATCCTCAGGTAGGCTATCAACAAAAGATGGATCTAAATGAGCAAAAAACCACCTTTCTCCTTTACCGCTAATAGTTATAGCTTCGCCATCTTCTGAATCTTGAAGTTCTCTATTTACTTCATATCCACGAGATTTTAAAGCTTTTTGGACGCGCTCAAATGCTTTTTCTCTTTGGTCAATATATGTCTTTAAATCTTTATTATCAATGGCATAATTTTCAATAACACTAAAGCCTTCGATTATTCCATTACCTTTTAAAGATAAATCTGTCAAATCACTTATACCAAAATAAATTTCACTGTATGGGGCAAAGGCATACTTACTTATAGGAATTAAATTCCCATTAATCTCAATATCCTCATAATCTTTAAGACTGTCCCTATAAAAACTTATATGGTAAATATCATCAAATGTTGTAATTTCAATATTTAAAAGTTTTTTAATGAATTTTTTAATATCTTTAAAATCATCAAACAAACCAATATTTAAATTTTTTTCTTCTTGTAAAAAATATAAAAGTTTCATATATTTATATCATTATGTAAAAGAGCAGCTGCTCTTTTAATATTATAAAGCTTCAGCTGCTGTAACTATTGCTAAATCGTAAACTTCATCTTCAACGCATCCACGAGAAAGGTCATTTACTGGTCTATTTAATCCTTGTAGTATAGGTCCTATTGCCTTATATCCACCAAATCTTTGAATCAATTTATATCCAATATTTCCTGCTTCAATATTAGGGAAAATGAATACATTAGCACTCCCATGTAATGGTGAATCAGGAACTTTCTTATCTGCTACTTCTTTAACAAAAGCTGCATCAAATTGTAATTCCCCATCAATTAACATATCTGGATTTTTTTCTTTTGCAAGTTTTGTTGCATTAGCTACCAATGTAACTCTGTCATGCTTTGCTGAACCGTGGCTTGAGAATGAAAGCATAGCAATTCTTGGTTCTAGTCCGAATTTTCTTGCAGTTTCTTCTGTAACAACTGCAACTTCAGCAAGTCCTTCTTCATCAAGGTCTGTATTAATTGCACAGTCAGCAGCTACATACATTTTGTCATCTCTTAGTAAAACAAAAGCTCCGCTTGTTCTTTTAATACCTTCTTTAGTTTTAATAATTTGAAGAGCTGGTCTTACTGTTTCAGCAGTAGTGTGATTTGCACCTGAAACCATTCCATCAGCCTTACCCATATAAACATACATTGTTCCAAAATAATTTGGATCTTTTAAAATATCTCTAGCTTGTTCAACAGTTGCTTTTCCCTTACGTCTTTGAACAAAAGCATCAACCATTTTGTCAAATTCTTCAAAATTTTTTGGGTCAACTATTTGTAAATCTGAAAGATTAACCCCTTCTTTTTGGGCTAAATTTTTAATTTCTTCTACATCACCTAAAACAATAGGTTCAATTACTCCATCATTTTTAAGTCTAATTGTTGCTCTTAAAACTCTTGAGTCATTTCCTTCAGGAAATACAATTTTTACATTTTTACCTTTTAATTTTTCACTCAATGATTCGATTAATGACATTTTTATCAACGTCCTCCTTTTTCTTCAAAATAATTATAACACATTTAAATATTTTTTAAACAACTATATGAGCACTTATTTGCTTTTTATATATGGATATTTAGTATATAATGTAGGTGAGGTGAATTTTTTGAGCAAAATTATAAAAGAATTTTTTAAAGTCGAAACAATTGATGCCCTGCCTACAGGAAAAATTGAAGATATTTTAAATTTAGTTAATGATACTTATTTAGAAGTTATGGCTAGAAATCACCAAGTAGATTATGATAATTTATCAATGGATGATATAAAGGAAGAATTACATAAAAATATTTTAGAAAATTTCAAAGCTACTCTTATGAGCTTTGACAAAAAAGAACTTAAATCTTTTAATGAATTTTACCAAGGTATAGTAGATTATTCTGATGAAATGGTCTATGTAAATTTAAAAAAATTCTTATCTTTAGGATTTATCTTTTTATTTTTATCAAAGAGCGGAGGATATTTTACTTTTGTGATGCCCGACCCATTGATCGACCAATTTGAAGAACTTTTAAGAACTAGCTAAAAACTGATACCCATAAATTAAGGTGACCCCATAAAGTTGGACCTAATACCAGAGTTAGAATTAAACTAGCTCTGGTATTCTTTGTCCTATCCTACCCCTAGGGGTAGGAAATTTTTATGCTGCATTTTTCTTTCTATATTCTACTGGTGATAAGTATCCTAATTTTTCTTTTATCCTTTCTTCGTTATAATATTTTATGAAATCTTCTATTGTTTGTTTTAAGTGTTCATATGAATAGAATTTGTTTCCGTAATATATTTCTTGTTTTAATATGCCAAAGAAGTTTTCCATTGGTGAGTTGTCTAGGCAATTGCCTTTTCTGGACATAGATTGGATGATGTCGTTTGCTTCTAGCCTTGATGTGTATTGATCTTTTTGATATGCCCATCCTTGATCTGAGTGGAATATTCTTTTTTCTTTTGTTTTGTTAGTTACCTTTATTGCTTTGTCTAAGGCTTTTAGGATTGGTTCTATTGTTGGTTGTTTTGATATTTCATAGCTTAGTATTTCACTGTTGTACATATCTAAGTATGGGTTTAGATAGAGTTTCTTTATTTGGTATGTTCCTGTTTTATCTTTTTCAAAATATTTAAATTCTGTTGTATCTGTTGTTATTTGTGTGTATGGTTTTTCTACTTTAAAGTTTCTTTTTATCTTATTGTCTGCTATTTTTCCTACTTGTCCTTTGTAGGATGAGTATTTTCTTGATTTCCTTGAAAAAGATTTTACTTGTAGTTTTAGATTTTGAACTAATCTTTGAACTCTCTTTTTGTTTATTATTAGTCCTGATCTTTTTAACATTGCAGTTATTCTTCTGTAGCCATAGTTTGGATTGTCTTTTCTGATTTTTAGTATTTTATCTTCTATTTCTTTATCTTTATTTGGCCTATTTAAGCGTTTTTGCCAATACATGTATGTTGATTTTGGAAAATCGAAGTATTTTAACAAGTCTTTAAGTTTGTATTTGCTTCTTAAAACCCCGATTGTTTCAGCAATTGTCTTATTTCTGCATCTGTCATTTGAGACAATTCTATCTTTTTTTTTATTGCATCATTTTCTAATTGAAGCCAATAGTTTTGTTCTTCTAATTTCTTTATTTTTTCTTTTAATTGTGCTTCTGTTAATGAATTATTTTCTAAGTTTGTTAAGTTTGCTGATGAATCTATTTTGATATCTTTTGATTTCTTCGGTAATTTTGGCATTTTTGAAGGTCTTCCTTTCTTCTTAGGTTCTAGTCCTTCAATTCCTTTTTCTCTAAAGTCTTTTACCCATCTTGTTATTATTGATGGATTGTTTATCTTTAATTCATTTGCTAGGCTCTGATAGGACATTTCTCCTGTTAAGTACAAGTTTACTACATATAACTTAAATTCCAAAGTATATTGTGTATTTTTCTCTTTACTTTTAGCCCTTCATAGCCTTGAGACTTGTATGCATTTACCCATCTTTTTACTATTTCCTGATGAGAAAGTTTATATTTTTCTGATAAAGATTTATATGAGATATTTGTTTCTAAATATTCCTTTACTACTTTCATTTTGAATTCTGTGTTATATTTTGCCATTAAAAAACTGACCTCCTTAAGTTAGTTTTTAGGTCTAACTTTTGGGGGTCAGTTCAAATAAGGTATCAGTTTTTTGATAAAATATTTTTTGAAATAATAAATTTATATTGGTAATAAAAAAATTCTAATTAAATTCTGAAGATTTATCCATAAATTTTAAACACATTAAATAATATTCATGGTCAGCCTGCCCCTCAAATTCATCAAGTATTTTTACATCTATACTTTTAGTTCCTTTAGAAGCTGGAAAATAGTCTACTTGCATAAGTATATAGTCTTTATTTAATTCTATCTTTTCAAATTCTTCGTTAAAAGATATTGCTCTTGCTTCTTTTTTATCAACATTGACATCAGGTTTTATACTTGTAATATCTCCATTTCCTAAGCTAAAAATAAATTCATTTTCCAATAAACCACCAGCAAAAGAAAAGCTATTCTTAGAAAAATTTTTTATATATTTAAAATCTCCGCTAAAAGAAGATGTATTTTTTTCATCTATTTTCCCGTTTTTTACCCTTACAATTGATAATTTATAGGAGATAGCATTTTCAGGAACTTTAGCCTTATAAAATTTTAAATCTGGAATAATAGCTTGGTATGTTTGGAGCTTTTCTTGGTCTGTAATTCCTGTATCGGTACTCATCATAAATTTGCTTTTATTTGAAAAATTACAAGCCGTTAAAGTCATTATAATTAATAAGATTGATATTATTTTTTTCATATAGCCTACCTACTTGATTTCAAAATTTCTTTCCACTTATCTAAACTATCTTCTTCATCTTTAGAAAGTTTTGGAAATTTGGGGTCTAAAGCTTCAAGTTTTTCAAGTATAACTGTTGAAACAAGATAACGAGAAAACCATTTTCTATCTGCTGGAACTACATACCAGGGGCATTTTTTTGTGGATGTTTTTTCTAAAACATCTTCATAACACTGTCTGTACTTGTACCAATGTTGTCTTTCTAAGATATCACTCTTAGAAAATTTCCAATGTTTTTCAGGTCTCTCCAATCTTTCCATCAGCCTTTCTTTTTGTTTGTCTTTGGAGATATGAAGGTAAAATTTAACAACGCTGATTCCATTATCTGATAGGTATTCTTCAAAGTTGTTTATTTCTTCAAACCTTCTATCCCATATATCTTGACTTATAAGTTTTTCAGGAAGTGGTTGTTCTTCAACTAAATTATGAACCCTTGTTACGATAACATCTTCATAATGACTTCTGTTAAAAATACCTATTTCACCTCTTGCTGGGACCATGGAATGAATCCTATATAAATAATCCCTATCTAAGTCCATATAAGTTGGAACTTTAAAGGAAGCAACATGAGTGCCTTGAGGATTTAAACCAGTCATTATTTTTTTTATAAGCGAATCTTTTCCAGCCGCATCCATAGCTTGCAAAACAATTAAAAGTGCTTGCTTGTTTTCAGCATATAACTTTTCTTGTAAATCCTTCATCTTTTTTATATTTTCTGGAATAAGTTCCCTATAGACTTGATCCTTTGTTAGTTTTCCTTGATAAGAAGTGGGAACCTTATCTAAATTAATTTTTTCTTTAGGTCTAACTAGATATTCATCAGTATTCATAATTTACTCCCTTTTTAATATTTTAAAAGGTGGCTTTTAAGCCACCTGTTATTTTTCGATTCAAAATAAATCAAATCTTTTACACTTTAATTATAATGTAAGTCCTCCATCAATAACAAGAGTTTGACCTTGAATATATGTTGCTTGGTCTGAACATAAGAAATAAATTCCGTTAGCTATTTCATCAACTTTACCAAATCTCTTCATAGGGATTTGTTTTACATACATATCTTCAAGACCTTCAGTCATATGACTAACTATAAAACCTGGTGCAACAGCATTTACATTGATGCCCTTTCTTCCGAACTCACGAGCCCAAGTTTTAGTCATTCCCATTACGGCAGCTTTTGAAGCAACATAGTTACATTGTCCATAAGTTCCCATAATTCCTGAAACTGATGCCAAAGATACAATCTTTCCTTGTTCTCTTTTTAACATTTCAATACCTACAAGCTTTGTCATGTAGAATACAGAAATTAGATTTAAATCTATTACTTTTTTGAAATTTTCTTCACTCATTTTAACTGTGGATGCATCTAAGATTCTACCTGCATTATTAACAAGTATATCAATCTTGCCAAATTTTTCCATCGCTTTATTTACGAGTTCTTGACAAGCTTCATATGTTATTATATCTTCTTTAACTTTCAAAATTTCAACATCATAGTCCTTTAAAGAATCAATAACATTTTGAATTTTTTCTTCATTTCTATATTGAAGAACTAAATCAATTCCTTCAGATGCAAATTTTCTAGCAATTGCTCCACCAATATCCCCTGACGCTCCTGTAATTATAGCACTTTTCCTCATTTTTTTTACTCCTTTCATAATTTAATTTTTTATGCCTTCCCTAAATCTTTAGATAATACTAAATATTATCATTTTATGTAAGCACAGAGAACTTTGCCGCCATTTTAAGATATTATTATAAAATCTAAGTAAAGTACCCTGTTAATATTATAACGCAAATTCCATTATTTGAAAAGTTTTTTTCCAAATTTTACAAATCTTTAAAAATTTTTATCGATTCTTCAAGCATGGGTGTCGTCAATTGATGAGTCGTAAGTTCAAACCTTTTAAACTTAATTAATTCTTTATTATCATAAATTTTATAAAGCTTTTTAAAGGCATTTTCTTCAATATCTGGGTTTATAACATTATCTTCATTTCCATTAAATAAAATTAAAGGTCTATTTTTTAATTTATCCATATTAGCTATAGGATTAACTTTTATTAGAAAATCACAAGCTTCAGTAAATTCTTTATCTTCATTTTCTGAAACTATAGATTTTTTCGCCCTGTCAACTATATAATCATAATCAATAATCCCATTAAAAATCATTGCCATATTCAAATCTTTATTTACAGAATAAATACCCCCACTAGATATAGCTCCCATAGAATGACCAGATACACCTATTTCTTTTTCCTTAAAATTTTCTTTTATATATGAGATAATTTGACTACTTTCCCTAATGTTTTGGGAAATTGCACGCACAAAATATTTAGCCCCTGTGTTTTTATCATCATAATCTATATGACCCCTTTGACCGTGAAAGATTGCATCTGGTAAAAATACTCTATATCCAAAACTGGCAAAAATGTTTGCTCTAAAAAGTTGATTTTCAGCAGAACTGGACCAACCATGATAAAAAATTAAATTTTTAATTTTAAAATTTTCTTTTTGAGGTTCAAGTACAAAAAGATTAATATCACAAATATTAATTTTATTCATCTTGCAATAATTATTTATTAAATATTCCATAATATAAGCTCCCTTAAATTATTTATAAATCTATTATATATTAATAAAATTATTTTAGAATAATAAGTCTTTACTATATTTGTTAAAGTGTTATAATAAAGATACCCCACCCAGGGTGTTAGGAGGTAAGGTTATGAAAGAAAAATTTGATATTTCCGGCATGACTTGTGCTGCTTGCTCAGCTAATATTGAGCGTGCAGTAAATAAAATTTCTGGTGTGAACAAGGCTGAAGTCAGTCTTATGACTAATACTATGAATGTTGATTTTGATAAAGATAAAACCGATATAGATGAAATTATTAAAGCAGTCAGTAATATTGGATATGGTGCAAACTTGCAGGCTCAAAAATCTCAAGTAATCCCAAATCAAAATATAAGTCAGGAAGAAAATTTAAGAAAAAGATTTTTTCTTTCTCTTGGATTTTTAATTGCCCTTATGTATGTATCTATGGGACATATGATAGGTCTTGCTCTTCCTGATTTCTTAACGGGTACCAAGGGAGCTATATCTTTTGCATTTTTACAATTTTTACTAACATTACCTGTGATTTTTATTAATAGAACTTTCTTTATATCAGGTTTTAAAGGTCTTAAAAATTTTGCTCCAAATATGGATTCTCTTGTAGCTCTTGGGGCAAGTGCATCTTTAATATATGGTATTTATGCTATTTTTAAAATGTCTATTGGATTTGGAACTTCAAATCTTTCTCTGGTAGATGCTTACAGAGAAAATTTATATTTTGAATCTTCAGCGATGATACTTTCCCTGATAACACTAGGAAAATATTTTGAAGAAAAATCTAAAAATAAAACAAAAAATTCTATAAAATCTCTTATGGACTTGGCTCCTAAGATGGCAAATGTTGTTATTGATGGAGAAATTGTAAGTAAAAAAGTTGAAGACATAAAGCTTGGCGATATAATTTTAGTTAAAGCTGGAGAAAAAATTCCCTGCGATGGTATTATAGTCGAGGGACAAACATCCATAAACCAAGCTGCAGTAACAGGTGAATCAATCCCCCTTTATAAAAAAGTTAATGATAGAGTTATTTCTGCAACAATAAATGGATCTTCACCATTTAAATTTAAAGCTACAAAAGTGGGTCAAGATACAACAATCTCAAAAATAATTTCTATGGTCTCTGTTGCTAATCAATCTAAAGCACCCATTTCAAAATTAGCAGACAAAATTTCTGGAGTTTTTGTACCTACAGTTATATTTATTTCAATTATGACTTTTATAATTTGGTTTTTAATTGATAAAAATGTAGAAAAGGCTCTTAACTTTGCAATTTCTGTTCTTGTAATTTCTTGTCCTTGTGCTTTGGGACTTGCAACCCCAGTATCAATTATGGTGGCTACAGGAATGAGTGCAAAGCAAGGTCTACTATTTAAAAATGCTGAAGTTTTAGAAAATCTCCATAAAATTGATTCCATTGTCCTTGATAAAACAGGAACTATAACAAATGGTAAGGCTCAAGTTACTGAAATTTTTACTTCAATGGATAAAAATAAATTTCTAGACCTTATAATTAATCTTGAAAAAAATTCTGAGCATCCACTTTCTAAGTCAATAATTGATTTAAAAAAAGATTATCCTACAAAGGATCTGAAAGTCGAAAATTTCAAATCAATAGCAGGTCGTGGCATTGAAGCAGAAATTTCAGGTAAAAAATATTTAGCTGGAAATCTTCCCTTAATGGAAGAAAAAAATATAGATATTTCTAAATATGAAAAACAAGCTAAAGAACTTCAAAAATCAGGCAAAACTCTGATGTATTTTTCTGATGAAAAAGAAATTATTGGCCTTGTGGCTCTTATAGATCTTCCCAAGAAAAATTCTAAGAAAGCTATAAAAAATCTTAAAGATTTAGGATATAAAATTATTATGCTTACAGGTGATAATATATATACAGCAAATGCTATTAAAGAGCTACTTAATATTGACAAAGTTTATGCAGAACTCATGCCTGAAGATAAAATCAAAATTATATCTAAATTGCAAGAAGAAGGTAAAAAGATATTAATGGTTGGAGATGGCATAAACGATGCTCCAGCCCTTGCTAAGGCTGATATTGGTATGGCAATTGGAGGAGGTACTGATGTGGCTATTGAATCATCTGATGTCGTTTTGATGAGTCAAGATTTATTAGATATAAGTAAAGCTATAGAAATTTCTCAAGCAACTATAAAAAATATTAAAGGGAATTTATTCTGGGCATTCTTCTATAATGTATGCGGAATTCCTCTGGCTGCAGGAATTTTATATAATTCTTTAGGATTAAAATTAAACCCTATGTTCGCATCAGTTGCCATGTCATTTTCATCAGTATTTGTTGTAACTAATGCCCTTAGATTATATAAATTCAAATCTAGAATTATAGATAACAATAATGACAAAAAATTTCAAACTCAAGATAATAAAAGTAAATTAAATTCACAAGAATTTAAAAATATAAATGAAAAAGGAGAAGATAGTATGGAAAAATTATTAAAAATTGAAGGAATGTCATGTAATCACTGTGTAAATCATGTTAAAGAGGCTCTTGAAGGTCTTGATGGAGTAAAAGAAGCTTCAGTTTCTCTTGAAAAAAATCAAGCGAGGGTTATTTTAGATAAGGAAGTTTCTGAAAAAAGCCTTAAAGATGTTGTTAAAAAAGCAGGATATGAACTGACAAGTATAAAATGAAAGCAAATAAAGAAGTACAAATAAAAAAATTAAAAACAGTTAGAGGTCAAATTGATGGTCTTATAAAAATGATGGAAGATAACAGATATTGCCTTGATATTTCTAATCAGCTCATGGCATCAATTTCCATTTTAAAAAATATAAATAAAGATGTCCTGAGTGCTCACTTAAATGGATGCCTAAGAGATGCTTACGGAGCAAGCCAAGAAGATATTGATGAAAAAATCGAAGAGATTAATAAGCTTATAATAAAACTTTCAAAATAAATAAGTTTGCTAAAAAAATAAGTAGATATCTTAAAATTTTAAAAAAGCATCCCTATTCTTAACCTTATTAAACTTTTATCGGGTATAATATAGTTAAATTTAGAATTTTATGGAGGTTTGAAGTTGCATCTACTTTTTATTGCCATAATTTTAATATTGGCTCTTATAGCTATTAGGATTTCTAATAAATCTGGAATCCCCGCACTTCTCTTGTTCTTGACTTTAGGAATATTATTTAATTTTTTCGGGGTGAATTTTAAAGACTATCATTTAGCAGATAAAATTGCAAATTTATCTTTAATGATAATTATGTTTTATGGGGGTTTCGGTACCAACTGGTCCATGGCTAGACCCGTAGCTGGCCCTGCTATTACACTTGCATCCCTAGGAGTAGTGTTTACATCCATAATAACAGGATATTTTTCATATAAATTTTTGGGCTTTGATTTTTATCAAGCTATGCTTTTAGGCTCAGTTGTCGGTTCCACTGACTATGCATCGGTATCAAATATTTTGGTTTCAAAAAATTTAAACTTAAAATATAATACTGCATCACTTTTAGAGATAGAATCAGGCTCAAATGACCCCACTGCCTATACTTTAACAATAGTTTTCATTTCTATAATTTTAAAAGAAAAAATTTCCATTCCATTATTAATTTTTAAACAGATATTTTTTGGCATTGGTCTAGGATTTTTAATGGGCTATATTTTTATGAAAATCATAAAAACTTTAAAATTATCAGAAGACGGATTATTTTCAGTTTTTATAGCTGCTGTAACGCTGGGAACTTATTCACTGTGTGATTTTATCGGTGGAAATGGATACTTAGCTTTATATATCTTAGGAATATATATAGGTAATAAAGAATTTACCCATAAAAAAGAAGTTGTATTTTTTTATGATGGAGTTACAAACCTGGTTCAAATTGCACTTTTCTTCCTATTGGGATTGTTGTCTGACCCAACAAAAATATTTCATTCCCTTTTCTATGGATTTATACTTATGATTTTTATGCTTTTAATAGCAAGACCTATAAGCGTTTTTCTGCT
This sequence comes from Peptoniphilus lacrimalis DSM 7455, assembly GCF_000378725.1. Classification (GTDB taxonomy): domain Bacteria; phylum Bacillota; class Clostridia; order Tissierellales; family Peptoniphilaceae; genus Peptoniphilus_A; species Peptoniphilus_A lacrimalis. The sequence goes on along the minus strand of NZ_KB900373.1, from coordinate 18,608 downwards.
ATTAAAAGTTTTTAAAACAAAATTTAAACAAAATCTTTTAATTTCAATTGCAGGAATCAGAGGAGCTGCAGCTATTGCTTTTGCCATTATGGCAGTAAACTCCGGAGCAAATTTAGGAATAGATTTATTTCATATAGTATTTGTAATATGTCTATTCTCATCATTAATCCAAGGATCACTCATGCCCTATCTGACAAGAAAACTTTCTATGTTTGATCCAAATGATACAGTTCTTAACACATTCAATTATTATCAGATAAAATCTCCCTTCGGCTTTATTATTTCAAGAATAAAAAAGGGAAGTTCATGGGTTGATAAAAGAATTAAAGAAATAAATCCTCATTTTGACCTTATTATTGCAAAAATAGAAAGAGATGGAAAAACAATAATACCAAAGGGTCATACGATAATAAAAGAAGGCGACACTTTGGTAATAGGTGGAGAAATGTTTTTTGATGAAAGCGGAAAAGAACTTGAAGAAATAAAACTTTCAAATGGTCATCCTTGGGTTAATAAATATATAAAAGATTTGCATATAAATAAAACTACCCTAATAGTTATGATAGTAAGAAATAATAAAGAGATAATAATACCAAATGGTCAAGCCCAATTGAATGAAAATGATAGAATTGTAATTTTAAAAAAATAAGTTCCCTGCCTTGTGTGCAGGGACTTTTTTAATCGTAATATCCTCCATTTACTCCTAAAACTTGACCAGACATATATGAAGCCTTGGAAGACAAAAGAAAATTAATTACTTGTGCAACTTCTTCAGCCTTACCATTTCTCATTAAAGGAACTTCTTGAGCAAAGCCATCTAGGGTTTCTTTACTCAATATTGCCGTCATATCTGTTAATATGCAACCGGGAGCCACAACATTAACCCTAATATTTGAAGGACCAAGTTCCCTTGCTAAAGCTCTTGAATATGCAATAACTGCGCCCTTACTTGCCCCATATGTGGATTCCATAGACCCGCCAGTTTGTCCCCAAACAGAGGATAAATTAACAATTGCTCCTCTTTTTTGAGAAACCATATAAGGAACAGCCAATCTACAAGTGTTAAATTGACCTCCTACATTGACTTCAAAAACTCTTTTCCATTCAGAATCCTCAACTTCTTGACATAATTTAGGGAAGGGAGCAATACCTGCATTATTTACAAGCTTATCAACTCCACCAAAATTTTTTTCAATAGTTTTAAACATATCCTTAACTTGATCAAAATCAGAAACATCACACCCCACAGCCATGGAATTTATGCCCCTTGATTTAAGAATACTTACTACTTCTTCTGCCTTTTCTTTTTCTTTTATATAATTAATAACTATATTTAAGTTTTCATCAAAAAAACTAAGGGCAGTAGCTCTACCTATGCCCCTGGAAGAACCTGTTATTAAAATAGTTTCTTTCATAATATCCACTCCTATATATTTTCCTTAGCATTAATATAAATTATCCTACCGTGAGGACAATTTTTAGGATAATTTAAATATTTATTAAGAGATTCGACAAGCTCATCTGAGGTCACATGTTCTAACAAATCAGCTTGATTATGCACTTGGTCTGCTGGAAAATCTAAAACTTCTTCCAAAAACTTTTCCCACAATCTGTGAATAGAAATTAATTTTTCTCCAATTTTTAGACCTTGTTCAGTTAAATAGATTTTTGAATTTTCAGTATAAACTAAATTATCATCTTTCAATTTTCCAATCATTTCTGTAACAGAAGGTTTAGAAACTTCAAGATAATTAGAAATATCCTTATTTTGTGCAAAGCCAGCATTTTCAATTCCTTTAAAAATATTTTTTATATAATCTTCTCTTGATGGACTCATCTTAACTCCTCTCAAATCTCAATACTTATAAAAGATTTTATATATTAAATCTCTTCTATTTTACATCATATCAGGACACTTTACGAATTTATTTAAAAAGCTTTATCTTATATAAACTAATTTTATACATTTATCATCACTTTTATATTATAATATATTAGGAAAAATATTTGTATAAGACAAACATTCAAATTACTGAACTAATTATTATAAATTGACATAATATTTGTACTTATATATAATCGTTGGGATTGGAGGATATTATGAAGCTAATTATATTTGACTTAGATGGAACCCTAGTAGATTCTATGGGATATTGGAGAAATCTATCAACAGATTTTTTGAAAAAAATGGGTCTTACTTTAAAAAGAGAAGATGAAGATTATATGACAACTTTAAACCTAAAGCTTTCAACATCTTTTTTAATAGATAAATTTAACTTAGATATGTCATATGATAGCCTTTATAATACCTTTAAAGAACAAATTGTTGATTTTTATTCAAATAAAGTGCAATTAAAATATGGTGCTATAGATATTTTAGAATATTTCAAATATAAATCTTATAAAGTAGTAATAGGAACTTCAACCAACAAAGAATTTGCTAAAATACCTGTTGAAAAATATGATTTTAAAAAATATATAGAAAATATCTATACGGTAGAAAGTCAAACTTATGCAAAAAATGATCCAAACTTCTTTAAGAGTATATGCCAAGAAAATAATATTTTACCCGAGGATGCTATTTTAGTAGATGATTCAGTAATAGCTTTAAGAAATGCTAAAAAAGCAGGTCTTGTTACAGTCGGTATTTATGATGAAAACTCTAAAGATACTTTTCCATATATAAAAGCAGAAAATCCCTATTCAATAAAAAAATTAACTGAGCTAAAAAATATATGAAACTATTTTTATTTTTCTTTACAAGAAGTTTAGTAGCTTTTCTTCTCACTTTTATAGGATTTTCACAGATTAGACTTCACTTCTTCAGAGATTTTAGAAAAAAATCTAATGGTCAAAGAGAATTTTTCATGTGCCTATTGGCAAGTTATCTGGTAGTTTTAGCTATTATTTTATTTACTCCAAATTCTTTTATCTCATCACATGGCATAGACCTTACAAATGACCATTTTAATTTTGTAGGAAATTTTAAAGATAGGATAAGCGCTGGCAATTGGGGAGTGAATTTGATACCTTTTAGAACCATAAAATCATATATAAAATATTCAGGATTTTTACACTCTCTAATAAATATATTGGGAAATGTATTAATATTTCTTCCATTAGGTTATATTATCCCTATAATCTATAATAGATATAAAAACTTTACCAAATTTATATATCTGACCATATCCATATCAATATTTATAGAATTTATACAATTCTTTATAGGCAGAAGCGTAGATATAGATGACTTAATTTTAAATACCCTTGGTGGAATTTTAGGATATTTATACTACAAAAAGCACAGCAAAAAACTTGATAAAATAGGAAGATAATTGACAAAAAAAATCTTATTTTATATAATGTAATTTACAATAAAATAAGGGGGCGAAAATGGTTTCGACGGGGATTCTGAGCCTTAAGTAGCGAGTCGTTGATGAATCACACAACGCTAAAATGGTTCATAAAAATAAACGACGAAAATAATTTCGCACTAGCTGCCTAAGGGTAGCTTATCTAGCTTAAAGTGCCCACGCTTTAAAATCTAGGTATCAAATTTTGTGGGGAACCGCACTGCACAAGTTGTCATAATGCAGGACGGAACTTATGACAATATCCTACGATTTTTTTGATTATTTAAAAGACTAGGAGAAAATTTAAAAATAGTCTGCACTCGGAGAAGCTTTTTGCAGACGAATCTTCGGACGTGAGTTCGACTCTCACCGCCTCCACCATATAAATACATTCTTTTGAATGTGTTTTTTTATTATCTTTAAAACTTGCATGAGTCTACTACTAACCTTATAATGATTAGGGAGGCAATAATGAATTTAATATATGTATTTTTAGCCGCCATATTTTTTTCAAGTATGGAGGTTGCAATTAAACTTTCTGGAGGGGCTTTTAACCCCATACAATTAAATCTTCTTAGATTTTTTATAGGTGCATTAATCTTATATCCCATAAGTAAAAGAGAATTAAAAAAAGCAGATTATAAGCTAAAAAAAGATGACTACATAGGCTTTGCTATTACCGGACTTTTGTGCATAGTTTTTGCAATGACATGCTACACCCTATCCGTATATTACTTAGATGCCCATGTGGCAGGCATACTTTTCTGTTCCAACACATTTTTTTCCATGATTTTGGGACATCTATTTACCAAAGAAAAAATCAGTAAAAATGTTTTTATAGGAATAGTCATAGCTTTTATAGGATTTTTAGTCTTAATAAATCCTTTGAATTTCAAGGGTTCCTTGTTCGGATTTATTGTAAATATTTTATCGGCGTTTTCTTTTTCCCTTTACTCTTTAGTAGGCAAAAAATTGAATGCTCATAAACCTATAAAATCACCAACAATAACATCATTTACCTTTCTATTTGGCTGTGTTGAACTATTAATATTAGTATTAGTATCTAGAATATCTTCTGTCAGCGAATTTTTTATGGGAATTGGACTTGATAAATTTGCAAGTATCCCAATAATTTCAGGAATAAACAAGGATAATATTTTAATACTACTTTATATAGCGATTTTTGTAACAGGAATGGGCTTTGTTTGTCATTTCTTTGCAGTAGAAAAAAATCCAATAGCAATATCATCTCTTGTATTTTTTATAAAACCTATACTTGCACCAATATTTTCCCTAATATTTTTGAAAGAAAGAATTTCTACAAATGAAATTATAGGTGTGATTCTTATAGCCATAGCTTCATCAATAATATTTATGGAAAAAAGGAATTTAGAAAAAAGAGTAAGTTTAGAAAATTAATTTTAAAAATATTATTTTGATGGTCGCATGATATCTAATACATTAGAAAAGGTGATGTTGCAGAATTGAACTGACCTCCTTAAGTTAGTTTTTAGGTCTAACTTTTGGGGGTCAGTTCAAATAGGTAAATCTATTCTCGTCATCACTTTTTTCTTTAATACTTTAAAATTAATATACTTTTCTCCATAAAAAAAGACTTTTAAGATTTATAAAAATCAAACAAGTCTTTATTTTAAACTTTTTACAAACCGCTGACCTCAAGTATTTGATAATATGCCCAGTGTTTATCTGATAAATCCTTGTAAGGATTTTTGCTGTAGGTATTTAAAAATTCCTTATTTACTTTTCTATCTAAAATATTATTTACAATTACTGCTGCCTGACATCTTTTAAGCTTGCCATCAGGGTTAAAGTGTTTTGAATCTGTACCTACCATTATTTTATTAGCCACTAGGGTATCTATAGCTTTTTTGGCCCAATGATTATTGGAAACATCCGAAAATTTTACACTTTCAGAACTTTCATCAAGTTTTAAATAATTATAAATAATCATGGCAAATTCTGATCTTTTTATTTCTTTTTCAGGTTTAAAGGTCCCGTCACTATATCCTGAAATAAGCTTTCTGGATTCAATTGCAGTTACTGCTCCTGCATACCATTTTTCTTGATCAACATCTTTAAAAGAGGAAAAATCACTTACAGTCTTATTGCCCATTATAATTTTACTTAAAACTTGGCAAACTTCGGCTCTAGTCATTGCCTTATCAGGATTGAATTTGCCCTCGCTTCCAATCATATAGGGCTTTCTAACACCTTTGATTGCTCCTTGAAGTTCATTAAAGACTTTTCCTATATCTTCATCTTTAACCACTTTTTTTACTTGAAGATATTCTCCACCAGCTATTGCTGCCTTTAGCCTTGCTTCTTCTTCCTTTGTAGCCTTAGCTGTTGGCAATCCTTTTGCAAAAGCTACATAATCGCTTATTTTTTTCATATTTGAAATAGAATTTATTACTTCTTCGCTGGACTTTTTTACATCCTTTATTTTATAAGACTCATCTACTCCCTTAATTATATAATCAACATATACATTATCATCTTCATAGTAGGCATAGAGTCTAATTTTTTCACCTTCACTAAAAGGATTTACATCAATAGAAAAGTTACCATCTTTATCAGCTTTAACTCTTTTTAACTCATCTTTACCCCTATAAAGAACAATAGTTGCATTTTTTTCTGACTTGCCCTTAATTGTTTTTGAATTAGCATAGATGTCGTCAATTTTTAATTCAATATTTCCTGCCTTTGTTGAAGATTCCAAATTTTTTTGACTAGAACCCGTATATCCCTTCCTATCTTGATAGGAAAGAACAAAGGAATTTTCTAAATTTTCACCTGATTTGATTTCTTTTCTCACCTTTGTGTTGATCTTTAAGCTTAAGTTTTCCTTATCAATCTTACTTATATCATCAACATTTAAGCTGATAATATTTTGAGAAGTTTTAGAGTTTTCTGTTGTTTTTAAATTAATCTTTCCCGGATTTACTTCTGCTCCCACTAAATCTGTAGAAAGTACTTTTAAATTACCATCCATAAGTACGCTGACAGAAAAAGATTCATATTTTTTCTTATAATCTTTAGGTAGTTTTATATTTAAATTATATAGAAGATTTTCCCCACTTTTTGCACTTGAAACGGCAGGTTGTTCTAAAACTACCTGAATATCTTCATCAGCATATACACCAATAAAAATTAAAAACATGGAAAGAAAAATTACAATTAATTTTTTCATGAAAACCTCCTTTTGTTACATTATACTAAAGTATCAATTCCTTATCAATTAAATTAATAACATTATCTACTTTAAAATCTCTTCAATAACCTTAATTTTTTCCACCTTATTTTTTGAAAACTCATAAGCTTGGTAAAAGCCATCTATTAATTGCTTTTCCAATAAATCATCATAGTGGATTTGACCTAAACTATCCCCAATTTTTACATAATCTCCAACTTTTTTATCCATAATTATGCCCACAGCATAATTAATTTTATCCTCTTTCTTTTTTCTTCCTCCTCCAAGTTTCATGGATAGAATCCCTAACTCTTCTGAATTTATCTTAGAAATATATCCTTCTTCTTTAGATTTCATATCTTCTATATGTTTTGATTTAGGCAAGAGGTCTAAATCATCAATTTGATCAACATTTCCACCTTGAGATCTTACCATCTCTTTAAATTTTAAAAATGCTTTTCCATTTTTTATATTTTCCCTCAACATCTTATCAGCTTCTGCTTCATCTGATGTGATTTTTCCTTGCATTAACATAATTTTCGCTGCAGAAATAATAAATTCTGTAAAAGACTCTTCACCCTGACCTTTTAATGTCAATACAGCTTCTTTTATTTCTAAAGCATTACCAATTGTTCTTCCAAGAGGAGCATTCATATCTGTAATCATCGCCATAGTATTTTTACCAAGACTTTTGCCTATTGAAATCATAGTTTTTGCAAGTTTTTTTGCATCTTCCACAGTGTGCATAAAAGCACCCTTGCCATATTTAACATCGAGAAGAATTGTATCTGAACCCGCAGCTAATTTTTTTGACATTATTGATGAGGATATCAGAGGAATAGAATCAACTGTTGCCGTTACATCCCTTAGGGCATAAAGTTTTTTATCTGCAGGCACAAGCTCTCCTGTTTGTCCAACAATTGCTATACCAATTTCAGCAACTTGTTTTTTAAATTCATCTTCTGATAAAAATATATTTAAACCGCTTATAGATTCCAATTTATCTAGAGTTCCACCAGTATGACCCAAACCACGTCCACTCATCTTGGCAATTTTTAAACCACAAGATGCTACAAGAGGTCCTAAAACTAGAGAAGTTTTATCTCCAACTCCTCCTGTAGAATGTTTATCTGCTTTTATACCTTCTATCTCCGATAAATCAAGAATATCTCCACTATGTACCATTTCTTGGCAGAGATTAACCGTTTCTTCTTGATTCATTCCCTTCAAGCGAATAGCCATAAGTAATGCTGAAGTTTGATAATCTGGAATATCTCCACTACAAAGTCCCTTTATCCAAAAAGAAATTTCTTCCTTTGAAAGCTCTTCTCCTAATTTTTTCTTTTCTATTATATCTAAAATTCTCATAAACCCTCCTAATATAAATATATTATAAAAAATATTTCTTATAAATTAAAGATTAAAAATATAAAAAAAGTGCAAGGACTTGCCTCGCACTTTAATCAGGGTAAATATTCTTTATTATTTAATTAAAATTCCACCATAAGCTACAAATAATGGCGCAAATACTAATGAAACAACTGTAATAAGTTTAATTAAAATATTTAAAGAAGGTCCAGATGTATCCTTGAATGGATCTCCTACAGTATCTCCAGTTACAGCAGCCTTGTGAGCTTCTGAACCCTTTCCACCATGTTTTCCACCTTCAATATATTTCTTTGCGTTATCCCATGCTCCACCAGCATTAGACATAAATATTGCCATCAAAACTCCTGTTACAAGAGCTCCAGCTTGAAGTCCTCCAAGTGCTTCAGTTCCAAGAAGTATACCAACAACAATTGGTACAACAACTGCTATAAGACCTGGTACAATCATTTCTCTTAAAGCTGCTGTAGTAGAAATATCTACACACTTTGCATATTCTGGAGTAGCTTCTCCTTCCATGATTCCTGGAATTTCTTTAAATTGTCTTCTAACTTCATCAATCATAGCTGATGCTGCATTACCTACTGCTGACATTGTTAAAGCAGAGAATGCAAATGGAAGCATACCACCAATAAATGTTGCGGCAATAACTGCTGGTTTAGAAATATCAATTCCTGTAAGACCAGTAGCGTTTATATAAGAAACAAATAATGCTAAAGCTGTTAGTGCTGCTGAACCAATAGCAAATCCCTTACCAATAGCTGCTGTTGTATTACCAACTGAGTCAAGAGAGTCCGTAATTTCTCTAACCTCTTCAGGTAATTCACACATTTCTGCAATACCACCTGCATTATCTGCAATTGGTCCGTAAGCATCAACGGCTATTGTCATACCAGTTGTAGAAAGCATACCTACGGCTGCAAGAGCTATACCATAAAGTCCATAAAGTGGTTCAATATTTCCACCTGCTCCTATATAAGAAGCGATGATTCCAAGAGCTATAACAACAATTGGCCAAACAGTTGAACTCATACCTACTGAAAGACCTGCAATAATATTTGTAGAAGAACCTGTTTCAGATTCAGCCGCAATTCTTTGAACTGGCTTATATTGATCAGCAGTATAATATTCAGTAAATTTTGAAATAATAAGACCAACAACAATACCAACAATAACTGGTATAAATGGTTTAAATGATGCAAAAATATAATTTGATAAAAGTGCTGCTGCTACCATTGTAACTGCTGCAGCTACATATTCACCACTGTTTAGAGCCTTTTGAGGATTCTTATCTCCCTTAACAAAAAATGCTGCAATTATTGAAGCTACAATACCGAAAGCTGCAATTAGAGTTCCGTATAAAACGCCATTTTCACCATAAGCTACAACTCCAAGAGTAATAACTGAAAGTAAAGCTCCTACATATGATTCAAAAAGGTCAGCTCCCATTCCTGCAACGTCCCCAACATTATCACCAACATTATCTGCAATAACAGCAGGGTTTCTAGGGTCATCTTCAGGAATTCCTGCTTCAACCTTACCAACAAGGTCAGCTCCAACATCTGCTGCCTTAGTATAAATACCTCCACCAACTCTTGCAAAAAGTGCAATAGATGATGCTCCTAAAGAAAATCCAGTAATAATTTCAACTGAACCATCAGCAAAGAAATAAGCTCCAATAATACCTATAATTCCAAGACCAACAACGCACATTCCCATAACTGCTCCACCTGAAAATGCAATATCAAGTGCTTTTCCAAGTCCGTGAGTCATGGCTGCATTAGATGTTCTAACATTTGCCTTAGTGGCAACCTTCATACCTACAAATCCGGCTAATACTGAAAATAAAGCCCCAAAAACAAAACAAACTGCAGTTTGAATTGAATGAAGCCCAATTGCCAAGATTAATGCAAGTACGATTACAAAAACAACAAGAGCCTTATACTCTCTTGTTAAAAATGCCATAGCTCCTTGTGAAATGTAAGAAGAAATTTCTTTCATTCTGTCATTACCTGGATCTTGTTTTGAAACAAAAGATGCCTTATATCCGGCAAATAAAAGTGCCAAAACACCAGCTATAGGAGCAAGTAACAATAAATTCATCCTTATAATCCTCCTTAAATTAGCTTAAAGCTGCAAGTACTAATAAAACTACTGCAAATATAATACTTGAAACAATTACAATTTTATTTTGTATTTCTTTCTTACTTGAACCCTTATGTTGACCCCAAAGACTTGTGTCGCTAGCGCCTTGTAAAGTTCCAAGACCTGCTTGCTCAGTTTCCATTTGGGCAATAATAAGAGTTACAATTATACCTGCAATTATTATTATAATTGATAATAAAGTTTTCATCGTGTCCCCCCAATTTATTTATAACATATTGATTTTAACACACAGCGCTCTATTTATCAAATAAAATATTCATAAAGATGGCTTAAAATTAAGAAAAAACTTTAAAATCGTTAAAATGAATGGTCTTTAATTTAAAATTATTTTTTAACTTATTGACATAATATAGTTTTTATTGTATGCTTATCTTCAAGAAAGAGTTGATTACTTATGAAAAATTTATTTTTAAAAAATTCAACTATGGCATTCTGTTGTCCTATCTACAAATAGGGCTTCTTTGAATGTGTAAAATCTTTCCAAAGTTTATTCGGGATATATGTTTTACATATATCCCTTTTTTATTATAAGAAAGGAAAAAATTATATGAAATTATTAGAAACCATAGGAAAAACAAATTTAGTACAATTAGAAAACATCAGCAAAAATATTTATGTCAAAGTAGAAAAATCAAATCCAGCAGGCTCAATTAAGGATAGGGCTGCTTATCAAATGATTATGGGTGCAATAGAAAGAGGAGAACTAAAAGAAGGCATGAAAATTGTTGAGCCTACAAGTGGTAATACCGGCATAGGTCTTGCCCTAATAGGTAGAACTTTGGGTTTCCCAGTAGTATTAACAATGCCTTCATCCATGTCTATTGAAAGGGTAAAATTAATCAAAGCTTATGGAGCTGAAGTAATTTTAATTAAAGAAGGTGGCATGGCAGGATCAGTAGAAAAAGCAAAAGAACTTGTTGAAAATGGAGCTTATTATATGCCTAATCAATTTGATAATCAAGACAATGCTCTTGCACATTATAAAACAACAGGTCCTGAAATTTATAATGATCTAAAGGATATAAATGGATTTGTAGCAGGATTTGGAACAGGCGGAACTGTTACAGGCGTAGGAAGATATTTAAAAGAACAAGACAAAAATATTAAAATTTGGGCAATGGAGCCTTACGAATCTCCCCTTTTAAGTCAAGGAAAATCCGGCAGTCACAAAATTCAAGGAATAGGTGCTAATTTTATTCCTAAAGTTTTAGATGTAGATTTATTAGATGAAGTTATCACAGTTAAATCTGATGATGCTATAGATATGGCAAGACGTCTATCAAAAGAAGAAGGTCTTTTAGTTGGTATATCTTCAGGTGCTAATGTTGTCGCTGCATTAAAAATGCAAGAAAAACTTGGAGGAAATATCGTAACCGTTCTTCCCGATACGGGAGAAAGATACCTGTCCACAGAATTATTCAATGATTAAATATTTTAAAGCCTTAAAAGAATATGGCGAATTTATCCTGGACCAAGACCCTGCATGCCAAAGTCTTTTTGAAGCAGTCTTTTTATATCCAATAGTTCGTGCCATGATTTATCACAGGATTGCCCACCATTTCTACAATAAAAACCACAAGATTTTAGCAAGATGGATTTCTCAAATTTCTAGAAGAAGGACAGGTATTGAAATTCACCCTGGAGCAAAAATAGGCAAAAATTTATTCATAGACCACGGCATGGCTGTTGTTATAGGAGAAACAGCAGAAGTTGGGGATTATTGCCATTTTTACCACAATATAACTCTTGGAGGTACAGGTAACGAAAAGGACCACAAAAGACACCCAACTGTTGGTAACTATGTAACAATAGGAACTGGCGCCACAATTCTTGGTCCTGTAAAGGTGGGAGATTTTGCAAAAATTGGTGCTGGTGCCTTGGTTCTTTCTGATGTTCCAAAGGGTGCCACAGCAGTTGGTCTGCCGGCAAAAGTTGTAAAAATTAAAGAAATTGATTAAATTTTATGGTTAATAATAATATATACATGATAAATAGCTAACTTCTTTAATAATTATCTATTATTTCCTATGAGAACTATTAATGTATATAAAAAAATTTACCCCAAAGATTCAAATTTTAACTGAGTTTGGGGTAAATTTTATATTTTATATAGTTATTTTATCAAGAATTTTTTTAAAATAAGCAATAGTCAGCCCGTAGTTTGTAATGGGTACATTTAAAACTTTTGCTTTTTCAATCCTATTTAATATATTATTTCTTGTCAGCATGCATCCACCACATTGAATAATTAAATCATATTTTTCAATATCTTTTGGTAGGGATGCTCCACTTTGAAAATCTACCTGCAAATTTTCTCCATATTTTTTCTTTAACATATTTGGAATCTTAACTCTTCCAATATCTTCGCTTAAAGGTGCGTGGGTGCAACATTCAGCTATTAAAATTTTTGAATTTTCATCAATTTTTGAAAAAACTTCTGTACCTTTAATATAAGTGTCAATGTCACCCTTCATTTTTGCAAATAATACAGAAAAAGAAGTTAGTTTTGATTTTTCCGGTTTTAGTTTATAAACATCTTGGAAAACTTGAGAATCAGTAACTATTAAATCAGGCGCCTCTTTTAAGGATGAAAGCATATCTTCCATATTTTCCACCTTTGCAATATATAAAAGTGCTTCTCTATCTAAAAGTTCCCTTATAGATTCCACCTGAGGCAAAATCAGTCTTTTTTTTGGAGCTGCAATATCCTGTGGCATGATGAGTAAAACTCTGTCGCCTTTTTTTACAAGACCATCAAAAATTAAAGGAGCCTCCTCTGGTTTTAATTTGACAAGTTCTTTTTTTAATTCTTCTATTCCATTTTTTTCTTTTGTAGAAATTTCTATAATTTTAAAGGGCAAATCTTTTAAATTCTTATAAATATTTTCTTTTTCTTGGGCTGATAAAATATCTACCTTATTAATTACAAGTAAAATTTTTGATTTTTTAAGTTTTTTTATGAGTTCAAGCTCTCTTCCAATATCAGAATCAGAAAATAAAATTATGGCAATATCTGCCTTTTCAATATCTCTTTCTAATCTCTGTTCCCTGAGCTTACCTAAAAAACTTTTATCACAAACCCCTGGAGTATCCATTATAGTTACAGGTCCTAGTCCCAAAAATTCCATAGACTTATATACACTATCAGTAGTAGTTCCTTCTCTATCTGAAACTATTGATACTTCCCTAGCTGCTAAAAGATTTATAAGAGAAGACTTGCCACTATTTACTTTTCCAAAAATACCTATATGAATCCTATTTCCCTTTGAAACTTCCATTAAAATCTAAAATCTCTCTTTCCTTCATAAGCCATCTGAGCTATCATTGTTTTTGCTCTTTCTCTTACAGAATCTCTTGGAATTTTCTTAAGTTCATGATCAATTAATTTTTCTCCTAATTCTTTAGAAAAATCTGAACCATAATCAAGTAAATATTCCTTTAAAGTCATAAGAGCATTGGGTTGACAGCAGTTTAATATTTGCTTAGACTTGCACAATGCCATAAACCTATCTCCAGTTCTGCCTGCCCTATAGCAAGCAGTACAAAATGATGGTATATATCCAAGCTCAATAAGCCAATCTACAACTTCTTCAAGGGTTCTATTATCTGCCAGTTCAAATTGAGCAGAATTTACATCCTTACCATTGGCATAACCGCCAACTGTAGTTCTTGAACCACCTGAGATTTGACTGATTCCTAAAGCTAAAGCTTTTTCCCTTACTATTTTTGATTCCCTTGTAGAAATAATCATACCAGTATATGGAACACTCAAGCGAATAAGACCAATAATTTTTTCAAAAATATCATCTGCAAGAGCATTTTTAAAAGATTTAGGGTCAATATCATCAGCAGGTTGGATTCTTGGAACAGAAATAGTGTGTGGTCCAACACCAAAAGTTGCCTCTAAGTGTTCAGCATGCATAAGTAGACCTACCATCTCATATTTATAAGTTTCAAGTCCAAACAAAACTCCAATACCAACATCATCAATCCCGCCTTCTTGGGCTCTATCCATGGCTGTTGTGTGATAATCATAATCGTGTTTAGGTCCGTAAGGATGAAGTTTTTCATAAGATTTTTTATTGTAAGTTTCTTGGAATAAGATATATGTACCTATTCCTCTATCATGTAATTTTTTATAATTTTCTACAGTAGTAGCTGCAATATTTACATTGACACGTCTTATTGAGCCATTTTTATGCTTAATCGAATAAATTGTATCAATAGATTCCAAGACGTAATCAATTGGGTTATTTACTGGATCTTCACCAAGTTCAAGAGCAAGCCTTTTGTGACCTAAATCTTGAAGAGCAATAACCTCATTTTTTATCTGCTCCTGTGTCAATTTAATTCTAACTATATTTTTGTTTTTAGCATGGTAGGGACAATATACGCAGTGATTTACGCAATAATTTGAAAGATAAAGAGGTGCAAATAGAACAATTCTATTTCCGTAATAATTTTCTTTGATTTTTTTTGCAAGAGAAAAAATACCGTCTTTGACCCATTTTTCATCAGATAAGAGAAGCACCGCCGCTTCCCTATGGCTCAAACCTTTTTCTAAAGAAGCCTTGTTTAGAATTTCTTCTAACATAAGCTTGTTGTTCTTATTTTTTTGTGCAAAATCCAAAGTGTCTAAAATTTCCTCATGATTAATAAATTCATTAGGATCGCTTGAATATTTATTATACATAATTTCTCCTTTCCAGGTCAGATTTTAATCTTTCCTGTCAATAATCCCCTCTAGACATAGAGAGTTCATAACCTATTGCACCAACTTTAGAACTCAGAGAGAAAAAATCATCTTCATTTTCAAGTTTAGTGCCAATTTTATTATCATAGAGCTTATAAGATTGTCTCAATTTTTCACTGCCAATATTTGGCATAAGAACATTAGCTCCAGCAAGAATTCCAAGTTCCCTTCCCATCTTATGGATAGTACCAAGAGCTGTAGTCGCAGGCAAAAGAACTTTTTCATCAGCAATTCTTACAATAGATAATATTTTAAGAACATAACTTAATTTACCATTTTCATAATTATTAAAAGGCGAATCTTTTTGGGCAATAAAAGGTCCAAGACCAACCATTTGAGGCTTTAATTTTAAAATTAGTTCTAGATCTTTGTAGACATTTTCAATTTTTTGATAGGGAGAGCCTATCATCATACCACATCCAGTTTGAAAACCTAGAGATTTTAAATTATAAAGGCACTCGATTCTGTTGTCAAAAGACATTTCACGAGGATGCAGTGCCTGATAATGACCCCTATCATAAGTTTCATGACGCAAAAGATACCTATCAGCACCAGCCTCTTTAAAAGCTTTAAAATCTTCAAAAGATCTTTCTCCAAGAGATAGGGTGATGGCAATGTCTGGATAAATATTTTTAAGAGTTTTAATAATATCAACCATATAATCCTTAGTATAAAAAGGGTCTTCCCCTCCCTGCATAACTAAGGTTCTAATTCCCATCTTATAACCAACCTCAGCTCTTTTTAAAATATCTTCCTTTTTTAATCTAATTCTCTCAGTATTTTTATTATCACTTCTTAAACCGCAATAATAACAATTATTCTTGCATACAGTAGAAATTTCAATTAAACCCCTAATATAAATTTTATTAGAAAAATTTTTCAAAGCTAATTTTCTAGCAAAGGCATTTAAGGAAGAAAAATCTTCTAAGCAATAAAGAAACTTAAATTCCTCAAAAGAAAGCTTTTTAGTCAGATAAAACTTATTACAAATATCCTCAACATTCATTATTGTATTATTGTCTTTGATGATACCCCTGGCAAAGCACCAATTTTCCCGTTAAGTGCGTTAATAGTATCCATAGGAGCATCCAAGGCTACAGAAATAATATTTAAATTTTTTTCTCTGTAAGGTACTCCGAGCCTTCCAATAATAAATTGTCTAAATTCGTGAAGTTCTTCGTTTAATTTTTCAACAGAATCTGGGTTAGTAACAATGATAGCTATTACTGCAATTCTAGTCATAAAATCCTCCTTTTGTTATATCCTTAACAATTTAATTATACTAAATTTATAAAATATATCAACTAAATATTAAAAAAACCATTTGTTTATATTTATATGTGAGTATGATAAAATAGTAAAGAGGTGAATCTATGAAAAAGCTACTTTTAATTCCTTTAATATTAATATTAGGTGCCTGCTCCCTATCATCTACAAAAAATTATAATAACATAGACCAAGTATATAGGGTAAAGCCCGTAAGAATTTCTTTTGAAAATTTAAAAAATACCACAAAATCAAAAGATAAAAACTTCAAATTCAAAGTTACATACAGGGACTTGAGATTATTTGAAAATCATTTAGGCATAGACTTGTTCAAAAATCCAGCCCAAATCTATGTAAGTTACATAGAATTTTTTGGAGGACCTATTTCACAAGTAAATATATATTCAGTTGAGCAGAACTACTTTAATAACAAAGAAGATGACCTTCTAGTAAAAATTACATTCTCTACATCTTCATCAATAAAAAACTTACCAAAAGACTCATTAAAAGAATATGAATACTATGATAGCTACCAATTTGAAAACTCACCAAAACTTCTCATATATGTAAAAAGCGATCATATAAATAGAGTAGTTAAGGCAAAAGGCATATATAAAATTAACAATATGGTCTATGAACTAAGCTCAAATAACACTTATGATATAATAAATAATTTTCAGTTATTAGAAAATTATAATATGAAATCTTTATTAAACGAAAAAATGGCGGATTACAATAACTAATCCCGCCATTTTTTATATTTATACTAAAGACTAATAAAAAATACATAACTATTATATATTTTAAAATCAATACATAGCATAAAAGCATAAAGTAAAAAGATAGAGCTAGGCCCTATCTTTTTATTATTCTTACTTAATTAAGTTTGACCATTTTTCTTCCTTACTGTCATTAGAAATTCTTGAATAAGCATGAGAGTTTGACGCTTCAATTATTTCATAATATGCCCAATGACTAGGTTTTAAATCAGTAAATTTAATTAAATCTTTCTTAACATCTTCAATTCCACGTTCTCTAACCATACGTCCATCAAAATTGTTAAGAATTGTAACTGCTTCAGCACGTGTTATTGACTCGTCAGGTTTGAATGTGCCATCAGGATAACCGGCGATTCTACCATTTGCATAAGCTTGATTAATAGCTTCTTCAAATTCATGTCCCTTAATATCCATAAATGGAGCTTCCTTCTTGTTTTCCTTGTCAATAAATTGAATTGCCCTAGCAAATTCTCCACGAGTTATAGGTTCGTTAGGTCTAAAGTTTCCGTTCTTATCAGCAAACATTAGATTTTTCTTAACCATAGCATTTATAGCTGCATTATACCAAGAACTTGGAGTATCCTTAAAGTCAGGTTTAGAATTATCTGATAAGTCAAGTTTTGCTATATGAGCAATCATTGATGCCGCTTCAGCTCTAGTTATCTTACCTTCGCATCTGAAAGTATGATCCTTATAACCAAATATATAGGCAATATGAATTCCATGTTCAGTCTTGTCTATTACTTGTTCTTCTGTTTCTACAGGCTTGAAGGAACCTCCACCAAACCACCAATGACCACCGTCATCATGACTTGGAACAATAATAGAACGTCCTCCAACTGTTACATAAGCTGGAACAGAAGGTTTTTTACCAACTTCTATTTGAACAACTTTAATAACATCGCCTTCGTGAGCTGGGTCAATAGGAGCAATCCATTTTCCACCATCATCAACAGTAGTTTTTATAGGATCCTTTCCTGGTATATTGATAATAATATCAGAACCCGGTTCACCCTTACCAGAAATAGAAGTATCACCATCATCTACAGGATCAACAATTGGAGTTTTTGATTTATCCTCTTCTGGTTTAGGTTGAGTATTATCACTTACCGTAACTTTTACTTCTACAGTTTCATTAGATCTATCTGGATAAGTTACATCAACTTCAATAGTTATAGTGCTTCCAACTGGTGCATCTTGTGGAATAACAACTGTGATAGCTCCTGTGTTAGGATCAACAGTTACACCACTTTGACCTGGATTATTATTAGTAAATGTAGTACCATTTGGTGCTGGTACATTACCAGTAACACCTTTTTTAGTAAATGTTGGAGCATCTATTTGTACAGTTTCACCAGGTTTACCGGATTTATCAGTATAATGAGGATCGTAATCTTCACTATTTTTAGTAGGTGTATTATCTTCTGCGTATTGTGCTACGTGTTTGTTTGCTGTTACTTTAGCATCGTCTGCACCTAGAGCTGGAGCCCATTTTGCATCTGCAACTTTCCATTCTTTATCTGCTACGATTGTTGGTTCGTATGCTTTTAGGTCTTTGTAAGTTGCTGTATCTTTTACGTTGTATGCTAGTTTTGCAGCTTTTTCTGTTTGTTGTCCGTCTGCTCCAATTCCCTTTAATGTTCCGTGGTCACCTTTTTCGAATGTTACTAATACATATCCTTGTGGTGTTTGTG
>NZ_KB900372.1 GCF_000378725.1 Peptoniphilus lacrimalis DSM 7455 | reverse complement strand
ATTGTCAAAAGCTCGGTGAAGTCGGCAGAGAGTAGCCGTAAGACTGATATTAACATCAGACACGAAAGCTGTTCAGAGGTGGACGGTGCTACCTATATGTCGGGTGTCGAATACGCATGGTGAGAATGTGTATACCAAAGTACTGACGTACTTCCGAATGTAAGGGTCTAAACGTTTGAATTTGCCTAACGGCAATTCCCATCAAAGATGGGGTGTTTGTGGATGAGTAAGAATGGTTGTTATGAAAATCCATATATCGTTACAGGCGATATGGTGAAAACTAAACACAGGCTTAGAGGAAGAACCTAAACGTATTCAAAGATAAGATTGTCGGAACGTGGTAAGCCAAGAGCATGGAAGCAGTCTAATGCTAATGAAGTGTTGAATGGGAAAATGACTGAAAAAAACAGCATATAACCGTTCTTTATCTTGGTGAAAGCGGTGGCACAGTACCTATGAAGCGAAAATAATAAGTTCGTGGAGGGATAGCCACCAGTCACAGGAAAGTACAAGAACTGAAATTAAGACAAACACAGCTTCGAGTATGACAAAGAAAATCAAATCCGAAAGGAGATGGTGACTGTGTCCACTTCGAAACAAACACTGAAACAAAGCAAAATCCGTTATACGGAATACTATGACTTGCAAAAAGTCCTTGATGATTTATATGAAGATAGCAGTAAGAATAAAGTATTTTCAAATTTAATGGAGTTGATAACTTCAAGAGAAAATATAAAACTTGCCTATCGCAGTATCAAAGGGAACAAAGGAAGTCATACAGCCGGAGTAGATGGCAGAACAATAAAACATCTATCAAGGCTAAATGAAGAAGAATACATTTCTCTCATACAAAAACAGTTTCATTGGTATAAACCACGCCCTGTAAAGAGAGTGGAGATACTAAAGCCTAATGGGAAAATAAGACCTTTAGGAATACCGACTATTGTAGACAGAATTGTACAACAATGTATCTTGCAAATATTAGAGCCGATATGTGAAGCCAAGTTTCATGACAGCTCCTATGGGTTTCGACCTAACAGGAGTACGGAACACGCTATTGCAGAATGTGCGAGACTAATGCAGATACAGCACTTACACTATGTAGTTGATATTGATATACAAGGATTTTTCGACAATGTATATCATGCAAAGCTCATAAGGCAACTTTGGAATTTGGGTATCCAAGACAAAAAGCTACTTTGTATCATTAAGGAAATGCTGAAAGCAGACATAGTTATGCCCGATAAAAAGGTAATTACACCAACAAAGGGAACACCACAAGGCGGTATATTATCACCGCTACTATCTAATGTAGTCTTGAACGAATTAGATTGGTGGGTTTCTTCTCAATGGCTGACAATGCCCACGCATTATCCATATAAACAGAGAACGAACAGTCAAGGAACAGAGATAAAAAGCCATACCTACAGAGCTTTAAGAACAAGCAACCTAAAAGAAATATACATTGTAAGGTATGCTGATGATTTTAAGATATTTTGCCGTAATTACTACGATGCAAAAAGAACCTATCAGGCAGTTACAAAATGGTTGCAAGACAGATTAAAACTAAATGTAAGTGAAGAAAAATCTAAAATAACAAATCTAAAACAAAAGTATTCGGAGTTCTTAGGTTTCAAGCTGAAGGTTAAACCAAAAGGCAAAAAGTTTGTTGTACAGTCGCATATAAGTGATAAGGCACTGAAAAATGCAAAAGAAGATATTTCTAAATGTGTTGCGGATATAAAAAGACCTGCAAACAAAAAGGAACAGTACAAAGCAATAGCCAAGTATAATGCCACTGTTTCAGGCTTGCATAATTACTACCAAATAGCAACAAATGTAAGTTTGGACTTTGCTAAAATAGCCTTTCACATTAAAAAGCAGATGAACAACAGACTTGATATTAAAACCAGTGGAACGCTAAACAAAGGATTTATCAAAGAAAAATATGGAAAAAGTAAACAGCTTCGCTTCCTTAATGGACATCCGCTAATTCCAGTTGGATATATTAGGACAAAGGACGCAAAACACAAGAAAAAGGTTGTAAATAAATACACTGTAAAGGGCAGAGCTTTTATTCATAAAAATCTGCAAATTGATGTAGATACACTTGTTTGGTTGATGAGACATCCTGTGCTTGATAAAAGCATAGAGTTTGCAGACAACAGAATCTCGCTCTTTGCAGCTCAATATGGCAGATGTGGAGTAACAGGTGTAAAACTTATACCAAACGACATACATTGCCATCACAAGATACCGCTTGAACAAGGCGGTACAGATAGTTACAGCAACTTAATTCTTGTTACAGAAGCAGTTCATATACTCATCCATGCAACAAAAGTAGATACAATCCAAAAATATATAAAAGAGCTTGGGTTAACAGTCAAGCAGATTGAGAAATGTAATAAGCTTAGAAAAATGGCAGAACTGCCACTAATTTAGAGAAAAAAATAATTTGTTACGAAGTGTGTAAGTCTTAGTTAAAACGTGAAAATCTTTCTTGTGATGGAACGCCGTGTGCGGTGAAAGTCGCATGCACGGTGTGAAGTGGGGGAAAATCCGGAGATAACATCAAAGGATTACCTATCACTATCTGGTGCTAAATCTCAAGGTATTAAGCAGCTTATGGCTGGAGGGGGAATTGTACTCATAGGTTTAAAACTAATACCGCTATTAGCAAACGTGTTAAAATAAAATGTTTAATATAGTAGATAAGATCAAAGAGTTTTTTTCGGAGATACTTATTGATATGATCAAGGAAAATTTAAGCGGAATGCTCCTTGATATAAATGACAAAGTATCAACGATAGCAAATGAGGTAGGAAAGACTCCGAGTGGATGGAACTCGGAGGTTTTCCACTTCATAAAGTCTATTTCAGAAAATGTTATACTTCCCATAGCAGGTCTTATCATAACGGCTGTACTATGTATTGAATTAATTCAAATGGTAATGAACAAAAATAATATGCATGACACAGATACCTTTGATTTTTTTAAATATATGATAAAAATGTGGATAGCAGTATGGCTTGTATCTCATGCTTTTGACTTTTCTATGGCAGTATTTGATGTGGCACAGAATTTAATAGGAAAGGCAGCAGGTGTGGCAAATGCTAGTGCAAAAGTTTCTCCAGGTGATATAGCTAATATGGTAGATAGCCTAAAAGGAGAGTCAATAGGAAAATTAATGACTATAGTATTAGAGACAGCAATTGTAAAGATGATAATTCAAGGGATATCAATACTCATTACAGTTATTCTATACGGCAGGATGATAGAAATATATATTTATACTTCAGTTTGCGCCATACCTTTTGCCACAATGGGTAATAAAGAATGGGGAAGTATTGGAACAAACTATATAAGAGGGCTCTTCGCACTTGGCTTGCAAGGTTTATTCTTACTTATATGCGTAGGAATTTATGCCGTACTTGTTAAGACTTTAAATATATCAGACATACACAAAAGTATTTTTGAATTACTAGGATACACCTTAATACTTGGTATAACTATGATGAAATCAGGAAGTATTGCAAAATCAATTTTAAATGCTCATTAATAAAAAAGGAGAAGATGATGAAAATTAGAAGAAAAAAGGACAAAAAAATTAATCTAAAAACACTTGGAATAATAGGACTCCCAATACTTTTAATAGGGGGATATATTACAAGAGAAATACAAAATAGAATGATTATAAGAAAAATATCGGAAGTTTTAGATAATAGAGAAGAAACGAATGAAAAAGTCTTAGAAATAGCAGTGAATTTGGGAAAATCATTAGAAGATCTGAACAGAGAAAATATATATGGCTTTTACTTAGAGGGTTTAGAATAATGGCTTATGTAAATGTCCCAAAGGACTTAACGAAAGTAAAAACAAAGGTAGCTCTAAATCTAACAAAAAGACAATTAATTGGCTTTACAATTGCAGGTCTAATAGGATTTCCAGTATATTTAATGACAAAAAAAGTGCTGCCTAATGACCTATCTATGTTAATTATGATAGGTGTGTCTTTTCCTATAATATTTGCAACTCTTTATGAAAAGGACGGGATCTATTTTGAAAAATATTTAAAGTATATTATAGATAAGAAAAGACAGACAAGTATAAGGATATACAAGACAGAATGTATTTATGATATAAAGAAACAAAGAAAGGAAAGGAGTAAATGAATCAAATACAGAAAAAACAACAGAAAAAATTAAATCAAGAAAAAAGAAATTTAAAAAAACAAAAAGAAGATTTAAAAAGCATTAGTATAAGTCAAAAAAAGATGAAAAAAGCAAATATTTCTAAAGAAAAAGGAAAGCCCAAAAAGAAGCTTTCCTTTTTTGGTGGGAAGAAGAAAAAGAGCGTTCAGGAAACAATCCCTTATTTAAGAATGTTGAGAAATGGGATTTGCCAAGTTGAGAAGAACAAATTTAATAAAATGATACGTTTTTTAGATATTAACTACCAGCTTTCAACAGAAGAAGATAAGGAAAGTATATTTAATGAATTTTCAAGTTTTTTAAACTATTTTGATCCAAGTGTTGATATAGAACTTTCATATATTAATCGCATAGGAAAAAATGAAGAAGTAGAAAAAAACATCAATGTTCCGGATAGAAACGATTCATATAATGAAATACGAAAAGAGTACAGGGAAATGCTAAAAAATCAGAGTCAAAAAGGAAATAATGGACTTACTAAATATATGTATATCACCTTTAGCTTACAAGCACAAGATTTAAAAGAGGCAACTACAAGACTTGAAAGAATGGAAATGGATATATTAAATAACTTTAAGCAGATGGGAGTAAAAGCTTATGTATTAAGTGGATATGAAAGGTTAAAGGTTATTCACGATATCTTAAATCCAAATAAGAATTTTGTTTTTTCATTTGAAGACCTAAAATATAGTGGACTATCTACTAAGGATTATATAGTACCAGCATCATTTAACTTTTCATCTAACAATCAATTTAAAATTGGAGAATACTTTGGAGAAGTAAACTTTCTACAAATTCTAGCACCTGAATTATCAGATAGATTATTATCAGAATTTTTAGGAGTTGAAGAAAATATGATTGTAACATTTCATATAAATTCCATTGATCAAACAGAAGCTATAAAGATGATTAAAAGAAAAATAACGGACTTGGATAAAATGAAAATTGAAGAAAATAAGAAGGCTATAAGATCAGGATATGATATTGATATTCTTCCAAGCGATTTAATTACCTATGGTAATGATGCTAAGAAACTATTGGTAGAACTTCAAAATCATAATGAGAGAATGTTTGTCATAACTATTTTGTTTACAAATATGGAAAAAAGTAGAAAGAAATTGAGTAATATAATTTTTCAACTAAATTCAATAGCAGGTAGACATAATTGTGTATTGAAAAATCTTAACTATAGACAGGAACAAGGACTAATTTCCTCCCTGCCACTTGGAAAAAATGAAATCGAAATAAAAAGAGGACTTACAACTAGCTCTACAGCAGTCTTTATTCCTTTTACAACAGAAGAGCTGTGCTTAGAAGGAGAGAGCTTATACTACGGATTAAATGCTTTAAGTCGTAACATTATTATGACAGATAGAAAGCTTTTAAAGAATCCAAACGGTTTAATACTTGGAACGCCTGGTAGTGGTAAATCTTTTTCGGCTAAAAGAGAAATTACCAATGCTTTTTTAATCACACAAGATGACATCATTATATGTGATCCGGAAGGGGAGTATGGAAATTTAACTAATGCACTAGGTGGAGAAGTTATAAAAATATCGCCAACAAGTAAGGATTATATAAACCCGTTGGATATAAATGTAGACTATGCCGATGAAGACAATCCCTTATCTTTAAAGTCTGACTTTATTCTTTCACTGTTTGAACTTGTAGTAGGAAAGGAAGGGTTAAGTGCAGAAGAAACTTCAGTAATTGATAGATGCCTTCCAATATTATATAAGGATTACTTCGACAATCCTATTCCTGAAAATATGCCAATTTTAGAAGATTTATATAATTTACTTTTAAAACAAGAAGAAAAGGTAGGGAAAAAATTAGCAGTAGAAATGGAAATTTATGTCAAAGGTAGTCTTAATGTATTTAACCATAGGACTAATGTAGATACAGGCAATAGAATTCTTTGCTATGACATTAAGGAATTAGGAAAGCAACTTAGAAAAATAGGTATGTTAATTGTTCAAGATCAAGTATGGAACAGAGTAACTATTAATAGGAATAAGAAGGAAACCAGATATTACTGTGACGAATTCCATTTGCTTTTAAGAGAAGAACAAACAGCCTCATATTCCATAGAAATCTGGAAAAGATTTAGAAAATGGGGTGGGATTCCAACAGGATTAACACAAAATGTAAAGGACCTTTTAGCCAGTCCTGAAATAGAAAATATATTTGATAACACAGATTTTATCTTAATGCTTAATCAAGCTAGTGGTGATAGGGAAATTTTAGCGAACAAGTTAAATATATCTCTTTATCAGTTATCCTACGTAACAAATTCCAATGAGGGAGAGGGATTACTATTCTACGGAAACACAATAGTACCTTTTGTAGATAGATTCCCTAAAGATACCAAATTGTATAAGTTAATGACAACTAAACCAGAAGAATTAAAGGAAGGGATAGAAATTGATAGACAGAGAGAAGTTAAAAACTAACTATATTATTAATTTAGATGCAATTTCTGCTCTAAAGGAATTTCCAGATAAAACATTTGATTGCTGTATTACATCTCCTCCATATTATGGACTTAGAGATTATAAAGCAGAAGGACAAATTGGAAGAGAAGAAAGTCCGGAGGAATATTTAAATAAATTAATTGAAGTCTTTAGAGAAGTAAAAAGAGTATTAAAAAAAGAAGGAACACTTTGGATAGTTATTGGAGATTCTTATGCAGGCACAAGAAGCAAAAAAGAATATAAAGATCCTAAAAACATAGAAGGAAGAAGTGGTCAAAAAGAGTCTATTACAGAAAAACTCAGTGGCTACAAGGCAAAAGACTTAATGGGGATACCTTGGCAACTAGCTTTAAAATTAAGAGAGGACGGTTGGTATTTAAGAAGTGATATTATTTGGCATAAGGAAAATGCCATGCCTGAGTCTTGTAGAGATAGACCATCAAGATCCTATGAACATATCTTCCTACTATCAAAAGCAAGAAAGTATTTCTATAACTTTGACGCTATGAAAGAACCAATAAAAGAAATAAGCAAAAAAAGATATATGAGGGCAAGGGGAAATAATAATAAGTATTTACAAGAAGGCACAGGAGCTAAAAGACAGAGCATAAATGAAGCAAGAGAGTATGGAGAATATATAGGAGATAATGTCCCTAAGTTTAGAAACAATAGAGATATTTGGACTATTAACACCAGTGCGTTTAAAGGAAAACACTATGCGGTATTTCCACCAAAACTGGTAGAACTTTGTATAAAAGCAGGATGTCCTAAAAAAGGCTTAATTCTTGATCCTTTTATGGGTTCAGGAACTGTTGGAATGGTAGCTATTAGGATGGACAGAGAATATATTGGAATTGACATAAACAAAGACTACTGTCAAATAGCTAAAGAAAGGATAGAGAAAAATATGAAATAGGAGGTATATATGAAAAAGAAAGGGAAAGTAAACCCAAGAGATGTACCAAAGACCAAGCTTATATCAGAAAAGAAAGAAGAAAGCAATGAAAAATCCAGTAGTACAGAGAGACCATCAGATTTTTCAAAAAAAGAAATTAATAAAGAAAAAAGCAAGAACAACATAGACAATAATGCTGAAGACTCTAAATATTATTCATCTCATTTGCAAGAAAATAGTCAGGATTTACTCAACGAAAAAGATAAGTCAAATAGAGGAAGAAGACAAAGAAAAAACCATGAGGAAAAATTTTCAGAAACTTTCTATCATAATGAATATCAGCCAGAATATTCGCAACAGCAGCATAGAAAAATGGAAGAAAATGAGGAAAGTAGATATGGTGAATATTACGGGCAAGAAACAGAATACAGGCTAAGTAACTTTAAAGAAGATTTTAATGATAGACCAAATTCAACTAGCTCTAATTTAAAAAGTAGCACTTCTCCCCAAAAAAATTACAAGGGGAATAGTAATTTAAAATGGAAGAAAAACGTTGAGAGTGAAAGTTTTAATGGCGTGCAAGAGAAAAAAATAAGGAGATTTAGAAAAGAAGAAGATAAGAATTTTAATATAGAGGTAAGTTCAACATATGATCCCTTATCGCAGGACTCAGATAATGATGGTGTCATAGATCGCTATGACATGAACTTTAGTGATAGCAATGTATCATATAGGGACACAAGAGATGACTATAAGTATTTACCATCTTCTGATGTGCAAAGAAAAAATTGGGATGGTTCTTCTATTCTTGGTAATAAAGGGAAAGAAAGCTTTCAAAAAAACACCTTAAAAAAACTTTATCAATCTCAAAGTCAGTTTAAGGACAAAGGAGAAAAAGCAGAATTAAAATCTTTAAATGGGAAGTTTAGAAGAAAAGACTTATCATATAAGGCAAATGAAGAAGATAAAAAAATAATTCAAGATCTGAATACTAATAAAAAACAAAATAGCAAATATTTCAAAGGCAAAGTTAGAAATTTAGAAGAAAAAAATAT
Organism: Peptoniphilus lacrimalis DSM 7455; assembly: GCF_000378725.1. Taxonomy (GTDB): domain Bacteria; phylum Bacillota; class Clostridia; order Tissierellales; family Peptoniphilaceae; genus Peptoniphilus_A; species Peptoniphilus_A lacrimalis. Next base: position 148,834 of record NZ_KB900372.1, on the reverse strand, counting down.
GCTAATGGGTAGGGTTTCTAGTGGGAAATTTAGACAGGATAGCCTATCTGAAGGATTTAAAAGTGAATCTGAAAAAAATAAAGATAAATATAATATAAATAAAAAGAATCAAGAAAAAATAGGCACGAAAAAAGAAATCTTCAAACAGGAAAAAAACGTAATAAAAAATGAGAATCTTGAAGTAGATGAACTTGATTTAAATCATAGTGGAATTTCTAATAAAAACAAGGGAAAGAAAAGACAAATAAAAGACGCTTTTGATAATACTATAAAGAAAAGCAACTTTGATCCAAAGAAAGAATACACCAGGACAAAAAAAGAAGTACAGGATTCTAAAAATGTATCTGAAGAAAATAAGGTAGATACAAAAAATAAAACTAAATTCCATTCTAAAAAAGATAACAAAAGTGAAAAAGATAAGTTTTATAAAAAGGAAGATAAAATATCAAAACTATATGAGAAAAAGAATAAAAAGGAAAAAGAGTTAATTAAGGATAAGAAAAAGTCGAAAAAAGCGGGTATAGAAAAACCTATTATTTTTGCAAGTGCTATGACGGCAAACTATCTATATAGTGGGAAAGATGATAATGCAGGCGTTAACGCTGCTTATAAGCTTAGTAGAACTACCGAAGCTATTGGCAGAGAAATTAGCCATTTTAGAAGAAAAAAACCTTTAAAAACTCAAAGAAAAATAAAATCTTTAGAAGGAAAAATTTATAAGAAAGAAAGTAAACTCCTCTTTCAAAGAAATTTTGAAGAATTGAAGAAGACTAAAGATTATCAAAACTCTAATAAATTGAATCGATTTTTTATGAAAAAGAAGTTTCAGAGAGATTTTAGGAAGAAACACGGGGAAGGTTTAGTAAATAGAATAAAGAAATCTTTCGCTAATATTGGAAAGAAAACATTGGAAGTTTTAAAAAACAAAGGATATAAGCAAATTTTAATTGCCCTTTGTATTTTAGGACTTTTTTTTATGCTATTTCAAGGAATTAGCAATGTTGGCAGTCTTACTTCAGGATTAACAAGTAATGTTATAGCTACAAGCTATCTATCAAAAGAAGAAGTTTTAATGGATATTAATAATGAATTTACAAGTTATGAATATGCATTACAAGACGAAATAGATAGTATTAAAGAAAATTATCCAAATTATGATGAATATCATATAAAAGGAGATTCTGTTGGTCATGATCTACATGAGCTTTTTAGCTATTTAACAGCAAGATATGGAGAGATTAAGTCAGCTGAAGAGATACAAAAGGAATTAAAAAAACTATTTAATCAAATGTATGAGAAAAAATATACTTCAAAGTCTATTACAAAATATGACAGTGAAGGAAATCCATATACCTATAGAATTCTAACCTTAACTATAAAAAAGAAAAGCATTGATGAAATAGCAAGAGAAGAATTTGCAAACTATGAAACAAATATGGCTCATTATTTAGCATTACTTGATAGTCAGGGAAATATGAGTGGATATTTTGGATCAAGCTATGGGAACTTGGGAGAGATTATAGACAATCCAAACTTTGGAAATCCCGGTCTTGCTTTTGATTCTGAAACTGCCAAAGCCTTATTTAATGAAGCAGAAAAACACATAGGCAAAAGATATGTGTTTGGCGCAAGCGGACCTAGTAATTTTGACTGTTCAGGATTTGTATGTTGGTCTTATACAAAGTCTGGTGTAAAAAGAATGCCAAGGACAACAGCTTGGCAAATTTATAAAAATTATTGTAATCCAATATCTCCAAGCGAGGCAAAACCTGGGGATATTATTTTCTTTAAAGGCACATATAATTCTGGTACGCCAATTTCTCACGTAGGAATATATGCCGGAAATGGAATGATGCTCCATGCAGGAGATCCTATCCAATATACCAGTATAAACTCAAGGTATTGGAAAAATCACTTCTATTCCTTTGGTAGACCAAAATAAGAGGGGAGTAAAAATCTATGAATAAAAAATTAATCAGAAACATAGAAAAACAGAAGAATTTAAGAAAGAAAAAAGAAGAAATTGAAATAGAACTTCAGTTATTAGCAGAGGAACAAGAAGAAATAGAAAATTTAGAGATCATCAAGGAATTTCGAAGTAGAAAAATATCTCTTGATGAATTTTTATTTATTGTTAGAAAAAATAAGGAAGAAGAAAATAGAGAAAGACAAGAACTTAAAAGAAAAGATACAAATGAAAGTGAGGAAAATTTATGAAAAAAATAACCAGTGGGATTTTAGCTGTAATGATGCTACTTGTAAGTCTAGTGAATATAGTTGCTGTAAGTCCTGTATATGCAAAAACAGATGATAAGGTGGAGTGGACGGAAGATGATTTTATGTATTCCTCTGAGGGAAATATAATTGCCTTTAGTGATAAGGGCTTAGAAAAGAAAGAGAAGACAAATATTCTAGTATTTCCTGAAGGAACGAAGTCTGTAAATGGAAATTATTCTTTAAGTCATTCAAACGATGAATTTAGATTTAAAAGAGAATTTGGACGCGGTAAACATTGGGATAAAGTAATTATTCCTGATTCTGTTAATCATTTAGGCTATGCTGCCTTTTATGAAGCAAGTATAGACGAGGTAAAACTATCAAGTAGTCTAACTTATCTTGGTGGTTTAGCATTTTTCAATTGTGGACTTAGAGAAGTGACTTTACCTGATACTTTGGTAAATATTGAACATAATGCTTTTGAAAGAAATAATCTTCAAGAAATAACTATACCGAAGTCTGTGAAGACAATTGAACAATATGCTTTTTCAAGAAATAAATTGCACACTATAAAAGTTTTAGGCAATCCAAATATTAACAGTAAGGGAGTATTCCATAATCAAGAAGTTGAGTATAGACCAAAACAAAATCCATTTTACGAAAATCATTTTGGTTTCAACGGAAATCAAGGATTCAAATCTATTCCTAATGGATTAAGGTTTGAAAATGGAGAGCTTGTCTTTGATAAGAATGTAGATAGTGTAGAACTTGAATTTGATTATAACAATGATATGTATCAAGGAAAGATGACTATTTACAATCCAAATAAATATTCCATTGATACTCAAACAGATTTAACAGGACAAGATATTGATGAAAAGGACAATAAGATTGATGATTTAACTAAAAACATTAAGGACTTAGAAAATCAGATCAAAGACTTAAATGATAAGAAACAAGAAGACCAAACAAAGATAGATGAATTAAAAGAAAAGTTAGAATCTTGCAAAGATAATGGAGAGAACTTAAAACAAGAAAAATCTAAGTTAGAAGAAGAGATTAGAGATAAAGATAATAAGATTGCTCAATTGAATAAAGAAATTGAGGATCTTAAAAACTCCAATAATGATGAACTAATAGCAGAAATTACTCAGCTTAAAGATGAATTAAAAAGATTACAAGATGAAAATGCAAAACTAAAAGAAGATTATTCATCTACAAAATGGGAGTTAGAAGCTGAGAAAGAAAAGACCGACAAAAACGAAAATAAAATCAAAGAAATGCAAGAAAAGCTCGAGTCTTTAGAAGGGGAACTTGCAAAGAAGACTAAAGAAATTGAGGATAAAGATAATAGAATTAAGGACTTAGAAAAAGCTCTTGATAAAAAAGATACTAAGATAAAAGAACTAGAGTCTAAGAAGAAAGAAATAGAAAATTCTAAGTCAGAATGTTGTAAGAAAATTGAAGAGCTTCAAAAGGATATTGATAGTTTAAAAGAGTCTTCTGAAAATACAAAAAAAGAATTAGAAGAGAAGATTAATGAACTAGAAGAAAAACAAAAAGCTTCAGAAGAAGAAATTAAAAAGCTAAAAGAAGAATTAGATAAGAAAATTGAAGAAGCAAAGAAGTTAATCGAGGAAGCAAATAAAAAAGCGAAAGAAGAACTTGAAAAACAAGCTAAAAATGAAAAAGATAAAAATCTAAATCAAGACTTATCTAAAAAATTAGATGAACTTCTAAAACTCCAAAAAGAAAACAAAGAGAAGAAAGAAGATAAGAAATCTCAAGATAAGAAGTGGGACGAACTTTTGAAAGCTGATGACAAGAATATTCTAAATCAATTTGATCTTAACAAGATGAAAAAGCAAGAGGAACAACAAGGTAAAAAACAAGTTAAAGATGAAAAAGAATTTGCAGTTTTTCAAGTAGACAAAAACTTTTATAACATTATCAATAAAGATGGTAAGACAACAGTCTATATGGATGTAAAAGCATATATTAAGGATAATCGCATTATGTTACCTGTTAGATATGCAGCCTATACTCTTGGGTTTAATGTAGAATATGATGATAGTAAGAGAGAGGCTATCTTTTCAAATAAAGAAAATACAGCCTTACCTAAAAAAACTCTAAGATTAAATATAGATACTGGTGTTATGAAAGATAGTCAAGGAAACATTTATCATTCTGACACTAAACCTGTAATTATAAATGGAAGAATTCACGCATCTATTTCCAATATAGCTAAAGCTTTTAATGCAAGCTGTGGGGATATAAGAGATGAAAAAGATCAAAGTATAGAATGGGATAATAGCAGAAAGGCAGTTTATGTCTTTAAGAATATAAAGTAAGAAAAGGAGATAACTATGAAGAAAAAAAGATTAGGGGTAGCCTTAGTGCTACTCCTTTTACTATTAAGTATGCCAAGCATATCCATAGCTAAGAGCAATGATAATGAAATAAAAAATCAGTCAAATGATATTTATTTGCCAGAAAAAAGTAAAGAATTAGAAAGCTTATTTGATGAAGATATATATGAACCATCTAATGAGAGTCAAAAAATTCCTTATCAGGAAGTGCCCAAAATACAAGAAAATAACATAAAAAATGAGCAAGTAGATAAAAAAGAAAAGCCATCTAAACTTGTTAAAGGTGGCAATACTAAAGCAATTAATCCATTAGCTACAAAAGAAAATAAGGCAAGAGGAACAGTAATAGAAAATGTAGATAAAAATGGACAGGATATTACACCGAAAGTAGAAGATCAAACATCAAGAGATGAAAAAAAGGAAAATCCAATAGATGTTAGACAATTTTTAACCTTTCAAACAAAGAGTGGAAAAACTATGCACCTCATTGTAGATCATTCGGAAAATCAAGAAAATGTACAATTACTAACAGAAGTTGGAGAACAAGATCTACTAAATATGATTGAAGGAGAAAGTGAAGTAAAGCCAAAAGAAGAAGTAGTGAAAAAAGAAGAACCGGTGGAGGAAAAACCGAAGAAAGAGGAGAAAGAAGAAAAGAAATCAGGGATAGGACTCTATTTATTTATGGGTTTAATTATTGTTGGTGTAATGGGTGCAGGATATTACTTCAAAATCTATAAAAAAAATGAAGAGGCAAGTTTTGAAGATGAGCAAGATTATAATGAATTAGAAGATGATTATGAATCTGAAGGGGAGGATTATGATCTTGAAGATAAGGAAGATACAGAAATTATTCCAGATGAAGATGAATTTTAATCTTCTCAATGATTTAAGCAGTAGATTAAGGACAACAATAAACTCAATTATCGTGTAAATTTATAAAAAAAGTACAATTAGAATTCTGGAACTTTAATAAAAAACGATGAACAAAACGACAGCACAAACTTAATATATAAGTAAGGCTAAGTTGAAATGATTGATTGTATAATTAAGAATTTGATATAGATAAAATCATAAGTTTAATGAGAATGCTAAAAACGGATCAAGCTTTTTTATACAGATGGAATTCTTATTCGAAGAAAAATCTTTATGTTAGAGACATAAAGTTTTAAGATGTAATAGATAATGGAATAAATATTATAGAAAAAATAAAAAATCAGTAGAGCTATAAAAAGATGAGGGATTGAAAATTTAATCTCTCATTTTTTTATTAAAAAATTAAAGGAGGAAAAATGAAATTAGTAATCGCAGAAAAACCAAGTGTTGCAGCATCAATAGCAAAAGTTATAGGAGCAAAAAATAGAAATAATGGATATTATGAGGGGAATGGATACATTGTTTCATGGTGTGTTGGGCATTTAGTACAAATGGCAAATCCTGATGTGTATGATGAAAGATATAAGAAGTGGAGAATTGAAGATTTACCTATTATCCCAAAAGAATACAAGTATGAGGTAACGAAGACAACTAAAAAACAGTTTAATATTCTTAAAAGACTAATGAATAGTAATGAAGTTGACACCATTATTAATGCTTGTGATGCTGGTAGAGAAGGAGAAGCTATCTTTAGACTTGTATATATGATGGCAAATTGTAAGAAGAAAATGAAACGTCTTTGGATTTCCTCAATGGAAGACTCTTCCATAAAAGAAGGATTTAGCAACTTAAAAGATGGAAGTAATTATGATAATCTTTTTGATTCAGCTAAGGCTCGTGCCATAGCTGATTGGCTTGTTGGAATGAACATAAGTAGACTTTACTCCTGTCTATATAATGAAAATTATAGTGTAGGCAGAGTACAAACACCAACTTTATCAATGATTGTGAATAGAGATGATGAGATAAATAGTTTTAAAAAAGAAAAATATTATACAGTTGAGATTTATATGAATGGATTTACACTGTCGACAGATAGAATTGATGACAAGATAGTGGCAGAGCAGCTTAAAAATTTAATCGGAGAAAAAATTGAAATAACCGATGTAATTAAAAAAGAAAAGATTACAAAGCCTAATCTGCCCTTTGATCTAACAACACTTCAAAGAGAATGTAATAAGTATTTTGGATACAGTGCAAAACAAACCCTAGATTATGCCCAAAGCCTGTATGAAAAGAAGTATATTACCTATCCACGAACAGATTCAAGATATTTGACAGTAGACATGATAGAAAGCACTGTAAATAATATTATAGGGAAAAATTATTTTGATACAGAAAGAATTAAGGTTGTTTTTAATACTGAAAAAGTTACAGATCATCATGCAATAATTCCAACGATAAGTTCGTTAAATAAGGATATTTCAGATCTTCCGGAAAGTGAAGCCAAAGTATATAGACTTATAACAAATAAACTCTATGCAAGTTTTGGATACCCACTTGTAGAAAATACAACAAAGATAGTGGCTGAATTTGACGGGTTTGAATTTATAAACACTTATAAAATAATTGCTGAAGAAGGATTTACAAAATATTTAGAAGAATATAAATCAAAGAAGAAAGAAGATATACAACTTCCTGATGTAAAAATAGGAGATTTTTTATATATTGAAAATAAAGATACAAAAGAGAAGTATACAAATCCACCTAAACACTTCACTGAAGACACACTCTTAAAAGCAATGGAAATAGCTGGGAATGATGAATTAGTTAAGGATGTTGAAGTTGAGAGAAAAGGACTTGGTACTCCTGCTACAAGAGCGGGAATAATAGAAAATTTGATATACAAAGGTTATATAAAAAGAGAAAAGAAAAACCTAATATCAACTAGAAAGGGATTAAACCTAGTGACTATAGTTATAGATGAGTTTAAATCTCCAAAGACAACAGCAAAATGGGAAATGAGATTAAGTGATATAGCAAAGGGTAAGGAAGATAAAGAGAATTTTTTAAAGGAAATTGAAGAAGAAATAAAAAATACCATAGGTAAATACTATAAGTAAATTGATTATAAAAACTTGAATATAATTATAGGAATGAAGAAAGGAATGATTTATGAAAGAAATAGGGTATAATATAAGTGATAAAAGAGTAGGCATTAGGAAATTTGCTTATTTGACATTACTATAAATATACGTTATACTCTTATAAGATAAAGATGGTGTCCCGCTACCGTTAAAGGTGGAGCATTAAAGAAGGTGTATAACTACCTACATCCCAAAGGTAAAATATTAAAGCAAACAGAGAGGTTAAAACCTTTCTATTTTTTTATTCCAATTTCTTCTGCAAAGGAAAACGCAAAAAATGGAAGAATGTTTCTGATGAGCATTTTTTAATTTATGAAGTGATCGATAATAGTATTACTATAGATGGAGATATTTACAAATATTATTCTGATAAAGAAAAATTGCACATATTATCTATATTGGATATTAAGAAAATGATTCCTGTACCGACTGATTGTTATGAAAGAATTGATTTTAACGAACTTGAAGATATCAGATATAAAGACTTATTTCAAAAAGAATATGCTTTTTGTTTAAAAATAAAAACAAAGATCTTGATAAAGGTAGAAAAAATATACAAAAATCAAAAGAAAACAGGAATTATAAGAAGAGCAAATTGTAATTTTTCAAAGTTAGAAAAAGCAATGTTGGATTGGAAGCAATAGGATAAAGGCAGTTAAAGCGATTTGAAAAGTAAAAAATTCTAATCGTTTTTTTATTGCAATAAAAAGATAGAGTAAATGACATGCTAAAGTTATCTTTTGCTTACAGAAATTTAAAAAATAGAAAGAAATAAAGTTTAATAAATAAATATATAAAAATTTAGTTCATTTTTATCACTATAATGAGGAGGGATAAAATGCCAAGATATGATATAGTAGATTTAAGCAGAACAATCTATCTTGCAAAAGAAGAATTTAAGAAAGATATAAAAAAATATGAGGAATATTTAAAGGTATCAGGCAATAACTATAAGTATCCATATATACATCAAATATCTATATACAATATGGATCCAAAAGCAACAGCCTGTGCAGAATTTGATTATTGGAAAAGTATAGGTAGAAGCGTTAAAAGAGGTGAAAAAGGAATACCACTTTTAGATATAGATAGTGGAAGGATAAAATATATCTTCGACATAAGGCAAACAGTAAGTATTAATCATAATATTTCTGAGGTAAAGTTATGGAAATATGATAGCAAAAAGCATTTAAACTTACTAGATGACCTGATAGATAAGTTTAAAGAAAAAGATAGTAAGCTTCTATTAAGCCAAGAAGATAAAATTGATGCCTTAGTAGAAAGTAATGTTAGAGGAAAATTCAATAAAATTTTAGAAAGTCTATCTGATGAAAGTTTAAAAAGCATTCAAAAGGTAGACCTTTTTAATTTGTTAAAAGAATCCGTAAAAATTTCCATAAGCGAGAGAATGGAGGTCTCATATCAGCTAAAAGGAGAAAACTTATCTTTACTGTCTAAAATATCAAGTTCGGACATAGACAAAGTATTAAGTATAAGTGCTAATATAAGTAAAAATATCTTACTTGATTTGGGAAGGGAAATAAAAAGATTAGAAATTTTAGAGAAAATTCAAGAAAGAAAAGATTTGGAGCAGACAAAAGAGCTTAAGGAGCGTTATAATAAATTAAGTTCTGATATAAACGGTGAAATAAATTTAAAAAAAGGAGGCTTGGAAGATGAACGAGAAAGTAACATTGGCAGGCAAGGAATACCTCATGGAGGAGGGAATTTACACACCAATCGTCAAGGAGAATTCCTTCGAGAGACAGGGAGGGACATACAAGATGGAAGAATTGGAGGAAGGCATGGAAGTCCTAATACCCAATATGGCAATTCCCAAGGAAATAGATTTAAAGAAACTCAACAGATGGGGAAGGATGAGATTGAACTTTCTCAAGGAGAACAAAGAAGAGGATTATCAGATAATGTATTTGCAAGGGATATTGATGGATCATCTTCTATCAAAGGAAAAAGAGATAGAGGCCTTTATCACGAGGGAAGAAGTCAAAATGATGGAAACTTGGGGGCTGACAGAAGAACTGAAAGAAGAGGACTATCTGAAATATCTGAGATTGAAGAAGAACATGGATATGACCCTGCAAGAAATAGGGGAAAGGGAGATAATCTTAATCTAAAAAATGAGGAAGTAGAGTCTACTTCCTTTTTTTCTGCTAAAAATCAGGGAGAGCAAATATCCTTCTCAAATCCAATAAGTCAAAGAGAAATAGATACGTTTTTAATTCATGGAGGAAATCATGAAGATGGAAGATTGGCAGTAATAGCAGAATTTTCTAAGGGTAAATCTTTAGAAGAACAGGCAAACTTTTTGAAAGAAATATATAGGGGAGCCAATGGTCTTGAAATTGAAGGAAGAAAGATATCTGCATGGTTTGGAAAGGAAGGAGCAATTTTTAAAGATGGAGATGAGGCAAGATATAGAGAAGGGCAAATAGTTTCTTGGAAAGATTTAGCTAATAATATTAATAATTTATTAGATAGAGGAGAATTTGCTAGCAATGTTGAGATTGTAGAAAGTGCTGCATATGAAAGAGAAAAAATAGCAGAAAAATTATTGTATTTAAAGAGAGATCTTACTGATGAAACTGATGACAGATATCTAACCAGTCTTAATGATATAAAAGGAAGAGGCTTCCCAGATGAAAAAGAAAATCTCGGGAAAAAACTTGAAGATAAAAATTTTATAAATAAACTCAGAAAAGAATACGAGGTATTTTTAGAAGAATATAAGATTAATCCTGATATTTTAAGATTTCATCATTATAAATTATCTAGAATCTATAATGATATCAATGATTTAGAAATAGAAAGAAAATTATATAGGTCAAATTTAAAGGATATTGCACCTATTCAGAGTTTTATAACACAAGATGAAATAGATGAAAGCCTAAAAAGAGGAAGCGGGTTTTCTGATGGAAAGAAAAGAATATATGAATTTTTTACTGAAAAGCATGATTTAAAAGAACAAGCAGATTTCTTGAAAAATGAATATGGCGTAGGTGGAAGTTCTCATGCACTATCTGCTGCAAGAGGAAGTGGTGAGTGGCACGATGCGAAGGGAATAAAATATAATAAAGGTAATGCAAAAGAAATACTACTATCTTGGTCTAATGTTGCAAGAAGAATCAATGACCTTATTAAAAAGAATAGATATATAGATGAGGAAAGTTTTGAAGAAAATAGGGAGAAAAAAACAGATCAGGAAATAAATAAAACAGAAAAAGAAAGCCAGGAGTATATAAATTATCAAGATGATTTGCCTCCAACTGATAATGATGTATATATAGAAAGAACAAATAACAGTTCTATATATTATTATCAAGGACAGTCCGTAGCAAGTATAGGTGATGATGGAAAACTTATCATTTATGATGAATTTATACCAAACTTTTTAAAAGAAGAAATATATTCCATAGCCTTTGAAAAACAATTAGATATACCATTAGACCAGTTAGACGATGGAATTATTCTTGAGGGAATACATGACACTTTTTATATTAAAGAAAAGGAAGAAATAGAAGGAAGAGAATATTACCTTTTAGAAAGTCAAAGTCGATATGATGATATTCCAAATATTGTAGTTAATTCTAACAAAGAAGTTATAGATGATGATATAGTAAATGGTTTTGAAGAATTTAAGGAATTTTATACTAATAAAAATAAAGAGAATATAGATTTTGATATAGATAGCCATATAAAAGATGATTATTGGATAATTGAGTTTAATGAGGGTTCGAGTCTAATAGAAAAAGATTATGCAGGACAAAGGCTGACTAAAGAACTATTAGATGAAATAAGGGAAATAGATGAAAAGATAAGACTTCATAATAAGACCTTAGGAGAAGACGAATATGGGCAGATGACTGAAAAGTGGGAGGGGTATTCCAAATTCTATTTTAACCATATAGTAGATGGGAAAATAGTTGATCACTATAAGATAGACATAGGTGATGGAAACGAGATCAACCAAAGAGACTTTGAATTTCTTTATGAACAAATAGGAAAAAGTCAGATAGAACTTAATCAAACTATAGAAGAAAATAAGATAGAACTTAATCAAACTATAGAAGAAAATAAGATAGATGAAAAAATAATTTCCATAGACCAAATTGAAGATATACTTTTCGATGTATTAGTTAAGGATAAAGTTTTAGAAAATGAAATTATAAAGGCAAGAGATAACTTAGGAAATAATACCTTAGCAAGTTTTAATTCTGTATTTCAAAGAGAATATGCGAAAATCATGAGAGAAGTTGCCGATAAGCAGGGAAATCTTCCAGATGATATGAAGTCAATAGATAAGGTTAAAGAATTAGGCATTAGAATAGAACATAGATATAGAGAATATTTAAATAATTCACATGAAAACAATATAGAAGATGATAAGGAGATACTCTCTATAAAAGTGGGAGATATAGTTAAAACAGAGGATAATAAATATTTAAAAATAAAAAATATTTCCAGTGGATATGATAATAACCATAATCAAATAACATATTATTCATATGATGCCTATTTTGATAAGGACTTAAAACTATTCTCACATTCCTTTAAAGAAAGCGATTTAAAAGCTTTAGAAGTATTAAGAAATGAAGTAGAAGAAAAATTAACAAAAGATATTGTAGAAGATAAAATAGCAGTAAAAGTAGGAATTTATTACGCTTTAGTAGATAAAGAGAAAACAAAGGATATAGAACTAGAAGAGACAGGAATTAGAGTTTATCCAAGAAAGGAAAACTCACAAGGAAAGATCTATACTTTATATAAAGGGAAATCTTTTGAGGATAGCAGAAAAATAGACAGTTTGTTTGATGAAATTACTGTCAAAATGAAAGAAGTAAACCTTACAAATTTAAATGATGTATTAGAATTGGAAAGAGAAGGATTATTTGAAATTACTGATGATAAAGTTACAAAATTTGAGGAAGGCTATGATATAGATGTTCAAAGCTTTAATCAGCAATTTCCAGATTACTATAATGATATATATGTTTTTAATAAAAATCTTGAAATCAATGGAGCATATCAAAATTTAGCACATATAAATGAAAAAAATAAAATTACTTTTAATATAAATTTATCTCAAGAAGAAAAATCAAAAATTGAAGAAATAAGAGATAAAAAAGAAGTTCTTTCCAAGTTAATAGATAAAGATATCAAAGAAAAAGGGGAATACTATTTTGATCCTCAAAATGAAGAATACTTACTACTATCAAAGAAAATAGAAGATGGATTATTAAAAAAACCAGAAAATATTATAGATGGAAAAGAAGGGTATAAGGTAGAGCTAATCTTAGATGTTAAGGGGAAATCTCTTAAACAAAATTTACGATACAATGGGTATATTTTAAATTCTAATCAAGCTATAAAATATAAAAGTTATAAGGACATATTAAGTAACTTACCTTATTTACTTGATGACAAACATAGAGAAGTGCTTTTAAATGGATATTTAAATCAGCAAATAGAAAATGATAGAACAAGGCAAGAAGAAAATCCATTTAAAGAAGGTATGAGTGTTAGATACAAAGAAAAAGAATACACTATAACCGCCATTAACGATGCTACAAGTCCTAAAACTATAGAATTAGAAGATAGCACAGGACTAATGAATGGGTTTATTACCGGAAGTGAAACAATTCTTTTTAATGACTACAAAGATCTTGATTTAGAAGTTATAAAAAAAGAGGAATTAATTCCGTTAGAAATAGAAGATTATAGTCTTTTAGGATTACCAGTTCAATTTAGAAATAAGGAATATTTTATTAAAGAGAACGAATTTAATGAAGCTGGAATGGGTAGATTAGCTTTAAGTTCAATAGATAAGAGTGTTATTACTGAAGTAATATATAGTAGAGAAAGACCTGTTTCTAATATTTTTGTAAGAAAGGAAGATTTAGAAGAATATAAATCTAGTGAAAAAGATAAATTAAGTAAAAAACAATCTATCGATAAAGAGGAATTAATAGAACAAATTAGCTTTGAAGATATTGACAATAAAAACGAAGAAAAAGTTAAAAAAGACAATTCAGGGCTTTTACATAAAAGCCTTGATGTAATAAATAATAAATCTTCTCTTGTTGCTGATCAGTTTATAGTAAGAGTAGATAATGAAAATGAAGAATTTTTAGTATATAGTTCGTCTAATCCAAAAAATTATAGGGAATTTACTCTACCTTTTTCTTACCTCAAAGGAATTGACAAAATTGACGGAGATGGTAATTCATTAAAATTAACCACTCATAGAAAAGAAACTATTGATAAGAAGTTAGAAGAATATAAGGAATGGAAAGAAAATAATGATTTAATAAGGACTGATAGAGAAAATATAGAAGGGGTTTCTGAAGTTTCTTTAGAAAACTATAAAATTATTAATGAAGAAGAAAACCTACCACCTTCACAGAGATTAAAAAACAACATTGAAGCTATAAATGTCTTAAAAGCTTTAGAAAAAGAAAATAGAAGTGCAAGAAAAGATGAACAGGAAATTTTAGCAAAGTATATCGGCTGGGGAGGACTTTCTGATGTATTCGATGAAGAAAAGGAAGGTCAATGGCTTGATGCAAGAAATTTTTTAAAAGAAAATCTAACTGGGGAAGAATATAATAGGGCGAGAGAATCAACCTTAACGGCTTTTTATACGCCAAAAGTAGTTATAGACTCTATCTATGAAAGTCTTTCTAATCTTGGCTTTGAAAAAGGAAATATATTAGAACCAAGTGCTGGGACAGGGAGATTTATAGGAAATCTACCTGAAGAAATGAAAGAGTCAAACTTTTATGGAGTTGAATTAGATAGGATTAGTGGACAAATTGCTAAAGAACTTTACCCTAATGCCAATATACAAATAAAAGGATTTGAAGAAACCAATTTTTCTAATAACCTATTTGATGTGGCTATAGGAAATATTCCTTTTGGAGAATTTAAAGTAGCAGATCGTGAGTATGAAAGAAATAACTTTCTAATTCACGATTATTTTTTTGCTAAAACTTTAGATAAGGTTAGAGATGGCGGCATCATTGCCTTTATAACTTCATCTGGGACTATGGATAAAAAAAGTGAAGATGTTAGAAGATATATATCAGAAAGGGCGGAGTTTTTAGGCGCAATACGACTACCTAATAGAACATTTAAAGGAGTAGCAGGAACAGAAGTAACTTCAGATATAATCTTTTTAAAAAAGAGAGATAGGCTATTAAAGATAGATGAAGAATGGGTAAAGCTAGATGAAAACGAAAAAGGACTACTATATAATAAATACTTTGTAGATAACCCTCAGATGGTAATAGGGACTATGGAAGAAATATCGTCAAGATTTGGGACAAGCCTTGCATGTATTGAAAATAAAGATATTTCTTTAGAAGAAGGACTAAAAAAAGCCATTAAAAATATTCAAGGTAGGTATGAAGAAGCTCAAATAAATGATGATTTAGGAGAAGAAACAATACCAGCTGATGATAGTGTTAAAAACTATTCTTTTGCTTTAGTGGATGATGAAATATATTTTAGAGAAAATTCAATTATGCAAAGAATATCCTTAAACCAAAAGGATAAAGATAAGGTAAAAGAATATTTAAGATTAAATGAAAGTCTAAGGAAAGTTATAACCTATCAAAGAGAAGACTATTCAGATGAAGAGATAAAAAAAGAACAAGAAAATCTAAATAAATTCTACGATGATTTCAATAGCAAACATGGAAGATTAAATTCAAAAACCAATAAAAAGTTATTTAGAGAAGATGCCAATTTTTCTTTAATTTCAACTTTGGAAAAATTAGATAAAGAAGGCAACTTTATAGGAAAATCTGATATCTTTAACAAGAGAACTATAAAAAAAGCTGTCATAATAGATCATACAGATAGGGCAATAGATGCTCTGGTACTCTCTATTAGTCAAAAAGGGAAAATAAATTTTGATTATATGGAAGAATTGACAGGAAAAACAAGAGATAAATTAATAGAAGAATTAAAGGGAGAAATATTTTTAAATTTAGATTCCTTTGAACCTAATGATATAAATCCATTTAAGTCTGCTAAAGAGTTAGGAGATTTTTCAAGACCTTATGTAAGTGCTGATGAATATTTGTCAGGAAATATAAGAGATAAAATTAAAGTTGTAGACTCTTATATTAAAAATATTGAAAGAGAATTAGAAAAGGAAGAAAATTCAGCAGATAGAGAGGTGTTAGAAGAAGAGTTAAAGGAGTTACATTTTCAAAAAGCAAAACTAATGGAAGTTATGCCTAAAGCACTAGATGCAAGTGAAATTACAGTTAGAATGGGCGCAACATGGATACCAGAACAAGATTACAAAAAATTTATGTTTGACTTGTTGAAAACACCAGTTTCATCAAGGTGGAATATAGATATTAAGTATTCTGACTTTACAGGAGAGTATAGAGTTGAAGGAAAAAGCTCTGATAGGGACAATGACCTTGCTTCTTTTACCTATGGTACAAATAGGGTAAATGCCTACAAATTGATAGAAGATACTTTAAATTTAAGAGATACTAAGGTATTTGACCAAGTAGAAGACAGTGATGGAAAGAAAAAATCTGTGCTTAATCAAAAAGAAACAATGCTTGCAAGAAGTAAGCAAGAGATGATAAAAGAAGAATTTAAAAGCTGGATATTTGATGATGTGGAAAGAAGAAATAGATTAGTAGAAGATTATAACGAAAGATTCAATTCCATAAGACAAAGGGAATATGATGGATCTAATCTTACTTTTGAAGGAATGAATCCTGAAATAGAATTAAGAGCACATCAAAAAGATGCCATAGCAAGAGGTTTGTTTGGTGGAAATACTTTACTTGCTCATGAAGTAGGAGCAGGAAAAACCTTTGAAATGATAGGGATAGCCATGGAGTCAAAAAGACTTGGTATGAGTAATAAGTCAATGTTTGTTGTTCCTAACCACATCGTAGAGCAATTTGGAAGAGAATTTAATGAACTCTATCCAGGAGCTAATGTATTATGTGCTACAGAAAAAGACTTCACACCAGATAGACGAAAAAGATTTTGTAGTCGTATTGCTACAGGAAGTTTTGATGCTGTTATTATAGGGCACAGTCAATTTGAAAAAATTCCTATATCAAAAGAAAGACAAGAATATGAATTGCAAGGTCAAATTGATGAAATAATTGACTATATAGATGAATATAAAAGAGAAAGGGATCAAAGATTTACTGTAAAGCAATTAGAAAAAACAAAGAAAAAATTAGAGACAAAGTTAGAAAAACTAAATGCTGATTATAAGAAAGATGACGTTGTAACCTTTGAGGAACTGGGAGTAGATAAGTTATTTGTAGATGAAGCCCACGCATACAAAAACCTCTATCTATTTTCTAAAATGAGGAATGTAGCAGGAATTACTTCTACAGATTCACAAAAATCATCAGATATGCTTATGAAATGCCGCTATATGGATGAAATAACTAATGATAAAGGATTAGTATTTGCCACAGGTACACCAGTAAGCAACAGTATGGCTGAACTTTATACCATGCAGAGATATTTACAGTATGATGAATTAAAAAAGATGAAATTACAACATTTCGATTCTTGGGCGTCTACTTTTGGAGAAACAATAACGGCAATAGAATTAAATCCTGAGGGTAATGGTTATAGGAGCAAAACCAGATTTGCAAAATTTTATAATCTTCCTGAACTTATGAATACTGTAAAAGGATTTATGGATATTAAAACAGCTGATGTTTTAAATCTTCCTACACCAATTGCCCATTATGAAACTATAAAAACAAAGCCTACCGAAGAACAAAAAGAAATTCTTGAAACTTTTTCCGAGAGAGCAGATAAGGTTCGTGATAAGCAGGTAGATTCAAGTGTTGATAATATGCTATTAATAACAAATGATGGGAAGAAGATGGCATTAGATCAAAGATTAATCAATCCTTTACTTCCTGATGATCCTAATAGTAAGGTGAATACCTGTATAAAAAATGTGTTTAGCATTTGGGATAAATATAAAGATAAAAAATCTGCTCAATTAATATTTTGTGATATGTCTACACCAAGTAGTGATTTTAATATCTATGATGATATTAAAACAAAACTTATAGATATGGGAGTACCTGAAAATGAAATAGAATTTATTCATAAGGCAAAAAACAATATGGAAAAAGACGCTATCTTTGATAAGGTAAGAAAAGGAGAAATAAGAGTCTTACTTGGTTCAACACAGAAAATGGGAGCAGGTACTAATGCCCAAGACAAACTAATTGCAATTCACGATCTTGATATACCATGGAGACCTGCTGATCTTTCTCAAAGGGCAGGCAGGATTGTGAGGCAGGGAAATGAGAATAAGGAAGTCCATATATTTAGATATGTAACAGAAAATACTTTTGATGCCTACCTATTCCAAACCTTAGAGAATAAACAAAAATATATTTCCCAAATTATGACGTCAAAGACTCCTGTAAGAGTTGCAGAAGATGTAGACGAAGCCACATTAAACTATGCCGAAATCAAAGCTCTTGCAACAGGAAATCCATTAATAAAGGAGAAGATGGACCTTGATGTTGAAGTTTCTAAACTTAAAATGCTAGAGTCCAATTTTAAATCAAATCTTTACAAGCTGGAAGATAAAGTAGTTAAATTTTATCCAAAGGAAATAGAAAGATTAAAAGAAAGTATAGAGAACTTAAAGGAAGATATTAAAAATGTTGAGCCTTATAGAGAAGTAGATAAAAATTTAAAAGAAGATAATAAATTTACCTCTCTAATTATTGACGGAAAGAAGTATATAGATAAGAAAATAGCTGGAGAGTTTTTGTTGAACAAAATTAAGGGAGTTAAAATATATAGGGAAATGGATAAAGATGGAGAAAAAATAGGTGAATATAGAAATTTTGATTTATCCATAAAATATGATTCTTTTTTCAATAAATATAACTTTATATTAAAAGGTAAGGGAGAATATAGAGGAGAGTTTGGAACAGATGAAATAGGTAATATAACAAGAATGGATAATGTATTAGATAAATTACCAGAAAGATTAGAAAATACAATTTCAAAACTAAAAGATACAGAAGAGCAATTTCAAACAGCCAAAATTGAAATACAAAAGACATTTCCACAAGCTGAACTTTTAAAGGATAAGACACTAAGACTTGCAGAAGTTAATAATTTACTAGATATGGGAAAAAGTGAAGATATAAGCCAAGATAATCCATTACTAGAAGAAGTAAAGGAAGAATTGATAGACTTCCTTAACAGAGAATATGATGAAGAAAACAGGTTAGAGGACTTTGATACTATATTTCCTGACTTAACAGATATAGGAATAGCTTATACAACTACACCAGATGAAAAACATGAAATACAAGTAAGTTTAGATTTAATAAATTACAAGATGAACACCTATGTAGATAAGAACCTAATTGACAGCTTTCAATACACCTATGATCCCTTAGATGCAAGTGATTTAAAAGAGCTAGTACAGATAAAGACATCTATTGGCTTTTGGAATTTTAGTGAGCTTGTATCAGTAAATGAAGAAAAACTGAGAGAAGTAATGGGACTTGAAATAGATGATGATGGCAACTTCTATGATCCATTATCTAAAGATATGGATTTAGATGGAATAATAGATAGAAATGATGCTGATTTTAGAGATAGTAAAGTGCAGGAAATAGGAGATTTTGAAAGGAAAGAAAAAACATCTATTATGGATAAATTAAAGGAATATAAGGGAAATTTAGCAGTAAATAATAATATAAAAGAAATAAATAATAGTGAACCATGTGGCAGATAAAACTTTAAATGAGATTATTAGAGGACAAAGAATATGGAATTTGATAGAGATAGATTTAATGAATTTATTCGAGAAAATTTTTCTTTTGATGGTGCTACTCATAGAATAATTAACAATATAGTTGAATATGGAATTAAAAATTTTGCCACTTCAGAAGATAAATTAGTTGAATTTATTCAGACTACAATTGATGATCCAACAGTTGAAGAAATAAAACAATTTATTATTAGTGATGAGAAGGAAGAAGAAATAAAAGATTTCACAGATGAGATAGATAAAAAAATAAAAGGAGGAATAGCAATGAATATAAAAAAGGGAAATGTAATTGAAACTGAATTTGGAGACACTATGGTACTGGATGTGAAAGATAATCAAGCGACCTTATTTGACGGGAATCAATTTATTTTAGCCACAGGAGTGGAGTTTAATAAAGAAAGTGGAAAGTATGAATGGGATTCTGTTAGATACGCAAGTGATATAAAAACAATAGCAAACATGGAAAATACAAATTTTGAAAGCATGAAAAATACAATAGATTTTTTAGCAGAATATAATCATAAAGAATTTGTAAAAGGTATTATATCTCTTGAAACAGGAGTAGGAAATGAAAATGTTCTTAATAATGCCTATGATAATTATATGAACGATTCAGTTATGGGTCTTATTGATGAAAAGTTTATTGAATATATAGACGAAGAAGAGTTAAAAGAAAACTTAGAAGCTAATCAAGAACAAGGAGATAAAGAAATGAAAGATATAGATAATAAAGAGAAGGATACATTAAATATAGATGGAAATATAGCAACTGATATAGAAATTAAAGATTTAAAATCAAAAGATGGGAGGGACTTTAAAGTAGCCTCCTTATCTATTGCTGAAAATGACAAGGAAGGAAATGCAAAATTCATAAGCTGCTACGCCTATAATGACAAAATCAATCAAGTAAAAAATTTGAAAAAAGGAGATTTTGTACACCTATTTGGCAAAGAAAAGAAAAGTATGGGAAAGGATAATAAGGAATACACAAGTCTAAAAGTATACTCTGCAAAGTTATTAAAAGCTAAAGAGCATACTAAAGCAAAAGCATCAACAATAGGGAAATTAAAGGAATTTAAGGCTAAAGGGGATATGAAAGTGGATGAAAAGAAGAAAAAGGATAATAGCATAGAAAGGTAAAAGATTATAGGGGGCAGGTTTTAGTCTGCCTCCTGTATTTTTTTATTGGTTGTTTTTAAGGGAAAATGATGGGTTATATTGAAAAAATATCAGCCACAGCCTATCAGGAGGGCTGATACACAAAACTTTACACAGTCTCACAAAATTATTTACAGACCCCACACTACCGGAGAAGCTGATACACCAAATCCTTACTTATACAATTCATTATAAATATACTTATCAGTATTCTTTCTTAATTGGGTTAATTCATTTATCAATATATTCTCGTTGGCGTAGTCATCCATAAGAATATCTTTTTTATTTTTGTATTCATCATATAATTTTGACAACTCTTTTATACTTAGATTTTTATATTGACACTTTTCTAAAGTATTTATTGCTTTTTCATATGCGATAATTTGAGGCTTATATTCACTATAAAAATCTTTATCATTTGTGTTTTCTTTATAGGTTTTATAAATAACCTTATTTATTTTTATAGTGTTAATGTCTTCAATAACTGTGTAAATTTCACTCATAACTTTTTCAACATCTTTAATCTTATTTAAGATTTCTTGCCTATTAACAGCCTCTTCTTGGAGTTTAGTTTCCAAATCCATACTAGATGATAGACCGTATTTTCTAAGCTGATTTAAGGTCTTCGCCATAGTATTCATATTATGTTTTCTAGCCCATATTTCATAACCTTTAGAAGATTTAACCTTTTCATTGCTTTCTATGTCTATTATATTATCAAATTTCTTATAAGATTTCTTAGCATAATATACTTCACTATTTTTGTAATTTTCATTTACCTTATTTTCAATTCTTTCTTTTATTTTCTCTTTTGTATAATCTTTTCCAAGAGTAGTTTCCTTCGCACGAATGAATCGCCCCTTTTCTCCTTGTTTTTTATGTCTGAAAGAAAGATATTTTCCAAGTTTAATTTCATAGCCATATTCTTCCATAAGCTTTAAGAAATTCTCATAGCTATTTGCTTTATTAATAGCATGATCAATAGAAATTTGAAGTTTATGTTTCCAAGATTTTCCTTTATTAAATTCAATATATTCTTTGTAGGATTTACCATTGGTTTTATACTTTTCTTTAAATTTTACATAATCTTCATCTATAACAGAGAGCTTATATTTTCTACATAAATCATCACTATGATTTCTAATTTGGTGGTAAGTTTTTTTGTTACTTTGATATGCTTTACCAGTTTCAAAAGAAACATTATTAAATAGTATATGGTTGTGAATATGCCCCTTATCTATATGGGTAGTAAGAACATATTCATACTTTCCTTTTAAGATTTTATCGCATAGTTCTATGCCTATTTGATGAGCCTCTTCAGCAGTAGTTTCTCCAGGAAAAAAAGATTGAATTAAATGTCTTGCTAAAACTTTTGCTTTAGAATTACATTCTATTTTTGTTTGTTCAAATTCTAAATGAGCAGTTATAGGGTTACAGTTTAGGGAGGAAATTAGAATTTTTTCATCTGTTTTATCACTATTCATAATATAATCAAGTGCTACTTTTAAAGTGGATTTTATAGGATGAATTTTAGTAATTGCCATTATTCTTTCTCAGTATTTATGCTATTAGAATTAGTAAGAGAGTATATTTTTTTACGCATAGAGAAAATATCTTTTGCTTGATTTTCTAATAAGCTTTTTAAATCTACTACATCATCTTTATATATAATTGATGTAGTATTTACCCTTTTAGCAATTTGATTTATATTATTTGAAGTACGACTTATATTTGTTGACATTTCACGAAAGACATCCATATCTAATACATAAATATCTTTTTCTAAAATACATTTCATAATAAATTGCCTAAGAGTTTTACACTTAGATGCTTTATATTTTTCATTTAGCAATTCTAACTCCTCATCAGATAACATTAAATAGATTCCGTTATTTCTAAATCTACTTGTCATAATTTAACCTCCTCGTATATTGTAGTTGTAATAATAAATACTACATTTTGTTCTCAATCCCTATTTATTATGTGATAATAATTGTATATATAGAGCTCGTAGTAAACCTCATTGAAGTTCGTCTACCTAATAAATTTATTAATAGAAATAAAAAAGAAAAACCTGTAAATTCAAGTAGGATTACTTGACTTACAGGTTTAATTTATTCTATATATTTCGTATGGAAATCTCCTGATTTAATTTTTTATTGCTTATATTTTATCATTTTTTGAGATAATATTCAAGTTTACGTTGAAGCTATTATAAGCGTTTGTTGCTGAATTTAATTATTATAAATTTAGGGGTTTGGGGATATTCCCCAACAAGTAAAATGGAAAAAATAAGCGATATAATTGTAGCATTCTTATTCCATTTTTAGTAAGTGCATATGCACTTACTGTGCTTGCTATTTTTGCTATTTTTGCTATTTTTGCTATTTTTATATAAAGAACGGAACTGTATTGGAGAATGTGAGAGTAGGAGATTATGAATATGAATTGATAATGAAAGAAAAAAAACACATTAAAAAAAACAAGTTTCAATGGAAATTTCTGATTAATCTTAATAGAGATAAAATTTTACAAAGACAGATGGTATATACATTGGAATGGGAAAATATAGATAATGAATGTATTATTAATGAATTACATAAATTTGGAATTAAAGGGGTTCAGATATCAAATAATTACATTATAGCATATAGGAATTAAATTATTTATATTAAAGGTATAGTACCTACATGTATTAGCATTGAAATTAAAAGCAAGGTGTGTTATAATATAACTAAGTTATATTTGAAAGGAGAATGTAGTGAATAGTGGCTAATGGAGATTATGAGGTAACTCACTCAAAGATATTAGATTGTGGCAAAAAAATTTTCAAAGAAAAAGGATTTGAAAAAGCTAATCTAAGAGCAATATGTAAAGCTGCGGGCGTGACAACAGGTGCTTTTTATGGACATTTTGAAGATAAAGAAGATCTTTTCTGTAAATTGGTTGAACCTCTTATAGACCAAATAAACATATATTATACAATGTATGAAGACAAGAGTTTTGATGTTTATAAGAAAGAAAGCCCAATAAGTAGAGAAGCTATTCAGAATGTTTTGGAATCAAAAGCACAAGGTGCTATTGAAATGGTACTGTATTTCTTTGAACATAAAGATGTGTTTGAACTTTTAATATTCAGTTCTTATGGAACAAAACATAATAACTTTTTAGATAGTATCATTGAGAGAGAAGACAAAAATCATTTTAAAATTCTAAGTATGATTTATGGCGAAAATAATGTCAATGATGTAATAACTAATAGAGGAATACACTTGCTGAATCATGCATATTTTTATGCTTTGTCAGAAGTAGCAGTTCATTCGCAAAATAAAGAAGAAGTAAAATTAAATGCAAGTTTGATTTCACAGTTCTTTAATGAAGGATGGAGAAAAATTCGAGGATTATAAATAAATTTTAGCTAAATATAACTTAGTTATAATTGATTTTTAACTTAAATATAACTTAGTTATATTGGTCGTGGAGATTATGGAGTTAAAAATTAATATCTATGTATTAGACATAAATAAAATTTTAAGGAGGATTAACTTATGAATTTAAAAAGTGTTGTAAAAATAGCTGTTTTTTCAGTTATTGGATTTGTTTTGACAATGGGATTAGGATTTTTGACGGGATCCTTTGGAATGCTCCCAAGTTTATATTTATCGTCAGCCTTGCCAACAATTATTGTAGCACCGGTTTTTGTTATTATGTGTAAACAGGTTCAACAAAGAGGTACAGCATTTTTATATTTTCTATTGATGGGTGTTTTCTATGTTCTCATGGGAATGTGGCCAGTAATCGTTGTTTGTGCTATTGCAGGAATTTTAGCAGAACTTGTAATTGGTAAAAAGGAAAATTATGTGAATAAAAATATGAGGATTGGAACTGCGTTTGGAGCAGGTATGTTCATATATTCCTTACATGCTATGTATTTTATGTTTGTATTTGGTGTAGAAGGACTTGCAAAGCAATTTCCAAAAATGTTTACAAAAGATTATGCAACATTCCTTTATAATTTTTACACTCCTAGAAACATATTGATTTGTCTGTTGATTTCACTTGTAGCTTCAGTCATAGGTGCTTATTTTGGGACATACATTTATAATAAATTTTTTAGCAATAGGAAGAAAAAAAGTGTTTTGTAGAGATGAAAAAAAATAATAAAAACAAACACCAACTATCAGATAAAATCAACCCACTTACTATAGTTGGGTTGATTTTATTGTTTTCAGTTATTTTAACGGTAGGAGAACAATCGCAATACCTATTTTCCCTTATTTTTGTTTTAGGGTTATTATTTTTATTTTCTATCAAAAAAGCATTTAGAACGATATGTTCATTGCTTATAGTATGGGGACTTATTTATTTACTAAAACCTCATTTAGGAAATGTTTTGATTGGCTCTATATATACAATGCTACTTGTAGTGTTGAAGTTTGCTCCACTTTTCATATTGGGAAGAGTTCTGTCATCATATAGCTCCTCGCATCTAATTGCTGCATTTAGAAAAATTGGAGTTGATGGTGGAATAGGTATAGGAATCACAGTATTTTTTCGTTTTATTCCAGAAATCTCTATTAGGATGAAGGAAATAAACAACGGCATGAAAATTAGAGGATTTAAAGCAAGTATTTTCAAACCAATTAGAACATTTGAGTTATATTTTGTTCCTCTTATGTATAAGTGCATAGACATAAGCGACACCTTAACTTGTTCAATTATATCAAAAGGAATTGAATACGATGGGGAAAAAACAAGTTTTCATGAGGTGAAAATTACTTTTATTGATATCGCAATGATAGTCGGAGGGATGATTTTGTTGGGGGCGAGTTTATGGAAAAAATTTTAGAGGCAGAAATCAAATCTTTTCATTATGGAGAAGATTTGATATTAAAAAATTTAAAAATGTCCGTAAACAAAGGCGAAATTGTAGTCTTAACGGGTCTTTCCGGATGCGGAAAAACGACACTTTTAAGATTACTAAACGGGCTTATTCCATCCTTTTATGATGGTGATTTGGACGGAGAAATCAAGATTTTAGGGAAAGATATAACGGCATATAAAAAGGGAGAGTTAGCTAAATATATTGGCAATGTATTTCAAAATCCTAAAGATCAATTTTTTTGTGATGTTGTTGAAGATGAAATTGCTTTAGTGGGTGAAAATTTGGGCTTAGACAGGGATACATTAAAAGAAAAGGTTGAAGAAGCAATGGACTTATTAGGAATAAGCCATGTCAGCAAAAAATCCATTTTTGAATTATCAGGAGGAGAAAAGCAAAAAGTAGCTATAGCTGGAACTCTTATCTATGATACAGATATTATTTTTTTTGATGAGCCATCAAGTAGCCTCGATTACGATAGTATAAAACACTTCAGTGAAATACTTCTCAGATTGAAAGCGATGGGGAAGACAATAATTATAGCGGAACATAGACTCTATTATTTAAAAGAGATTTTTAACAGGTTGATTTATATAAAAGATGGTACAATATGTGGTATTTTTCCGAATGGGAGTCTTAGTAATGATAAATGTAAGGAACTTGAGTTAAGAACACTTAATGAAAGAGAATTGGTATCAGAAATAGAACCGATTGTAGCTGAAAGCTACATAAAACTAAATAACGCTTGTATCCATCAAGGGAAAAGAACCTTGATAAAAAATTTAACTTTTGAGCTTGGGAAAAGCGAAATAATGGGAGTTATTGGTCCTAATGGTATTGGGAAAAGTACTTTAGCAAAAGCATTATGCGGATTATCTGAAAAATATTTAGATGTAAACTATGGGCATAAACAAAAGGAAAGGCTCAGAAACTCATACTGTGTATTACAGGATGTAGATGCTCAGATTTTTTTAGACACAGTAGAAAATGAACTGATATTTTGCAAAGATAAAAATTCAGAAAGTGATTTAGAAGAAATCCGTAACTACTTAAAAGATACAGATTTGTGGAATAAGAAAACCAATCACCCACAGAAATTATCAGGGGGACAAAAACAACGATTGGCAATTATCACTTCATTTTTATCAGGTCGTAAGCTAATAATTTTGGATGAACCAACATCAGGGCTTGATTATAAAAGTATGAAAATTATGTCCGAATTAATGAAAGAAAAAGCAAAGGAGATTCCAATTATAATAATTACTCATGACTTAGAGCTGTTATTTAAAACCTGTCATTCCGTCTTAATGCTCGGTGATAAGGATTATAAAAAAATATCTGTAAAAGGAAATGAAGAGTTGATCATGGATTTTATGGATAAAAAAATTTTATGGAAGGAGATAAACTATGTTAAATAAGGTTTTCGAATATGCTGGTACGCATAAAAAATCAATTCACTTAGCAAGTTTTATTATGCTTATTAGTGTAATTATGGGTGTGTTACCCTTTCTATTTGTATATAAAATCATCAATCCACTTGTTTTAGGTAAACAATTGGAATTTGAAAGAATTGTTTTTTTATTGATAAGCATTTTAGTTTGTTTAGTATTACAAGCTGTCTTAGGTGGAGTAGGTCTTAATGTCTCACATAAAGCAGCATACAACACGTTACTTGGACTTCGAACATCTTTACAGAAAAAAATGGAAGCTCTTCCATTGGGTGTTGTTGAAGAAAAAGGGACGGGTACAATCAAAAAAATGTTCGTGGATGATATTGGTAGTTTAGAAGTGCTTTTAGCTCATTCGCTTCCTGAAGGAATAGCTAATTTAATTGTACCTATTATGGTTTATGTTTCAATGTTTTTTATTGACTGGAGATTAGCTTTAATGTCATTAGCTTCTATTCCGATTAGCGTTCTCGCAATGATGATTATGTACTCTGTAGGTATGAAACAAATGGGTCCATATTATATGGCAAGTGGAAAAATGAATAATACCATTATTGAGTATGTAAACGGTATGGAAGTTGTAAAAGTATTTAATAAGCAAACAGAGTCTTATGAACGCCTTTCTAAAGATATCAGTAATTACAGAGATTATGCACTTGCTTGGTATAAGACGGCATGGCCATGGATGGCGTTATACAGTGCCTTACTTCCATGCACAATTATTTTAACATTGCCGCTTGGTGGCTACTTTGTATATATGGGCTATGCAAGCCTTTCTAACTTAATATTAATATTATGCCTTTCTTTAAGTATAGGCTTACCACTACTGAAAGCTCTCGGATTTTTACCAACTATGCCGCAGTTAAATTATAAAATTTCTGCTTTAGAACAAGCCTTAAATATGGCTCCTTTAAAACAGGGAGAAAATGATTTTAAGGGAACAGGACAGACTATTTTATTTGACAATGTTACCTTTGGCTATCAGTTAAGCAAAATGGGAGAAAATGGGCAGCCTGAAACCTATATTAAGAATGTTATTCATAATGTTAGTTTTACGGCAAGAGCCGGCGAAAAGACAGCGATTGTTGGCGAATCCGGTTCAGGAAAAAGTACTTTGGCTAAACTTTTAATTCATTATTATGATGTTTTAGATGGAAGCATAAGTATTGGTGGACAAGACATACAGGATATAAGATTGGAATCACTCAACAAACAAATTTCTTATGTAGCACAAGACCAATATCTGTTTAATACCTCGCTTTTAGAAAATATTCGCATTGGTAATTTAGATGCCAGTGATGATGATGTTATAGAAGCAGCTAAAAAAGCCCAGTGCATGGAGTTCTTAAATAGACTTCCGAATGGCATTTATTCTTTAGCTGGAGAAGCAGGAAAGATGCTTTCAGGTGGAGAAAGGCAAAGAATATCATTAGCAAGAGCCATTTTGAAGAATGCTCCGATTGTTGTGCTTGATGAGGCAACAGCTTACGCAGATCCGGAAAATGAAGAAAAAATGGAAGCGGCTATTCGTGAACTTGTAAAAGACAAAACCTTAATTGTTATTGCACATAAGTTGCCGTCTATTGTAGATGCAGATCAGATATTGGTTATGGATCATGGTCGTTTAGTTGCGAATGGAAAGCATAAAGATTTATTAGAATCTTCGGTAGAATATCGCAAATTATGGGATGCGACACTATTTAGTAAAGATTGGAAAATCAGCAGAAAGAAAGGTGAAATGAATGTTTAGACTAATTTCAAGAATTTTAAATTTATCAGGTAAATACAAAAACAGAATAAAGTCCGCATTTATATTTGCCTTTGTTGAATCTATATTAAGTAAAATGCCTATATTTATTGCATTTACCGTTTTGATTGGATTTTATGAAAAAACGAATACCCCCAAAACTTTTCTATATGTCGGAGTAGGACTTGTTTTAGTGGTTTTATTACAAGCTGTGGTTCACTTCTTAAGCGATAAATTACAAAGTGCAGCTGGCTTTATGATTTTTGCTGATAAAAGAATGGAGCTTGGGAATCATCTTAGAAAGCTTCCAATGGGATATTTTACAGCAGGTAATTTAGGAAAAATAAATTCTGTTTTAAGTTCGGACATGGCTTTTATTGAAGAAGTTTCCATGAGTACGATTGCAAATATGATGAGCTATGTATTATCAACGCTTGTACTAACAATATTCATGTTTGTTTTAGATTACAGAATTGGACTGATTGCGATGTGTGTAACACTGGTTGCAACACTGCTTGCAAATAGCATGAACAAAATGTCTTTATCTGAATCGGTTATTAGACAAGAACAAAGTGAAAAACTAACAGATGCAGTTTTGTCATTTGCTGAGGGGATCAGTGTTATTAAAAGTTACAACCTTTTAGGTGAAAATTCTAAATCTCTTACAGATAATTTTATATCCTCAAAGGAGACATCTATAAAATTTGAAAATAAAATAACACCATGGACAACCGGTTTAAATATTATTTATGGGATTGGAATTACATTTATTTTGGCAGTGGCTTTATATCTTAATAGTAAAGGAACTTTGGGACTTCCATATATGTTGGGTCTTATTTTGTTTGTGTTTGACTTATTTAGCCCTTTAAAAACACTTTATGGTGAAGCTACAAGGCTTACTGTAATGAACGCTGCTTTAGATCGCATTGAAGAAGTGTTAAATGAAACCGAACTGCAAGATGTGGGCAAAAAACAAATTTCAAATTCTGATAACTCAGAACCTGATATTTGTTTTAATCATGTTAAATTTTCTTATGGTGAAAAAGAAGTCTTGCATGATATGAGTTTCAAAATGAATAAGAATACAATGACGGCTTTAGTTGGGCAGTCCGGTGGAGGGAAATCCACAGTGGCAAATCTTTTGGCAAGATTCTGGGATGTAGACTCTGGAGAAATTTTGATTAGAGGTGTGAATATAAAGGATGTTTCACTGTCTGAATTGATGTCAGAAATCAGTATGGTTTTCCAGAGAGTTTATTTATTCCAAGATACAATTTTTAATAATATTGCTATGGGAAAAGAAAATGTAACTAAGGAAGAAGTTATAGAAGCAGCCAAAAAAGCAAGATGTTATGATTTTATTATGGCACTTCCTGATGGATTTGACACAATGATCGGAGAGGGAGGTGCAACTCTATCTGGTGGTGAAAAACAAAGAATTTCTATTGCTCGCTGTATATTAAAAAATGCTCCTATTGTAATTCTTGACGAAGCAACAGCAAGTGTTGATGTGGATAATGAAAGCTATATACAGGAAGCAATCAGTGAATTGGTAAAGAATAAAACATTATTAGTTATCGCTCATAGATTAAATACTATTAGAGATGCCGATAATATTATTGTAATCAAGGAAGGCAATATTGTAGAACAAGGAACCCATAATGAACTAATTTCTTTAAATGGGATTTATAAAAATATGGTAGAGCTGCAAAATAAAAATAATGGCGTAAAAATACTGTGAGAAAATATTTATTATAAATGGAGGTAAGTACGTGAAACAGGATATGAAAGAACAACTTCTTACAAAAAGTCCATTATCTTTAATGTTTCAACTATCAATTCCGGCCGTAATCGGAATGATAGTTATAGGATTATATCCATTAATGGATGGAATTTTTGCAGGAAATATTATAGGACAAAGTGCAATGACCGCTTGTGGAGTTGCACTTCCACTTACATTTTTTAACAGTGGTACATCAACTTTACTTGGAGTGGGAAGTGCATCAATTTTATCTAGATCTCTTGGAAAAGGTGATAGAGAAACCGTAGATAAGATTATGGGAAATTTGATTTATTTTGTAATTTTATTTTCCGTAATAATTACAGTTGGAGGAATAATTTTAGCTCCACATTTTCTAGACTTAGTAGGTGCAAGTGGAGAGATTAAAGAACTTGGAGTTAGGTACTTAAGGGTAATATTTTTAGGCTCTATTTTTGTAAACTTCACACAATCAGCTAATATGGTTATGCGTGGCGAAGGTCTTATGAAAAGAGCCATGGGAATTATGGCAATGGGAGCCTTTATAAATATTATTCTTGATCCAATACTTATGAAAGCTATGGGAGAATATGCCATAGAAGGGGCTGCCATTGCAACCGTAGTTGCTCAAATTATTCAAGCTATTGTAACTTTATATTACTTTAAAAATAAAAGTGAAAATGTAAAAATAGGAAAAATTAGAAAGTATAAAGAAGTTTATAAAGAAATGTTTGGTGTAGGAGTTTCTGCAATGATTATGCAAGTTTTCTTTATGATTCAACAGACACTTTTATATAAACAAGCCTTTTTATACGGAGGAGAGACAAACGGCATATTAATGGCAGCAACTCTAAGAATTTATGCCTTTTCATTCATTCCACTTTGGGGAATGAGCCAAGGACTTCAACCGGTCGTTGGAACAAATTTTGGTGCTAAAAAATTTGATAGGGTAAGAGAAACTATGAAAGTATTTTCAATAGGCGGACTAGTTCTTGCTGCAATATTTTGGATACCTGTACAAATATTTACAAGAGAAATTCTATCAGGATTTAATGTAAGTGAAGAAATAATATCACAAGGATTGAATAATCTTAGATTATTTTACTCAGTATTTATTTTATACGGAGTAATGGTTATGACCATAACATTTTTCCAAGCTATTGGTGATGGCAAAAAGGCAGGAAAGATTGTAATGCTAAGACAACTTATTTTATTTGTTCCAGCTATGTTAATACTTCCTAAAATTTTTGGTAGTAGTGCAGTTTGGTGGGCAGAGCCGGCAGTTGATTTATTGATGATTATAGTTGGATTAATAATGCAAGGAAAAGCTCTTTCAAAAATGGTAAAAGGCAACTAAATAACATTTTAAAAAATAATATATTTAGACTTTGAAAGGAGAGATTTTCATTGTGAATGAAAATTCAAAAAGATAAAGATTATCCGTCAATCAAAAAAATTACAAATACAAAAAAATTGGGAAAAAAGTATTTATTTCCAAAAGGTTTAATAAGTCAACAATGATATATAAGCGGGAATAAGTACAGGATGCTTATATAGTTATTATAAAAGAAAAGAGGATATTTTATATGATTTAATTTCTGAAAAATTTAATTTTGTGAAATTCATAGAATTTGTATTAAAGGATGTAGACAGTATTATTAATACAAATATTATAGAAATATTAATAGATAAAATATTCAGTTGTGAAGAATTCAGATCTATATATGCTATTTTTTAGTTGAATCTAAGGATGATAAAAAATTTAAGAATTTGAAAGAACAAATAAAACTCAGATTTATAAATTATTTTAATAATAATTTAGATAATCACACAAGCATGGAAGCTGATAAATTTCATGACAAGCTTTAGTTATTAATACTTTTAATAAAATATTTAGATACTAAAAAAGATAATTATGCTCATATCAATATTTAGAAAGATATATGTGTAATGGAGGTAGATACTTTAATGATAAAAAATCTATATAAGGAAATAATAAGTTTATCTACCTATTTAAACATCATATTTATTTTTATTTTTTAGATTTAATAAAAAACTGCATTTAGTTTTTAAACTATTATTTTTTAGAGGACGCGGCATGTCTAAATGTCGCAGTCCTCCTTTTTTTATTTTCAAAAAAGAATTTGAAAAAGAAAAGGAGGACAAGATGTCTAAAGAAAAATATATTTATGTGGATGGAAAGAAAATATATGTAAGCGATGAAATTTATAGAGAATATAAGAAACTAAAGAATCGTGAAGAGTATCTATCAAGACTAGATAGAAAGTATAGAGATCTTTATTTTACAAGCGAAAATGATGCTATAGAAAATATAGTAGATAAAAGTGTAAATGTAGAAAAGATAATTGAGACTAAGCTTAGAATAGGGGATCTATATAAGGCACTTGATAACTTAAATGAGGAAGAAAGAAAGATAATCGATGCTTTATATTTTGAAGAAAAAACAATCCGAGATCTAGCAAAAGAAAAAGATGTATCTTCCAAAAAAATTTTCACATCAAGAAATAAAATATTACAAAAACTAAAAAAACTACTCGATGTAGAAGATTAGGGAATTACTAAGGATCTTCTTGTTTTATGGGAAATTAAAAAATACTTCAAAAAAATGGAAACAAGAGGCATAAAAATTAAGGTTTATATATAGAGGGACTTTTAAAACCTCGTTATATATAGATTTGAACCTTGACAACTGAATAGACCAAGACAGGACATTAACCATTTGTGGAGCTTTATAATTTCTTCGCCATGACTTTTCTGCTGATAAGAGTTTCGGTTTAAATAAATACTCTAGTTAAAAGAAGGATAAAAGAAAACGAGCGACAAAAAGAAATTATATATTCAGCCTAGGAAACTGATGCATTGAAGCAAATGGGGATAATGATACTTCTACAGTTGTTGCCGGCTCATCTTGAAAAGGGGCGGTGGTGAAATTCCAATGTCGTGACCTACACGCCTGTTAATGTCAAAAAACTTAAAAATATTGAAGATAAGGAGAAGGTATTATGTGTGATGAACATAATATAAATACAGAAATGAAAACAGATAAAAAAGATAAACAGATGATAAATCAAATTGATGGTTGGAATATAGAAGTTAAATTTAATGAGAATGGATTTAGTTTAGAAAATTTAGTAGAGGAATACATCAAAGAAAAATTTTCTGTCTATTAGGGGCTGACAAAAAATATAAGGAGCGTTATAATATTTTTGTGGAAGCCTAACCTTGGTTCGATTTATTGTATGTAAATTGAATTAAAGGAGGCTTTTTTATGTTTAAAAACAATTTAGCAAAAGAAAATTTGGCAGTTATGTATTTAAGATTATCAAAAGAAGATGGCGAAAAAACAGAAAGTAACTCTATATCCAATCAAAGAGAAATTATAAACTCTTATGCAAGAAAAAATCAAATTACAATGATCAAAGAGTATGTTGATGATGGATATTCAGGTGCAAATTTTGATCGTCCCAATTTTAAAGAAATGATAAAGGCTGCCTATGATAGAAAGTTCAATACAATTATTGTAAAGGACTTATCAAGATTCGGAAGAGATTATATAGAAGCTGGAAAATATATTCAAAGAATATTTCCGGAAAATGGTATAAGATTTATATCAGTAAATGACAATTACGATAGTAAAAGTGCAGATATAAACGATACACATCTTATACTTCCTATAAAAAACTTCATCAATGATAGTTATTGCCGAGATATTTCCAATAAGGTAAAAAGCTCTCAAAAGATAAAAAGAGAAAAAGGAGATTTTATCAGTGCTTTTGCACCTTATGGATATAAAAAGTCTGAGGAGAATAAAAACAAGTTAGTGATTGATAAAAAGATATCGGATATTATCAAAAATATATTTGATATGAAACTCTTGGGATATTCCTCAAAGGCAATTGCAGATGAACTAAATCATTTAGGAGTTTTAACTCCAAGAAAATATAAAGAAAGTCAAGGATTTAAGTGTAATGGATTTCAAAATACAAAAGGTGGAACTTGGTCAGCAAAGACAGTAAATAGAATTATAGAAAATGAAGTATATATTGGAAATACTTTACAAGGAAAGAGTGTTACTTTAAGTTATAAAAATAAAAAGCAGATAGAAAAAGAGAAAGAAGAATGGATAAGAGTAGAAAATACACATGAAGCAATTATAAGTAAAGAAGTTTTTACTATTGCAAATACAATGCTTAAAAGAGATTTGAATAACTCTCGTGGAAAGGACAAAATTGATATTTTTACAGGAATGCTTTTTTGTAAAGAATGTGGAAGTTCTTTGATTAGAAGGACTGTAAAGTATAAAAAAAGAGAAGAGATATTCTATATCTGTTCAAAGTACAACAAGGAAAAATCTTGCACAAGACACAGCATAAAAGAAAAAACCTTGATAAAAGCAGTATCTAAAATAATGAAGTCCTACATTGAATTTAATGAAAATCTATATTCTAAAGTTCAGCGTATAGATATAAATAAAAATTTGAAAGACAATCAAATTCCTATACTAAAACGAGAAAAAGCAATGACAGAAGAACTCTTATCTTCCCTATACCTTGATCTAAAAGAAGATGTTATTAGTAAAGAAGAATATCAACTTTTTAGAAAAAACTATACAGAGAAATTGACTAAATTAGATGAAAGTATCGAGTATAGATTAAAAAAACAGGAAGATACTAAGGAGAAGATTGACAAAAATAAGAGTTGGATCATTGACATTAACAAGTATAAAAATTTATCTAAAATAGATAGATTGTCTGTTGTGATGCTTATTGATAAAATTTTTATTTCTGAAGATAAGACGATAGATGTTAGGTTTAATCATACTGAAGAATTGTCTTTACTTGAAGAAATGACAAAAATGGATAAGTCTGACATTAAAGCCAACACTATAAAAAAGAAAAGTATCGATAAAAGCAGGAAGTCAAAAACTATACCCACTGTTATGAATAAAAGTCTTGTAAGCGCTGAAAGTGAGGTATGCTATGGCTAGAACAAAAAATAGGCATATATCACAATCAGAAACAGAAGTTGTAAAAGTGATTGAAAAAATATACATTGCCGGTATTTATGTTAGATTATCACAGGAAAGAAAGGAAGCTTACAGGGATAAAAGTAATTCACTTGAAATGCAGGAAGAACTTTGCATAAAAGCTGCAAACGAAAAAGATATAAAGATTTTAAGAGTGTACAAGGACTATGAGTATTCTGGAACAAATTTTAAAAGACCTGCATTTATTGAAATGATGGAAGATATTCGAACAGGCAGGATAAATTGTATCATAGTAAAAGATATGTCAAGGTTTGGTAGGGAGTATTTAGAAATCGCAAACTATATCGAAAAAGTATTTCCATTTTTGGGAGTTCGATTTATTTCCGTAAATGATAATTTGGATACTAAAGACGGTATAAAATCAGAACAGAGTTATGAAATAGCAATAAAAAATATCTTTAATGATTTATACGCAAAAGATATTTCAAAGAAAATAAAAGCCTCTAAAGAAGTAAAAATGAAACAAGGGTCTTTTATAGGAGCGATGGCTCCGTATGGCTATAAGGTTGATAAAATTGATGGAAAAAGAGTTCTGGTGATGGACGAAAAGGCATCAGATGTAGTAAGACTTATCTTTTATATGGCAGGTCAAGGTAAATCCAATATGCAAATAGCAAGAGAATTGACTAAAACATATACGACACCTGATGAATATAAAAGAACAGGTAAAATTTTTAAGGATAAAGAAGATACAAAACAATGGGATATTTCTTATATATCAAAAATGCTTTCTGATGAAGTATATATTGGGAATTTGATTCAAAGAGTATACTCAAATAGACATGATCCAAGTAGGAAAAGTAAGTTTCGTGATAAAGAAGAGTGGATTATAATAGAGAACACCCACGAAGGGTTAATAGACAAAACTACATTTGAAAATATCAGAGAGATAAAGGAGAAAAAACAAAACTATCTACCTTACCATTCACTGAAAAACATAATAAAAGACGGAAAAGAAAATGTTGGAGTAAAAATTCAAAGAGATTATAAAAAAGAAGGAAAGTATGACGACCTCATACAATGCAGTGTTTGTGGTAGAAATTTGAAAAAACAATATGGACCACGAGGACTGAAATATCATGATGAGATTTGCTATTGCTATTATTGTAAAGGTGGAGACAGATTAAAATTGGAAAAATCTCATGTCAGAATATATGAGACAGACCTCGACAAAATTTTAGTAGATACCTTAAAAAGACTGTTTTCAAGCTTTTATAAAAAGGATAAAAGATTACAACTAAAAATATATTTAGAAAATATAAGTGCTGAAAAGATAAATCAAGTTTTTATAAAAACAGATGTAAATAATAAAAAGATTGCTTCTCTTAGTATCAATCTACAAGAACAATATGAAAACTATGTTAAAGGAGATGTTCTTTTAAGTGATTTTAAAATAGAAAGTAAAAAAATAAATAATCAAATAAAAACCTTAAAAAATGAGTTAAAAGTTTTTGATGAAAGAATAAGAAATATAAAAAAGAAAAAAAGAGAAATTATAGAATTTATAGATGTACTATTTTGCTGCTTGGATGCTAAAAGCATAGAAGTTGATAAAGAATTGGTCGATACATTAATTAGCCATATAGAAATATCAGAGTATAAGCAGGTTACCATATATTTTAAGTTTAAACTTGATAAAGATGTGGGAAAGCAGTTGGAGGTAGAGCATGAATAAGATAGCTATATATTTAAGACTTTCTGAAGAAGATTATCACAAAGTAGATGAAAGTGAAAGTATAGCAAATCAAAGAGATTATATAAAAAGCTACATTGAAAATGAAACATCTTTAAAAAGTTGTGAAATAGAAGAATATGTAGATGATGGATATTCTGCCACTAATACAAATAAACCTTCATTTTTAAGGCTTATTGAGGATATAAAGAGTGGTAAAGTAGGAACTATAATTGTAAAAGATATGTCTAGGTTTTCAAGAGACTATATTTTGCTTGGGGATTACTTAAGCAATATATTACCATTTCTAAAAATACGATTTATTGCTATTAATGACAACTATGATTCTTTAAAAGAACAAGGTAATGGCTTAGATACAGATACACAGTTTAAGACATTGTATTATGATTTATTCAGTAAGGAATTATCTGAAAAGGTAAGAAGTTCTATTAGGCAAATTAAATCGCAGGGGAAAAATATAAATTGGGCAGCACCTTTTGGATATATTAAAGATCCAAAAGATAAACATAGTATCATCATTGATGAAAAAACAGCTTTTATAGTTAAAGAAGCTTTTGATTTATTGCTAAAAGGATATTCCTGTATTCAAGTAGCTAATATATTTAATGAAAAAGGTTATATTACACGCTCTGAACGAAAAGAAGAACTGAAACTTTCTGATTATACTGGAAATTTAATTACTGGAAGTGAGGTAAAGAAAAGAGTTTGGACAAATGCAGCTATCTCACAGATTACAAGGAACGAACTATATACAGGAGATTATGTATATAATAAATTCAAAGAAACAAAAATAGGTGGAAGAAAAAGAATTTTACTTCCTGAAGAGGAGTGGAAAATTCTTCCAAATACCCATGAAGCGATTATTTCAAGAGAAGTATTTGATGAGGTAAAGGAAATAAAAGAAAAAAGAAGTTTTGGAGGATATACAGGAAACAAAAATCGTTCTATTTTTTCTGATAAGATTTTTTGTAAAGAATGTGGTAGACATATGAGTTTTCGCAGTGATATTAGACAAAAGAAAAATTCGGATAAAATATACAAGTATAAAAGTTATTATTGTAATTTATGTAAAGCTGAGAAAAAACCAAACAATATCAAAGAGAAAGATATTATTGAACTTATAAAACCCAAATTAAAAGATTTTAAGATACAAAACACATTAAATGAAGAGAAAGTCATAGAACACAAGAATGTGAAAGAAGAGATTCTAATGGAAATATCCATATTAAACAGTAATTTACAAATCATCTATGAAAACTATAAAAAGAAAAATATTTCAAAAGATGACTATTTAAAGGAAAAAACTTTTATCCATGATAAAAAGGTATTACTGGAGAGTAGGTTGAAAGAATTAAAATCAGAGAAGATTGATTCAAGGAAAGAAACGGATATTACAGTCTTAGACGAAGAAAGTTTATTGAAGGCTTATTTAGACAATAAAATTGATAAAATAATTGTATCAAGAAGTGGAGAAATAGAAATTTTAGAAAAATAGATGAATAGCATTAAAAGTAACTCATAATCTCGCCAACTTTAATTTTAATACGCCAAAGTGAAAATAATGGCGAGGAAATTTGCGGAAATAAATAGTACTGTTTACTATGAGTTGATAGGGTAAATATTTAGGAACAAATAAAAAAATGATATAATTATAGTTAAAATGAGATATTGTGAGGTGATTTTTGTGTCTAAAATAAATGTAGAAGGATCAGAAATTAGCATTATTGCCATAGATAATAGAGATTATATTTCTTTAACCGAAATGGTTAGAAATGTTGAAAATGGTGTGGCACTAATAGAAAAATGGCTAAGGAATAAAAATACAATTGAATTTTTAGGAATATGGGAAGAAATGTATAATGCGAATTTTAATTCCACCGAATTCGAGGGAATTAAAAATGAAGCAGGTTTTAATCGTTTTATTTTATCGGTTAAACAATGGGTCAATAAGACGAATTCTATCGGAATTGTTGCCAAAGCAGGAAGATATGGTGGAACATATGCACATAAAGACATAGCTTTTGAATTTGCGTCGTGGGTATCACCTTATTTTAAGCTCTATCTTATTAAAGAGTTTGAGCGCTTAAAAGAAGAAGAACAAAAACAATTAGGTTGGGATATCAAGAGGAATTTAGCTAAGATAAATTACAAAATTCATACAGATGCAATTAAGAATAAACTTGTCCCTGAAAAATTATCAAAGGAAAGAATAAACTATATCTATGCAAGTGAAGCAGATATATTAAATGTAGCTTTGTTTGGAATGACAGCAAAAGAATGGCGTGAAAATAATCCGGAGTTAAAAGGAAATATGAGAGACTATGCTGATATATCACAATTAGTGTGTTTATCAAATCTTGAGAACTTAAATGCTGTTTTCATAAATGAGGGAATGGATGCAACTGAAAGGATAGAAAAATTAAATGCAATTGCTATTGAACAAATGAGGATTCTAACAGAAAGTGAACGTATAAAAAAGTTAAAATAAAAGTTTTATTTATAAATTAGGCGATAGAAATATCGTCTAATTTTATGTAACAATTGCTTGACATTGTAGGGAAAGTCGACTCTATTAAAGCTTATGAACGGTATAATACCTGAGTTTTATAATGGGGACATTTCTGGCAGTGTTATGGTCAATGGTATGAATACATTTACCACACCAATTTATAAATTATCTAAGGATGTAGGTTCAGTTTTTCAAAATCCTAAAACACAATTTTATACAACAAACACTACAGATGAGATTGCTTTTGGTTTAGAAAATTACGGAATAGAAAGAGACGTAATTAACAAAAGGGTTAAAGAGGTAGAAAAAGAGCTTCATCTTGAAAACTTGATGAATAAAAATATATTCAATCTTTCTGGAGGAGAAAAGCAGAAAATTGCTATAGCAAGCATTTACGCATTAAACCCTGAGATATTTATTCTTGATGAACCATCTTCAAGCTTAGACATAAAGTCAATGAAAGAACTATCGCTTACAATAAAAAAGCTTAAATCTTTAGGAAAAACTATTATTATTGCAGAACACAGGTTGTGGTATTTAAAAGACATTGTTGATAGAGCAATATACTTAGAGGATGGAAAAATCATCAGAGAATATAGTATGGACGAAATTGAAAATCTAAGTGAAGATGAACGAATGAGAACAGGACTTAGGCATTCTGATTATAAAGCTATTGAAAGATTTGATGATTTTGAAACTTCAAATGAAGGGACTTTATTAGAGTTAAAAAATCTGATATTCAAAAGAAATACCAAAATATTTTTGTCCATCAAGGATCTTAAATTTTGCTATGGGAATATTATTGGGATTGTTGGAGAAAATGGAATTGGGAAGTCTACATTAGCAAAAATCATATGTGGCTTATACAAAGCAAATAAAGGTAAAATTTTAAAAGATGATGAGAATTTAAATATAAAAAGTAGGCTAAATGAGAGCCTGCTTATTATGCAGGAAGTGAACTATCAGTTATTCACGGACACTGTCAAAGATGAAATAGTATTAACATCAAATATTAAAGATGATTATGTTTTAGATACTTGGCTAAAAGATATGGAGTTGAAAAATATCAGTGATAGGAATCCTCACACCTTGTCAGGAGGACAAAAACAGAGAGTAATTATCTTATCCGCTTTACTATCAGACAAGAAAATTCTATTTTTCGATGAACCAACCAGTGGATTGGACTATAGAAATATGAAAATAGTAGCTAAAAACATAAAGAAAGTAAAAGAAGAAGATAAGTTAATTTTAATAATATCCCATGATGTTGAGTTTTTAGAGTCAGTTTGTGATAAAGTGATTGATTTCACTTATTTATGAAAATGCATACATTAGTAAATTAGAAGAGGGACATATGATAAACACGCAAGAAAAACGAGAAGTTATGAATAGTATTTTTTTGAATACTCCATAATATAAACTTTATAATATTTTTTTATTTTTGAGGATTTATGCCCAATAGCATAAGTCCTCTTTTTATGTTCAAATTAATCATTAAAATTCAAAAATACTATAAAAAAATAAAAATTCTGGTTACCAAAGAGGACAAATTTCACTTTATAAGGTGAGGGGTATTTTGTCATCTTTCTATAAAAATCAAAATACTTTGAAGTACCAATATTATTGAGGTTGCTTAGGTGGGTTTAGCATATTTTAAATTTAAACAACTTACTAAGGTAAAAAAATTAACTTACATAGGAGGTAAAAATGCAAGCAATAAAGATTTATAGTATGAGAGTTGCTATGTTATGTAGACTTTATGATCTTAAATTAATTAATGATAAGGAATATACAAAAATAAAAAATAGAATAGAAAATGATTATAAGAAGAGAGATAGAAAGTAGTTAATTTTGTGATATAATAACACTGTAGAAAGATACAAAATGGGAAGGAGGTAAAATGAATACTAAAGTAAAATTAATAAAAGCTTCAAATACAGGAGCTAGAAATAGAAATGCACTACATTTAGATTTAAAACGAGTTGCAGCATATTGTCGAGTTAGCACTGATAGTAAAGACCAACTTGAATCATATAAATCGCAAGTTGATTATTACACAAATCTAATAAAAAATAATAAAAACTGGACTTTGGCTGGTATATATGCAGATGAAGCAACAACAGGAACAACTGCTACTAAAAGAGCAGATTTCATGAGACTAATAAGTGATTGCCAAAATGGAGATATAGACATGATAATTACTAAATCTATATCAAGATTTGCTAGAAATACATTAGATACCTTAAAATATGTAAGACTATTAAAGGAAAACAATGTTGGTGTAGTATTTGAAGAAGAAAATATAGATACTTTGACAATGGATGGAGAGTTACTATTAACAATATTAAGTTCAGTAGCTCAACAAGAAGTAGAAAATACCTCAGCCCATGTAAAAAAAGGACTGAAAATGAAAATGGAAAAGGGGGAGCTTATTGGCTTTCAAGGTTGCCTTGGATACGACTATGACCCTATAACAAAAAGTATCTCTATAAATGAAGAAGAAGCCAAAATTGTCAGATACATCTTTAAAAGATATTTAGAGGGCAATGGTGGCTCAGTCATTGGCAGGGAACTAGAAGAGCAAGGATATCTCACCCCGAGAGGTAAAACAAAATGGTCTGATACTACAGTGTTAGGAATAATTAAAAATGAAAAGTATATTGGAGATATACTAATGGGAAAGACCTTCACAGTTGATCCCATAACAAAAAGAAGACTAGCAAACTTTGGTGAATCTGATAAATACCACATTGAAAATCATCACGAGCCAATTATATCAAGAGAAGATTTTGAAAAGGCACAAGAGATTAGACTCAGGAGAGCACAAAATAGAAACACCATTGCTAATAAGGATAGAAAGAGAGAGAAACTATCAAGGCAATATGCTTTTTCAAGTATGCTAGAATGTGGATTTTGTGGTGAAATACTTTCAAGAAGAACATGGCACACTAGTTCAATTTATAAGAAAATTAACTGGCAATGTGTAAAGTCAACTAAAAAAGGTAAAAAATATTGCCCTCATTCAAAAGGAATACAAGAAGCAGCAATAGAAAAAGCATTTGTTGAAAGCTATAGGCAATTATGTAATGCAGATTCAACAGTAATAGATGACTTTTTAAAAATTGTAGAAGAAGAAATAAATGATAATACCTTAGTCAAAGATTTGAAAAAGATAGAAAACCAATTAAATAGAATTATTAGTCAAGAAAGAAAGTTAGTTGATCTTCATTTAGAAGACAGTATAGACGAAGAAGTTTATGCTAAAAAGTATAAAAAACTTACAAAACAAAAAGAAGAATTACTTGATGAAAAGAAAACACTGGAACTAACGATAAAAGATGAAAACTCTATTAAAGAAAGACTAAAGCAATTTAAAAAGATCTTAGAAAATAGAGAAATTATAGAA
Organism: Peptoniphilus lacrimalis DSM 7455; assembly: GCF_000378725.1. Classification (GTDB taxonomy): domain Bacteria; phylum Bacillota; class Clostridia; order Tissierellales; family Peptoniphilaceae; genus Peptoniphilus_A; species Peptoniphilus_A lacrimalis. The sequence continues at coordinate 105,722 of NZ_KB900372.1, read as the reverse complement.
GAATTTAACAGAACAGTATTTGAAAGCATAGTTGATAAAGTCGTGGTTGGAAGAATTGACAAAGACGGAACAGTTCATCCTTATGACTTAACATTCTATTTCAAAACAGGAGTTAAAGATAGTCAAGATTCTAATAAATTCAAAGATAAAAGAAAAAATGCCAAAGACAATGACATTAATAAATTGTGCCCCTACAAGAATGACGAGGATAAAAAATTATGTTCCCAAGCAAAAGACAACGCATGTGGAGTGCATAGCGTTGATACAAAGAGTGAAATCGTGAAAATCCTGCATTTTAAGCAGTTTTACAAGCATTATGTCTTTAATGAAGATGGCGATGGAGGACGAAAAAAGTCCTGAAAAATTATATTGATGTTTATGTTTGTATTGATATGGTGTGTGGAGATACAAAGAACGATTTAGGAAGCGGGGAATAAGCAAAGCTGAAAAGCTCTACTATACAGCCCTTATAGGATATATCTGGTATGAAGCTCCATTTAATTTGATGTATAGCAGCAGTATGGGAAGTATACAAGCTGCTATAAAAAAATTGCTTAATTGTGGATATATTAAGTATGAAGAAGCTATTGAAAATGGGCGATATAAAAAAATTATTCAATAACGGATAGTGGAAAACAAAATTTCATTGAGTGGGTATCCGCTCCAATGGAAATACAGAACAGCAAAAATCCTGAATTGGCTAAATTATACTTTATGGGCTTTTCAACAAAAGAAAAACGTGAGTCGGGATTACAAGTGTATATTTTAAAGTTAAAAAACACTATGATATGTTGAATGCACTTTGTAAGGAAGCAGTAAAATTCAAAGTTTTGATGAAAATAAGGATATTCTTCATTATCAGTTTACTGCAACTCGATATGGAAAAGATCTTATGAAATTCAATATCGAGTGGTGGCAAAAACTTCTTGATGAAATGAAAGGAAGCAAGATATGAAATCAATAAAGTTAGTTAATTCACCAATCACATATTTTATCAGTGGAAGAGATTATACTGAATGGATACTTTTTATTCACGCTGCTTTTGTCAATCATAATATGTTCAAATCACAGTTTGAATACTTTCACAACAAATACAATATTTTGGCTGTTGACATTATTGGTCATGGGCAGTCAACGGATACCCAAAAAGGGGATGGCATAGATAAAATGTCAGAATGGATATTCGAAATCTTAAAGGTGGAAAATATTAAAAAAGTACATATTGTCGGTGTTTCATTAGGAGCAGTATTGGCACAGGATTTTGCGAATCATTATCCAAACTTAGTAAGTTCAATGGCTTGCTTTGGAGGATATGATATCAATAATGTTGATATTAAAATGCAAAAGCAAAATGGTGCGAAACAGAAGATTATGATGTTGAAAGCTCTCTTTTCGATTAAGTGGTTTGCAAAAGAGAACAAGAAAATTTCTGCATATACTTTACAGGCACAAGATGAGTTTTTTGATATGAACATACTTTTTCCTAAAAAATCATTTATATTTATGGCAAGGCTCAATAGTATGATAAATAAGTATAAAACTGGAAAACGAAATTACCCTTTGTTGATTGGATGTGGAAGCTTTGATATTCCAATGGAATTAGAGGCAGTAAAACAATGGAAAATAAGTGAGCCAAATTGTAGGGTAGCCATTTTTGAAAATTCAGGACACTGTGTCAATATGGATGTGCCACAAGAGTTTAATGAAACTGTAGAGGATTTTTGGACAAGTGCAGAATAAATAGACTGAAAGGATATTGTTTTTTATGAGAAAAATTGAATGCTGTGAGAAAACAAATCCCAGTTTTTCTAACTGAAAATATAAATTAAATAATACAATAGAATATTATTTTGAAAACAGTTAATGATCTAACGGAACTCTATAATCTACTTTCAGATGAAGATGTCATGGAATTTATAGAACCGCCTTTTTCATGGGAAAAAATAGCGGATTTTCTAAACAGTGTCGCACTGATTGACCCTCCTTTGATTTATGCGGTGGAAGATTTTAGTCAGAAGTTTATCGAATATGTAATATTTCATGAGTATGACAATGACTCCTTCGAATTTGGTTGGATACTAAATAAGATATACTGGGGGAAAGGATATGCTAATGAATTAACAAAAGCCTTTATAAAGCGTAATTCAAATATAGGGAAAACTTGATTATTGAATGTGCCCCGAACCAGGAAAATTCCAAACGAATTGCGATGAAAAATGATTTTGAATTTATTGGAGAAAATGATGGCTGCAGTGTATTCAAAAGAAAGCTGATTAATAAGATTTAAAAAGGTGGAAAAGTGAGAAATTGGAAGTTAGGAGGAGATGAAGCTGCATGAAAGAATATATCGTGAGTTTAGAAAAAGAATTTTCGTTGATAGAAAATGGCTTCAAAGAGGAGGAAAAAAGAGCCTTTGCAGATTATAAATCTAATGATAATGAGTATATAAGAAAATTAGCATTTTTAGCATATAAATCTGATGCCTATCAAGTTAGAATGTATGGTGTATTTCTTTTTGGATACTTATCAGAGCAAGATGATATTTTAGCATTTATGAGAGATGAAGTTTCCAAAGATGATAATTGGAGAGTTCAGGAAGTATTGGCGAAGGCATTTGATGAATTTTGCAAGAAAATAGGATATGAAAAAGCACTTCCAATAATTGATGAATGGTTAAAAAACAATAATCCTAATACAAGGAGAGCAGTTACAGAGGGACTTAGAATATGGACAAGTAGACCATATTTCAAAGATAATCCGAATGAAGCTATCAGACGAATTGCTGCATTAAAAGAAGATACGAGTGAATATGTTAGAAAATCGGTAGGGAATGCTTTAAGAGATATTAGTAAAAAATTTCCAGAGTTAATTAAAGCTGAACTCTGCAACTGGAAGTTAGAAAGCAAAGAAATAAATCAAGTATACAAATTAGCGAGTAAGCTTGTAGGCTGACAACTCCCAGTTTGTCGAGGTAATACCTTTTAACGATAACCTTAAGCTATAGTTAAAAAGTTCATGGATATATTCCCACATACGAGGCTTTTTAAAAAATTAAAATTTTATCCATACTGACCACTCAAGCCATGTTGAGACGGTGGTATTGCTTGAAAGGATATTATTGAAAAGCACATACTAAAAGGGAAAAAAGTAGGTGAATACTAATGAGAAACTCAAAAAAATCAAGAGTAAGAATGATTGTGCTCACTGTACTCGTACTAATCGTAGGTGCTTTGTGGGCTTTTTCAACAATGATATACAATGATAACATCAATCAGCGATTTGAAAGTTACAAGCCGCTAATGTATAAAGTTGAAGACTTTGAAAGGCTTAAATGCACAAATTATAAGTTTCCTTCAGATAAGGGGCAAATGCTCATGGGATACTGGTACAGTGCAGGTAGCAAGCAGCGAGGAATCATTATTCTCGCACATGGTTTTGGCGGCGGTGGTCACAATTCGTATATGGATTGTATCAATTACTTTGCGCAACATGGATACTATGTATTCGCCTACGATGCGACAGGAAATGATGAAAGCGATGGTGAAGGCGTAGGCGGATTTCCACAAGGTGTGATTGATTTGGATTATGCGATATCCTTTATCGAAGATAGTGGAAATTTCCCAAATTTACCGATCGGTTTGTTCGGACATAGCTGGGGCGGTTATTGCGTTTGTAGTGTACTTACGTATCACCCTGAGGTGAAAGCGGTGATCGCATGTTGTGGAACCAACAGTTCTTCGGATATTTTTGAGGTCGGAGGAAAAGAAGAAGCGGGCAATTTTATTGGCGTGATGATGCCTTTTGTAAAACTCCATGAGTGGATTAATTTTGGAAAGTACGCTACGAATACAGCGATGGATGGTTTTAAATCGAGTGATGCGGCAATCTTGGTCGCACACAGTGAGGATGACAAGACGGTTCCTATACAATATGGATACGATTTATACTATGAAAAGTATAAAGACGATCCGAGATTTACATTTCTTTGCTTCAAAAATAAAGGACACAGCGATTTCTTTGTTGATGGCGACAACACTTACAAAGAGGAGTTCAATGATGCATTCAAAAAATGGACCGCAAGCCTGGACTATGATTATAAGGCGGAGAAAAATAAAGAGCGCTTTATGAAAGATAAGGCCAAGTATATTGAGCTTCATCTTGATAGAAAGCGATGGAGCAACAGGCTGGATGTCGATCTGTTTGAACAGTTTGTCGACTTTTATGATGAGTCTATAAGCTCAAATTAAATTGACATTTCGAGATAATGATTTAATGAAGCCTTTTACAAAGAAAATGATAATATTAGTGATCTCCTATATGTCCTTGATATCAAATGCTAGTAGGAATTTAATTAATTAATTAATCTTATTTAATATGTTAGTATTGGTCTTGTTAATACTGGGGCAAATGAGAAAAATGACTAGTACTGATAAGAAATTTATCCATTTAAGAGCTTCAAATTAATAAATGGTTTGATATCAAAGAGAACTATGGATTTATTTCCACATACAAGGCTTTTGAAAATTTGTTAGTTTTATTCATACTGACCTCTCAAGGCATGTTGAGAGTGTGGTGTTGATGTAAATAAAAAATGGGTAATCATTAGAAAGTGGAGTATTTTGGAGTTTTTGGGAGCATATTTGTAGCCAAAATATTGAAAAGATTGGTTTTTTTATATAAAAACATATCTACGGCAAAGTATGTGTCAGCTATTAACCTAAGATTAGATGTAATTTATGGGGAGTGAGTTTTGAAAAAAGGAAAAGACTTACAATCAATCCAATAACTCGACAGTTTTAGGTTCTTGTAGGCAGTGAAATTGAAGCTAGTAGATATTAGATAATTCGGAATTTGAAGGAGAGAATTTTTAATGAATATTACAGTTTATCTTGGAGCAAACGAAGGAAGTGACCCATGTTTACGAAAAGCAGTTGAAGAATTAGGGGCATGGATTGGAAACAGTGGAAATGCACTAGTCTATGGCGGTTCAAAATCTGGTCTGATGGGTGCAATTGCTGATAGTGTTTTGAAAGTAGGAGGAGAAGTAACTGGTGTAGAGCCGGAATTTTTTATAGAAAACGAATTTGAGCATGACGGATTAACTAAGTTAATCGTGACTAAGGATATGGCGGAGCGTAAAAATAAAATGATTGAGTTGGGAGAAGTTTTTATTGCTTTTCCAGGGGGTACGGGAACACTAGAAGAAATTACAGAAGTAATATCAAAGGTGTCATTGAAACAGCTTGATGCACCGTGTATTATCTACAACCTGAACGGGTACTACAATGATTTGAAAGCACTTTTGAATCATATGATTGAAAAAGGATTATCTTCCAATGAGCGACAAGAGGGAATTTATTTTGCTGAAAATCTCAACAATATAAAACAAATTTTGGAATCGGTTTAAATTACCCCCAATAGAACGTTAAATCACAATTTGAAATAAAACTTGGTGGTGATAAATCATCGTTTGTGATGGTATTATGCAACAAAAAACCTTCTTCCTATAAAAGAAATGATGGCATTCGTAATACTTATTACTGCTTTAAGAGTATAATAATTTTAGAATTTATAAGTCTACTCCCACATACAAAGCTTTTGAGAAATATAAATATGATATTTATTTATATAAAAATTTTAATAACCTTCTTTTAAAAAACATGTGATGTTTTATGTAGGATAGTAGTAAATTTTTTATTAAAAAAGACCAAGGGGAAAATCATAGTACTTATAAAAAATCCGTAGAAAAGATAGATGGAGAGCTTGCTACAATTATGACTCTTGATAGACCTATAATGTGTGCTAATGATACAAGTGAACATGGTTATGAAGATAGAGGATTGATTGTTTTCTAACTTGGATACTTTTTATTAAAAGGAGAATATAATATGGAGATATTAAGAATAATATTACCTGTATTTTTAATATGCGTTCTTGCTGTTTATGCGGTTTTTAGTGCTAAGAAAAAAACGGGATAAAAATCTAATGAAGACAAACAAAAAAGTGAAAATAATATTTCTGAAGGTATGGCAATTGGTATGTGTCTAGGAACTGCTGTGGGAATAGCATTAGGTAAAGAAAATTTAGCCGTTGGGATGTCTATGGGGATGTTATTAGGTATGATAATAGGAATGAATAGCAAAAAATAGAAATAAATAATTATAATATTAATCGGTCTATTCTCAATCACTAGGCTTTTGACAAATATGAATTTTTATTCATACTATATCTTTAAGTCAAAGAAAAGCATTTTATTGATTTTAAGATTATTAAACAAAAGTAGCACACAAGTTTAGATTAAACTCATATTATGAAGATAATATTAATAAATTTGTAAACAGAGATATTGATAATATCCTTGGGATAATTAGTAGTAATAATTCATCTGCGAGACTAAGCTTCAACAAAAAAACACATGGATACAGTAGATTAATTTTTTAAAAAATGAAGATAAATTATTTCTTAAAAATACGTACAGAGTACTTCTCACAAGAGCAAGGCAAGGAATGATAATATTTATACCGAAAGGTTTTCGTGAAGATATTACTAGACAGCCTAAGTTTTATGATGGTACATATAATTATTTGAAACAAATAGGATTAGAGGAAATATAAAAATTTATTTATAGATATTTAAAACATGAAAGCTGGAATTTATACAGCTTAAGGTAAAAGATTGCTTTTATTGATGACAATAAAATATACAAGGAGCTAAATAATGAAAAATAGTAAAAATTTTAATCTTTTTTTAATGGATGGGGAAGTTACTGGAAGAATAAAGTGTACTTTATCAAATTGGACAGGTATTGCTTATAAAATTCCAAGAACCTATCTTGATAAATGTAAGGATAGACTAGATTTAAAGCAAAGTGGAGTATATTTTTTATTTGGCAAGAATGATGATGGGGATGACGAAGTATATATAGGTCAAGCTGGTATAAGAAAAAATGGTGAAGGTGTTTTATTTAGAGTAGCAGAACACTTAAAAGATGAAATTTATTTTTCTGATGCAGTTATGTTAACAACACAAAACAACTCATTTGGGCCTACAGAAATTTCTTATTTAGAGAATAAATTCACTAACATGGCTATCGATGTAGATAGATACAAAGTAAGAAACTAAAAAACTACTAAAAAGCATAGCAAACAAAATCTCTAGGGGTTTTGTGAAATTTTCTACTGTGAAATAATTAGTGCATAAAAATTTATTTTACAGTCTTTTATATGAACACTAAAAAAATATGTATATATAATTTTTTGTGTTATAATCAAATAACAAATACAATTAAGAAAGGGGTGTCCGTTTGTATGAGAAATAAAATTATTTCTTTATTTCTATCAATATTAATGCTTATAGGTATCATAGGACCATCTATAGAGGTGGTTTATGCTGAGGGTAATAATTTACCGATTAATAATGAAAATATAAGCACTAAATCGTTTGATGATTTTAATACTAAGGAAAGTAGTGCAAAGTTAGAAGAAGATAATATTATTAAACCTACTGATGAACTAAGTGAGAATAAAGATAAAGTTAATAAGAAAGATATTTTTTTAACTGAAAATCTAGAAAAAATGAGTGGTGCAGAAAAAGCACCTGGAGGAAATAATCTAACAGAAGTTTATTTAGATTCTGCAAAAGGCGATGATAATAATGACGGTTCAGTAGAACATCCGGTTAAAACTTTTGCTAAGGCAATGGAAGTAATCAATGATGGGGGAACTCTCAATGTTCTTAGCTTAGCTGAAAAAAATATAACAGTTAATAAAAAAATAACATTAAAATTTCTTGAAGATGTAACTATGCAAGGTAATGGAACTGGAATTGAATTAGTAGAAGGAAGTCATTTAACTGTTGCTGATGGAACAACATTAACAATGTCAGGCTATAAAACAGCAATTAATGTTAAAAAAGGAGCAGAGATAAACGACGGAAATTATGTTTTAGATAAAAATGAAATAGCTTTTAGTTTGGCTGACGGAGCTAAAATTAATGGTAAATCTAAAGATAAGTTACAAATTTCTGCTAAAGAACAAACTGGTAGAGGATTTTCTTATTCTTCTGATTCTTGGTTTATTGGTTGTACAGTTTATGTTGAAGGTAAGCTTAGATCAAGTGAGCAATATTCAGGACTTTATATGAAAGATGCTTCTCTTACAACTAAAGATGTGTGGTATTATTTTGATCCATGTAAACAAAAGGATGGAACATTAAAAGGAGGATTACATTTAGATAATTCTGAATTTTATGTGTATAAAGCGAAAGGAGTTTCAGGATATAAAAATTCATTTGCACTTCTAGGACCATCAGAAATAAAAAACAACTCGATAGTAACAGCAGATGGCTCAAGAGTTACGGTTTCAGAAAAATTAGTCGTTAAAGATTCAAAATTCATAATAAAAAACAGCACTGACGGTGGACTTAATATTAATTATAAGCCGGGAGAAGTTATTTTTGAAGATTCAACTTTTGAAACTACAAATATGCAATGGACACCATCTTATGGAACAGGCAGAACAAGTGGACCTTGTCATTTAACTTTTAAGGGAAATTCTGTTGTAAATACAGATGCAATAGATAAAAATGCTGATTGTGGTGGAGCAAATCGCGGAACTGGAAGTACCTATGTAGTAACAGGTGGATCATATTTAATAGCCTATGATTCTACTTACAACTATAATATTACAACTCCAACAAATGGTAAAGAAAATGGAGATGAATATTTATCTTATTTTACTCTTAAAGACAGTAATATAAATGAATTAAAACCAATAAATAAAAATGGTCAAGAATATATTTATCCAGTAGTTAATCCATCAAAGGATAATAAAAAACACGTTTTTGTACCAGGAGCTAAAGTAACTTTTAAATTAAATAATGCTGATGCAAGTTTTTCTGATAATACTAATGCAGACAAAGAATTTAAAACAATAAGAGGCTATAAACTTGATGATGTAGTAGGAAATGTTAAACCTGAAAATCCAACAGATAAAAATGGTGTTAAATTTTTAGGCTGGTTCTACAAGACAGCTAATGGTGAAGAAAAAGCATATAATTGGGACGAAAAACTAACTACTGACACAGAAGTTTATGCAAAATGGCAAAGAAAAACAGTTATTTACCATAATGGAGCCGGAAAAGACTATATTTCTTCTGCAGGTGAAGATGCACAAAATATAGAAGTTTTATCTTTTGAAGATATAGTAAAAGAAAAAGCCGACTTCAATGTAGAAGGTAAAAAATTTGCAGGCTGGACAACAGCTCCTGACGGAAGCGGAAAAGTTTATAATGCAAAAGAAAAAATAAACTTTACTGAAGGCCAAAGTCAAATAGATTTATACGCAAAATACACTGATAATGAATATAAAGTTTCTTTTTCAGCAAATGGGGGAACTTTTAGCGAAGGGTCAATCTTTAAAACTAAAACAGATGTCTTTACAATTGAAAAAGATGCAAATGGTGGCGAAGTTGCAGTATTAAATAAAAAGGCTAAATATAATGATAAGTTATTTGATTTATTAAACGGACTTGACCATAACGAATTAAAACCGGATAAAGATGCAACAAAAACAGGTTTTGTGATTTCAAATCTGGATTATTTTTCAGATAGAGCAGAAGCTGGCGGAAAAGCAATAAGATTTGATGATTATAAATTCTTTAGCTTTATTATGAAGGGTGAAAACCCACAAATAACTGCTGATACAACTTACTATTTGTCTTGGAAAGATGATCCGAATATTCCTAATGAAAATAAAATTTCTTCACAAGAAACAATTGACTCTGATATTTGGTCAGACAGCAAAGAAACAAGTAAAGATATAAAAATCATTTCTGAAAATGAAGAATTTGCTTTGACAGGTGGAGTGAATGTATCTTCTATTAAAAATAAAATGAATTTAATTGAAGGAATATTTAATAAAGAAGAAAAAGACTTTGATAAAATTTCTTTAACAGGAACAAAATCAACATTTACTGCCACTTTAACTTTGCCTAAAGAAGTAGAAGCTCCTAAAAATTTACAAGTAGAAGCTAAGGGACTTGGCAATTGTTTTGAAATTAGTGAAACAAAAGTAAAAGGACAAAAAATAACTGTAACATTTAAGCTTAAAGACGGAATGACTGATTATAAAAAATTAAAAGATGCAGTTTTTTCAACAGGTGATAAAGATAATACCCTTTCAGTAACAGTTAATGGACTAAAATTAAAAGATTTTGATAAAATAAAAGACGGTGAAAAATTCACGATTAAAGGAGAAGTTAAAGGGAATTTTTCTGCAGTAGCTAAAGATGGCAATACAATTAAAAAATTCGACTTTAAGTGGATTGGAAACCAATCAATAGAGGGAAAAGATTCAGAAGCAAAAGATGGTTCTTCTATCCAATATACAATAATGGTTTCAAAACCCGTTCAATTAACTCTTGGTGGAGATTTACTTGTTAAAAAGGCTAATGAAGACTATGACACAGAACATGATAGCATTTATCCAGTAGATAAAGAGGACCTTTTAACATTTGATGGAAGACTTGATGTTTCTTCAATTAAAAATCAAATACAATCTTTAAAAGATGACTTTGATAAAAACAATAATAATTCTTCAAATGAAATAACAACAAAAGATATAAAAAGTGAATTTATAGCAAAGCTTACAATTCCTGAAGGTTTAGAAATACCAAAAGACTTAAAAGCTACTTTAACAGAAAATAATCTTTTTAAAGTCGAAAGTACAGAGGTTAATGGAAATAAAATCATTGTTAAAATGACACTTAAAAAAGACTATACTAAATTTACTGACTTATATACAGATGTAACAAGTGTAAATGACAAATTAGACTTAGAAATTTCAAATATTAAAGTAAAAGACACAGCCCAAGGTAATTTAACAGTAAAAGGAGAAGTATCAGGGACATTTATAGGTGTTGCAACAAAAGATTTAAAAACAAAAGTATTTAATTATCAATGGACTGGAAAACAAACAGCAGACGGAAAAGACTTCACTCAGAGTGAAGATGATAATGACTCAATTAATCTTACAGTTAATCTTACAGTTAATCTTCCACAAGAACTTACTTTAGGTGGAGATATTTTAATCGGTGATGATACTGAACATAATGCCTTACATGAAGTTAAGGCTGGCGATGTTCTTGAATACACTGGCAGACTTGATGTAAGTAGTATTAAAAAGCAAATAAAACTTTTAAAAGATAATTATGCAGGAGATTCTGACAATATAACAACAAAAGATATAAAAAGTGAATTTATAGCAGAGCTTACAATTCCAGAAGGATTAGAAATACCTGCTGATTTAAAAGCAACATTAACAGAAAATAAACTTTTTGAAGTTAAAGCTGGAGATCTTAAGCGTGATGGAAATAAAATCATTGTAAAAATGACTTTAAAAAACGGCAATTACACTAAATTTACTGATTTATATAAGGATGTAACAAGTGTTTCAGATACCTTAGATTTAAAAGTTCCTGGAATTAAAGTGAATGATAATGTATCCGATGGAAGTAAGTTAACAGTTGTAGGTAATGTCTATGGTAATTTTAAAGGAAAGGCAACTTCACAATCTGGTAAAAAAGAAGTTTATAATTTTAAATGGAAAGCAGAACAAACTGAAGATGGTAAGGATTTTATTATCAAAGATCAAAAGGATAATAAAACAATCCAATATACAATACTTGTAAAAAATCAAGTTAAACCTTTACCAAATCCGGAACCAAAGCCGGAACCAAAGCCAGAACCAAAGCCAGAACCAAAACCTGAGCATAAATATTATTATTATGAAAAAATAGGAGAACCAATCCTAAATATTGATGACCATTACGCTTATATGAAGGGTTATCCCGATAAAACTTTTGGACCTGATCAACCAATGACTAGGGCAGAAGTAACTATGATGTTTGCGAGATTGTTAAAGGAAAGACCAGAAAAGGGCAGAAAATATATTATGCCTTATAAAGATATTAAAGAAAATGACTGGTATGCTTATGCAGTGACATTTATGAGTGAAAAGAAATTAGTTTCTGGTTATCCAGATGGAACATTTAAACCAAATGCTCCAATAACAAGAGCAGAGTTTGCTTCAATAGCATCAAGGTTTGATAGCTTAGCTGATAAAGCTGACCTTAAGTTTAGTGATGTAAGTAAGAATCATTGGGCATATAAGGTAATATGTTCAGCAGAAGCAAAAGGATGGATAAGCGGATATCCAGACGGTACTTTTAAACCTGAAAAAAATATAACAAGAGCAGAAGTCGTAAGTTCAACAAACAGGATTTTGAATAGATATGCGGATTTAGATTTTGCGAAGGCTCATGTACAAGAACTTGCACCTATGATTGATATGAATGATAGTCATTGGGCATATGGTCCAATAGTTGAAGCCATGAATGGTCATGACTATAAAAGACTTTCTGACGGCAAGAGTGAAAGATGGATTAGGTTAAATGGAAAGAGATTTACTTTTCCAATACCACCTTATGGTGAAGAAAAATAATTTAATATGATCTAACAACACTTATTGAGGTATATCTTAAAATTTTAGCGGTTAAAAGTGTTGTTAAGGAAGAAGTTATAATATATGGTCTAAGGGATAAAACTTGGACCATATATTTTTTTATGATGAAAGCAAAAAAAGGTAGGTGTAAAAAGTATTTTCAACTCTTTTAGGTGTACCAGGTCATTTACCCTATCTATATAACTGTTCACATTCTTTTTTGAATTCATAGATATATTTCATAAAAATACCCTCCTTATTGGTCCTTCCACTAAAGATGATAGATATCATTTGCTACAGGTTTTTTATTGAAACATTTTAACGGGTTTTAATTATAGGTATTTAAACCGATGCTTTATGCGTTAAAAAATTAAGAATTAAATTGTATCCAAATAGAGAGAGTTTGAGAAATGTCTAATAAAAATTTTTATTAGATATTTTTTATAATACTTTACTAATTTTCTCTATCCTTGTCCTTGGCAGATAAAAAGACTGTCAACAAAATGCAAAAAAATCCTCCTAACTCTACTAATGAAAATCTCATTCCCAAAAATATAGCTGCAAGTAGGGTTGCCGAAGCAGGTTCTATACATCCTATTAAAGTTGCCTTGACAGGTCCAATATGTTTTACACCTTCAAGGAAAATTGAGAATCCTCCAGCAGTACCAATTACAATTATTATTGCAATCATGAGCCATCCCATAAAATCCATTTCTTTTGGAATAATCCAAGCCTTTGTAATGATTGATATAACAATGCCTCCTATAAGCATACCCCATCCAGTTACTATTATATTTCCCCAACTAACAATAATAGGTCGAGAAAAAAGCGTGTAAGTTATAACACCAACTGCAGAAAGTAATCCAAAAATTAACCCATATGTAGATATATTCATGGTGCTTGGATTTCCTCCAGTAGAAATTAGATAGGTTCCAAAAACAGCTAAAAAGACTGCTATTATTTGAGAAAATTTCATCATAGTTTTTGTTACAATGGACATAAAAACAATCATTATAACAACGTTAAGACTTTGTAAGACTGTTGCAGTAGCAGTGTCTGAGTATTTTATTGCACTGATAAAGGCGTACTGAACCATCAAAAGTCCTAGAATAGCAAAGGCAAAAAGCCAGAACACATCTTTTGGAACAGTCCAAATTTTTATAAGCTTATCCTTATCTTTAATACCCCCAAAACCTAAAAGTAAAATACCAGACAAGACCATTCTAACTGCTGTTACCCAAGAGGAATCAACATCATAATTCATAAAAAGATACTGACTGCATATTCCAGAAATACCCCAGCCCAAAGCACCGAGTGTTGCATAAAATAAACCCTTAGTATAATTCTTATTCTTCAATAAATCTTCCTCCTATATTGACTAAATAAAGATATTGAATTTTATTTAATAAGTTAATTTCAACTCATCTCATCTAAGAAATTTCCAAGTTATCAACTTGATATTATCTTTTAAGTATGAATGTGAAGACTAAAACCCTAAATGTAAAAATCGACTATAATTGAGATTATATTATAATCTTATTAAAAAGACTAGGAGTTTAAATTTATAGAATAGACCAAGCTAAATAATGTATATGTTTGGGTTTACGATTATTTACAGATGTTTTAGACGACTACATCTAAAATAAAAGGAATTGGAAATTTCTAAGGACGGTCAATTGAGGAAGTGGAAAATATATATTTGGACAATATCTCAACCACTGGGACCACTTTTATTTGTCAAAATATATCGGATATTGCACCGAATGCAATTATTACCATCCGTTATAGGGACGATGTTTTTAATTTTTCGCCATTCATTAGTATGAAGGATGGGAGCATGGTTTTGCCAACTGGAGTGACAGACGGAGAAGCAATATAGGATTGGAAGAGTTTGGTTGAAAAAGAAGCTTATTCACGAGATATGTTTGACCGCATCAAATCTATCATGGGAGTGGGTTAACATGTTAATCGTGGATTTTATGATGAAAAAGACGAAGGATTTTTATTTTCCCTTGTCTTTTTCTTTTGAGACTTTTTCAACAAATATATTTTTTATAAAATTATGAAAAATTAAACAAGTTCTAAGAAATATATATTATTTATTTATGAGAAATATTTTTTATTTACATTAAAGTAAATATATGCTAATATTTTTCTTGGTGTCTTTACATTAAGTTAATAATATTTTCTTATTTGTTATTTAGGTAATTTAAGATAAAGTGGTAGACAATTTATTTTAATTTATTTTTACAAATTTTACCTTAATTTAATGTGTTTAAAAAATTATAAGAGATACTAAAGATTTAATATGGAGGAAAATATGAAAAAAGTTGTAGCAACTACTATGGCTACTTTGTTATTTGGGCTTTCATTTCCGGTTAATACCTTTGCTTTGCCCGATAATGAGGTTAGTGTAAATTCTCAAATAATAGAGAGGGTAAGTCTTTCTAAGAGTGTAGATGGTTCTCAGAGCGTAGGTGAAGGTCTTCTTCAAGCTAATGAGGATACAATTGCCAAAAAGATTGGAGATAATTTAGAGGCTAAGGATATTACTGTATGGGAAGAAGATGAAGTTAATTGGAAAGATGGCGTTAAGTTAAAAGTTCAAAATGAAGAATTCGAAAAATATTTAAAAGATGCTGTTGTCACTGATCTTGATAAGCGTAATACTTCTGCAGGTTCAGAGACGAATAGGGAGGGAAGACTTAAGGTCAAATTTTCAGATAAATCAGAAGTGATATTAAATGCCCAAAACTTACTCGTTATAAACAAGGTTACATCTTCCAACAATATTAATGCACCTAAGGATGCAATTAAGACTAATTTCTTTTTAGGTGAAGGAGTTAAGGTTTCTATAGGTGAGGAAGAAACAATTGGCGACAAAGAAAAACCAGTGCCTTTTAAAACTTATAAGGTTAAGCCAGGGACTGATGTTTCTAAATATAAGTTATTAGCGACAAAGCAAAATATTTTTGATACTATAAGTGCTAAACCCATTAATGATAATTACACTGATGTGAAATGGCAACCTGAATATGGCAAGGTTAGTGAAAATAATAAGACTTTTACAGCTACTGCAAGCAAGTTATTCACCATGACTTTTAAATTTGTTGGCTTTGATAAAGATTCAAAAAGCGAAATTAGTTATGATAAAATGCCTGAATCTATAAAGGATAAACTACCTCAAGTGAAAAAAATTAAAGAGGGACAAGCTTTTGAGCCTGAAAAGTTTGGAAAGATAATAGAAAAAAGTGGAAAAAATAAGTATGAGTGGAATTTTTCAAGTTGGAATCCTACAAGATCTCTTTCTGTAAGTGAAAATAAAAATTTTGAGGGAACATGGACTAGGAGTAAGGTAGTAGAAAATTCTAATTCTGAAGTAAAGCCCAGTCCAGGTAAAAAAGAGGACAAGAAGGAAAGACCACAAGAAGGAAACAAGCCAAAGGATAATTCTAGGGAACAGGACAATAAAAATAAAAATAATAGCAAGTCTTATAATTATTTCCCAAGAATAAAATCAAGTGAAAATAAAAATAATTCTAACAAGAATTACACTAGAACTTCTAAGGAAGAACCTAAGAAGGAAACTACTTCTAAGGCTAAAAAATATACCTTGAATTTAAATAGCGGAGAATATGAAGTCCTTATAAATGGAAAAGTTATTAAAAGACAAATGGATGTTAAGCCTCTTATAAAAAACGATAGGCTTATGCTTCCAATGAGAAATCTTGCCGAAATGATCGGTGCCAAAGTGGAGTGGGATTCAAAGACTAGGACTGCAAGTTTTACAAATAATGGACTTGTTGCAAAAATTCAAATTGATGGAAATGAAATTGTCCTTTCTAACGGAAAAGTGATAAAGATGGACTCTAGACCACTAAACGTCAATGGAAGAATTTTACTTTCTGTTTCTTATGTTGCCAATGTTTTTGGGCTTACAAATGGAAATACTAAAGATGGTATTGACCAAAACATAGAGTGGAATAGCGACAACAAAACTGTAGAGATAAACTTAAATAAGTAAAATGACGAATTTTAAAATAACTCGCTTTAATTAAGTCGAAGTCAGTATAGTATTTTATATAACTTGTTCGGAATATCGAGGTGTCCAATATCTATAAGAAATATCAACTTATTATTTTGTAGAGGAAAATAATTAAGATATCCCTATTAACAGATTATTTCTATATTTCTTATGAATCTTTTTGGTTAAAAAAATTGATAACTAAGATTTTCTAAGAAATTTAAGCTTTATTTAGTTATTTGGTATAAGAAATTTTTTGTAATGTATCTTTAAAACTTTGGAATGAGTATTTTTAAGGACATGGTTTTTATATATTGCAAGTGGAACAAGTTTATTTTCACATCATCTTATTACTTCAACTTGTAGCCTTGGGTTTAATTCCAAAGAATTTGTTTTCTTTTTAGAAAAAAAGCTAAGCTGTGAGTAAAGTTATATAATGAAAGTAAGTAGAACTATTATATTTAAAATAGGAATAGATAATCAATCAAGCCTTGGAGATTTAATCTTCAGGGCTTTTATGATCTAAACAAAAATTTATAATTTTGGTGGAGATAAGATTCATTTTTTCAAATTTTATATTTATCAAAAAGCGAATATCTATACTTTTAAAGAAGGATAGGACAGGGGAAAAATCTACAGAAAAAAATTTGTTGTGTAATTTTTAGAAGCCCACATAAAAAACTAAGAGATAATAAATTAATATAAATAAAAAAATGTAATGTCAAATTCGAGTGACTAGCTAGTAAACATCTTTTTTATTGATTTTAGCAACTTCAGGTGGTACAATTAAAGTGATAATTAATATCATCTAAGTTAAAGAAGGTGTGTGATTGTGACTTTATATAGGAGTATATTGGTAGGTATTTTAGCTTCATTTTTGATGTTTTTGGGAGATATGACCCTATATTATGATTCAAATGATTACGATGGCAAGGATACTATAAATAATATTATTGGCATAATGAAAAATGTCAACATAAAAAGATTATACATTGGTGGTCTTTTAGGACCCATTTGTGCCTTTATATATTGTATTGGTTTTTATCATATTGTTTTGGGCATAGACGAAAAGTTTTTAAACTTTGGTTGGTTTGTATTTTTATTAAATGTTTTGGGAATGATACTAGGGGGAACTTATCATATTCAGTGTGCCTACTTAGGTCTTTTGTCAAGATACGAAAACAAGGAAGCTTTTGATGAATTTTTAAGATTTTTAAAATTTCAAGCAAAAATAGTTTTTACAACTATGGCACTTGCAAATATATTAACGGCATTGGTAATTTTATTTGGATTAACAATATTTCCAAGATGGCAAGCCTTATTTACACCCATATTTCTTTTGATTTTTACACCAATTGCTGATAGATTACCAAAGGGACTGCATATGATTATTCGTGGAGGTTGGTTTAACTTAATATATTTTATCTACTACTTATCTTTATTGATAAACTATACTAATATTAATTTATAAGATTATATAGTAAGTGATTAAAATTATTGTTTTAGTTTTTAAAGGGAAATTTTATATAATTTATTATTTACAGGAGGAAATATTATGAAACAAGTAAATTTTATGGATGACGAGAAAACAAAGGCAGACTACAAAAATTGGGTTCCCAAAAGCTTGTTAAAGAATTTAATATTTGCTAGCCTTATAGCTTTAATTCTATTTATAGTCTTTGGTGTCAGTGATTTTGTATTTAGTGGAAGAATTCGTCTGATATGTGCCATTATTCTAGGATTTGCAACGTTGATACTTATCTTCTTTGCAAGCTGGATGAGATTTTTATATAGGGCTTTTGATTACAATGGAAAAAGAAAGCTTGCCAAAATAATTATTGAAAAGACTGCCGATTATGTAAAAATTCCAGATGGAGGTGTGGGACTTGACATCGGATGTGGCAGCGGTGCACTTACCATAGCTTGTGCTAAGAAAAATCCAAAGGCGACTATGGTAGGTTGTGACATATGGAGCGGTTCATATAAAAGTGAATTTTCTAAGAAAGTCTGTGAAAATAATGCAAAATTAGAGGGACTAGAAAATGTGAGATTTGAAGAAGGAAATGCAGTGATTCTTCCTTTTGAAGACCAAAGTTTTGATGCAGTGACAAGCAACTATGTTTATCACAATATTGCAGGGAAAAATAAACAGAAACTTTTACTGGAAACATTTCGTGTACTTAAAAAAGGTGGAGTTTTTGTTATCCATGACTTGATGAGTAGGTCAAGATATGGAGATATGAATAAATTTATAGAAAAGTTGAAAAAAGATGGCTACCAAGATGTGCAATTAATTGATACAACAAGGGGTCTTTTTATGGGTCACAAAGAAGCTTTATTGTTAGGGCTTCATGGCTCAACTATTCTTATTGGAAGAAAATAATATTTTATATAAATTACTATAAAATATTTTAGAAAATTGATTGGGGGGGTGCTATATGAAATATAAGTGTTTTTATTTCTTGTTTTTTAAAAGACCGATGAAAAAAGTTCTTATGGAGAAGTATGATAAAGCATACGCTTCAGAAATTATTAGAAAGAGCAAAAAAGTTTATCGAGAACTTGTAGAAAATATGGATGATATCGGCGAGGATAATCCCATGGCATACAATGAGATGTTTGCCCTTGCCTTTGTTGCTCCATATATAGCAAGTGAGAAAAAAATTCCACCAGAAACCATCCAGGAAATGATGCGTCGCTCTCTTTATACTTTCAAATGGTTTTTTTCCTTGATTAATCTCAATACTAAAAAGGGAAAAGAGGCCAATAAAAAAAATATTCTTAAGTATTATAAATGGTATACAGAAGAAAAAGAAAAACTATATCCTACATCCTTTAAAGTTGATTTTGTGGGAGAACCCTATAAGGGTGCTTGTTATTATAGGATTACTCGTTGTCCTATTTGCTCTTACACAAAGAAGCTTGGAGTTGGGGAATTAATGCCACTATTGTGCGAGCTTGATGATGTTATGATAAAACTTCAGCATGGAGTTTTGTATAGAGAGGGAACAATTGCAGATGGAGCAGATTATTGCGACTATTTTATTATAGGAGATAAGGAAAAACTAAGTGATTTTCAAGATAAAAAATTTTAAGAATTGGAATAAATATGAACTTTAGTAAAGTTATTCTTGTTACAATATTAAAGCAATTTAAAAATAAGGGAAAGTCTTCTAATTTTAATTAATAGTACATATATTAGGAAAAATAATCTTTAATTTCAATAGAAAAACCACCGGATGGGCCGGTGGATTATTCTTCTTCTATCAAAAATCCAAGTTCCTTTAAAACGACCTCTATTTCCTCGATGACTTCTTTATTCTCTGCAACAACTGTGTGATAATGGATACCACCAGTTAGCACATCTAAAGGCTTGGATTTTTCTTTACTCATTTTATCTAAGAAAATTTTTACATCTCGTCTAGATGAGCAATTTAGATCTTTTTTTATCTCTCCATAGACTTTATGGTGGACAATTACATCTTTAATTGTTCCGCCTAAATCTACAATTGAATTTAACTCTTTTCTTATATCTCGGTCGCTGTGTTTAACTTTAAAAACTTTTTGAGTTCTTTCCTCGTTTAGGTAGTAGCCTCTGTTAGTTGAAATAATATTTTTTCCACCAGCCCTAAGAATAGCTATATCTTGAACTATTACTTGCCTGGTAACATCAAAGTTTTTTGCTAAATTTTCACCTGATATTGGTTTTTGATTTTCATATAAAAATTTAAGTAAATTTTCTCTTCTAGATTTTGAATTATTCATATCTTCCTCAATAAATTTTTAAATTTTTCATTGACAAGTCTAAGACACCTGCATTGTAAGTTATAGAACCAGAAGAAATATAGTCAATGTCTAAATCTCTATAATTTTTAATATTTTGAAGGCTAATATTTCCTGAACACTCAATAATAGCCCTCTTATTAATAATCTTGCAAGCTTTTTTTATATCTTCTATTTCCATGTTGTCTAGCATTATTATATCAGCTTTTGCATCAAGTGCCTCTTTTATTTGATCAAAATTTTCTACTTCAACTTCAATCTTTTTTACAAAAGGATTTGCACTTCTGACTCTATCAACAGCATTTCTTATTCCGCCAGCAGCATCTATGTGATTGTCTTTTATCATAATTCCATCAGATAAGTTATATCTGTGATTATAGGCTCCACCTAATGTTATTGCATATTTTTCAAAAATTCTCATGTTAGGTGTTGTTTTTCTAGTATCTAAAATTTTCACATGACAACTACCAAGGGCATGAACCATTTTTTTAGTATAGGTGGCAATTCCACTCATTCTTTGTAAAAAATTTAAGGCAGTCCTTTCAGCCTTTAGTATTGCACTCGCTTTTGCATCTATTGTTCCTATTAAGTCAGATTTATTGACTTCATCTCCATCTGAAAAATTAAATTCAAAATATGAATTTGAATCTATTATTTCAAATACCCGTTCAAATACATCAAGACCAGCTATAATACCCTTATCTTTTGCGATTAGATTTATTTGAGCATTTTCATTTTTTAAAATCGAATCAGTTGTAATATCTCCACTGTTCATATCTTCCTTTAGGGCACATATTATATACTTGTCAATTAGAAATGGATTTAGCTTTTTCATCCTCTCTTATCCTTTCAAAAATAATTTCACTTGTCTTTTCTTTATCAATCTTTTCATCGGTAATTTTAAAATCTATTTCTTTATCTTCAAATTTATTTTCATTTAAATAATCTGCTAAGATTCTACCAAAAACCACACACTCAAGAAGTGAATTGCAAGCAAGCCTATTTGAACCATGAATGCCAACATTTCCAGCTTCACCAACTGCAAATAGTCCTTGTAAATTAGTTTTGCCATTTATGTCGCACTCAATACCGCCCATAGTGTAATGTTGACAAGGCACTATAGGAACATTATCATATCTTGCATCTATACCCCTATTTTTTAATTCCTTAAAAATCATAGGAAATCTATTAGGAATCCTATCTTCTCCAAGTGGCTTCATTGATAAATATTCAAAGTCCACTCCTTCTTTTTCCATTTCTTGTAGTATAGCCTTTGCCACAATATCTCTAGGCTTCATTTCATCAGTAAATCTCTCAGATTTATGATTTAAGAGTTGGGCTCCTTCGCCCCTTGCAGACTCAGAAATTAAAAATTGTCTTTCAACATTTTCCTCATAAAGAGAAGTAGGGTGGAACTGAATATAAGAAATATCTTTTAACTTGACACCATTTTTTATTGCCATAGCATAACCATCGCCACATATATGAGGGAAATTTGTGCTTTTCTTAAAAATTCCTCCAAGACCACCTGTTGCAAGAACAACATTTGTTGAAACAAAAACATCATCTAAAGATCTTGCTCCATAACACTTACCATTATTTACAATAATATCAACAATCGGCGTATCTTCAAATATATCTATATTAGATCTTGATTTTACTTTTTCATATAGGACATCTAAAATTCCTTTTCCGATTTCATCATCAATATGAAGTCCCCTGGCGATAGAATGACCACCTTCTTGTGCATATTCAAGTTTTCCGTCCTTCTTTGTAAATTCAACACCGAGATCAATTAAAAATTTTATTGCATCTTGTGACTTATCAACCATCATCTCAACAGCTTGCAGGCTATTTTTATAATGACCTGCCTTTAAGGTATCTTCAATAAAAGTTTTTCTATCAGACTCATCCTTTAAAACATTTATGCCCCCTTGGGCAAGATAGGAATTAGAATCTGCTAATTTTTTCTTTGTTACAAGTCCAATCTTATAATTCTTACTTAATTCCAAGGCAGTGCTAACTCCAGCAAGTCCTGAACCGATAATTAAAACATCATATTTTTTCATTTTATGCTCCTAATTTCAACATTCTTTTTAGAGGTATTAAAGCTTTACTACTGATTTCTTCACTAACATTCACCTGATTTTTATTATTTTCTATTACGTCTATAACTTTATCCAAAGTTAATTTTTTCATATCATTACAAATTGGTCTGTTTATTAACCTTCTATAATTTGTGTTTGGAAATCTTTTCTTTAATTCTGTGAAAATTCCTTCCTCTGTGACAACTAAAACATCATCATATTTGCCACTTTCATTAATAATAGCTTTAGTAGAGCCAATAAAATCAGCTAAGTCCAAAACTTCCTTTCTACATTCAGGATGGGCAAAAATTTTCACCTTACCCTTATAAGCCTTAATATCACTAGCATCAATTTCATCATGAACGGGGCAATAGCCGTCATTTAAAATGATGTTTTTATCTGGCAAAGATTTTTTTACATAATCACCAAGATTTTTATCCGGAATAAAAAATATATTTTTTTCCTTTAACTTATTTACAATTTTTGCAGCATTCGAAGATGTAACACAAATATCTGAATAAGCCTTAATTTCAGCAGTAGAATTTATGTAAGTTACAACTGCCAAATCATCATATTTTTCTCTAACTTCTTTAATTTTTTGAACACTAACCATGTGCGCCATAGGGCAATCAGCATCAATATCAGGCATCAATACATTTTTACTTGGATTTAGAATTTTCACACTTTCTCCCATAAAGTAAACACCAGCCATAACTATTGTCTTTTCTTTAAGCTCAGTTGCTTTTTGAGCAAGAAAAAAAGAATCTCCAATATAATCAGCTACAGCTTGTATATCCTCATTGACATAATAGTGGGCGAGAATGACAGCGTCTTTTTCAGCCTTTAACCTATTTAGTAATTGCACCTTTTCATTAAACTTTAAATCTTTTAAATTTTCCAATTTCAGTCTATCTCCTAATAAAATTTAATTAGAATTATATTACACAAAAGAATATAAGACAAGTCAAGTGTATATACAGATAGTGCTTATATTAAATTTATCCAATGAAAAAATTTGAAAAATATATAAAAATCTCGATATTAAATTAAATATGGAAAATTTAAAACCCTCACAAGATTAGCCATAACTTTATGTAATAGATATATTGAGGTTCAATAAAATTATAATTTTGCTTTAATTATCCAGATTTTAAATTTTATTATGTTTAGAATTATTTTATAAGGATATATAATAATAGGTTAAAAAATAAGATTAATATCTTAATATAGAAATAAATTGATGTAAGGGATTCATTTATATATTTATGGCATCTAGATATATTTCTAATATTAAAATATATAGTCTTATAAGTATTCATTTAAAAAAGTTTATATAAATTTTTTAAGTGGGTAAAAAAGTTTATCTTGGGTATAAATACAAAGATAAAAAGTATCAAAAAATTTTATATAAATTAAAATTAAAAGGAGGACATAAATGTCACAAGTAGGAAAGAAAATGCCAGAGTTTGTTACTAATGGCTATAATCCAAAAAAAGAAGAATTCGTAACAGTATCAAATAAGGATTTTGAAGGTAAGTGGAATGTTCTTATGTTCTACCCAGCAGACTTCACATTTGTTTGCCCAACAGAACTTGAAGATATGCAAGATCAATATGCAAAATTACAATCACTTGGAGTAGAAGTTTACTCTATGTCTTGCGATACACATTTCGTGCATAAAGCATGGCATGACCATTCAGAAGCTATCAGCAAATTGGAATTTACAATGTTAGCTGATCCTCACAAATCAATTGCTAGAGATTTTTATGTTTTAGATGAAGAAGCAGGACTTGCTCAACGTGCAACTTTTATTATAGATCCAGACGGAGTTATTCAAACTGTAGAAGTTAATGCTGACGGAATCGGAAGAGATGCAAGCCAAGTTTATGATAAAATTCGTGCTGCTCAATTCGTTCGTGAAAATCCTGGACAAGTTTGTCCTGCAAAATGGAAAGAATCAGGCAAAACTTTGACTCCAGGTCTTGACTTAGTTGGTAAGATCTAATGTTAGACCAAAATTTAAAAAATCAGCTAAAAGAGTATTTGAAACTTCTTGAAGGAGAAGTTGTATTTACTCTAAGCTTGGATGATTCTGAAAAGTCAAAAGAAGTTAAAACTTTTGTAGAAGAAATTGTTTCACTATCAGATCTTTTAAAAATTAAAGAAAAAAAATTAGACCTAAGCCCATGTTTTAGTCTTTCATCAAATGGAAGATCTGGAATAAGCTTTGCTGGAGTTCCACTTGGTCATGAATTTGAATCTTTTGTGTTGGCACTTTTACAAATAAGCGGCCGCCCACCTAAGATTGATGATAATCAAGTGAGAAGAATTAAATCAATAGATAAAGAACTATCTTTTGAAACAGTAGTCAGCTTAAGTTGTCACAACTGTCCGGAAGTAGTTCAAGCTTTAAATATTATGGCTGTTTTAAATCCAAAAATCAGCCACCGTATGGTAGATGGAGCAAGCTTCCAAGAATATGTTGATGGACTTGGAGTTATGGCAGTTCCAGCAAGTTTTTTGAATGGTAAAAGTTTTTACAATGGAAAAATTAACCTAAACAAAATTCTTGATTTGGTAACTGGACAAAAAGAAGGACCTTCACTAAAAGATAAGCCAGTTTATGACCTTCTTGTAATTGGCGGTGGTCCAGCTGGTGCTACTGCAGCAATTTATGGAGCAAGAAAGGGAATCAAAACTGGACTTATAGCAAAAGATTTTGGAGGACAAGTAAAGGAAACTTTAGCCATTGAAAATATTACAGGTTTTGCCTATACAGAAGGTCCAAAATTTATGGAAGCTGTAAAAGAACATGTTTTAAAATATAAGGTTGATATAATAGATGAAGTTGAAGTTCAATCTATCCAAGAAGCTGATCCTATAAAAATTAAAACAGATTCAGGTGAGCTTCAAGCTAAATCTATAGTTATAGCTACAGGCGCTAAGTGGCGTTTGATTGGAATTCCTGGAGAAATTGAATTTAGAAATAAGGGAGTTGCCTACTGTACTCACTGCGATGGTCCACTTTTTAAAAACAAAAGAGTTACTGTTATTGGTGGAGGTAATTCAGGAATAGAGGCTGCAATTGATCTTGCAGGACTAGCAAAAGAAGTTTTAGTTTTGGAATTTTTACCAGAATTAAAAGCGGATTCAGTCCTTCAAGAAAAATTAAAAACTTTGAAAAATGTTCGTGTAGTTACTAATGCACAAACAAAAGCCCTAGAAGGTAAAGAAAAACTTGAAAGCATTGTTTATGAAGACCGAATAGGTGGACAAACTCATAAAGAAGCGACTGATGGATGCTTTATTCAAGTTGGATTGGTACCTGTTACAGAATGGATTGACGGAATAGAAAAGAATAAAAGAGGCGAGATAATTGTAGATCAAGTTGGAGCAACAAGTATGCCTGGAGTTTTTGCTGCAGGAGATTGTACTAACAGCGCCTTTAAACAAATAGTAATTGCACAAGGAAGCGGGGCAACAGCAGCTCTTGGCAGTTATCAATATTTGATGAGAAAATAAAATAAAAATCAAGAATGGACTCATGATGAGTCCATTTTTTTAAATTCCTTATTATGTGTAACTTGTCAAATTTTTTGCAAAAGAAGGAAATATTATTTATGTTTTTGGTAAAGCTTTTAATTACATTTATTTTTTTAATAAATCATTAATTTAATTGTAAGTAAAGATGGTATAATATAGATGATAAATAATATCAATGTGAGGGTCAAATGTTTAAGAGTTTTTTTGAAAATTAATTAAAAGCTAAATATTTATGGTAAGCGGAGGTGAAATATGAGTTTAATTTATAAAATTGCATCGACAATAGTAAGACTTGTCGGTGTCAAAAAAATGTTTTTAAAGAACAAGAAAGAAATACTTGAGTATGCAAAGAAAGAGAATGCAAAGGCGGTATTTGATTTAGATAAGGCAAAGAAGAAAGCTGAGAGAAATAATTATTTTCTTTTTGACAAAGATGTCATGGGTTATAGGCTTCTTTCGTATCAAAAGAATAAAAAACCAGCAGAAGGAGTAGTCTTTTATCTTTTCGGCGGAGGAATGATTACAGGACCTGATAAATTGGATTTTTCTTTGGCTGAAAGAATAATGAAAAAAACAGGTAAGGATGTTTGGTTCTTATTTTATCCTCTGTGTTCAGAAGATGTAAAGGTGGATACTACATATGAAGTTTCTTTTGAAGCTTATAGATTAATGACAGAAACTTATAGGGCAGAAAACATTAGTGTCCTTGGTTTTTCATCGGGAGCTTGTATTTCTATTGGAATTTTTTCACATAATAATGCTTTAGGAAGACCTCTTCCAATGCCTGGCAAAATTATAGCAGTATCTGCTGGTTGTATTCCTGATCTAAGTCTTGATGAAAATAAAAAATTATGGGAAAAATTAAAAGAACTTAATCATAAAGACATCATGATTGATCCAGCATATATTAAAACTGCAAGAGAAATCGGAAAAGGTGATAAAGATTTACCTGAGTATATGTTAGATGGCTCTGTAGGAGATTTTACCGATTTTCCAAAAATTTATTTTTATTATGGAGATAATGAATGCTTATATGTCTTTGCGGGAGAATTTCAAAAAGCTATGGAAAAATACCATGTTCCCTATGAAATTATTGTGGGCAAGGGAATGTGCCACTGTTATCCCTTGGTGAGATTTTTTAGAGAGGGTAGAGAGGCACAAGATGAAATTATTGAATTGTTGAAGGCTTAATGAGGTTAAGTTAATTTTTAAAAATTTAATTAAAATATAAGATGGTTTTTTTATATAAGCTAAAGTTATTATATAAAAAAATTAAGGGACTTTTTGAACTATTAATAATTCAATATAAGTCCCTATTTAAAATTATTTATTCTCATACCTTAAAAATTTGTTTGAAAGATATATAAATATTATAAATTCTCCTATTGCAAAAAGACCTAATAATATAAAATCATATGAATTTATAAATCTAAAGTTATTGGCTTCAATTGCCAAAAAACTCAAGCCTATTATTTTTAGAGATTTATAAGCTAAAGCAAATCCCACCATGGTAAAGATTACAGATAAAAGAACGATTATCCCAAATGACTTTATTCTTATTGCAAGGGATGAAAAAATTGCAATAATCGGTAGTGCCAAAAATATGCTAAGGATTATATAGTAAAAATATATACCAAAGTCTGTCCTAGAGAAATTTCCTATAAATTTTCCTCCTATATAAAATAAGATAAAAAAATATATTTGACAAAGGCTTATTATTATAAAGGCTAAAATAATCTTTGCTGTTATAAATGCCATATTTTTCTTTGGACTCATTCTAATAAATTTAAGTCCAGCCTTGTGTTCTGATGACCATAAACTGGCAATTACAATTGCAATTAGGGGTATATAGAAAAATGAAAAGTAAAATAAACTTACCTGTGTCCACAGACTTTGCCACTGATGAGTTAAGATTTCTCTATTTGCCATGTAGTTTATAAGTCCAAAAGCATTGGCTAGTAAGGGTATTATAAGGCTTGCCAGCAAAATATTTATAAATTTTATTTTTTTTAATTCTATTCTTAACATTTTTCCTCCTAGTACTTGTATAAATTGTAAGATTTCATTGTTTTTAGATAAATAATGCCGAAGATTAAAAATATAAGGGCAATTATTAAGGTATAGAAATTTATTGGATTTAAGACCTGAACAAATTTACTCCCTTCTTTTACATAAGAAATATTTAAAAGGCTTGCCATCCAAGCAAAGGGATTAAAAAATGTTAGGATGTTTGATGTTAGCATGGTAATAATCCCTGTAAGTCCTCCTACTATAGAAATAAAGGACAGGGTGTAGACTTTTTTTGTTTTCATTTCTATTATTATAAATAAGACTAATAAAAATAAATTTATTAGTAGAGCTGTTAGGTTTACTAGACTAAATCTTAAAATTATTTCTCTATTGACAATGAAATTAACAGATTTTTTTGCAAGTAATATAAATACAATAGATTCTGCTATTTGTAATAAAACTAAGGAAAAAGACAAATTTTTAAATTTATCAATAAGTATAGAATTAACTTTTTCTCCAAGCATTATTTGCATCTGCCACATATTATTTTTTTCTTCAATTTCCATGACTTTTTTTACCAGCGACGATATCAATATGGGATTTATGAGTAAAGATATAAATAAATAAGTATCAATGATATAAAAAAGCGGATATTTTCCTTGTGCAAAAGTATTTGAATGACTAATTCCACCTACTATTAACATTTGAGCAAAAAATACTATTATTATTAAGAAAAATATTCCAAGTCTTTTATTTTTTTTTCTTTCTAAATTTTTCATATTATGACCTGCTTTCTTGAATAAATAATTGTTCAAGGCTTTCTTTTTCTTCCTCAATCCTATATATATCTACTTTTCCATTCAAAAATTTTACTATATCTGCAATTTCTTGGTTTGATTTTTTACCTAAAATTATCTTTTTACCATCCATTCTATTTTCATCAAGATCTAATAGAAGTAGAGTTTTTTTGTTATCTGATGTAATAATAGAAATATATGGAGGGTGGAGTTTTCTATATTCTTCCAAGCTTCCCTTGTAGGTTAATTTTCCTTCTTTAAGTATTCCTATGTGAGTAGATATTTTTTCTATTTCATCAAGAATATGTGAAGATATTAGGATGCTTGTGGACGTATTTTTTACAATATTTTTAAAAAGATTTCTCATTTCTTCGATTCCCTGAGGATCTAGTCCGTTTATAGGCTCATCTAAAATCAAAAGTTTGGGATTACCAATTAGTGCCATGGCTATACCAAGTCTTTGCTTCATACCCAGTGAATACTCTCTTAATCTCTTCTTGCCAATATTTTTAAGACCAACAAGGTCTAAAGTTTTTGAAATATCATCATTTTTTATTCCCTTTAGCTGACAAATTATCTCTAAGTTTTCGTAGGCACTTAGATGGTCATAAAATGAAGGATTTTCAATTAAAGCACCGAGATTTTTGTTTATATCTTTTTGATTTTTTGAATTTAATTGACATCCAAATACTTTAATTGTGCCTTGGTCTTTTTTTACAAGTCCAAGTATAAGTTTCATCAGAGTGGACTTGCCAGCTCCATTTTTTCCTATCAGACCAAAAATAGATTTTTCTTCTATCACTAAGGAATCTAAATCTAAGACAAGTCTATTTTTATAGGATTTTTTTAAATTTTTTATTTCCAATATTTTTTCCATTAATATTCCTCCTAAAAAAAATAATAGCAATCGTTGATAAAAATAAGGTTTAACCAATCTCACTTTTACATCACAAAGGAAAAGAAATATAATAAATGTTGTATAATAACCATAATGAGGGTGATTTAATGGATTTTAGAAACAATTTTTCCATATTAATAGTCGATGATGAAAAAAGTTTATTGGAAAATTTATATAATTTTTTGAAAAATAAGGGTTTTAAAAAAATCTATACTGCTAAAAATTTAAAGGAGTCAAAATTTAAATTAGAAAACAATGAAATTGATTTAATAGTTTTGGATTTGATGCTTTCTGATGGAAGTGGTTTTGATTTATTAAAAGAAGTTAGAAAGAGCTCTGATGTGGCTGTTATAATTTTATCTGCCCTTGATGGAATTGATGATAGGAGGGAAGGTTTTGAAAATAAGGCAGATGACTATATAGTAAAGCCCTTCTTTCCAGATGAACTGCTTTGGAGAATTGATGCAGTGTTGAGGAGGAGTAAAAAAATAAAAAAAGAAGATAAGATATATTTTTCTAATGTGATTTTTGATAAATCTAAGGGAGTTATCGAAAAAAATGGAGAAGAGATTGCACTAACGGCTACGCAATTTAAAATTTTAGATTACCTATGTGAAAATATGAATATGATAGTGTCAATTGATAAAATTTTAGAATATATATGGAAAGACTCTTACGGATACGAGAATACACTAATAACCCATATATATAGGCTTCGTGAAAAGCTAGAGGATAATCCAAGAGAGCCAAAAATTTTAATTACTATAAAGGGACTTGGCTATAAGCTAGTTAAAGAGGATGAATAATGTTTAATTATATAATAAAAAGATTTAAAAAAATTGTTATCAGAATACTTTTTTTGATGTTTTTGCTAATATTTTTACTTATGACTTTTCTATATCTAAACTACAGATTATATAATAAATATCCAAAACCTGATGATGTTTATTCCTATGTAGAAAATAATAAAAGTGATCTTTACCTAAGCGAAAAAAATAAAGAATTTTTAAAAAGAGAAAATATTTGGGCAATAAGGCTTGATAGGGAAGGCAAAATAATTGAAAGTTTTAATAAACCAAAAGTAGTTAAAGATAAGTTTGAACTTAGAGATGTTGCAGGATTCACAAGGTATTATTTGAATGACTATCCTGTATTCACCTACATTGTTGGAGATGGATTGCTTGTATTTGCCTATCCTAAAAACTCTTTAGATAAGTTTCCTTTTAATTATTATAATTACGAGAACTTTATTTTTAATATAAAGCTGATTGCATTCTCTTTACTTTTATTTTTAGTCTTTGTCTATGTCATTTATAAGATTGACATTAAAGAAATTTTTAAAAACATCTTACCCTTTCAAAGAGCAATAGATACTCTTTACGAAGATGACTATCAGAAGTTAGATGAATATGGAGAATTGAAAGAACTGGCTTTTAGCATAAATCAAGCAAATGAAAAATTCAATAATTTAAAAGAATCTCAAAGCAAGTGGATTCGAGGTCTTAGTCATGATGTGAGAACGCCACTTGCAAAAATTTCATGGGAATTAAGTAAAGAAAATAATGAAGATTTAGATACACAAAATATGAAAGACCAAGTTTTAAAAATTTCAAATATCTTAGAGGGATTAAATCTCACCTTGTCCCTTTCAAATATAGATAAGGAAAACTTTAAGCTAGAAAGTCCCTTAAAAGTTATACGAAAACTTATAGTGGATAAACTAAATGAAAACCCTGGCAGAGAAATTATTTTTGAAAGCAAGGTAAAAGACCAAAATATAAAGATTAATATGGATGCAAATTTATTTTATAGGATGCTTGAAAATATTTTAAAAAATGCCCTTATTTATACAGAGGGTAAAATTCAAGTAAGAATTTCAGATGATAATAATAACTTATTGATCAGCATATTAGATGAGGGTGGAGGAATATCTGAAAATAGTATAGAAAAAATAAAAAAAGATGACCTAACCAACATTACAAGACATGGATTGGGTATTTTTATATCTAAACAGATTGCCGAGTTGCATGATGGAACTTTTTCCATAAAAAATAAAGATAAAGGACTTGAAGTATCTTTTATCTTTAAGTTTATGAATTGATTTTTTAAAATTACAAAATAAATTCATATTATTTATTTACAAATTACACTTTAGATTAAGAAAAGATTAAGTAATTGGATTAAAAATTATATCCTAAAAAATTAAAAATTATGTTAATTGAAATTAATTTTAACTTCATTTATTTTTTTACGGTTTCAGACTGAATTTTATATAATTTTTCAAGTTCATTTATCTTATTATCTCTTATTATATAATCAGGTATATCAAAAATGCTAAGGGAATTTTTCCAACTTTCTGCTTGTCCATCTTTTTTCTTATTTTCTTGTGGAATCATAATTATGCTGTATTTTGTAACTTTTAAGTCAGTAGTATCCATAATTTTTTGAGTGTTTTGCAATATCTTAATTGCTTCTTCTATATTAGGTTTTTTTGAATATGTGATTGAATTTACTTCTACATCAGCAGGAAAATTCTCTATAAGAAATTTTTGGTCTAAAGAAAGCTTGCTTTCCAAATCGCTTTCTTCAGTCGGGTATAAAGAAATCTCATATGATAAATTATTTTTTTTTTCAAGTTTTTTGCCATAGTTATTAAGACTATACAAAAATCTTCTATAAGTATTAGAAATTCTATCACCGTATGTATCAAATTTTAATCTTCCAAAACTGTCAAAGGAAAGGGTGAAGTTGGAATCAATGCTATTTTTATCCTGTAAATTAATATCATAATAGCCATCCTTAAAATTATAAATAACTTTATTTGTTTTTAGGTCTAGACCCTTGTAATTTTCAGCAATGTATTTATTGGCATTAATATTTACTATGGTTTTTGAGATGGGATTTCCAAAAAATAAATTTGTTATAATTAGTACAATTAGGATAAGAAATACTGAGATAAATTTTAATATTTTATTTATTTTTATCTTGTCTTTATTCATAATAAACCTCCCTAATGATTATAGCATAGTAAATTAAATAAAACTTTTGTTGAAAAATTAATTAATAATAATTTCATAAAAAACTATTCAACTGTCACTATAATTTTATTATATATTTTTTTAATTAGTTATATTTAGAAAAATAATAAATTAACTTGTCAAGAATATTTTTTAAGTTTAAAATCAAAATATATTAACTTATTAGTAATTAAAATTTTTAAAAGAGAGGTGATATTATGGTATGGGATGAAAAAACAGGAAAAGCAGTTGGTGGAAATGATGACAAATATGTGGTTTTACAAGTTGTTCTAACAGAAAAATTTTTAGGTACTGGTTCAGGAACATCAAGTTTAACAAATCTTCAAGCAGCTATAAATAAACAAGCAGCTTTAGGTTATAGATTGCATACTATCACAACATCATCTTCAGGTTCAAAAGGTTTTCTTGGTGGAGATAAGATTCAAGCTACAATGGTATTTGAAAGGATTGATTAAAACTAATATATAAAAAAGTGATGAAGACAAAAGAATTGACTGTTTTGTTTCATCACTTTTATTTTTGTATAAAAAATCCTTAATTAGCCTTTAAAATAATTAAAAAGACCAGTAGATTGAAGAAATAGAATAAACATAATTATAGGTAGACAATATTTTACGACAAAGGTATAAAGCACCTTGCGATTAAAGGCTTTGTTATTTCTTTCCACTTCTTCAATAATCCACTTTGGACCTATAACCCAACCGATAAATATAGAAGATAAGAAGGATATAAATGGCATCATAAAACTATTGGAAATATAATCCATAATATCAAGCAGTTGACCTGTAGAACCGTTTGGCAGGATAACTTCAACATAAAATACACTATACCCAAGGGCAATAATAGCAGTTGCGATCAAATAAATAATAGAAACTACTACAGTTGCTCTTTGTCTTTGTGCATTAAGTATTTCAATATAATTTGCAACAAGACTTTCTAAAACTGAGATGCAGGAAGTAAGAGCTGCAAAGGCTGCAAGAACAAAAAAAACAAATCCAATAAATCTTCCTGCCAACATTTGAGAAAAAACTTTAGGCAAAGAAATAAACATAAGTCCTGGACCGGCTGACATACCATCGACGCCGGAGAAAACATAGATAGCTGGAATAATCATAAAACCTGCAATAATTGCAACACCTGTGTCCATAAGCTCAATCAGCGAAACAGATTTTTGAAGATCAACATCTTTATTAACATAAGATCCATAAGTAATCATAATTCCCATAGAAACACTAAGTGAAAAGAAAAGTTGACTCATGGCATCAAGGCTAATTTGTAAAAATCTACTGATATTCATTCCATTAAGGTCGGGTTTTAAATAAATTGCAAGCCCTTGAAGTCCAGTTCTAACTTGTCCGTTATCAGTAGTTGTTTTAAGAGTTAAAGAATAAATTGCAATTCCAATAATCATAACAAGAAGTATTGGCATTATTATTTTTGAAACTCTTTCAATACCTTTGTCAACACCACTATAAACAATAATTGCAGTAAGAGCCATAAAAACTAAACTATAATATACAGAATTTTTAGATGAAATAAAATTTGAAAAACAATTATTTTGAGCAGCAACATCAACATTTCCATTCAAAAACAAAGCAATATATTTTAAAATCCATCCACCAATAACTGCATAGTAGGTCATTATAATAACTGGAACCAAAAAAGTAATTATACCTAAAAATTTCCATTTTTTTCTTATGCTTTCATAAGCATAAATGGCACTTCTGCCAGTTCTTCGCCCAATAGCAAGGTCATTTGTCAAAAGTACAAAGCCTACAGTGAAAACCAAAAGGAGATAAATGAGAAGAAAAACCCCACCACCATCTTTTGCTGCTAGATATGGAAATCTCCATAGGTTACCGACACCTACAGCAGAACCGGCTGCAGCAAAAATAAAGCCGAGTTGACCAGTAAATCCTGTCTTTTTTTTCATCTTATTTTCCTCCCTTGTAAAAATTGAAATATGAATAGTATTTTACCATGATTAGAAAAATAAGCAAATAAAATTTACTAATATTTCAAGTAATTATTATAGGTCAAAGTAAGAGTTATAAAATTAAAAATAAACAATTCCGTGTATAAGAATTTTTTATTTCTTGACTAAGGTTAAAAAAAATTGTATATTATTTATGACACAGTGTCATAAAAATTATGCGATTCTTGTAGGAAGGAATAAAATATGCCGAAGGAAACATTTTTCAGGTTGAAAGAAAATAAACAAAATTTAATTACTGAAGGTCTTATAGAAGAATTTAAAGATAAAAATTTATATCAGGCAACAGTCAAAGATATTGTTCAAAAGCTTCAAATTCCTAGGGGAAGTTTTTATCAGTATTTTGAAAGTTTAGAAGATGCGTATTTTTATGTATTGGATAAAAAAATTAATTATATACATTTAGCATTTTTAAAACTATATTTAAAAAATAAGGACAACTTGAAAGATGTTCTTCTAACTTACAGAGATTTTTTATCTGAAGAAATTTATAAGGACGAAAATTACAAGTTGCTTCACAATAGGTATCTGAGCTGGAATTCTCAGCTTGAACGTAATTGGCGTAAATATCAAGGTTCTAAAAAAGATTCTTTAGATATTAAATTGATGTATGAGAATAAAAGGCTAAATATAATTGGCTGGCTTATTCATATGCTTATGCAAAAGTTATTTGAAGATAGTTGGGATAAGGATAGGTTTATTTGTGAATATGAAGAATTAGTAAAATTTATTATGGGAGGGATAAATTATGTATAAAATTATAGAAGTATATTTTGATCTGTTTTATTTGTTATTGGTCATGGGTTTTTCAATTCGTTTGCTCTTGGAGAGGGGTAAAAGACCAAGAGTTTTAGCTATTATGTCCTTTCTATTAGTTATTGGTGATGCTTTTCACCTATTACCAAGAATTTATGGTCACCTCTCAGCAGGGGGGCTTGAAGCTAATAGAGTCTATTTATCCTATGGAATGATGGTTACTAGCTTTACTATGACTATATTCTATATGATTTTTTATTATTACTATAAGTTATCTGGTGGTAAGACTAATAGATTTAGAAATTTAACTTTATTTCTTTTCTTTATTTTAAGAATAATATTTTTACTTTTACCGGCAAACAATTGGGGCGGTGTAAGCCCATATTATATGTCAATATTAAGAAATGTTCCTTTTTTAATAATGGGTATTTTATTAATAACTTGGATATATAAGGATAAAAATTTGTCATACATGAAAAATATATCATATTTAATTGCGGGAAGTTTCTTTTTTTATTCCTTAGTTATAGTATTCTCAGAGGATTTACCTATTTTTGGAGCCTTTATGTTGCCAAAGACAGTATGCTATATTTTAATTGTTTACCACTTATATAAAATAGAAGTTCCTGAGTTTGAAAATCAAGAACTTTTTAAATCTGCAATCAGTTCCTTGATATTAAGCATGATTTTAGGCGTTTTTTATAGAGAATTTACAAAATTATTTTCTTATCAAGCCTTTACCAGTCTTTCTTTAGCCCATGGGCATACTTTAATCTTAGGATTTTTATTTTCCTTTATTTTATATATTTTATATAGAATTGAGGATTTAAATATAGAAAAAATTAAAAAAATATATGGGATTTATATTATAAGTCTAGTTTATTTTATATCGTCATTTATAGTAAGAGGAATCTATCAAATAACAGCTTCATCTGTGAAAATATATTCAGAAGAGCTACTTGCAGGTTTTGCTGGCATAGGTCATATAATTTTGGCTGTAAGTTTAATATCAATCCTCATAAAGTCTTGTAATAATTTGCAAAAAAATGTTGCAAAATAATAAATTTATACTGAATACTATGTTGAATTTAATGAAAAGATGTAAATTCGATAGCATGAAAAATAAAGTCATGTATAAGCATTAGTTAGAAAGTCCTTTTAAAAAAAATAAAGACGACT
The DNA here is from genome assembly GCF_000378725.1 of Peptoniphilus lacrimalis DSM 7455. GTDB lineage: Bacteria > Bacillota > Clostridia > Tissierellales > Peptoniphilaceae > Peptoniphilus_A > Peptoniphilus_A lacrimalis. The sequence continues at coordinate 69,114 of NZ_KB900372.1, read as the reverse complement.
GGATATAAAATAATTTATAAAATAGTAGAACTAAAAATTAATTTGTGGTTTGGATATTCGTTCAAACCACATTTCTTTTTATATTTTATCTTATTGTTAATATTATAAATTTTTTTCATTACTTTTCCTATATAAGAAACAATCTTTTTCATGGGAGTATATAAAACCTGTCCCTTGAAGGTAAGAATAAATAATAGTGGGTCCGACAAATTTCATTGATTTTTTTCTTAGGTCTTTAGATATGTTTTGCGAAAATTTATTGGAAGTTTGTCCTATTTCATAAATTATCTTTTCACCAGTAAAACTTTTTAGATAATTATAAAAACTCCCATATTCTTTTTGAATATCTTTAAAAATTTTTGCGTTAGAAATGCTTGATTTTATCTTAAGTTTATTTCTGATTATTTTCTTATTTTCTAATAATTCCTTTATTTTATCTTCATCATAATATATTATTTTTTCAATATCAAAATTATCATAGGCTTTTCTAAAATATTCCCTTTTGTTTAACACAGTTTCCCAGGATAAACCAGCTTGAAATGACTCTAAAATTAGCATTTCAAATAAATAAGAATCATCATGATTTGGCACACACCATTCATTATCATGATACTCTACATATAATTTATTATTTAAATTACACCACTTGCATCTTTTCATAGACAAGTCCTCATTTTTGGAATAAAGAATTTACTCATATCATTGTTTTCATGTTTTAATAAATAATACTTATTTTTAATCCCGCCACCGTAACCTGTTAGACTTCCGTTTTTTCCAACAACTCTGTGGCAGGGAATTATCAGGGAAATTGGGTTAAAACCGACAGCTCCACCAACAGCTTGGGAAGACATTTTATTGATCGTTGTTTCTCTTGCTATTTTACAAGCAATATCTGAATATGTAATTGTTTTGCCATAGGGAATTTGTGCCATTATATCCGATACTTTTTTCCTGAATTTAGTTAAATTATTAATTTTAATCTTAGGTGTAAAATTAGGAAGAGAGCCGGAAAAATATTCATCAAGCCATTTGCAAGTATTATCAAATATTGGTAAGTTTTTAATTTGCAAATCTTCTTTTACTTTATAAGGATAGCAAGAGTTAATAAAAAATAAAGCAGTTAAATTTTCGCCATCACTAATCATCATCAGGTCATCAAATTGTTCAGGGGTTTTGTATTTCCACTTAAAAGACATAATACCACCATTTTCTAAATTTTTCTAAGATTAGTATAGCATATAAAAAATCTTTATTTGTAAATTTGTTTTTGAAAATGGAAAATTATTTTATAGGAGAGAAAGCTTTATAATTACTCATAAATACATGATTAATGAAATTCTTTATTTTATATATTTCTAGAAAAGAACCCTAGAAAAATTTTTAAAATAATTACGATATGCTTTTGTAATAATTTGAAATTTATTAATTTTATAATAAAATTAAGAAAAATATAGGGGTGATAAATAATGAAAAATAAAAATAATTTGCCGATTTTTGGGGTTGGACCTTTTTATGTGATCACTTGTTTGATTATTACTTTATTATCATTATTACTTATTAAAAATGGTCACTTCAAATTCGCTACAATAAAAAAAGAAATGATGTTACATAGTATTTTTAACTTATTGGCATATGTTTTTATAATATTTGGGATTTACTTGTGGGTTAGAGCTGTCATAATACAAAAAGTAAATAAGAAAGTTCAGCAAGGAATACTTTTAAAAGATGGAATTTATAGTATAGTTAGAAATCCAATATATTCAGCTTTTTTATTTATTTTTACTGGAGTTTTATTTTTATCTATGAATTATATTTTATTAGTTTTACCTTTTTTCTTTTGGATATTTTTAACAGTTTTGATGAAAAATACTGAAGAAAAATGGTTAAGGGAAAAATTTGGCAAGGAGTATATAGATTATTGTAAGGACGTCAATCGTGTTATACCTTGGTTTGCAAAAAATAAATATTAAAATTTATTAGAAATAATTATATAATGATGTCTTCTGGACTCAATTTATTTAAAATCAATTATAAATATGGTAATATATTCATTGTGAGACTATGTAGATTTTTATAAAGGAGTAAATTATGTCACAAGAAAATAAAAAAATTGCTATTCAAGAAACTTACGGACCTAGATTTCAATATTGCTGGGGTTGCGGTCCTAAAAATGAAGATGGTTTACATATGAAGTCTTATCCTAGCGAAAGTGGGGATGAATGTATCTGCACAGTAAGACCTGATAAGATGTATACAGGCGGGGTTCCAAAAAATCTTTTTGGTGGAATGATTGCTATGATTTTCGACTGTCATGGAACCGCTTCAGCCGCTTGGTTTAACCACAGAAATAAGAATCTTGAACTTACAGAAGAAACTGTAATCGGTCGTTATATAACAGCTAGATTAGAAATAAATTTCAAAAAACCTGTACCAATGGAAGAAGACATTACTGTAATTGCTAAAGCTGAGGAAATTGGGGAAAGAAAAATAATAGTTAGCATGGAAATGCACGCTGGTGGAGAAATTAGAGCTGAGGCAAAAATGGTTGCTGTCGGCGTAAAAGATAATATGTAATTTTTATTTAAAAATAAAAAAAGACTTAGTAGGGGATTATTCTTTTTGAATTATCCCCTATTTTTTATCTGATTTTATGATTAATTACATAAAAATATACTGATAAAATATTTTTTAATGCTTAATTGTGTGTTTTTTTAATATATAAGAAGCCTATTTTTAGGAAGTGCCTACAATCTGCATTAGCAAGTTTATACCTCAACAGAAATTTTTAAATATATTTCGTTTTCAACAGGATTCTATTTTTGATATAATTATTTATATTTAAAGGAGTTCTTATGAAAAATAATTTTTTTAAAAGTTTGCATATTTATAGTTTTTTGTTTGGTCTTGTGATTTTATTTGTTTCATTTTTTATTCCTATTGATAATTTTCCAACTTTAAAACCTATTGGTATGTCTACAATGATAATCTGCCCAATGTTTGGTTTTTTAGGGATAATATTTTCTATATTGAATAAAAAATACATTTATATTTTTTTAAATTTATTATTAGTTTTTTCTTTTTTCATTGTTATGAGTTTGGGATTAATTTTTTTAGGACCATAATTTTACAACCTATCTTAGATGAAAATGCCACCATTTTATTTGGTGGCTTTTTTATGTATTATGAAATGAGATTTTTTTGTTGTTATCAGCCCTTCTTTTTGCATTTTTCCTAGTTCATTTGATAGGCAACTGCGGTCAATATTTAAGTAATCGGCAAGTTGCTTGCGGTTGAAGGGGATATTAAATTCATTGGAATTTTTCTTCAATGATATGAAATTTAAGTATACAAGGACTTTTTCTCTTATTGTTTTTGGTGAATTGGTAAAAATTTTATTTGACAGAATTAAATTTTTATTGGAAGATATCATGAGTAAATTCATAAGTAGTTTTGTTGACCAATCTTCTTTTGCATTTATTATATGTTGAAGGTTTGTAATATTAAGCATTAAAACTTTAGAGTCTTCGTTTGCCACAACTGAAACTAGCATCGGTTCATTTTTTAATATTGCATATGTTTCTGCAAATATATGTCCTGGATTAATATTGCTTAAAATTGTTCTGTTTCCGTATATATCATAACTTTCAATATTTACATTTCCAGATAGGACAAGTCCCATACTTTCTGTTATTTGACCGGCACCAAGTATTATAGATGATTTTTCAAAGTTTTTTTCCCTTGCATTTAATGCTTGCAGGCATTTTTCTATTTGCTTATCATCCATATTTTTAAAAATTAAGCTTTTCTTTAATATTTCTTTATCCATAACCCTATATCCTTCTTTATATGTGAATTTTATCATATTAAATAATTTGTCTCAATAAATATACTTATATTAACTATCTTATTTATTTTTAATTTTAATATTTTGGGTATGAAATTAATGAATGGAGGTTATTTATGATTTTTATTGGTTATAAAAAATGTTCAACTTGCAAAAGAATTTCAAAACAAATGGATGAAAAAAATATTTCTTACAAATATAGGGAGATTGATAAGGAAAATCCTAGTAGGGAAGAACTTGAGTCTTGGTACCAAAAATCAGGTTTAGATATTAAAAAGTTTTTTAACACAAGTGGTAAAGTTTATAGGGAAAATAATTTGAAAGATAAGCTTAAGACTATGAGCCTTGATGAAAAGTTAGATTTGCTTTCTAAGGATGGTATGCTTGTGAAAAGACCAATTTTACTTGATAGCGACAAAATTTTTGTTGGAAATCAAGTAGAAAAATATGTAGAAAGTTTCTAAGCTTTAAATTTAATATTTGCCTATTTATATTTAATAAAGACGTTTTTAGATATAAAAAAAAGGCAAGTAATTATGCCTAGAATTTAATATGGCAGGGGTAGCAGGACTCGAACCCACGACACCTAGTTTTGGAGACTAGTGTTCTACCAACTGAACTATACCCCTGTACGACAATAGATAGTTTAACAAATTTTTAGGGAATTGTAAAGAGAATTTACAATTCTTTTTTATTTATGAAATTTCTTAATAAGTTTGTAATAATTAAGAAAGAATATTGTTGAAATTATTTGTTATTATAATTGCAAGGAGGATTTATGAAGGATTTTAAAATTTTAGTTTGTGAAGATGATAAAAATATTGCAAATTCTATAGGTCTTTATTTAGAAAATGAGGGTTTTTCTGTTATTTATGCTTATGATGGTTTAGAGGCTATTGAAGTTTTCAAAAATCAAGGAGCAGACTTAATTATTATGGATTTAATGATGCCTAGGCTCTCAGGTGAAGAGGCTATAAAAAAATTGAGGGATATTTCTTTTGTGCCAATAATAATATTGTCTGCAAAAAGTGAAGACTATGATAAGGTTATAGGCTTAAATATTGGAGCTGATGATTATATTACTAAACCTTTTAATCCTTTAGAATTAATTGCAAGGGTTGGCTCTAACCTTAGAAGATATCATTCATATGATAATTTAGCTTCTAGTGAAATTATTCAGATAGGTAACATTAAACTCAATACTCTTGAAAAGACTTGCAGTGTTGATGATAAAATTATCAATTTAACTTCATTGGAATATAAAATTTTGGAATTTTTAATGAAAAATCCTAACAAAGTTTTTTCTATTGAAAGTATTTATGAGCATGTATGGAATGAGCCGGCTATTGAAGCTAAAACTGTTACTGTTCATATAAGAAGGATTAGAGAAAAAATTGAAGTTGACCCTAAAAGACCAATGTATATTCAAGTTGCTTGGGGTCTTGGTTATAAATTTGTTGATAATAAAAGGAGGAAATAATGGAAAATTCAGAAAATATTAAAATTGAAAAGAAATACACAATTTGGAAATTTTTTGGGATTTTATTCCTTGTGGCAGCTATTTCTGTTGGGATTGCTTTTCCTTTAAATAATTTTTTAGACCCAAATACTGCAAATATTAATTCTACAGTTGCTGACTATGTTTCAAGAACTATAATAAATTCCTTATACAAGGAAGATAGTTACTATAATTTAGATAATTTTGATTATTTTGTTAAATCTTATAAGGTAAAGTATTATGATTCTCTTGGTAATAAAATTCCTGATGATGATATAGAAAAAAGACTTGAATTTAAGGAAAAAAAGGAAAAATTAATAAGTCAAGGTTTAAATCCTTCTGATTTTATGACTTCGGAAGATTTAAAAATTGCAGATATAAATAAAAGATATGAAACTTTTTACATTAATAAGGAGAATAATAGAGAAATTGATCCTGAAAGTATAAGCTCCAATGAAGACACAATTTTTGCTATATCGGGTTCTTATAGCAATGGTAATTTAAAAACAGATATAGAAACTTCTAGTGATGAATATTTATACACAAGAAAACTAAAGGATGAATTTTTAAGAAGATTATCTAATAATTTTTCGCAAGATAATGAATTGAAAAATATTATAAATTTGAGATTTTACTATAAGGTTGATTTAAATTCACCAGCCTATATGCAAATGGTTAAGGATGCAGAAAGACCTAACTATTATGCCTTTGCTTTTTCGGCTGTTATTGTCAATTTTATTCTAATGTTCTTAGTTTCTATATTTTTAAAATATAAGAAAATGATGGATTGTAAAGAAATTAAAAATTTATTCTCACTACCAATTGAGGTGGTTATAGTTCTTTTCTTTATATTTTTATTTGTATCCTTTGCATCTATAGAACCATTTGATAATAACAGTATACCTGTTGAATATTCCATTGGTATTTATTCAGTATTATCTGTTATAGCTAATGTAATTATATCTTTATGTGTAAATTATGTAGTTTTAGCTATAAAATCTTTTCATTATGATGGGGCAGATAATCTACTTTTGGAAAATTCATTAATTAGAAGATTATTTAGTGGAGTATTTTCCAATATAGGGAATGCAAAAAATCAAGCAGATTTGTCTAGGGCCAAAAATAGATTTTTCCTTGCCTATATATTAATTATATTTTTGGGTTTAATGTATATGCTAGTATTTATGATGCCCTATTCCCATATGAGATTTTTAACATTTTTCTTATATTTTCTAGTTTTCAGTCTTATTTATATTTTATTAAGTAAGGCATTAGATGAAATAGGAAGAATAAATATAGAGTCTACAAAAATTGTAAAAGGAGATTTTGACTATAATATACAAAAACATTATAGAGTTTTTGACAATATAATTGATAATTTCAATTCTATAGGTTTAAATCTTGATAAGGCTGTTGAGGAAGGTATCAAAAGTCAAAAGATGAAAACAGAATTAATAACTAATGTAAGTCATGATTTAAAAACTCCTCTAACATCAATTATTAATTATTCTGATCTGCTAAATAAAGATTCTTCTAACAGCCAAAAGGCTAAGGAATATTCAAAGATTATTTATGATAAATCCTTAAGACTTAAAACTTTGATTGAAGATTTATTTGAAGTTTCAAAGGCTTCTTCTGAAAATATTCAATTAAACTTGGAAAAAATTGATTTTAAAGCTTTGATTTTACAGGCTATGGGTGAATGGGAAGATAAATTTAAGGAAAAAAACATTGAATTTGTAAGTACCCTTCCGGAAAATCCACTTATCTTAGATTTGGATGGTCAAAAGATTTCTAGAGTTCTTGATAATATATTTTCCAATATATATAAGTATGGGGCTGAGCATTCAAGGGTTTATATAGATTTAATAAGTGATAATAAAGTTAAGCTTTTTGTTAAAAATATTTCTAAATATCCTTTAAATATATCTGCTGAAGAACTTATGGAGAGGTTTACTAGGGGAGATAAGTCAAGAAATACAGAAGGTTCAGGGCTTGGCCTTTCTATTGCAGATTCCTTAATTAATGCTCATAAAGGAGAATTTCATATAGAAATAGATGGAGATCTATTTAAAACAATCATAATTTTATAAACAAAAATTTACCTCAAAGAAAAAAACTTTGAGGTTTTTTTCATTTCTTAAGACTTTATTTAGAAATATTTATTATAATATTTTTGGTGATATGATGAATAAAATACTTGTAGTTGAAGATGATAAAGATATAAATAATTTGTTAAAGATTATTTTAGAAAGTAATGGTTATGAGGTTTGTCAGGCTTATAGCGGTAAAATGGGTATTGAAATGTTAAATGATGATTTTGATCTTGTGCTTTTAGATTTAATGATGCCCCTTGTTAGTGGTGAAGAAATGGTTGTAAAGATGAGAGCAAAGAATTTTAATATGCCTGTAATTATTATTACTGCAAAAATTGACGAGAAAACTAAATTTTATACTTTTGATATTGGTGCTGATGATTTCATTACAAAACCTTTTGAAAAAGCAGATTTATTAAATAGGGTTAAGGCTAATATTAGAAGGTACAGGCACTTAAATTCAAATATGAGCAAAAATTCTATTTTAGAATTTAAAAATTTAAAGTTATATGAGGACGAGAACAGGATTTTGATAAAGGGAGAGGAACTCAAGGTGACTCCAATTGAGTTTGAGATTTTAAAGACTCTCTTAAAAAATCCAAATAAAATTTTTTCTAAGGAAAATTTGTATAGATCTGTATGGAATGATGAGTATTTTTTCGAAGATGACACTATAAATGTCCATATTTCAAACTTAAGGTCAAAAATTAAAAAGCTAGACACGGAAGAATATATTGAAACTGTGTGGGCAGTTGGCTATAGGCTAAAAAAATAGTTTTTATAATTAATTAAGTTTAGCTTAATAATTTTTTAAGTTTTCTTTTTTATTATATTGACAAGGAGGAATTATGGAAAAAATTATAGAATTAACTGATGTAAATAAATCTTATGATAAAAAGCATAAAGCACTGGAAAATATGAACTTAAATATTTACGAAAATGACATTTTCGGTTTGGTAGGCTCTAATGGTGCTGGTAAATCAACAATTTTAAAACTTTTATCAGGTGCAATTTTAAAAGATTCCGGTCATATAAGTATTCTTGGCAATAGCGATGATGATTTAATTAAATCTTTTTCAAAAATGGGATTTTTAATTGAAAATCCGCTATTTTATGATGAACTAAGCGGCATGAATAACTTAATTTATCTATGCAAATTGAGGGGTATGAAAATTGATAACGCCTTGGAAATTGCTAAAGAATTTGGTATTTATAAACATTTATCTAAAAAGGTAAAAAGTTATTCTACAGGTATGCGACAAAGACTGGGACTTGTTGCTGCATTTATGGCTAAACCAAAAATAATTTTACTTGATGAACCTATTAATGGTTTAGATCCCGAAGGAATAACTTTTCTAAGAAATTATCTGTTAAAAATTAACAAGTCATGGCAATCAACAATTATTATATCTTCTCATATTTTAAATGAGCTATCTCTCATAGCAACAAGATATGCTTTTATAAAAGATGGAAAACTAATTGAAGAAATTTCTAAAGAGGAGTTTGAAGATAAGTCTAAACAATTTATTTCTATAGAATTAGAAAAAGAAGATTTAGAAAAAGCAGCAGCTCTTTTGGAGATGAAATTAAATGTAAAGGATTATAAAGTTTATCCAGATGGTGAGCTGAGAATTTATGAAAATTTTAATACAAAAGATTTGCAAAAATTTTTGGTAGAAAATGCAATATTCTTAAAGTCCATAAAGGTTAAAGAAAAATCTTTAGAAGAATATTATTTGGAAAAGGTAGGTGAAAATAATGATTAATTTAATAGATGCAGAACTTTTTAAGATAAGAAAGATTAAAGGACAAAAGGTTTTAACTGCTTTAATTTGGCTTTTCGCCTTGTCGCCAATATTTATGTTATTATTTTGTATAAGTACAGGTAATGTTGCTACCATTACTGTACCTGATAATTTTGGATTAAGTGAAGCTATATCAACAATGCTTTTAATGATATGTTTTTGTGCCAATTTCTTTGTTATTTTTCCTGTATCTTTTGCTTTTTCAGGTGAAATAACAAAGGGTAATGCTAGAAGAGCAGTGGAAGCCTCTCATTCAAGGTCAAGTATTTTAACCTCAAAGATAATTAGTGAATATTTATATTCTTTATTTCTGATTATTACAACGCTTTTTATTGGAATAGTTTCAACTGTTATATTATTACAAGTTATTGGTAAAATGAATTTTGGTAATGCTCAGATAGTAATAGCTTTAAAGGCACTATTAATAAGTTTTGTACCAGTAAGTGCAAGTCTATGCTTTTTAAATTTAGCCTATATAGTTTTAGGTAAAGATTTTTTGGTAGTTATTACTTATATAATATATTTTTCTCTAAATCAAATTTTAGAATTTATACAAATGATTTTATATAAGTTCCCCACAGGATTTATAGATTTAATAAAAGATTACACACCATCAGCATTATATTTAGATGTTATCGGGTATTTAAGTAGTGTTGAATTTAATAGAGCTTTACCTATATCAACAGGTGTATATAAAGATATATTATTATTAACTATTTATATTATAATTTTCACAGGACTTTCTTATTTTCTTATAAGAAAAAGGGACTTTAAATGATTATACTATTAATATTATTCATAATCTTATCTATTTTTTACGCATACAAATATTACACCATTAAAATTAATATAAAAAAAATAGACAAAAACTTAGATTTTAGAAAAAATAAAAAATCAGAAGTAGAAGCTGAGCTAAGTACAAAAAATAAATCCTTATTAAATTTATATGAGAAGTACAATGAAATGAGTAATAAATTGATGGAAAAAAATGAAAGAATTGACGAACTTAAAGATAATTACGGAAAACTTCTTTCAAATTTATCTCATGATTTAAGAACACCCCTGACTTCAATTATAGGTTATTTGAATTTATTAGATATAAAGGATGAAGAACAGGAAAAAATTCTTGATATTGCCGTTGATAAGGCTTATTTTCTAAATAATTTGGTGGAAAAATTTTATCAACTTTCTCTTATCAATGAAAAGAATTCCTTAGACTTTGAAAATTTTGACCTTGTTCAATTAATCTATCAAACTTCATTTAATTATTTTGATAAATTTAAAAAAATTGATCAGGAAATAGAAATTAAATTGCCACAAAAATATATAATATCTTCAAATAAAAATTCTTTTGAAAGTATTTTAACCAATATTTTAGATAATATGTATAAATATTCTAGGGGAAACAATAAAATTGAGTTAGAAGATTCTCATAAAATGAAGCTTATATTTTCAAATGATATAGACTATAAAGATGGGCAACTAAATTATTTATTTGAGAGGTCAAAAGTTCTAGACCCGTCTAGAAAAAATGCCACAGGACTTGGACTTTCAATTGTAAAAGCTCATTTAGATAAGCTATTTCTTAAGGCTAATATTTTGGTAAAAGATAAAAAATTTTATTTAATTATAGAAGAATAGATTCCATTTGGAGTCTATTTTTTTATTTCTAAATTCTATAATATAATTTGAAAAATTTTCAGCATTTATATAAAAACAATTAATTTAAAATATTTATATAAAAATCTAAAAACATATTGTATTAATTACACATATATTTTAATATTAATAGGTAAGATATAAAATTTTTTCAAGGGAGGACATAATGAAAAAAATTTTAAAAGTCGTGATGGCTTTAGGTTTAATTTTTGCTTTAACAGCATGTGGCGGTAAAAATACTGCTAATAGCTCTAATGGTGAAGGTGAAAAAGGGGAAAGTAAAAAAATTGAAAAATTAACAGTTCAATTTGTTCCATCTAGAGATCCTGAACAAATAGTGACTCAAACTGAACCTCTTAAAAATATCCTTAAAGAAAAATTAAAGGAAAAAGGTTACGAAGTTGGAGATGTAGATATTTCAGTAGGAACTAACTACGAAACTACAGGTGAAGCTTTAAGTGCTGGTTCTGTAGATGTTGGATTTATTCCAGGAGGTACTTATGTGCTTTATTCTGATGGATGTGAAGCACTATTAACTGCAACTAGAAAAGCTCTTTCAGTAGAATCAGATAATCCTAAAGAATGGAATGATAAAAAGCCAACAAAACAATTAGATGACAATATGGCAAGTTTTTATAGAGGTCTTATAATTGCTGGTCCATCTGAAAAAGGTAAAGAACTTGCACAAAAAGTAAATAATGGCGAAAAGCTTACTTGGGACGATTTAAATTCTGCAAAATGGTCAGTAATGGGTTCATCTTCTTCTGCAGGATACATTTATCCATATTTATGGTTAGAAAAAAATTATAATAAAGGAATAACAGATTTAGCAAATGTAGTTCAAGCTGATTCTTACGCTTCATCAGCAGCAAGACTTGCTTCTGGTCAAGTAGATATAATTATTGGTTATGCTGATCTTAGACTAGATTATGCAGACAAATGGCAAAGTGAATTTGCAAGGAGTGCTTCAATTTGGGATGAAACAAATGTAATTGGAGTTACAGATAAGATTTATAATGATACAATTTCTGTTTCAAAGAAATCTGAAATTATGACTGATGATTTTAAAAATGCACTAGCTCAATCTTTCATAGAAATTGCTCAAACTGAAGAAGGCAAACAAATAATTTCTATTTACAATCATGAAGGATATGAAAAAGCTGAAGATAAAAACTATGACGGCGAAAGAGAAGCACAAAAATTGTTAAAAGATGCTAAAAACTAATTAATAGGGCCCCATGGGCCTTATTTTTTTAAGAGGGAGTAAAATGATAAAATTTACTAATGTAGATAAGGTATATCCTGGCGGTTTTAAAGCTTTGAAGGATGTAAATTTGGAAATTAAAGATGGAGAATTTGTAGCTATTATCGGTAGATCTGGGGCAGGCAAATCTACTTTAATTAGGACAATAAATAAAATGCACGATATTACTGGGGGTTCACTAACAGTTGGAGATATTAATGTTTCTTCATTAAAAGGTAAGGAGCTTAGAAAGTTCAGAAGAAATGTCGGTATGATTTTTCAATCTTTCAATCTAGTGGATAGAATGTCTGTAATTAATAATGTGCTCACAGCTTTTGTTCCCGAACTCAGTCCTATAAGGTCAATATTTGGAATTTATCCTAAAGAATATAAGATTAAAGCTCTTGAATCACTGGAAAAAGTTGATATTTTAGATAAAGCTTATGTTAGAGCAGATAATTTATCAGGAGGTCAACAACAGAGAGTGGCTCTTGCAAGGACCCTTGCCTATAATCCTAATATCATCTTAGCAGATGAACCAGTTGCAAGTCTTGACCCAATAAATGCAAGATCTGTTATGAGTTATTTTAAGAGAATAAATGAAGAGATGAAAATAACAATTCTTTTAAATATTCATCATGTTGATTTGGCACTTGAATATGCAACAAGTGTAATAGGTATTAAAGATGGGCAGATAATTTATCATGGTCCCAGCAAGGATGTAAACGATAAAATTTTAACGCAAATATATGGAGATTCTATTGACGAAATAAAAAAGGGTGAAAAAAATGAGTCTATATGATAAAATCTTCAAGCCTAAAGTTTACAAGCTTTCTAACGGGAAACTTGTTTATGAAAAAAGGTCAAGAATGCCTTTTATTTTATCGGTTTTATTTATTTTTTCATTTATATCAATTAAAATTACCGGTTTTTCTCTTTCAGTTTTGATTAAAAACTTTGGCGAATTTTTTATAATTCTTAAAGAAATTTTCAATCCAAATTTATCTTATTTTAAATCGGTAATTGAACCCTTATTTGATACGATTAAGATGAGTTTTTTAGGTTCATTTTTGGGAGCATTTGTAGCTATATTTTTTTCCTTTTTAGCTTCAAATAATATGGTTAAAAGTAAAATCATTAATTCTTTAACTAAACTGCTGTTTTCAATTATAAGAACTATACCTACTTTAGTATCGGCACTAATATTTACTTATATATTTGGGCTTGGAACTTTTGCAGGAACTTGTGCAATATTTCTATTTTCTTTTTCTTATGTGGGAAAACTTCTTTATGAACAGATTGAAACAGTGAATATGGGAGCGTATGAGGCTTTGATTTCTATGGGATATACTTCACCACTTGCTTTTATAAAGGGTATTATTCCACAAATTCTTCCTTATTACCTATCAACTAGCCTTTATAACTTTGAAGGAAATGTAAGATATGCGGCTATACTTGGTTATGTAGGTGCAGGTGGACTTGGACTTTTAATTAATGAAAATATAAATTGGAGAGATTATAATAGAGTTGGAACAATACTTTTAGCTCTACTTATCACAGTTTTTTTAATTGAAAATATAAGTCATTATTTCAGAAATAAATTAAACTAGGTGAAATATGGATAAAATAGAAAAAAAATATAGAGAAGAACCTAATAATAAATTATATATTTTAACAATTGTTGTGACTTTACTAGCAATCTTAATTTGGTCTAGTTCTGTAGTTAATTTTGATAATTCAGCAGGAGATGGGCTTTCAATAGCAAAAAATATTTTTAAAGGAATTTTAAATCCTGATAAAGAACTTTTATTTAGTTTGAACAGTAAGGGTGTTATTTACTTATTGCTTGAGACTATAGCCATAGCATTTTTAGGGACTGTTATAGGAGCGATAATTTCAATTCCATTGGCATTTTTAGCCTCTTCAAATATAGTTCCTAAACAAATAGCTTTTTTAACAAAACTTTTAATTATGGTTATAAGAACTATACCAGCAATTGTTTATGGTCTTATGTTTATTAGAGTAACAGGACCTGGACCTTTTGCCGGACTTATGACAATGAGTTTTACTTCTATTGGGATGTTAACTAAACTCTTTTCAGATACAATACTTGATCTTAATAAAAATATTTTAGAATCTTTAGAGGCTCTCGGTTGTACATCTTTTAGAAAAATTAGATTTGGAATTTTACCTCAGCTTTCAGCTAATTTTATTTCAACTGGTATCTATAGATTTGATATGAATTTAAGAGATGCCTCTGTATTAGGTTTAGTTGGTGCAGGTGGTATTGGTTCTCCACTTATGTTTGCTATAAATTCTTACAGGTGGAATCAAGTAGGATCTATTTTAATTGGCTTAATCGTCCTTGTTATAATTATTGAATTTTTCTCAACAAAAATAAGAAGAAAATTAGTTAGAGGTTAATATGACTAAAATTATATATACTTCAGATGTACATGGTTATTTATTTCCAACAGATTATTTAGATAGAAATATTAAGAAAAAGGGTTATATATCCTTTATCGACCAAATAAATTCCTACAGAGATGAAAATACCATACTTCTTGATGCTGGTGATATTTTACAAGGCTCATCACTAGCTTATTATTTAGAAAAAGAAAATAATCCTGAACTCATGGCTGACATCTTAAACGAGTTTAAGATTGACTATTACACATTAGGAAACCATGATTTTAATTATGGTTATGCTTATTTGAAAAAATTTGTTGACCGTAGAAATTCTACCCTTATTTGTGCCAATGTTAAGGATAAAAATAAAGAAATAATAACAAGTGATTATATTATAAAAAAACTAAATAATGGCAAGACTCTTGGAATCATAGGAGTTGTTACAGATTGGATAAAGCTTTGGGAGAGAAAAGAAAATATTGAAAATTTTATTATTACTAAGCCTTTAGATGCAATTTCAGATAATTTCAAATATATTAAAGACTGTGACTATAAAATATGTCTTTACCATGGGGGCTATGATATAGATCTTGAAACATTAGAAAAAAATACAAAAACAGATGAAAATGTAGGTGGGGAGATTCTAAAAAATTTCAATTTTGATTTACTTTTAACTGGTCACCAACATATGCCCTTTGAAGGAAAAAAGATTTATAATACTTATACTAGTCAGGCTCCTGCAAATGGAGAAGGTTTTGTTTTAGTAGATTTAGATAGTAAATCTTCTAAAATATTTAAAGGTGAAAAAATAAATACCAATATATATAATAAATACAAATATATTGATGATAAAGTTCAAGATTTTTTGGATAACAAATTATGTAAATTAAAAAGACCTTATCTCGATGAAGATAAAATTCAAAGAGCAAAACATGGAAGTATTTTGGCAGATTTTTTTAATAAGATAATTATTGATTATTCAAAAGCTGATATTTCCATAACATCTTTTGCTAATGAAATTTCTGGACTTAGCGAAAATGTAAGTATAAGAGAAATTTTAAATACCTATAGATTTCCTAACACTTTAATCGTTTTGGAAATTTCTGCTGAAAAATTAAAAAAAGCTTTGGAACAAAATTTCACCTATCTTGAAAATGAAAATACAATTAATAAAAATTTCTTGATTCCAAAAGAAGAGCATTATAATTTTGATTTTTTCTATGGTATAGATTTTGATGTTGATTTTACAAAAGATTTTTATGAGAGAATTTCAAATATAACTTTTAAAGGCAAGCCTGTTAAGGATGAAGATAAGTTTAAAATTGCCATGAATAATTATAGGGCAACAGGAGCGGGAAACTTTGATATGTATAAAGATTTGAAAGTTGTTAAATCTTTTGACAAGGAGATTTCAGAAATTCTTATTGATGCCTTTAGAAGTGGCAGAGCTTCGGAACTTGAAAAATAAAATATATTTATTATAGACTCTTTATGGGTCTATTTTTTATTAAATAATTGTAAATTTATGATATTATAATATTGTAAAAGGACGTGATTTAATGATTTTAGATAAATTAAGAAAAGAAATGAAAAAATTTGGAGTTGATTATTATATAGTTCCAACATTAGATCCTCATTCTTGTGAATATTTACCAGATTATTTTAAAGAAAGAGAATTTATAACGGGTTTTACAGGTTCAGCAGGTACTGCAGTAATTGGTGATGATTTTGCATATCTTTGGACTGATGGAAGATATTATATTCAAGCGCAAAAACAAATTAAGGATTTTGGATTTTCTTTAATGAAACAAGGTCAAGAAGGAGTACTAAATTTTGATAAATGGATAGTAGAAAATATTAAAGATGGACAGAGCTTAGCTTTTAATGATCTATATTTTTTGCAATCAACCTATGAAAAATTAGAAGAAGCTTTAAAAAAGAAAAATGTTAAAATAAAAAGTTGTGATTTAATTAAAGACCTTTGGGAAAATCGTCCGGAATTTCCTAGTGCTAAAGCTTTTATTTTTGAAGAAAAGTATGCTGGAGAATCTTTTGAAGATAAATTAAAAAGAATAAGACAAAAGCTTAATGATAAAAAGGCTGATATGACAGTTATTACAAACCTTGAAGATATATGTTGGGCATTAAATATTAGAGGGGAAGATATACTATACACTCCAGTTGTTTTATCATATTTAATAATAGAAGAAAACAAGGCAACATTATTTTTACAAAAGGAAAAAGCTAAAGACATAAAAGAATCTCTGAAAAATTTTGTGGAAATCAAAGAATATGATGATTTTTATAGGGAATTGGAAAAGTATAAAAATAAAAATATATTCATTGATAAGGATAGGGTAAATAGAAGGGTTTTTAAATCTCTTGAGGATAATAATAAGTTTATTTTTGGTACAAATATTACAAATGACTTGAAAGCAATAAAAAATCCTATAGAGTTGGAAAATCAGCGTCAAACGTATATTAGAGATGGGGTTGCCCTCACTAAATATATTTATTGGTTAAAGAATAAGGTTAAAGATGAAGTAATTGGAGAATATGATGCTCAACTTCAACTTGATAAATTTAGAGCTGAAGAAGATCTATATTTTTCTAATTCTTTTGAAACTATATCTGCTTATGGGTCAAATGCTGCTATGATGCATTATAGTGCTCATAAAGACAAACAAAGCCCTTTAAAAGCTAAGGGATTTTATCTTGTAGATTCTGGAGGGCAATATTTCACTGGAACAACAGATGTAACAAGGACTATAGCTCTTGGAAAGTTAAACAAAGAAGAAATTACTGACTTTACTTTAACTTTAAAATGTCATTTAGATTTGATGGATGCAATATTTTTGAAGGGAACTACCGATTTGGGACTTGATGCTATTTGCAGATATCCATTATGGCAAAATCATATGGATTATAAGTGCGGAACTGGTCACGGAGTTGGATATTTCTTATCAGTTCATGAAGGTCCACAGAGAATTTCACCTAATACAAGTGTTCATGAAATGGAAGTAGGTATGATTGTTTCTAATGAACCTGGAGTTTATAAAGAAAATAAACATGGTATCAGAATAGAAAACATTATGGAAGTTATAGAAGATGGAAAGTATAATGATGGAACTTTTTATAAGTTTAATACAATGAGCCTTTGCCCTATAGAATGCGAGGCTATTGATGTAAAACTATTGACTGAAAGGGAATTAGAAGTTATTAATGAATATCATAAGAGGGTTTATGAAAAACTCTCACCATTTTTACAAGAACCAGTTAAAGAATGGTTAAAAGAGGTAACAAAAAAATTAGAAAGGTAAAAGTTTGATTAATATAAAAGAAAGATTAGCTCAGCTTCCAGATAAGCCTGGAGTTTATATAATGAAAAATTCTACTGATGAAATTATATATGTTGGGAAGGCAAAGTCTTTGCGTAAGAGGGTAAGACAATATTTTGGCTCCTATGGCAAATCTTCTGCCAAAGTAAAATCTATGGTTAGTCATATTTATGATTTTGAATATATAATTGTGGAAAATGAAGTAGAATCCTTAATTTTAGAATCAAACTTAATAAAAGATAATTTACCCAAGTATAATATTTTACTTAGGGACGATAAGCAATATCCATATATCAAAGTTACAACTAACGAACTTTATCCAAGGGTAATGAAAACTAGACGAATTTTAAAGGATGGTGCTAAGTATTTTGGTCCCTATCCAGATGTTTATGCAGTTAATGACTCCATAGACACTTTTGAAAGTTTATTTCCATTGAGAACTTGTTCCTTAAATATGGAAAAAAATATGGGTAAATATAGACCGTGCTTAAATTTTTATATAGGAAAATGTCTAGGTCCTTGTCAGGGAAATGTAGATGAAAATTCTTATAAAAAAATGATAGATGAAATACTTGATTTTTTATCTTTGAAGTCTGATGCGATTTTAACTAGATTAGAAGATAAAATGAAAGAATTTTCTTATAATTTGGAATATGAAAAAGCAGCAGAAATAAGGGATAGGATAAAAAACTTGAAGGAATTAAGAGAAAAACAGTTAATCTCTAATCCTATGTCTACAAATGATAAGGATATAATTGCACTTGCTAAGGGAATAGATGAAGTCTTGATACAAATATTTTTTATAAGGGATGGAAAAATTATTGGGCGTGAACATTATATGCTAAATGATTATTTTAATGAGCCTTTAGAAGAAATATTTTCTGCATTCATAAAACAGTTTTACAATGGCACTTCCTATATTCCTAAAGAGATAATAATTGAAGAAGAACCAGCACAGAAAGAGGTTTTGGAAGAATGGCTTTCAACAAAAAGATCAAATAAAGTTACAATAACAGTTCCACAAATTGGTCAAAAGAAAGAATTAATACAAATGGTGCACAAAAATGCCCTAGATATGATCAATAAATATGGCGATAAGTATGCAAAAAGAGCTAAGACTAATGCACTAGCCCTTGAAGAAATAACAGACATCTTGGGACTTGATATTAAACTTAACAGGATAGAAGCTTACGATATTTCAAATATATCTGGCGTTGAGTCTGTAGGTTCTATGGTAGTTTTTGAAAAGGGAGAATCTAAAAAAAGTGACTATAGGAAATTCAGAATTAAAACTGTTATCGGTCCAAACGATTATGCATCTCTTAAAGAAGTTTTAACTAGAAGATTTTTGAGGGGAATTAATGAAAGAATTGATAAAGAAAAAGGTCCATCTTCTTTTTCTAGATTTCCTGATATGATTATGATGGATGGTGGCAAGGGGCAAGTAAATATTGCCTTAGATGTATTAAAAGAACTGGGAGTAAATATTGTTGTTATAGGTCTTGTTAAAGATGATTTTCACACTACAAGGGGTATTATTTATAATAACAAGGAATACAGTTTAGATTTAAATTCTAAAGGATACAAAATGATATATAAAATTCAAGAAGAAGCACACAGATTTGCCATAAACTATCACAGAAGTCTTAGAAATAAAGATATGTTTAAATCAGAGCTTGATGATATACCTTTAATTGGTGAAAAGAGAAAAAATAATCTTTTAAAATATTTTAAATCTTTAGATAAAATTAAAAAGGCTTCGGTTGATGAACTTAAAGAGGTAAGTGGAATGGACATAAGGAGTGCCGAGTCTTTATATAATCATTTCAATGGAGTAAAAAAATGACTATAAAATTAGAAAATCTTGTAAAGAAGATGAAATTGGAAGTTATTAATAAGTCTAGCGATTATTCTAATATTAGTATAGAAAATGATGAAATCAATAGACCAGGCCTCCAATTTTTAGGGGAATTTGATAAATTTGTTGATGGAAGAATACAAATTATTGGTGATAGTGAATGGGGTTATTTAAATTCTTTAACTGAAGATGAGGCTAGAGAATCCTTTGAAAAGCTTTTAAAATTTAAATTTCCCTGCATAATTTTCACAAGGAATAATGAAATCTTTCCCTTCGTTTATGAATTAGCAAAAAAATATGATATCAGCATTTTAAAGAGTTCAGATACATCTACAAAATTTATTATTGAACTTATTTCAACGATAGATGAGGAATTAGCACCTACACTTAGGGTACATGGATGTTTACTCGATATTTATGGAGTAGGAGTTTTAATAATGGGTAGAAGTGGAATAGGTAAGAGCGAAACTGCACTTGATCTTATTTCAAATGGTGCAAGACTTATTTCTGACGATTTAGTAATTATTAAAAATATTAACGAAAGATTAGTGGGAAAATCTCCTAACATCACAAGGCACTTCATGGAAATAAGAGGTGTAGGTATAATAGATGTACAAAAAATGTTTGGCATTGGCTTTGTAATGGAAGAAAAGGAAGTTGAAATTATTGTAGAATTAGTAGATTGGGATGAGTCTAAGGAGTATGACAGGTTAGGAATAGACTATGCTTATGAAAATCTATTGGGAATGAATGTGGTAAAATTTACTATTCCAGTAAAGCCGGGAAGGCATACTTCATTAATAATTGAAGTAGCCACAAGACATTTCAAACAAAAAGAACTGGGTTATAATCCTGCTCTTGAATTAAACAAGAGAATTATAGAAGAGAGAAAAATTTAATTAGGAAAATTGTTTAAACTTGTTAATAATAGATAATATTCTATATATAATATCTATTTATTATGTAATATTGTATAAATATTGTAGATTATCAAAAAACTAAGAATAATGGGGAAAAAAGCTTTAAGTTTTACTTTATATTTCACAGATTTTTATAAAAAATTAATGGAATTTATTGCAAAACATAAAGCAGGGTTTTATAATTATATTAAGTACGGTTGTTTAATATTAATAAAATTAATAAATGGAGGCTAATATGGGAAAAAAATTCAAAACCATGGATGGTAATGAAGCTGCTGCTCACGTTGCTTATGCGTTTTCAGAAGTTTCATGTATTTATCCTATCACACCGTCTTCACCAATGGCTGAACATATTGATGCTTGGGCTTCTCAAGGAAGAAAAAATATTTTTGGTCAAGAAGTTTTAGTTAAGGAATTACAAGCAGAAGGTGGAGCTGCTGGGGCAATGCACGGTTCATTGCAAGCAGGTTCATTAACATCAACTTATACAGCATCACAAGGTTTACTTTTGATGATTCCAAATATGTATAAGATAGCAGGAGAATTATTACCAGGAGTATTTCATGTTGCCGCTAGAGCTTTGGCCTCACATGCCTTAAGTATATTTGGTGACCATCAAGACGTCATGGCTGCGAGAGCTACTGGCTGTGCTTTGTTATGCTCAAATTCAGTTCAAGAAGCTATGGACCTTGCCGGAGTTGCTCACTTGAGTGCTCTTAAGGGAAGAGTTCCATTTATTCATTTCTTTGATGGTTTTAGAACTTCACATGAGGTTCAAAAGATTGAAGTTTTAGATTACGATGATTTAAAAGATTTAATAGATAAAAAAGCCCTTAAGGAATTTAAAGAAAGAGCTTTAAATCCCAATGGTGCCCAAACAAGAGGAACTGCTCAAAACCCTGATATTTATTTCCAATCAGTTGAAGCAAGCAATAAATATTATGATGAAATTCCAAGTATTGTAGAAGAGTACATGGATAAAATTTCTAAAATTACAGGTCGTAATTATGGATTATTCAACTATTACGGAGATAAAAATGCAACAGATATTATTGTTGCTATGGGATCTGTAAATGAATGTATAGAAGAAGTTGTTGATTACCTAAATAGCAAAGGACAAAAGACAGGACTTCTAAAAGTACATTTATATAGACCTTTTGCAGTTGAAAAGTTTTTGGAAAGTATTCCTAAAACTGTAGAAAGAATTGCAGTATTAGATAGAACTAAAGAAAAAGGAGCTCCAGCTCAACCTTTACACTTAGATGTTAGAAATGCATTTTATAGTTCTGATAGGAGGCCACTAATTATTGGTGGTATCTATGGTTTAGGTTCTAAGGATACAAACCCATCACAAATACTTGCAGTATTTAAAAATCTAAAGGATGCTAAACCAATAAATAATTTCACAATTGGTATTGTTGATGATGTTACGAATAAATCACTTGACACAAGTGAACATATATCAACTGAACCAGAAGGCACAATCAGATGTAAATTCTGGGGATTTGGTTCCGATGGTACAGTAGGAGCTAATAAATCTGCAATTAAGATTATTGGTGATAATACAGATATGTATGCACAAGGTTATTTTGATTATGATTCTAAAAAATCAGGTGGTGTTACTATGTCCCACTTGAGATTTGGTAATCACAAAATCACCTCAACATATTTATTATCAGAAAGTGATTTTATCTCTTGCTCTAAACAATCATATGTTTATCAATATGATTTACTTAGAGGATTAAAACAAGGCGGTAAATTCTTATTAAATACAACTTGGGATGATGAACAGTTAGAAGAACATCTACCAAATTCTTTAAAGAAAGATATTGCAGATAAAAAAGTTGATTTCTATACTATAAACGCAACAAAAATTGCAGCTCAAGTTGGATTAGGCGGTAGAACTAATATGGTTATGCAAGCAGCTTTCTTCAAACTTTCTCAAGTGTTACCTCTTGATCTTGCAGTTAAATTATTAAAAGAAGGTATTGTAAAAGATTATGGAGTAAAGGGCGATGATATAGTTCAAATGAACTATAAGGCTGTTGACGAAGGTGTAAAATCTATTCACCAAGTTAAGATTAATCCAAAATGGGCAGATTGCAAGGTTGAAGATGAACATTCAATAAAGGGTGCACCTGAATTTATAAATAAAATTCTTATCCCTATGACAAGACAAGTTGGTAATGACCTTCCTGTTTCAGCTTTAATGGATCATGTTGATGGTTCATTCCCCAATGGAACTAGTAAGTATGAAAAGAGAGGAATTGCAGTTAATGTACCACATTGGAAGATAGAAAATTGTATTCAATGTAATCAATGTTCATTAGTTTGCCCTCACGCTGTTATAAGACCATTCTTACTTGATAAAGAAGAAGCTAAAGGAAAGCCTGAAACATTTGAAACTATGAGTGCTAGAGGCAAGGGATTAACTGATTATGAATTTAGAATTCAAATTTCTCCGCTTGATTGTACTGGATGTGGTAACTGTGCTCAAGTTTGTCCTGCTAAAGAAAAAGCTTTAGTAATGACTCCTTATGAAAAAGAACTTGAAGTTCAAGCAATTAACTGGGAATTTGCAACAACAGTAAAATCTAAACAAGAAAATATAGAATTAAATAATTTTAAAAATTCTCAATTCTATAAACCATATCTTGAATTTTCAGGAGCGTGTGCTGGATGTGGAGAAACTCCCTATGTTAAACTTGTAAGTCAATTATTTGGAGATAGAATGTCTATAGCAAATGCTACAGGTTGCTCATCAATTTGGGGTGCATCTGCTCCATCAATGCCATATTGCACAGATGATTGCGGAAGAGGACCTTCTTGGGCAAACTCTCTATTTGAAGATGCTGCTGAATATGGATATGGTATGGCTGTTTCTCAACATCAAACTAGAGATAGAATTAAGAATTTAATGCAAGAATTTATTGATTTAAATATAGACAAAGAAGTAAATTCAATCTTTAGTGAATGGATTGAAGGTATGGATGAATATAAGGATTCAAAACTAGCTAGTGCTAAAGTAATAAATATTCTTGATAAGAAATTTAATGATACTAAAGCTGATCAAATTATAGAAACATTAAAATCTCTTGAAAAATTCTTGATTAAAAAGAGTCAATGGATAATTGGTGGAGATGGTTGGGCTTATGATATTGGTTATGGTGGTCTTGACCATGTACTTGCATCAGGTGAAGATTTGAATGTTTTAGTAGTTGATACAGAAGTATATTCTAATACTGGAGGTCAAGCTTCAAAGGCAACACCTACTGCTGCTATTGCACAATTTGCAGCTTCAGGAAAAATAACTAAGAAAAAAGACTTAGGTTTAATGGCAACTTCTTATGGTTATGTATATGTAGCACAAATAGCTTTAGGTGCAGATAAAAATCAAGCATTTAAGGCAATAAAAGAAGCAGAAGCCTACAAAGGACCTTCATTAATTATCGCTTATGCACCATGTATTAATCACGGAATTAGAGCTGGCATGGGCAAGACAATAGAAGAAGAAAAGAAAGCTGTAGAAACAGGCTATTGGCACTTATATAGATTTAATCCTGAACTTAAAGCACAAGGTAAAAATCCATTTGTTCTTGATTCAAAAGAACCTACAAGACCTTACAGAGAATTCCTTGATGGTGAAGTTAGATACACTTCACTTAAGAAATTGTTCCCTGAAAGAGCTGAAAGACTTTACGAAGAAGCTGAACAAAATGCTAAGGATAGATATGAATCTTATGTAAATGCTGACAAGGCAACTTTAGATTGATATTTATAAAGATTTTAAATATTTGTTGGGGGTAATTCCTCAACAAATATTTTTTTATACAAGTTCATTACAATTAATCAATCAGCATTTATTGAAATTTATTTCTAATAATATTGATTTTTCTTATGCGATAATATATATTAAAATAGTATTTGGAGGTTATTATGAAAGTAATTTTTGATGCTAATGGCGGAGATAATCCAAAAGAGATTATAAAAGGAGCGGTTGATGCTTCTAATGAATTTAATATAGATATTATTTTTGTTGGTGAAGAAAATTTTATTAATGATTGTCTAAATGATTTAGATTATGATAAAGATAAAATTTCAATTGTAGGTGCTAGTCAAAAAATTGAAAATGACGAAGACCCTGCATTTGCTTTGAGGAAAAAGAAAGATGCTTCCATTGTTGTAGCTTTAAATTTATTAAAAGAATCTAAGGCAGATGCTGTGATTTCTGCAGGTTCAACTGGAGCTCTTCTAGCAGGAGGACTTTTTTTAGTAGGTAGAATTAAGGGTGTAAAAAGAGCTGTTCTTCCAACTTCCATTCCGGGACTTAAGAAATCTACAATGATAATTGATTCTGGTGCTAATATGGATACAGATTCTATACTACTTAAGCAATTTGCTCAAATGGGTTCAGTATATTTAAAGGAATATTATAATATAGATAATCCTAAAATTGCTTTATTAAATGTTGGTAGTGAAAAAGGTAAGGGTAATTCCTTGGCTAAAGAAACTTATGAATTATTAGAAAATTCAAATTTGAATTTTATTGGAAATGTTGAGGCTAGAGAAATTACTAATACAGAAGCTGATCTTGTTTTATGCGATGGTTTTGTTGGAAATGTTCTTTTAAAAGGAATTGAAGGTATAGCAGAATTTATTTTAAAAAGTTTATTTTACACTTTAAAAACTGGCCATGGAAGTGATAATGAAAAGCAATTTATGTCCAATATTTTAGGTAATTTTTCTAAAAAATTAGATGCTAAAGAAGTTGGTGGCACAATTTTGTTGGGTCTTGAAAAACCTATTATTAAGGCTCATGGTAATTCAGATGCTAAAGCAATTAAGAATGCTTGTGCCTATGCAATAGATATTTATAATAAAGAATTAATTAATAAAATTAAAAATAATTTGGGGGAAAATTAATGAGAGATACTATTTTAAAATTAATAGCTGATGAATTTAATATGGAAGTTAGTGATTTAAGAGAAGACATGAGTTTTCAAGATGACTTAAATGCTGATTCTATTGAACTTGTTGAACTTATCATGTCTATTGAAGACGAACTTGATGTTCAAGTTGATGATGAAAAAATAGAAGAATTAAAAACAATTGGCGATGTTTTAGAATATGTTGAAGAATTGGAACAGTGATAGGTGTGTCAGTTGACAAAGAAACTCTTGAAAAAAATTTAAATTATTTTTTTAAGAATCATGCTTTATTAGACAAGGCTTTGACCCATTCTTCTTATGTAAATGAAAATAATCTCAAATCTTTTGATTCTAATGAGAGGTTAGAATTTTTAGGAGATGCAGTTTTGGGACTTGTTATGGGTGAATATTACTATAAAAAATATGAGCTTTATAATGAAGGTGAACTTTCAAAATTGCGTTCTGCAAGTGTAAATGAACACGCCTTGGCTGTTGTAGCTAATCATATAAAATTAGGAGAGCTTATACATTTTGGCAGGGGTGAAATAAAAAACGGAGGAAAATTTAGGGAATCAATTTTAGCAGATGCTTTTGAAGCCCTTATTGGAGCAATTTTTTTAGATTCTTCCTTTAAAATTGCAAGAAAAGTTATATTAGCTTTATTTGAAGATATTTTTGATGAAATAATGCTATATGACAGAGATTATAAGTCTAAGTTACAGGAATTTGTTCAAAAGGACTCTTGTACTATCAAGTATGTTTTAACTGATGAAATAGGTCCAGATAATGACAAGACAT
This sequence comes from Peptoniphilus lacrimalis DSM 7455, assembly GCF_000378725.1. GTDB lineage: Bacteria > Bacillota > Clostridia > Tissierellales > Peptoniphilaceae > Peptoniphilus_A > Peptoniphilus_A lacrimalis. The sequence continues at coordinate 42,718 of NZ_KB900372.1, read as the reverse complement.
TTTCTTCTAGTGTTTTAATTTCAGGCAAAATCTATGGTAAGGGTATGGGTAAAACAAAAAAGAAATCTGAACAGATGGCTGCTTATGAAGCTTTAAAAGTTTTAGGTGATTTTGATGAGTAAATTAAATATCATACCTATTTTCGTTCCTCACTTGGGTTGCCCTTTAGATTGCTGCTTTTGTAACCAAAAAAAAATCACAGGTGTTTCTACAGATATTTCAAGTGATATAGTTGAAAAAACTATTTTGGAATATCTGTCTTATTTTAAGAGGAAAGATAATGTTGAAGTTGCTTTTTATGGAGGGTCTTTTACTGCTATAGATAAGAATATTCAGTCGGAACTTTTATCTGTTGCCTTTAAATATAAAAAGAAAGGTTTAGTCAATAATATAAGGTTATCTACCAGACCTGATTGTATAGACACTGATACTTTGGATAATTTAAAAAAATTTGGAGTAGACATTATTGAATTAGGGGTTCAAAGTCTTGATGATGGTGTTTTAATTCTTTCAAACAGAGGTCATGATAGCAAGTGTGTTCAAAAGTCATCAGAGCTAATTAAGTATTATGGATTTAAATTAGGTCTGCAACAGATGATAGGTCTTCCAGGAGATAGTTTTTCTAAATCTTATTACACTGCTAAAGAGTTTGTTAAGTTAAATCCACACTGTGTAAGAATTTATCCGACTCTTGTTGTTAAAGATACTGCTCTTGAAAATGATTTATATGAAGGGACTTATGATGCCTTGAGTCTTTCTGATTCAATAAGTATCGTTTCTGATATACTTAATTTGTACTATAAAAATAATATCAATGTTATTAGGGTAGGCTTGCAACCAACAGAAAATATTAATTATAATGGAGATGTAGTTGCAGGACCATTTCATCCGGCTTATAGGCAGTTAGTTGAAGGAAATTATTTGTATAATTGCCTTAAAAATTATTTGCTCGCTAATGATGAGAAAAAAGATATATTAATCTATGCTAACGGAAGAAATATATCAAATATAGCAGGTCAAAAATCAAAGAATAAGAAAAAATTAATTGAAAATTTAAAGTTAAACAAGTTGGTTTTAATGGAGAAAAAATTAGATAATTTCACCATTGAGATAGATGATAAAAATATAGATATAAGAGATTATTATAAGATGGAGAATAAATGTATTTAAAAGCTGTTTATATTGAAGGATTTAAATCCTTTGCAAAGAAAACTAAAATTGAATTTAATAAGGATATAACGGCTATAGTCGGCCCCAATGGTAGTGGTAAATCAAATATTACAGATGCTATTATGTGGGTCTTAGGAGAATCTTCAGCAAAAAACTTAAGAGGTCAAAAAATGGAAGATATTATTTTTTCAGGCACTGATAATATGCGACCTCTTGGCTTAGCTCAGGTTACAATAGTTTTTGATAATTCTGACAAGAGTCTTCTCAGTGATTACACTGAGGTTTCTGTTACTAGAAAAATGTATCGTTCTTTAGAATCAGAATTCTTAATAAATAATGTAAAATGTAGGCTTAAAGATATCAAAGAACTTTTCATGGATACAGGAATTGGTAAAGATGGGTATTCACTTATAGGTCAAGGTAGAATTGATTCTATTTTATCCAATAAAGCTGAAGATAGAAGAAGTATTTTTGAGGAAGCGGCTGGAATTTCAAAGTATAAATTTAAAAAGAAAGAGTCTCAAAACAAATTACAAAGGGCAAAGGATAATCTCACCAGGCTCTCAGACATCATCTCAGAAATTGAAAATCAAGAAGGCACTTTAAAAATTCAAATGTTAAAAGCTAAAAGATATCTTAAAATTTTTAATGAATTAAAAGAGAAAGATATTAACTTTGTTTACTTTAATAATCAAAAATTGCAAGTTGATCTAAAAAATTTATCTGAAGAATATAATCAAATAATTACTAAAATAAATTCAATTGAAAATCAAATATCATCATTAAAAATAGAGGAAGAAGAACTAGAGAAAAACTTAGAACTAACTGAAGTTAAAATTGATAAGAACCAAGAGCTTATAAATACAAATAATTTAACTAAGCAAAAAAATAGTTCTAACATTGAAATACTTAAAGAAAAAATTTCATCTTTACAGCTTACTATTAAGAATTTAATAAGTGATGCCCAAAAAGACAAAGAAAAAATTGAAAATAATAATGAAAGTATTAATAAAAATACAGAAACTCTTAAATTAAATGAAGATAAACTTTCTGAACTGAATATAATTATTGAAGAAAATAAAAATAAGTTGGATATTTTAAAAAAAGAAATTGATTCACAAGAAAAATTTGAGAATTCTAAAAGAAAGACTGAACTTGAATTAGAAAATCAAATTAAAAATTTAACTTTTAAAAATCAAACTTTAGAAAATTTCCTTGAAGATAAAAAACAAAGATCCCAAATTTTAAAGAATAATATTTCTAATTTTAGTGAAAATCAAATAGAACTTATAGATTCTTTAAAAGTCAATGAGGAAAAATTAAAGACTTCACAAGATAAATTAAAGGCTAAATTAAAAGAGTCTGATGAAATAACATCTAATTTATCAAAGCTTAATGGAGAATTTCAAAGTCAAAGTAAAAATCTAGAAGATTTAAATTTTAAGTCTAAAGACATACTAAATCGTTTGAATTTTTTAAAAAGTTTATCTGAAAATTATGATGGATACAATCGTAGTGTAAAATCTTTTATGAATTATACTAATAAAATAAACTTATTTAAGAATAAAATATTAGGTAGTGTTGGAGATAATATTTATTTTGAAAAGAAATACCAAAAAGCTATTTCTGTTGCTTTAGGTGGTTCTCTGCAAAACATAATAGTAGAGAAATTAACTGATGTTAGCCCAATGATAGAACTTTTACAAAAGGAAAAATTTGGCAGAATTACCTTTATGCCTCTTGATAATATTAAAAATAATAATTCAAATCTAAACTTAAATCCCTATAAGAATATGGGCGCTATTGATTTTGCAATAAACTTAATCTCTTTCCAAGATAAGTTTTATAATATTTATTCAAATTTATTGGGAAAAATTATTGTATGTGATAATTTTACCAATGCCTCAAAACTTCAAAAAACTTTGAATAACAAATTTAGGATTGTAACCTTAGATGGTGATATTTTTAATACTACAGGCTCTATTACTGGTGGCTATGTAAATAAGTCAAACTTAGATTTAATTTCTAGAAAAAATGATTTGAAGGAAAAGAAAGAAGAATTTGATGATATTAATTTAAAAATAAAAAGTCAAAGTGAAAAACTTGAAACTTTGAGCAAAAATATTGAGAAATATAAAATTCTTGAACAAGATAATAAAAAAGAAATAAATGAACTGGAACAAATAATAAATAGTTTAAAGATTAGTATAGAAAATATAAAAAATTCTAAATTGAATAATGAAGAGTATTTAAGTAGATATAATAGTGAATTGGATGATATTTATAAAAGCTTAGCCTCAGATGAGTTAGAAATTGAGAATAACAAGAAGAAGTTAGAAGAGGTAAATACAAGCCTTTCATCATTAAGTTTATCTAAAAATGATTTTTCAAATAATTTACTTGATAAGAAAAGTGAGATTGAAAGCCTAAGAGAAGAATTTCAAGAAAATATCTTAAATAGAAGAGAAATTGAGGAGAAAAATAATTATTTAAAAATTGAGATAAAGAGATTGACAGATGAGATTAAGGTTTTAAATGAAGCTATCAATAGCTCTTATGAAAGAGAAAATAATTTAAAAAATGAAATTACTTTAAATGAAGAAAGTATAGCTACTTTTGAAAGTGATTTGATTGAAAATGAAAATTCATCGTCTTACAATATTGAAATAGACAAGACTTTGAGAGAAGAGAAAACTAATTTAAGTCTTAAATTAAAAGAAATAAGAGAAAATAAAGATAAAATTAAAGAAGAGCTGATTGATTTAAATAATTTAAGAGAAAAGAACAGGTCAAAAGTTGAAAGAAAAGAAGAAATTTTAAATGATTCTTTGAGAAGAATAGAGGAAGAATATAATTTAACTTCTGTAAATGAGGCAGTAAACAAAGATTTAGGTAGGATTTCTGAAAAAGAAATTAAAAAGTTAAAAAAAGATTTGCAGGATTTAGGACCAGTAAATTTAAATTCAATTGGTGAATATGAATTGATAAAAGAAAGACTAGAGATGAATTTAAAGCAAAGACAGGACCTATTAAATTCTGGTGAAGAAATTGAAAATATATTGAGAGATTTAGATAAGGAAATGAAAGAAATTTTTAAAAAGTCTTTTGCTGAGATTTCTAAGAATTTCAATGAAATTTTTAAAATTTTATTTGATGGAGGTAAGGCGGAAATAGAGTTGACTGGCGAAATTTTAGATGGAGGCATCGAAATAAAGGCAATGCCACCAGGAAAAAGACTTCAATCACTATCATTACTATCTGGTGGAGAAAAAGCTCTTACTGCTGTTGCACTTTTGTTTGCCCTATTAAAAGTTAGACCAGCTCCTTTCTGCATATTAGATGAAATTGATGCTGCACTTGATGATGCTAATATTAAAAAATATTGTGATTATCTAAAAACTCTAGAAAATATTCAATTTATTATGATTACACACAGAAAACTAACTATGGAAATTGCAGGCACTATGTATGGAGTGACAATGGAAGAAAAAGGTGTTAGTAAGCTATATTCAGTAAAATTACAATAGGAGGACTTATGTTTAACTGGTTTAAAAAGAAAAATAAAGAAAAAGAATCTTTAATTAAGGAAGATACTATAAATAACAAAGAAGAAAATGAGCAAATACCAGAAGAGAATTCTAAGGTAAATGAAGAGATTTTTAGCGAAGCACATACTCTTTTAGATGAGGAAAAAAATTTAGATCTTACTGAAGAAATAGATAATAAAGAAAATATAGAAGAAGATAGGCTAGAAAAAACATCTAATAATTCAGTTGAAGTTAAAGAAGAAATTGAGGTAGAAAATTCTTCAGAATTAGATAATGATGAAGCCCCCAATGAAGACAAGGGTAAAGTTAACTTCTTCAAAAAATTAATGAGCGGTCTTGATAAGACAAGAAAAGAAGTAGGCATAAAAATCAATACCGTAATGGGAAATTATGTAAAAATTGATGATGATATGCTTGAAGACCTTGAAGATATTTTAATTTCAGCTGATGTTGGAATGGATACTACAATGAAATTAATTGATAATTTAAGGGAAACTATAATCAAGGAAAAAATTAACGACCCATCTAAAGTTAAAGATATTTTAAAGTCAGAAACAAAAAAATTAATGAATGAAGAATTAAATAAAGGAATAAGCGATATTTCTCCATCAATAATTTTGGTTGTAGGAGTAAATGGTGTAGGTAAAACTACAACGATTGGTAAACTTGCAAAAAGATATAAGGATGAAGGAAAATCTGTTTTAATTGCAGCAGCGGATACTTTTAGAGCTGCAGCAATTGACCAACTAAAAGAATGGGGAAATAGGGTAAATGTTGATGTAATTAGCCATAGTGAAGGTCAAGACCCAGCAGCCGTTGTTTTTGATGCTATTACAGCAGCAAAAAGTAGAAATGCTGATATACTAATAGTCGACACAGCCGGAAGATTACACAACAAAGCTAATTTAATGAAAGAATTAGAAAAAATTAATAGAATAATAGACAAAAAATATCCTGAAGCTTACAGAGAAACACTTCTGGTTCTTGATGCAACGACTGGTCAAAATGCTATGAATCAGGCAAAAACTTTCAAAGATGCTGTAAATATTACAGGCATTGCTTTAACTAAACTTGATGGGACCGCCAAGGGAGGCGTTGTCATAGCTTTACAATCTGAACTACAAATTCCCATAAAACTTGTGGGAGTAGGTGAAGGAATTTACGATTTACAAGATTTCAATTTAGATAATTTCTTGCAAGGAATTTTTGGATAATATTTTATATAAATAAGTAAATAATATTGACAAAAAAAGAAATTTATGGTTTAATACTAGAGGTCAAGTAAAAAGGTTGACCCTTATAAATATGGTGATTATATGGAAGATAAGTTTTTTCGCATAAATACTCTTATGGATTTTTATGGTTCTTTACTACCACAAAAACAGAGAAGAGTAATGAGTATGTATTATATTTATGATTGCTCTTTAAATGAAATAGCAAATGAATTTAATATTTCAAAACAAGCTGTTTCTGATAATATGAAAAGAGCAGAGAATAACTTAGAAAATTATGAAAAAAAACTTAAACTCATAGATATTACAAAAAAAAGAGATAAAGAAACTCTTTTAAAAAAAGAAAAACTAGAAAAATACTTTGATGAGTTTGAAAAAAATAGTAGAGAATATGATAAAGTTCTCTACAAAAAGATTAAAACCTTAATCTTGGAATAGGGGGTGTATTGTGGTTTTTGAATCTTTATCTGAAAAATTACAAAATACTCTTAATAAATTAACAGGCAAGGGTAAATTAACTGAAAAAGATATTGATGCAGCTATGAGAGAGGTTAAGCTTGCTCTTTTAGAAGCAGATGTAAATTTTAAGGTAGTTAAGGATTTTATAAAAAACACTAAAGAAAGAGCTTTAGGCTCTCAAGTTTTAGAATCATTAACACCTGGTCAACAGGTAATTAAAATTGTTAACGATGAGCTTAAAAACCTTATGGGAAAAGAGCAGGTAAAAATTGATTATTCTAAGAAGCCAACAGTTATTTTAATGTGCGGTCTACAAGGGGCTGGAAAAACTACAACAGCCGGAAAGCTTGCTAATAAGATGAAACAAGAAGGCAAAAGGCCACTTTTAGTAGCGTGTGATGTTTATAGACCTGCTGCAATAAAACAGCTACAAGTTGTAGGTAAATCTGTAGATGTTCCAGTTTTTACTATGGGTGATAAAATTGATCCTGTTGACATTTCAAAAGCATCTCTTGAACATGCTAAGAAAAATGGAAATGATGTTTTAATTATTGATACTGCTGGAAGACTTCAAATAGATGAAAAACTAATGCAAGAATTAAAAAACATCTATGATGCCTTAGAACCATCTGAGGTTTTACTGGTGCTTGATTCTATGACAGGACAAGAAGCTGTAAATGTAGCAGACACGTTTGATGATACCTTAAAACTTACTGGGGTTATTTTAACTAAACTTGACGGTGATGCAAGAGGTGGTGCGGCCCTTTCTATAAGAGCTGTAACTGATGTGCCTATTAAATTTATTGCATCAGGCGAAAAGATGGATAACATTGAAGTCTTCCATCCAGATAGGATGGCTTCAAGAATTTTAGGCATGGGCGATATGTTAAGCCTTATTGAAAAAGCTGAAGCTATTGTTGATGAAAAGAAGGCTAAAGAATTAGAAGAAAAAATAATTAATCAGACTTTTACCTTTGATGATTTTCTTGACCAAATGATGCAAATTAAAAAGATGGGTCCTTTGGAAGATATTTTAGGAATGCTTCCGGGAGTGAATTCAAAAGCTTTGAAGGGAGTAAAGTTACCAGAGGGTGAACTTGCAAAAGTAGAAGCAATAATAAGGTCCATGACCAAAAAAGAAAGAATTAAACCCGATATTATAGATTCGTCAAGAAGAAAGAGAATAGCTTTAGGTTCAGGGACTAGCCCTGCAGAAGTTAATAAGTTGATAAAACAATTTAAAGATTTAAGAAAACTTATGAAACAATTTGGAAACATGTCTAAGGGCATGAAGAAAAAAAGGTTTAAAATGCCTTTTTCATTTTAGGTAATTTATTTTTTAAATAAATTTATTTTAATTATGGAGGTGAATTAATTGGCAGTTAAAATTAGATTAAGAAGAATGGGTACTAAGAAAAAACCATTTTATAGAGTTGTTGTAGCGGATTCACGTAGTCCTAGAGATGGTAGAGTAATCGAAGAAATTGGTTATTATGATCCATTGACTCAACCAAAGAAATTTGTTGTAAACAGTGAAAAAGCTAACACATGGATTCTAAATGGAGCTAAACCTACTGATACAGTAGATAGACTTTTTAGAGAAAATTCTGTTTATATAAATAAAGAAGCTTCTAAAAATGAAGAAGCTCAAGAAGAACCAATAAATAAATAATTGGAGGCATACATGGTTGAATTAATTGAATACATTGCAAAGTCTTTAGTTGATGAACCGGAAAAGGTTAAAGTAAGCTCTCAAGAAGGCGAAGATGTTAACAATATACTTCTACAAGTCTCTTCAACCGACATGGGAAAAGTTATTGGAAAACAAGGCAGAATTGCAAAAGCAATCAGGTCTATTTTAAAAGCTGTATCATTAAAAGAAGAAATAAAGGTCAATTTAGAAATAGATGAAATCCAAGAATGATTTAACTTGTATAGGCGAGATTATTAATACTTTTGGTATAAAGGGAGAGCTTAAAGTAAGACCTTTTACTGATAATATCAAAAGATATTCTAAGCTGGATTATATACTTTTAGGTCAAAATAAAGACTCTTATGAAATCTCTTCTGTAAGATATGACAAAGGTTTTGTTTTTTTAAAATTAAAAGGACATGATGATATTAATGATGTCTTGAAATTTAAAAATTCATATCTTTATATTTATGATAAGGACAGAGAAAAATTGCCACAAGGGACTTTTTATGTATGGGACTTAATTGGTAAGGAAGTTTATGATTCAAATAATGAATTTCTTGGAATTTTGGAAAAAATAGATTCTTATCCAGCAAATGATGTTCTTGTTATTAAAAACGAGAATTTTCGCTACTATATACCAAATGTTAAGGAATTTGTTAAGGATATTGGAGATGTTATTATAGCTGACCCCATTGAAGGGATGAGAGAGTGAAAATTTCTGTACTAACTTTATTTCCGGAGTTTATTAATTCGCTTAGGGATTATTCAATTGTTGGAAGAGCTATAAAAGACAATATTGTAGAACTTGAGGTAATAGATATTAGAGATTTTGCCATTAATAAGTATCTACAAGTAGATGATTATCCTTTTGGTGGTGGGCCAGGAATGCTTATGCAGGTTTCTCCAATAGTTCAGGCTATTGAAAGCTGCAAAAGCCAAAAGGCAAAAGTTTATTTTTTAAGTGCTCATGGAAAAACTTTAAATCAAGAAAAATTAAAAGAGCTTAAAAATGAAGAGCATATTATTTTATTAAATGGTCATTATGAAGGTATTGATGCCAGAGTTATAGATAATTATGTCGATGAGGAAATTTCCATTGGTGATTTTGTTTTAACTGGTGGAGAGATAGGCTCAATGGTTCTTATTGATGGAGTAACTAGACTCTTAGATGGTAGTCTTTCCTCAGAAGAATCATATACAGATGAGTCATTTTATAATGGCTTACTGGAATATCCTCAATATACAAGACCTAGAGATTTTAAAGGTTTAAAGGTTCCTGATATTTTATTATCAGGAGATCATGAAAAGATAAGAAAATATCGCTTGAAAGAGTCACTAAGGATTACTCTTAAAAAAAGACCTGATTTATTAGAAAAAAAAGAATTAAATAATGAAGAAAAAATTTTATTAAAAGAAATACGAGAGGAGGAGGAAAATGGATATAATTAGATCAATAGAAGATGAATTTATAAAAGATAATTTACCTGAATTTAGAGTGGGAGATACAATTCAAGTCCACTATAGAATTATTGAAGGTACTAGAGAAAGAGTCCAAGTTTTCGAAGGTATTGTAATCAAAAAACAAGGTAAGAGTTCAAGAAAAACTTTCACTGTTAGAAGAATTTCTTACGGTATAGGAGTTGAAAGAACTTTTTTAATTAATTCTCCAAGAATAGCTGAAATTAAAGTTGTTCGTAAGGGTAAAGTTAGAAGAGCTAAACTATACTATCTAAGAGATAGACAAGGTAAAGCTGCAAAAGTTAAGGAAAAAATAAATTACTAAAATGAGCTAAGACTCATTTTAGTTTCCTTTATTTTGAATGAAGAAAGGAGCTTTATGAAAAAATTTTTTATAGGAATATTTATTTTATTGGCACTTGCTGCAGGATTATTTTTCTTTGTTGAAAATAGGGGAAACAACAAACAATCTGATATGTATGAAGGACTAAGTTTTTTATGCGAAGATAAGTTAGTAGACAAGAAGGATTATTATAGACAAGAGGATGGACAATTATATATTTCTTATGATTTTATAAAAGAAAATATAGATAAAAATATAAATTTCAATGAGAGTGAAAATAAAATTTATATTAATAACTCAAAAGGTTCAAAAGTTTTGCCTTTAGACAGCAAGCAAGCAAATTTTTCTGGACACAAGGTTATTTTGCGTTCACCTGTTAAAAAAATAGATGGTAAATTAATGTTACCTATTGAATCTTTTATTTATGATTATAATTTTGATTTAAGATATGATAAAGATAATAAGTCATATGTACTTGATAATTTAAGCATTTCTCATAAAATTGCTACAACAACAACTGATGTAAACTTGAGAGAAATGTCTAAGAAAAGATCAAAATTAATTAAAAAAGTTCCTAAAGATAGTAAAGTATTTCTATACGACCAAGAAAATTCTTATTATAGGGTAAGAGAATATAACGGATATGCTGGTTATGTCCATAAAGATTATTTAGATAATATTACAGAAATTCCACCTCATGAATTAAATACTCAAGCAAAAAAACCCTTAAATATTACTTGGGATTACACTTATGCTGGACACTCTGAAGATAAGATTGCAAATATTAAAAATATACCAGGTGTTGATATCATAATTCCAACATGGTTTTCTATAATGAATGGAAATGGAGATTTAATTGATAGGGGAAATATTGATTATGTCAATAGATATAGAGCTATGGGTATTGATGTTTGGGGATATCTTGATAACTCTTTTGATGCAGAGATTACTAACAAGGCATTGTCAAATGAAAATTCAAGAAAAAAAATAATTGATAAAACTATAGAATTATGTAAAAAATATGGCATGAAAGGTCTAAATATTGACTTTGAAGGTTTTAAAATTAGTGACAGAGATTTATTTACAACTTTTGTAAAAGAATTATCTGAAAAAGCAAAGTCAGAAAATATAATGATTTCAGTTGATGTAACTCCACAGATATCATCGGATGTAACAAAAGAACCCTACGATAGAAAAGCACTTGCAGAGATTTGTGACTTAGTTGTAATAATGGCATATGACCAACATTGGTCATCTTCTGAAAAGTCAGGTTCAGTTGCTGAATATCCTTGGGTTGAAGGTTCAATTAATGTTTTGTTCAAGTCAATTCCTAGAGATAAAATGATTTTAGGAGTTCCTTTATATTCAAGGCTTTGGTGCGAAAAAAATGGTAAAGTTTCTTCTAAAGCAATTTCTATGGACCAAACTAATAATATTATTGGGTCTAAGGGGTTAAAACCTAAGTGGAATGACGAATGTGGACAATTTTATGTGGAATTTAACGAGGGTGATGCCCTTTATAAAATTTGGCTGGAAGAGAAAAATTCTTTAGCTCTTAAAACTAGTCTAGTTAATAAGTACAAGTTAAGAGGGATTGCATCTTGGAGATTGGGTTTTGAAACTTTTGATATTTGGGATGCTATAAACAATGAAATAAAAGATTTGAAATATTAATAATAATTTCTAATGAAAATGTCAATCACTAACATTGACATTTTTTTTATTATTAGATAAAATTATAAATGAATTGCAAAATTAATTGTATTTTAATTAAAGGGAGTGCTTAAAATTTTAGCTAATACTCATAAAGTTATAGCAACTATTATTCATCAAAGGGTAAAACAAGATTATAACATTAATTTAAATTTGAATAAGATACAATGGGGAAGTGTTTGTCCTGATGTTTTGCCTTATTACAAACTAATAAGACATTATCAAAAAGAGTCAATAAATTTTATTTCTAAAGAGATATCTAACTTGATTTATTTTTGTAGATATTCAAATTTACAAGAGAACACTAATCCTATTTTGATTAATTATTTATCTAAGAAGTTAGGTATAATTTCTCATTATCTTTCTGATTATTGTTGCTATCCGCATGCTTATAGGATGACTTTCTTTGATGATATGAAAGCACATATTAAGTATGAATCAGACCTTAATGTATATGTGTTATCACAAAAATTTAAGGAAGAAAATTATGAGTACGTTATAAATACTAAAAATTTAGATTTATTCGAAAATGTTGATAAAAAGCTTAAAGTTAGAGTTAAAGAATATATAGAAACAGTTATATGTGAATATAAAAATGCTCCTATAAGTTTTGATACTGATATGAATTTTGCACTAGATATAAGTTCTAAAATAGCATCCTTTGTTATTGAATCTGCACTTGTTTACAATGAAGATTTAGAAATTCAATTTTCATAGACGAATGTGCAGTATATTAAATAGAATAGATTGTTATATTAAGGCAAAGGTCATTTACCTTGCCTTTTTTTAATTAATTTGGAGGAAAAGATGATTAATAATTCAGAAGCAAAGTATTTAGATCTAAGAGAAACACAAATTGCAATAAAATCTTTAAAAGATTATTTTCAAAGAGATTTAGCAAGCACATTAAATTTGGCAAGAGTTTCAGCACCTCTTTTTGTTAGACCTGAAACAGGTTTGAACGACAATTTGTCCGGAGAAAAAGCTGTTAACTTTAATATTAGAAAATATGATATTAATGTTGAAATTGTGCAATCTTTAGCAAAATGGAAAAGAAATGCATTAAAAAAATATAATTTTGGTATGTATGAAGGAATCTATGCAGATATGAATGCAATAAGGGCTGAAGAAAGTCTTGATAATATTCATTCGTCTTATGTTGATCAATGGGATTGGGAAAAAATAATAGGAGTTTCTGATAGAAATGACGATTATTTACATCTTGTCGTTAAAGAAATATTTTCGGTATTTAAAAGAAGTGAAGAATATATTAATCAAACTTATCCATACATTTTATCCAAAAAGTTGCCTGAAAAAATTTTCTTTGTTTCATCTCAAGAACTTGAAGATGCTTACCCTGATTTAAGTCCTAAAGAAAGGGAACATGAAATTACAAAAGATAAGAAGGCAGTTTTCATACAAGGAATCGGAAAAAAATTAAAATCAGGCAAGCCTCATGACCTTAGAAGTCCAGATTATGATGATTGGGACTTAAATGGAGATATAATATTTTGGGATAGTGTTTTAAATGATTCTATTGAATTATCAAGCATGGGAATAAGAGTCGATGAAGATTCTATAGTTAGCCAATGCAAAATTTGTGGCAATGAAGATAGACTTACCCTTCCTTATCACAGAGATATAATAGAAAAAAATCTTCCCTATACAATAGGTGGGGGTATTGGCCAATCAAGAATATGTATGTACTTTTTAGAAAAAAAGCATATAGGGGAAGTTCAAGTTGGCGTTTGGGATGAGCTTACAAGGCAACAAGCCAAAAAAGATGGTATTATATTATTGTAATATAAATTTAATATTAAAAAATTTGCTTTCTTTTTAACAATTACTCTTAAATTTATAGTATAATAAAAAATAGATTTCGGAGGAATTTTTATGAGCTTGGCAAATATTAAAATTTCAAATAATAAAAACTTTGCTTTTAAAGATATAAAAAACTATCTAGTTGAAAATTTCCTTTATAACAACGAAACAGACTGTATTAATATTCTTTTAAATATTTATAATATAGAAGAATCTATCGAAAATATTTTTCCCAGATATGTGTCTTTGGAAAATTTACGTTTAGATATAATAAAATTATATAAAGAAAAAAGAGGCATAGAATTAATTGCCAGAAATCTATCTAGTTTAATCCATGATGATATAAATAGATTAGAATTATATTTATATTTAGAGGGCTACAGAAGAGGTTTCAATTCTTCAAAATTAATCAATAAACTTGAAATGATAGCCTTGAACTATTTGTCAATTGAAGAACTATACAGTAGGAAGAAACTTTATAACTATGAATTTAAAAATAAAGATGTGGTTATTTTTAAAAAGGAACTTTTTAAATGTTTAAGAAGGGATAGGTTTACTAGATCTTATATATCATCAATCGTTAGGGGCGTTGATAAAAATCTTTTAAGAAAAAAGATTTTTAATATTAACTCCCACCTTGATTTACAGCTTGTATTTAGTGATGATTCTTCTGCGAGATTTAAGGAAATGAATTCGTATCTCTCCGTTAATGAGATTTCTAATCTCTATAAAAAAATATTAAAATTTTTATATGTTGATGGTTATAGAATTCTTACCAATGGATATTGGGATGGAATTAACGATAAAGTAATGAAAAGATATAAATAAGGGTAGGTTAACTACCTTTATTTTTTTAAGAGGGAATATGAGAATTTTAGGAATTGACCCTGGACTTGCAATTATAGGTTATGGTATTTTAGATTTCAAAGGAAATTCTTTTAAGACCGTAAGCTATGGTCAAATTAATACTCCTGCAAAAACCCCAATTACTGATAGATTGGATATGATATATTCTCAAATGTCTGAATTAATAATTAAATTTAAACCAGATGATATAGCATTTGAAGAATTATTTTTTAATAAAAACGTTAAAACTGCAATTACAGTTGCTCAGGCAAGAGGGGTAGAAGTTTTAGCTGCAAGACAGTTTACAAGAAATGTTTATGAATATACACCTTTGCAAATAAAAAAATCTTTGGTTGGTTATGGTAGAGCTACTAAGGAACAGATTCAATATATGGTAAAGGTTTTACTTAATTTAAAGGAAGTACCAAAGCCTGATGATGTGGCAGATGCACTTGCAGTTGCCATAACTCATGGTTCTTCTATCAATTTTAAAGAAAGTTTTAGGATGATATAATGTTAGATTTTATAAAGGGAAATATATCAGAAATTTATGAAGGCGAAATAGTTCTTGATAATAACGATATAGGATATTTAATATCTATTAGCCAACTTGATATTTCAAAGTTAAGTTTGAATGAAGAGTTAAAAATATATTTGAGATTAATATTAAGAGAGGATAATATATCACTCTATGGTTTTTTGAATAAAGATTCAAGAACTCTTTTTGATTTATTAAATACTGTATCAAGTGTTGGACCAAAGCTTTCTATGACAATTTT
Organism: Peptoniphilus lacrimalis DSM 7455; assembly: GCF_000378725.1. Lineage (GTDB taxonomy): Bacteria > Bacillota > Clostridia > Tissierellales > Peptoniphilaceae > Peptoniphilus_A > Peptoniphilus_A lacrimalis. The sequence goes on along the minus strand of NZ_KB900372.1, from coordinate 27,653 downwards.
AGGAGCTTTGGGTTCATCTCAACTTAGAAGTGCCATTTTAAGTGAAGATGCAAATATATTAACAAAATCTCCAGGAGTTGGAAAAAAGACTGCTAATAGAATAATTCTTGAACTCAAAGATAAGATTTCTAAAAAATCTTTTACAGAAGATTTAGATTTAAGTATATTAGACAGTAGTGATACAATAGATATCAATAATGACCCTGCTCTTGAGGCTCTATTATCCTTAGGCTATAATGAATATGAAGCAAAAATTGCTCTGAGAAATGTAGATCAAAGTCAAGAATTATCTGAAATTATTAGACAGGCACTGAAGGTGATGGCAAAGTAAATGGATGAAAGAATTATTGATGCAAATTTTTCTGTTGAAGATAAACAGGAAATTAATTTAAGACCTAAGTGGCTTTTAGATTATATTGGCCAGGATAAGGTTATAAATAAATTAAAAATTTTTATAAAGGCAGCAAAAAATAGGAAGGAACCATTGGACCACACTTTATTAAGTGGGCCACCAGGTTTAGGAAAAACCACTTTAGCTGGAATTATTGCTAATGAAATGGGCGTAAATATAAAAGTGACGTCTGGTCCTGCCATAGAAAGGCAAGGGGATTTAGCATCAATTCTTACAAACTTAAAAGAAGATGATGTTCTTTTTATTGATGAAATTCACAGATTAAATAAATCTGTTGAAGAAATTTTATATCCTGCTATGGAAGATTATGCACTTGATATAATTATTGGTAAGGGGCCTTCCGCACGCTCTATTAGGCTTGATTTGGCAAAATTCACTTTAATAGGAGCGACAACAAGATCAGGTATGTTGACATCGCCTTTAAGAGATAGGTTTGGAGTTCTTTTAAATATGGAACTTTATTCAATTGATGCTCTTACTAAGATTGTTATAAGATCTGCTGAAATTTTAAATATACCAATTGAAAAAGAAGGCGCTTTAGAAATTGCCAAAAGGTCAAGAGGAACTCCTCGTATTGCAAATAGACTCTTAAAAAGAGTTAGAGATTATGCAGAAGTTGTGGAAAGAGGGGTAATTACCGAAAAGGTTGCTGTTAAGGGACTTAATTTGCTAGAAATAGATAAATATGGTCTTGATAATATTGATAGAAAGATAATCTTAACAATGATTGAAAACTTTGTAGGAAGACCTGTAGGGATTGATGCAATTTCTGCATCAATTGGTGAAGATAGAATTACAGTAGAAGATGTTTATGAACCTTATTTAATGCAAATAGGCTTTATAGTTAGAACACCAAGAGGTCGACTTGCAACAAAAAAAGCTTATGACCATTTCGGTTTAGAATATAAAGGAGAAGAAGAATGAAAAAAATTTTACTTATTTTCTTACTATTTCTTATGCTCTGTCCAATGAATTTATTGGCAGAAGAAAGACTTAATATTAAAGTTGGACCATCTAACCCTGTTGATAAAGAAATTAAGCTTTCTACTAAGGCTAATTTTCAAATTATATCATCAGATTTTTCATTATTAAATAATACGAATTTAAAAGAATTAAAAGTTACTTTAAAAAATGGGAAGGTATATTTAAAAGGTGAGAATTTTACAATGGAAAATTTCCCATTAGATGGTAGTATGCTAATTAATTCTTCTAAAGAAATTAAAGTTGAAAATTTAAAAAGAAGTTACTTAGGTGCTATTTCTTTTAGAATTAACAACAATAAACTTGATATTATTAATAATATAGATATAGAAAATTATTTGAGGGGAATCTTACCCAAGGAAATGAGTCCGTCTTTTGCACAGGAGGCTTTAAAAGCCCAGGCTGTAGCCTCAAGATCATTTGCAATAAGTAACAAAAATAAATGTATAAAGAATGGTTATAATCTTGATGATACAACTGCTTGTCAAGTATATAGGGGTAGCTCATGCTATAATAAAATTACAGATAAAGCTGTTGAAGCCACCAAGGGTCAAGTTTTAACCTATAAGGGAAAAGTTATTGAAGCAATATTTGGAGCATCTTCTGGAGGCTATACTGCTGATGCAAAAGATGTTTGGGGTGGCGAGATTGTAGATTATCTAATTGCAAAAGAAGATCCTTATTCCACTTATGAATGGGATGCTATTCTAACTAATCAGGAACTGTCAAAATTAGGTCTTGGTGAAATTTATACAATTGAGATAGCAGATTATGACTCATCAGGAAGAATTAAAAATATAACAGTAACAGGAGCAAATGGAGTTAAGAATTTCACAGGAAATCAATTTAGAAATAAAGTCGGCTCTATGAAATGTAAATCCACACTATTTGAAATAATGAATTTAGGTGATAGTTTTTCACTTAAGGGAAAGGGATTTGGTCATGGAGTAGGAATGAGTCAATATGGGGCTCAAAAGATGGCAAAAAGTGATTTCAAATATGAAGAAATTTTGGGCTTCTATTTTCCTGGGACAGAATTAAAAAGTATGGAAGGCGTAAATGAAAACAAGTGATTTTTCATATGATTTACCAAGTGAGCTTATAGCTCAACATCCAGCGCAAAAGCGTGACCAGTCAAGGCTTATGCTTTTGAATAAAAAGACTGGAGAGATAAATCATAAAAAATTTTATAATATTATTGACTATTTAAATAATGGTGATGTTCTTGTATTAAATGATACTAGGGTTATGCCTGCAAGAATTTTTGGACACAGACCAGAAAAAGATGAGAGTATCGAGATATTGTTGTTAAATCATAAGGGAGATACTTGGGAAACACTTGCCAAACCAGGCAAAAAATTAAAAATTGGAACTGAAATAATTTTTTCAGATGAATTAAAAGCTGAAGTCGTAGATATTTCTGAAGATGGCTCAAGGTTTTTAAAATTTATCTATAGTGGAATTTTTGAAGAAATCCTTGACAGATTAGGTGAAATGCCTTTGCCACCATATATTCAGGAAAAACTTGAAGACAAGGAAAGATACCAAACTGTATATTCAAAAGAAATAGGTTCAGCAGCAGCTCCGACTGCGGGTTTGCATTTTACAAAAGAACTATTAAAAAAGATAGAAGAAAAGGGAATTGAAATTTGTTTTATAACTCTTCATGTTGGACTTGGTACGTTTAGACCAGTTAAGGTAGAAGATGTTACTAAACATAAAATGCACAGTGAGTTTTATATTATTCGTGATGATGTAGCTCAAAAAATTAATAAAGCAAAAGATGAAGGTAGAAGAATTGTTGCAGTTGGAACAACATCTATAAGAACTTTAGAATCTGCTGCTGATGACAAGGGATATGTAAAGGCAAAAAGCGGATGGACAGATATTTTTATTTATCCACCATATAAATTCAAATGTGTTGATGCACTTATAACCAATTTTCATTTACCTGAATCAACTTTAATAATGCTCGTGTCTTCATTGAGTACAAGAGAAATTATTTTAAACGCTTATAATGTTGCAGTCAAAGAAAAATATAGGTTTTTCTCCTTTGGTGATGCAATGTTTATATATTAGGAGATTAGATGTTTAAGTTTGAATTATATAAAAAAGCAAAAGATTCTAAGGCAAGATTAGGTAAAATAATAACTGACCACGGAGAGATAGAAACACCTATTTTTATGCCTGTAGGAACTAGAGCTACAGTTAAAACTATGGCTAGTGAAGAATTGAAAAAAATTGGCGCACAAATTATTTTATCAAACACCTATCATTTATTTTTAAGACCAGGGTCTGAGATTATAAAAAAAGCAGGTGGACTTCACAAGTTTATGAATTGGGACAAGCCAATACTTACCGACTCAGGAGGATTCCAAGTTTTTTCTCTTTCTGATAATAGAAAAATTACCGAAGAAGGTGTTGAATTTAGATCGCATATTGACGGTTCAAAGAAATTTTTATCTCCTGAAGTTTCAATTGAGATGCAAAATATTTTAGGCTCTGATATTATTATGTCATTTGATGAATGTGCACCATATCCTGCATCATATGATTATGTTGAAAGATCAATGCAAAGGACTCTAAGATGGGCAAAAAGAGGTAAAGATTTTCATAAAAATTCTGAGCATCAAGCACTTTTTGGTATAATCCAAGGTGGTATGTATAAAGATTTACGAAAAATTTCTGCTCAAGAGATGGTTGACATGGATTTTCCAGGGTATTCAGTAGGCGGTCTTTCTGTAGGTGAACCAAAAGAAATAATGAATGAAATTCTTGATTATACAACAGATTTTATGCCTGAAAATAAACCGAGATATTTAATGGGAGTTGGTAGTCCTGATTATTTATTTGAAGCAGTAGAAAGAGGTATAGATATGGCAGATTGTGTTTTGCCAACTAGAATTGCAAGAAATGGTTCTGTTATAACTCATAGGGGAAAACTCGTTATTAGAAACGCAAAATATAAGGAAGATTTTTCTCCATTAGATGAAGAATGTGATTGTTATGTTTGCAGAAATTATACAAGAGCCTATATCAGACATTTATTCAATGTAGACGAAATATTGGGACCAAGACTTGCAACTATTCACAATTTATATTTTCTACTCAATATGATGGAAAATATAAGAGAGTCAATAAGGGGAGATTATTTTCTTGAATACAAAAATGATTTTTACAATAAGTATGGATATAATTAAGCTTGTTAAAAATTTATTTTTTTTGTATAATTATTTATAAGAAGGGAGCAGTTTAATGAACAGTCAGTTTCTTATTCAGTTTGGACCTTTAGTTTTAATTTTTTTAGTATTTTATTTTATGGTTATTAGACCTCAAAATAAAAAGCAAAATGAAATTAAAGATATGCGTGCTAATCTAAAAGTTGGCGATAGGGTACAAACAATTGGTGGAATCATAGGAAAAATTATTGTAATAAAAGAAGATTTTGTTGTAATTGAAACTTCCGGTGATAAGAACAAAATGGAAATTATGAAATGGGGAGTATCTTCAGTTTTTAAAGATAATTCCGATTTGAAAAAGGATAATAAATAGGAGGATATGATGAAGCATATTAAGACTTTAACAACAAGAAGATTAAAAGATACTTATGCTAAAGGTGGATGTGGAGAATGTCAAACTTCATGCCAATCAGCTTGCAAAACTTCTTGTACAGTAGGAAATCAAAAATGTGAAAATGTACAATTAAAGGGCTGTTAACAGCCTTTTATTGTGCTTAAATTTATTAAATGGGGAATAATGTTAATAATTGGGAGAAAAGATGGAAAATATTCATAAATTTTATTTAAATGGTAAGTATATAGTGCTTGATATACCTTCAGGTTCTGTTCATATTGTAGACCAAGCAGTATACAAAATAATTGATGATTTTAAAGATTTGACAAGAACTGAAATTTTAAGCAAGTATAAGGACGAATTTCCTTTAGTCCAACTTGAAGAAGCTTATGATGAAGTTAAATTTTTAGTAGATGAAGAAATGCTTTTTACTGAAGATGCTAAATATTTAAAGCCCATGTATAATCCCGCAAACATTATTAAAGCCATGTGCTTAAATGTTGCGCATGATTGTAATTTGAGATGTAAATATTGCTTTGCTTCACAAGGTGATTTTAAGGGAAAAAGATTACTGATGGACTTACAAACAGGTAAAGATGCCCTTGATTTTCTAATTAAAAGTTCTGGATATAGAAGAAATCTTGAAGTGGATTTCTTCGGTGGAGAACCTTTAATGAATTTTGAAGTTGTAAAAAAGCTTGTAGAGTATGGAAGAATTCAAGAAAAAAAATACAACAAACATTTTAGATTTACAATCACAACCAATGGAACTTATTTAACAGATGATAAGATAGATTTTATAAATGAAAATATGGATAACTGCGTACTTTCATTAGATGGTAGAAAATGTGTTAATGATTATATGAGACCTACAATAAACGGAAAAGGGTCTTTTGATATAATTGTGCCTAAATTTAAAAAACTAATTTCCAAACGTGGAGATAAAGATTATTTTATTAGAGGTACTTTTACTAATGAAAATTTAGATTTTTCTGAAGATTTAATGGAATTTTATAAGCAAGGTTTTAAAAAAACATCTATTGAACCAGTAGTTACTGATGAAAAAGAACCATATGCCATTAGAGCAGAACATTTAAATAAAATTTTAGAAGAATATGAAAAATTATCAAAAGAATATATTGATATCAAGAAAAAGGACAAAGAATTTTCTTTTTATCATTTCATAATAGACTTAAGTCAAGGACCTTGTGTTATTAAAAGGACTGTTGGATGTGGAGCAGGTTCTGAATATATAGCAGTAACTCCTGATGGAGAAATTTATCCATGCCATCAATTTGTAGGTGAAGAGGAGTTTAAATTGGGAGATATTCACAGTGGTATTGTAAATACTAAGCTTCGTGATACATTTAAGTGTGCCAATGTATATACTAATGAAGATTGTCCAGATTGTTGGGCTAGATATTACTGTTCAGGCGGTTGTCACGCTAATGCTTATTATGCTAATAAAAACCTATCAAAACCTTATAAAGTGGGTTGTGAAATGGAAAAGAAAAGAATTGAATGTGCTATATCAATTGTAGCAAATCAAGATTAATCTGTTATAAACAATTTTGTTTATATAAATAAATATAATAGAACAGGGGAGCATTCGCTGAGAGGAGATAATATCTCGACCCTTAAGCTGATCCAGGTAATACTGGCGTAGTGAGGAATAAGGACTTAAAATAGGGCTCGGCTCTATTTTTTTCTTTTGTTAATTAAGGTTCTTATTTTCCAACCTTGTTCTAAAGGAGGAAAATATGGAAAGAAGAAGTACAAAAAATTTAGTAATGGCAGGTTTATGTATAGCCTTGTCACAGGTTTTATCTTATGTAAAAGTTTTTGAGATGCCTCAAGGTGGTTCAATAACAGCCGGTTCAATGGTTCCCATAATACTTTTTTCATTAGTATATGGATTTAAAGATGGATTTTTAGCAGCCATTGTTTATGGACTTTTACAATTTGTTTTAGGTGGAACTTTTTCACTTCATCCATTATCAATAATAATTGATTATTTATTGGGATTTGGTGTATTAGGTTTAGCTGGAATATTTGGTGGAAAGAAAAATCTAACAAGTGCTTTACTAGGAACTTTTGTAGCCTGCATATTAAGATTTGTAATGTTATTTTTGTCAGGAGTTTTGGTTTGGGCATCTTATACACCACCAGGAATGGCTCCATGGTATTATTCTTTAACTTATAATGGAACTTATATGATTCCTGAAACAATACTTACACTTGTTATAGTCGCTCTTATATATAGTAAAGTATATGATTCTATGAAATAGGTATTATATAAAAATAAAACCTTATGAGCTAATCATCAACAATAACCATTTAGTATTGGTTATTACTAATATATGGTTTTTGATAATTAAATAAAAAAGCCTAGTAAATCACCATGATTAATCTTAGTAAGTTAAGTAATTACGCTAATTAATTTGTAATTGATAGTTATTTCTATTTTCAAAATATTACGCTAAATATTTGATAAAATATTAAAGATATGCTATCATTAATTCATAAAGACAAATAAAGGTATAAAATTTATGGAGGTGTACTATGGCTTATAAAATTACAGATGCTTGTATCGCTTGTGGCGCTTGTCAAGCAGAATGTCCAGTAGATTGCATTAGTGATGGAGATATTTATCAAATAAATCCAGACCAATGCATAGATTGTGGCTCATGTGCAGGAGTTTGCCCTGTAGGAGCACCAGTACCTGAAGACTAAGTAAGGTTTAGCGAGGCTATATGCCTCGCTTTTTTGTTGTAATTTTTTAAAAATAAAAGTATAATACTTTTATCATATAAGTTTTTTATTTTATATATTTTGCATCATATAAGCTTTTAACTTATTCATTTATTTTCATTTCTTACATACTCTAAATTTTTCATATAAATTTTTATTTTTATTTAGAGTTTAAATTAATTAAAGTGGTATATATGTTATATATTAAAGATGGTATTTAATATTTGAAAGGAGAATAATATGAGGATTCATATGGGATTAGATGTGGGGTCTACCACTGTTAAACTTGTAATCTTGGATAATGAATTTAATATTTTATATTCGACTTACAGAAGACATTTTTCCGATGTTAAAAAAACTGTCAAAGATGTTATTAATGAAGTTTATGATAAATATAAATATGATAGCTTAACTTGTGCTGTTACTGGTAGCGGTGGTCTTTCAGTAACAAAATTACTAGATGTTGATTTTATTCAAGAAGTTATAGCAGGTAAAGTTGCTATATCATCTTATATTCCCCAAACTGATGTCGCAATAGAACTTGGGGGAGAGGATTCTAAAATTACTTACTTAAAAGGTAGTGTAGAACAAAGAATGAATTCAATTTGTGCTGGAGGAACCGGAGCTTTTATTGACCAAATGGCTTCTCTATTACAAACTGATGCTTCAGGTTTGAACGAAATGGCAAAATCTTATAAAAAACTTTATCCTATAGCTTCACGCTGTGGAGTTTTTGCTAAAACAGATGTGCAAGCTTTGATTAATCAAGGTGCAGAAAAAGAAGACATAGCTATTTCAGTTTTTCAATCTGTTGTTAATCAAACTATTTCAAATCTTGCTTGCGGCAGACCCATAAGAGGCAATGTTGCCTTTTTAGGAGGACCTCTACATTTTTTAAATATGTTAAGGGAAAGATTTATTAAAACTTTGAATCTTAAAGATGAAGAGATTATAGTGCCTGAAAACTCTCAAATTTTCGTAGCATTAGGTGCTGCGATTTCTTCTTTTGAAACAAAATCTATGCCATTTATAGAGCTTTTTAATAGGGTTAATTCAAACATAAAAGTAATTGAAAAAGAAACAACAACACTTGAACCTCTTTTTAAAGATAAAAAAGATTTAGAAGATTTCATAGAAGACCATAAAACTAAAAATTTAAGAGAAATTCCCCTTAGTTCATATAAAGGACCTATTTTTATTGGAATTGATTCTGGATCAACTACTTCTAAATTAGTGGCTCTTTCAGATAATAATGAAATTTTATATAAATACTATGGATCAAATAAGGGGAGTCCTCTTGAAATTGTTATTGAACAATTAAAAGAAATATATAAAAAGAAAAATAATGAAGCCTATATAGCTTCTGCTGGTTGCACAGGCTATGGAGAAGATTTTTTAAAGGCAGCCTTAAATTTAGATTTAGGTGAGGTAGAAACTATTGCTCACTTTACAGCAGCTAAATTTTTTGACCCTGAAGTAGATTTCATTCTTGATATTGGAGGTCAAGATATGAAGTCAATGAAAATAAGCGATGGTGTTATAGAATCAATATTATTAAATGAAGCTTGTTCTGCTGGCTGTGGGTCTTTTCTCGAAACTTTTGCCCGTTCTGTTAATTTATCGGCAAAAGAATTCGCAAATCAAGCAACAATGGGAGAAAACCCAGTTGATTTAGGTAGCAGATGCACTGTGTTTATGAATTCTAATGTAAAGCAAGCTCAAAAAGAAGGGGCAGAGGTAACTGATATAGCAGCAGGCTTAGCTTATTCAGTAATTAGAAACGCTCTACAAAAAGTAATTAAAGTTCGTGACCCTAAGGATTTAGGTAAACATATTGTGGTTCAAGGTGGAACTTTCCTATCAAATGCTGTTTTAAGGGCTTTTGAAAATTTAACAGGTGTAAAAGTTACAAGACCAAATATCGCTGGACTTATGGGTGCTTTGGGAATGGCATTAATATGTAAAGAAAAATCTCAAGGTAAGTCTTCAATTATTGATGAAGAAGGTCTAAGTAATTTTAAATATAAATCTATATCAACTAATTGTCATCAATGCACCAACAACTGTGCTTTGTCTATTAATATATTTTTTAACGGAAAAAGATATATTACTGGAAATAGGTGTGAGAAGGGTGCAGGACTTGTTAAAAGTAATGAAGAAAAACTTCCAAATCTATATAAATATAAATTAGAAAGATTATTTTCTTATAAATCCTTAGATGAAAAATATGCTCCCAGGGGAATAGTTGGAATACCTAGAGTTTTAAATATTTATGAAAATTATCCCTTCTGGCATACATTTTTTACAAGTCTTGGTTATAGAGTTGTTTTATCAAGTAAATCCTCAAGAGAAATTTATGAAAAAGGTATAGAAACTATCACTTCTGAAACTGCTTGTTATCCAGCTAAGATTAGCCATGGACATATAGAAGATTTAATTGAAAAAGGTGTAAAATTTATTTTCTATCCTGCAGTATTTTATGAAGAAAAACAATTTAAAAATGCAGATGACACCATAAATTGCCCTGTTGTGGCAGGTTATAGTGAAGTAATTAAAAATAATGTTGATAAGATAGTAAATGGTAATATAGTATTTTTAAATCCCTTCATATCTTTTAATGATAGAAAAAGATTAGAAAAAAGGTTAAATGAAGTATTTACTGATATACCTTACGATGAAATAAAAAGAGCAGTAAGAGCTGCTTATCAAGAAGAAGATAGATATAGACTTGATGTTCTCAATGAGGGCAATAAAGCTTTATCATATATTAAAGAAAAAAATATTAAGGGTATAGTTTTATGTGGTCGTCCTTACCATGTTGACCCGGAAATTAATCATGGTATACCAGAGTTAATTAATCAATTAGGTCTAGCTGTGCTTTCAGAAGACTCAGTTGCAAGAAATGTTGAAATTGATTCTAGACTGAGGGTTTTAGACCAATGGAACTATCATTCAAGACTTTATAGAGCGGCTAAATTTGTTGGTCAATATGATAATTTAGAGCTTGTTCAGCTAAATTCTTTTGGCTGTGGAATAGATGCCGTTACAACTGACCAAGTAGCAGAAATTATGAAAGCCTATAATAAAATCTACACAGTCTTAAAAATAGATGAAGTTTCTAATTTAGGTTCCATAAAAATTAGGTTGAGGTCTTTAATCGAGGCATCAGAAAAGAGAGAATTTATTAAAAAAGAAGCTGATAAATTAGGACTTATCAATGAAAAACCTTTATTATTTACTGAAGAAATGAGGGAAAATTATACAATTTTAATGCCGCAAATGTCCCCTCTACATTTTGAAATTTTTGAACCAATTTTACAAGCTGAAGGTATAAATATAAAGGTCTTAAAAGATAGTGGAAATAAAGTTGTCAATGAGGGCTTAAAATATGTAAATAATGATGCTTGTTATCCTTCTATGTTTGTTGTGGGTCAATTTATAGATGCAGTTAAGTCTGGAAAATATGATACAGACCATTTGGCACTTCTAATGAGTCAAACTGGAGGAGCTTGCAGAGCATCAAATTATGTAGCCTTTATAAGAAAAGCCTTAAAAGACGCTGGATATGGTCATATACCTGTTATAGGTTTGTCTTTCCAAGAAATTGAATCTCACCCTGGATTTAAATTTACAAGAAAACAAATAATTAGGATGGGTAAAAAACTTGTTCAAGCTTTACTCTATGCAGATTTAATTTCAAGATTAACACTAGCCACTAGACCCTATGAACTTATTAAGGGATCTACTAATATATTAAGGGATAGATGGATAGAAATAACTACAAGTAAAGACTTATCTTATGAAAAAGAAGATTTTATAAGAAATGTATATACTATGGTAGGAGAATTTAAGAGGCTTGAAATTTCTAAAATTAAAAAGCCAAAAGTCGGTATAGTTGGTGAAATTTTAGTTAAATATGACCCAGCTGCTAATAATCACTTAGCAAAAGTTTTGGAAGATGAGGGGGCTGAGGTTGTTATTCCAGATTTGACAGATTTTATGATGTATTCATTTAAAAATCAAGAATACAAATATAGATTACTTTCAAAATCTTGGTTACCATCATTTGTTTGTAATTTAGGAATATATTATATAGAATATTACAGAAAATTTGTAAGTAAAGCCTTAGAAGGAACAAGATTTACAAAACCTGAAAAAATTGAAAATATCATAGATTATGCGAAAAAGTATGTAAGTTTAGGAAATCAATATGGAGAAGGTTGGCTTTTAACAGGTGAAATGGTAGAACTTATAGAATCTGGCACAGAAAATATAGTTTGTGTTCAACCTTTCGGATGCCTACCAAACCATATAACTGGTAAGGGTGTCATAAAAGCCATCAGGTCGACATATGAAAAAGCAAATATTATTCCTCTTGATTTTGATGCTTCAGCTTCAAGCGTTAATCAATATAATAGAATTAAATTAATGTTATCTCAAGCAAAGAAAAATATGGAACAAGAAAAATCAATATATCACAGAGGATTCTTGAAAAATAAAGTTGCTTTAGAAAATTAAATAATCTAATAAAAGCGTGCGTGATGAAATAACATCCATTAGTTGTTTTTGAGTATTACTTTTGGGGTTAGGATTCTAATCACGCTTTTTATATTATTTTTCTATTATCTAACTTATGGAATAGATATTTAAAATATTATTTTTATTTTTTTGAAAAGGTTTTGAATTTAAAATATATAATAAGATATGAGTTTTAATTATGGAGAAGTATAAAATTATTTTTTAGTCTAAGCTTAACTAAGCTTTATTTTTTAATACAAATTTATAATTATTTAGTATATAATATTACATTAATGAAAAATATATAAGGAGGAAATTATGGCTTGTACAACAATTTTAGTTGGTAAAAATGCTTCTTTTGATGGTTCAACTCTAGTAGCCAGAAATGAAGATTCACCAGCGGGTCTTTACAGTCCTAAACAAATTTTAGTAATGGAGGCTAAGGACCAACCAAGAAAATATAAATCAGTTTTATCTCATCTTGAGTTCGACCTTCCAGAAAATCCATATAGATATACTTACTGCCCAAACTCTGATCGCAAAGAAGGAATTTGGGGAGCATTTGGTGTTAATGAAAAAAATGTTTCTATGACAGCAACTGAAACTATTACTTCTAATGAAAGAGTTTTAGGAGCTGATCCTCTTGTTGTTTATAAGAAAGGAACAGATAAGGAAAAAGAAGTTATTGGTGGGCTTGGTGAAGAGGACTTTGTAACAGTTACTCTTGCTTATATTTCTACAGCAAGACAAGGTGTTGAGCGATTAGGAAAACTACTTGAAAAGTATGGCACTTATGAAATGAACGGTATTGCTTTTCAAGATGAAAATGAAATTTGGTGGTTTGAAACTATAGGCGGTCATAATTGGATGGCAAGACGTGTAAAAGATGATTCTTATGTGATTATGCCAAATCAATTAGGTATTGATTATTTTGATTTTGCAGATGCTTATGGTAAAAAAGAAAATTTCATGTGTTCACAATCTCTAAAAGATTTAGTTGAAAAGTATGATTTAGACCTTAGAATGGATAAAAATCAAGATTTTAATCCAAGACTTGCTTTTGGTTCACATGATGATTCTGACCACACCTATAACACTCCAAGAGCGTGGGTTTTACTAAAAAAATTTAATCCAACTTTTATGAGAGAACATAGTGAACTTGGTCCAGAATCCGATAATCTTCCTTTTGAAATGGTAGCAGAAAGAAAAATTACTGTTGTTGATATTAAGTGGGCTCTTTCTAATCATTATCAAGAAACACCTTACGACCCATATATAAAAGGTAATGCAGAAAAATCTAAAAAATATAGACCAATAGGAATTAATAGGACTAATGTATTGGGTTTAGTTCAAATAAGATCTAACTTACCTGATGAGTTAAAATCTATTGAATGGTTCTCTTATTCATCAAATATCTTTAATGCAATGGTTCCTTTATATATAAATGTTAATACTATTCCTAAATATTATGCAAGTTCAGAAACTAAAGTAACAACTGATTCATTTTATTGGGTGAACAGGTTAATTGCAGCTATTTGTGATAAAAATTATATGGATACTTCTAATACCTGTGAAAGATATCAAAATTTGATTGCAAATAAAGCTATGGAGCATATCAATAATACTGATAAAAAATTCAAGGAAGAAAAGCCAAAAGATATAGAAGCATTTTTCCAAGAAGCTAATCAAAATTTCGCAGACTTTGTTGAAGAAGCTAGCCGTGATTTTCTTGATAAGGTACTGTGGATTGGTTCAAATAATATGACCAATTCCTTTTCAAGGTCAGATGCTTAATATAAATTTTTAAATTCAAAATTATAAAATATTATGATATAATAATTAATATGTTATTTGGAGGTATTTTTCATGAATATAATTAATACAACTGATACAATTAAAGTTGCATTTTATTCAATTCCTTTGGACTTTGAACCTGGATGGGAAATTTTTGCCTCTTTTTCAAAATTAGATATTTATTTTATGAGTTAAATAGGGAGTCTTTCTAAGGTTCTCTATTTTTTTATTGGAAATAACATAATTCCAATTCTTACCAGTAAAAAATCTTTCAAATGCTGGGGTTTATATTCGTATTTAGGGGGAAATATGCAAAATAAAGATGTAAAGATTAATAAGGTTTATGTAAGAAAAAAGGATTCTTTAGATTTTCTTTCTAAATCTACAAAGGCTGAAATTGAAAATTCTTTAAAAATTAAGTTAGCTGATTTAAAAGTGTACAGAAGATATGATATGGATATAAGTGATGAATTACTTGACAAAATTCTATATACTATTTTAGCTGAAAAACCTGTAGATTTAATTTTTCATGGAGAAGAAGCAGACAATTTAGAAAAAATTTTTGAAAATCCTATTAGAGTTTCTTATTTACCTGGTCAATTTGACCAAAGAGAACAAGGTTTGTTAGATACAATAGCTTTATTTACGGATAAAAAAGTTAAGGCAAAAGTCAGCCTTTGCTATGATATTATGGGAGTAGATTCCAATGATATAGAAAAGATTAAAAATTTTCTAATAAATCCTGTGGATTCTCATGAAGTGTCACTTGATGATAATTTATTAGAAGAAAGACAGGTATCTGATGAGCATTTAGAAAATATTGTTTTTAATGGTTTTACAAAATATGATGACTCTAAATTAGAAGAATTTTTAAATAATCAAAATTTAGCTATGAGTCTTGATGATTTAAAAGTATTTCAAACTTACTTTAAGAAGGAAAACAGAGACCCTAATGAAACTGAACTAGCTATAATAGACACTTATTGGTCAGACCACTGTAGACATACAACTTTTAATACAGAGCTTGATATTTACTTTAATGAAGTTTCTGCCTTAGATAGAGAAATAAAAAAAGCTTTTGACTTATATTTAAAATTAAGAAAAGAATTAAATATCGAAAAACCAATTAGCCTTATGAGTTTTGGTACTATTTTATCAAAATATTTAAGAAAAAGTGGCAAATTAGATGACTTAGAAGTTTCAAGTGAAATTAATGCTTGTTCCATAAAAATAAAGGTTAAATTAGATTTTAATGGAGATATTAAATATAAAGATTTCCTTTTAATGTTTAAGAATGAAACTCACAATCACCCCACAGAAATAGAACCGATAGGAGGAGCAAGTACTTGCTTAGGTGGTGCTATCAGGGACCCACTTTCAGGAAGGGCTTTTGTTTATCAAGCAATGAGAATTTCAGGAGCGGCTGACCCCTTTACACCAATTGATAAAACCTTAAAAGGAAAATTACCACAAAAGAAAATCTGCACAGAGGCAGCAAAGGGTTATTCATCATATGGTAATCAAATAGGGCTTGCTACTGGTTTTGTTGATGAAATTTATCATCCAAATTATGTCGCTAAGAGATTAGAAGCAGGAGCAGTAATTGCGGCAGCACCAATTGAAAATGTAAAAAGATTAGAACCTCAAAAAGGCGACATTGTTATATTACTTGGTGGAAAAACTGGAAGAGATGGAATTGGAGGAGCAACAGGTTCTTCTAAATCTCACAAAACATCTTCAATAAAAACTGAATCTGCACAAGTCCAAAAAGGTAATGCACCTGAAGAAAGAAAAATTCAGAGATTATTTAGAAGAGAAGATGCTGCAAAACTTATTAAAAAATGTAATGATTTTGGCGCTGGTGGAGTAAGTGTAGCTATAGGTGAACTATCTGAGAGCATTGAAATACATCTAGATAGAGTTCCACTAAAATATCTTGGTTTAAAACCTAAAGAAATTGCAATTTCTGAATCTCAAGAAAGAATGGCTGTACTTATTGGCGAAAAAGACAAGGAAAAGTTTTTAAACTTAGCTAAGGAAGAAAATCTTGAAGCTACTCATGTAGCAACGGTTACAGATACTGGTAGGATGATTATGTATTATAAGGACAAAGTAATCTGTGATATGTCCTATGATTTTATCAACTCTACTGGAGCAAATAGAAAAACAAAAGTACAAGTAGAATCAGAAAATCCTGCAAAGTTCCTTTTTAATTCTGATAAAGACGCGGGTAATTTAAAGGATTATTTGGGACAATTAAATATTGCTTCAAAGAAAAACTTAATTGAACTTTTCGATTCATCTGTCGGTAGAGCTACTGTTTTGTGGCCTTTAGGTGGAAAAAAACAAAGTGTACCAATTCAAGCAATGGTTGCAAAAATTCCTTCATTTGAAGGTGATGTTTTAACAAGTTCTCTAATGACTTATGGGTTTAATCCTGATTTATCTATCCAGTCACAATATTTAGGTGGATATTATGCAGTTATTGAATCAATATCAAAATTAGTTGCCAGTGGAGCATCAATTGATAAGATAAGATTATCATTCCAAGAATTTTACGGTAAATTGACTGATGAAAAAGCTTGGTCTAAGCCTCTAAAATCATTATTGGGAGCCTTAGAAGCATCATATTTCTTTGATGCACCACCAATAGGAGGAAAAGATTCCATGAGTGGTACTTTTGAGGGTATTGATGTAGCACCTACATTAATTTCTTTTGCAGTTACAACAGAAGATGTAGAACATATAATTTCTCCAGATTTTAAGGGCAAGGGTAAGATAGGTTTAGTATCTTTAGATTATGATGAAAATGGAAAACTTAATTTACATGAATTAAAAAATAATTTTGAAAATATACACAAAGAAATTTTGGCTGGAAATATAATTTCTGCTTGTGCCATTACTCATAAGGGAACCTTACCTATGATTTATGAAAATGCCCTTTATAGAAGTGGATTTGATGTTAAATTAGATGATTTATACTCTCCTAAATATGGCTCATTTATTGTGGAATATTTAGAAGATAGACCATTTATTAAAAATATAGGAGATTTTGCAGAAAATATAGTAGTTAATGGTGTTAAGTTAAATGAAAGATTATTAGAAGAATCATATATGCACACTTTCGATTCTATATATCCACCTAAGGCTTCTAGTCCATTAAAAGAATTAGAAATAAAAAAATCAAATAAGAGAAATTTCAAATCAAGAAAATGCGTAGATATTCCAAAAGTTGTTATACCAGCTTTCCCTGGAACAAATTCTGAATGGGACACTAAAAAAGCCTTTGAGAATGAAGGTGCAAAAGTTCAAGTTATCTTGTTTAGAAATAGGACTGATGAGGACTTAAAAGAATCTCTAGATATTTTTGCTAGAGCTATTAAAAATGCACAAATTTTGGCTATACCAGGAGGATTTTCTATGGGTGATGAACCTGATGGTTCTGGAAAATTTATTGCAAATGTAATAAGGTCTCCAAAAGTTAAGGAAGCTATAGAATACATGCTTGATGAAAATGATGGATTAATTCTTGGTATATGTAATGGATTCCAAGCCCTTGTAAAAACAGGACTTCTTCCCTATGGTCATATAAAGGAAATGGAAGAAGACGACCCAACGCTAACTTTTAATTCAGTAAACAGGCATATTAGTTCTATTGAAAATATTAAAATTCTAACTAATAATTCACCTTGGCTTAATACTTTAGAAGAAGGAAAAGTTTATAGAATGCCAATTTCACATGGTGAGGGGAGATTTTATGCTGAGGAATCTGTTTTAAACTCTCTTATGGAAAATGACCAAATTGTTGGAGTTTATGAAAATGCACCAAATGGTTCAGCTTTAAATATTGAATCAATTATATCTAAAGATGGAAAAATTTTTGGAAAAATGGGTCACTGTGAACGTGTAGATAAAAATCTTTATAAAAACATTGATTCAGTTGAATACCAAAATATTTTTAAAAGTGGAGTAGAGTTTTTTAAAAAATAATTTTTGAGAGAAGAAAATATTTCTTCTCTCAAATTACATATAAGTTTGAATTATATCATTAAAAATTTGTTAAATTAAATTACTTGTTTTTAATATAATAGTATTATATAAATAGGAGTAAATTATTATGAAAAAATTATTAAATAAAAAGAAGAAGGGTTTTACACTTCTTGAACTTGTAATTGTAATCTCAATTATTGCTATATTAATAACTATGGCAGCTTTATCTTATAGAGGTACAAATTTGAGAGCACAAGCAGCAGCTCATAATTCAAATGTTAAGACAATCAAAAATGCAGCGGTATTGTATCTTATAGATAATCCAGAGTCTACAAGTATTACTGTTAGTGATTTAAAAGATTATTTAGAGGATGCAGACAAAATAAAACCTGCAAAGGGTTCAGGAGCAGATAGTTTTTCTATTAATGTGACTGAAGGAAAAATAACTGTTAGTCCTGGACTTGTAAAGGTAGAAAATAATAAAATAGTAGCAGATAATACTACAGGAAAATAGATGTATTTTTTAATATTTATTTTAGGGACTTGTTTTGGTTCTTTTTTCAATTTATTCTTTACAAGAAGAGAAATAAAAGAAGATTTTATTTTTAAGGCTTCTTATTGTTTGAATTGCAATAAGAAGCTTAAATTTTGGAATATGATACCAATTTATTCGTATATAAAACTTAAAGGCAGATGTGCTTATTGCAAGACTAAACTACCTTTAGATTTATTAACTTTTGAAATAACTTACGGATTAATTTTTCTTGTGTCTTTCTTTTTTTATGGACTTTCAGTTAATTTTATAATTAGGGCACTGGAGGTTTCCATTTTATTTTTAGTTTCCTATTGTGATTTTAAAACTACATATATCTATAGCATGGATATAATATTTTTAATAATCTTGCAAATTTTATTTATAATCCTAAATCATGGGGAAGTACTCCAATCTCTAAAATTTGCACTTATTATTTCTTTTATTTTTTTAATAATCATCATACTTACAAGACAAATGGGGCTTGGTGATATGCAACTAGCTTTTGTTAGCGGATTATTTGCAAATTCTTATATGGACTTACTTAAAATTTTCACCTTATCCTTTGTCAGCGGAGCTATATTTGCAATTTTTTTAATTATTTTTTATAAAAAAGGCTTAAAGACTCAGATGCCCTTTGGACCTTTTATTGCTATTGCAATTTTATTTCAATTAATGATGTGAGGTTTTTATGAATTATTTATATATTTATTTAAAAACTGGATACTTATATATAAAGTATAAGTCTAGGACAGAAATTAAATACTTACCAATTGACATTTATTCTTTAAAAGGAGTAGAAGACTATCATCATTTCTTTTATTTACTCAAAAAATATATTGAAGATATGGAAATTCCAAATAATACTAAAGTAATATTATTTGTAACAAATTGTGATATTCAATATATTAATTACAAGATTCCCAAAATAGAAGAAAAAGATTTAGATGATTTCCTTAAATTTGATTTAGAGGATTACGGAAATTTAAATATGCAAGATTATATAATAAATTATGATTACAAAACCTATAATAATATTATGGAGCTATCTATATATCTTATTCCTAAAGAATTTTACAGTAAATTTGAAGAAATATTTGATAAGTTTAAATTGAATTTATTTAAAATCTTGCCGTCAAATAGGATTTTTAAAGAAGATGGCAAGTATATTGACTTTAATTTAGATGGAATATCTTTTATTGAGATAAAAGATGGACTTTGGAAAAAATTTGATTATATTTTTATGCCTGAATTACTTGGTCTTTTTAAAAATAATAAGCTTGAAACTCCAAATATTACAAATATACTAATGGGTAAATATGACCAAAAAAATCAGACTATTGATGAAGATTTTTCTTTAAAATTAATTAATATTTTAAGCAATTATAAAAATAAAATTACTTCTTTCACATCAAATAAACCTGTATTTTTCACAGGTATATTAGGTCAAGCTGATATATTAGATAATTTAGATTTAAATAAAATTAAATATATATATCTATTGAATAAATTAGAGAATTTTTCATATAAGTCCAAAAGTAAAAAGGATATAAATTGGAAACCCTTATGTATAACATTTGTCTTTTTACTTTTAATTTTTGCTAATTTATTATATATTAATAAGTTAGACAGAGATATTTCAAAACTCTCTGAAAAAATTAATAAAAAACCTATTCATGAACAAAAAGTTAATCAGGACCTTTCAAGTGATTCTCAACAGTCAGCTAATGAAAAGTTTTTATCAAAAATTATAAAAATACAAGAGCTTGAAAATAAGGACTTGCTTTTTACTGATTATATTTATGGTAAAGATTTTATTATTGTTAAGGGAGTTACTCAAAATAAGGATAATTTATCAGTTTTCGATAAATATACGATTAATGATAAAAATTTGACTTTAGAAGATGGACTTTACAAATTTGAAATAAAGCTAAAAAATGATTAGTATATAGAGGTGATATAATTGGAAATTGGAAAAGTATCAAATAATGATTTAGAAAAATATGTTTTTAAAAATATAAATTCACATAGAAAAGAAGTTTTAACAAAATCATCAATAGGGATTGATACAGCAGTCTTAGATTTTAATGGAGATTTGATTGTTACATCTGTTGATCCTATTACTGGAGCTAATAAAAATTTAGGCTATTTGGCAATAAATATTTCAGTTAATGATGTATCTTGCCAAGGAGCAGACCCTGTGGGTGTTTTAATTAGTATTTTATTGCCAGCGGAATCTAAACTTGAAGACTTAAACAAAATTATGGAGGATGCAGATAGAGCGTGCCGACAAAATAATTTAGAAATAATTGGTGGTCATACAGAAGTTACGGATGCTGTAAATAAAATTGTTATGACAACTACTGTCATAGCAAGAGTAAATAAAAATAAAATGCCCGACATATCCTCAATTAAAGTTGGAGATGTAATTGCTGTTTCTAAGGATATAGGACTTGAAGGAACTTCAATTATTTTGGAAGAGAAAGGTAATGAATTTTTAAGCGAGGATGATTTAAGAAAAGAGTCAATAGATATAAAAGATCTATCAGTTTTGAGAGAGGCAAAAATTGCAGTAGATTTTAATGTAAAATATATGCATGATGTAACAGAAGGTGGAATATACGGAGCTTTATGGGAATGCTCTGAAGCTATTGGTAAGGGTATAGAAGTAGATAATATTAAAATACCTGTAAAAGATGTAACAAAAAAAATAGGAAGTCATTATAATATAAATATATATGGACTAATATCTTCAGGTTCTATGCTTATGGTTTTTAATGAAGAAGATTTTAAAGCTTATAAAAAAGTATGCTTAGAAAAAAATATAAAAATTACGCAAATAGGTAAAGTTACAGAAGAGGATAAGAAAATTCTAATTGATAATGGCAAAAAAATAGAAATCCCTGTACCTGCAAGTGATGAACTTTATAAAATAATATAAATTAGAGGATAAAATGAAAAAATTATTATTAATTTTAACCGTTTTTGCAATGTTAATAATATCCACAAGTGCTAAAAACAGTTTTCCAGTAAAAATTAAGAAGAAAAACTACAATGTAAATTCCTGCAATGTTAAGATTGATGGTAAAGATTTACAAACAACTTATAATGCATATGTTAAAGATGGAAGGACTTTTGTTCCAATTAGAGAAATTACAGAAGCCTTAGGTGCTGATGTTTTATGGGACAATGTGAAAAAAACTGCCTTGATCAGCATGAATGATAAAAATATAAAACTGCAAATAGGATCTTCCATAGTATTTGTAAATGATGAAAAAACTAAAATTGATAAAAATTCAGTACCTGCTCTAGTAGATTATATTGACGCTAAAGGAACAAAAACTATGGTTCCCCTTAGGTTTTTATCAGAAACTTTTGGATATGATGTATCTTGGGATCAAGATAAGTTTTTAGCACAAGTAAATTCTTATAAAACCGACTCAATTATGGATAAGGATGAGAAAAAATTAGTAGAAAAGAAAGATAATACTACAAATAAAAATGATAAAAAAACAAATATAAAAAAGAAAGATAATAAAAAAAATAAAACTAAAAAGACTAAAACTAAAAAGACTAAAACAAAAAATCCTGAAAAAAACAGTTTAAATAATATTAATTCCATAGTTAAGAATCAATACCAATCAAAAGAAGAAATTAAAGAAACTAAATATTTAACAGAAAAAATTTATGAAGATGAGAGTGAATCAGCATTAAAAGCAGTTGGCCTTGACTCTGAAGATATGGAAAAGAAACAGGTCATTAATGAAAATCTTTATGTAAATGGTAAAGTAAGAATTATTTTAGACCCAGGACATGGAGGTAAAGATAGCGGAGCTAACTCAAAGGATAATAAAGTCCACGAGAAAGATTTAACCTTATTAGTAGCTACAAAACTTTATAATAGGCTTTTAGAAGATGGAATGGATGTAAGTATTACAAGGACAAGAGATGAATTTATAAAGTTACAAGATAGAGCAAGTTTGGCAAATGAAACAAATGCTGATATTTTCCTTTCTATCCATATTAATTCTTCTGATAATACTGATGCAAAGGGAATAGAAGTTTTATATGCTTCAGAAAAAAATATTAAGATTAAATCAACAGTTCAAAAATATTTTGCTCAAGAATTACAAAAAGCTTTATTAAAAGAAACTGGAGCTGTAAATCGTGGAATAAAAAATAGACCAGCTATTATTGTTTTAAATCAAACAAAAACAGTTGCAGCGCTAGCTGAATTAGGTTTTATTTCAAATGATGAAGAGTTAAGCGATTTAACAGACGATGATTATATAGATAAATTAGTTAATGGTCTATATAATGGTATATATAGTTATATTGATAAGTATGTAAAATATTAATAGAGGTATTATGAGAACAGACAGACAAAATAGTGAAGTTAGAGAAATAAAAATAAGTCCTGATTTTGTACCAAATGCTGATGGATCAGTTCTGATTGAATGCGGAAATACAAAAGTAGTTTGTACTGCAATAATAGAAGAAAAAGTTCCACCTTTTTTAAGAGGCAAGGAAATGGGCTGGGTATCGGCTGAATATTCAATGCTACCAGGTTCAACTGTTATAAGAAAAGTAAGAGATATTTCTAGAGGCAAACAGGATGGCAGAGGAACTGAAATACAAAGACTTATAGGAAGGAGTTTAAGAGAAGCTGTAGATCTAAAGGCTTTGGGGGAAAGGACAATTTGGCTTGATTGCGATGTAATTAATGCTGATGGAGGAACTAGAACTACATCAATAAACGGTTCTTATATAGCCTTAGAAATGGCTGTAAATAAAGCACTCAAAAATAAAAAACTTGAGGTAAATCCCATAAAATGTAAAGTAGGTTCAATAAGCGTAGGTAAGGTAAAAGGGATAAAATTAGTTGATTTAGACTATAAAGAAGATTCAAATGCTGATGTGGATTTGAATTTAGTAATGAATGATAAATTTGAAATAATTGAAATTCAGGGAACAAGCGAAAGGGATACCTTTACGACAGAAGAATTGGCAGAATTTTTAAAATTTGCTCAAATAGGAATTAAAGACATTTTTAAATATA
Organism: Peptoniphilus lacrimalis DSM 7455; assembly: GCF_000378725.1. Taxonomy (GTDB): domain Bacteria; phylum Bacillota; class Clostridia; order Tissierellales; family Peptoniphilaceae; genus Peptoniphilus_A; species Peptoniphilus_A lacrimalis. Next base: position 4,043 of record NZ_KB900372.1, on the reverse strand, counting down.
TGGAAATTGTGGAAGAATATATATGAAATTAATTGTATCAACAGACAACAAAAATAAATTAAAAGAAATAAAAGAAGTATTAAAAGAACTTGACATAGAAATATTGTCAAAAAAAGAAATTGGTGCATCTAATCTTGAAGTTGAAGAAAATAAAGATAGCTTAGAAGGAAATTCGGAATTAAAGGCAAAAGCTTTAAGCTCAATGACAGATGCATATATACTAGCTGATGACACTGGGCTATTTGTTAATGCACTACATGGTGAGCCTGGAGTAAAATCTGCTCGTTATGCTGGAGATCATGACGAAAAGGGAAATAGAAAAAAGTTATTAAATAACCTAAAGGATAAAGATGACAGGTCGGCATATTTTAAAACAGTTCTATGCTTAATTGACCCCAATAAAAATATTAAATTTTTGGAAGGAGTATGTAAAGGTCATATATCAGAAGAAGAAAAAGGTGCTAATGGATTTGGTTATGACCCAATATTTATACCTGAAGGATATGATATCAGTTTTGGACAATTGACTCTTCAAGAAAAGGATAAAATCAGTCACAGAGCCAAAGCTTTAGAAAATCTAAAAAAATATTTTACGGAATTAATATGAAGTCTTGACAAAGATATAACATTTTGTTATTATAAATATGCTCTTATGTGGTGGGTATGGCCTAGTTGGTTAAGGCGTCAGATTGTGGTCCTGAAGATCGTGGGTTCGATTCCCACTATCCACCCCATATTTAAAACCATCTTATACTGTGTTTTACTTATTAAAGTAAAAAATGGCGTAAGGTGGTTTTTTAATGTTTATTTATAAAAATTCATTATAATAATAAGCAATTTAACCTTAGTTTAAGAGTTTTTAAAGATAATCTTATAAAATGTATTAATATAATTATCTTTATAATTTAATTTGACTTAGGGGCTATATCAGTTTATAATTAATAAATATTTATTGGAAAGGGTAGCGGGAAACCGTATTTTATGGTGGTTTATGAGATTAAGAAAAAAACATTTTGCAATTCCTGAAATGAAAGAAAATCCTTATGTAATATTTGATGGAAAAAAATATAAGGGTAAATGGAAGGATGTTTTTGGAAATGATAATGATATATATTTAGAAATTGGTGCTGGAAAGGGTACTTTTACCGCAACATCAGCATTAGAAAATTCTAATATCAACTATATTATGATAGAAATGGAAACAAATGCTTTCATATATGCTACAAGAAAGATTTTAGATTACAATCTTAAAAATGTAATAGCTTTACCAATGAATGCCAAAGATATACTTGAATATTTTGGTGAAGATGAAGTTTCAAGAATATACATTAACTTTTGTAATCCATGGCCAAAGCTAAAGCATCAAAAAAGAAGATTAACTTATCCTGATTTTCTCGAAAAATATAGAATAATTTTAAAAGAAGGTTCGCAAATATATTTAAAAACAGATCACAAGGAATTTTTTGAGGACTCATTAAAATATTTCCAAGAGCAAAAATTTGTTGGATTAATTAGTGATTTTAACATGAAGGAAGAAGATTATCCATTAAATATAGAAACAGAATATGAGAAAAAATGGAGAGCTGAAAACAAGCCCATTTGTTTAGGAGTATTTGAAAAATACAGTTAACCTTATTACGAAAATACATTGACAATCTTTTCTTAAGTAAGTATAATACTTTTGAGGAGTTGAGAAAATGCAAGTTTTGGAAAAAATAACTGTTGAAGATTTAAAAAATAAAGTACTAGATGGATATGAAATAAGTAGAGAAGATGCAAGATTTTTATATAATGCTGATTATAAGGAGTTGACACAAGCATCTAAAGAAATTAGGGAAAAATTTTGTGGGGATTCTTTCGATATGTGCACTATAATAAATGCTAAAAGTGGTAGATGCCCGGAAAATTGTAAATTCTGTGCTCAATCAGCTTTCTACAACACTGATGTTAAAACATATAGCCTATTAAGTAAAGATATAATTGTAAATGATGCTATAGATAAATATAATCAAGGTGTACCGAGATATTCATTAGTTTCAAGTGGAAAGAACCTTAGCAGTGAAGATATAGATAATGTATGCGAAATTGTTGAAGAAATACACAGACAAGTTCCTGTTGAGGTTTGTATCTCTGGTGGTCTTATAAATGAAGAGGGATTTGAAAAGTTAAAAAAAGCAGGGGTAACAAGAATTCATAATAATCTAGAAACATCACGTAAGTTTTTTCCAAGTATTTGTACAACTCATTTATATGATCAAAAAATAAAGGCAATTAAAGCTGCTAAAAAAGCGAATATGGAAATATGCAGCGGTGGAATAATTGGATTGGGAGAATCACGAGAAGATAGGCTCGACATGATATATCAATTAAAAGAACTAGAAGTTAATTCAATACCTGTTAATGTTTTAAACCCAATACCTCACACTCCTTTAGAAAATAATGAAATTTTATCAGAAGAAGAAATAAATAGAACTATAGCTGTTTTTAGGTTTGTAATACCTGATGCCACCCTAAGATTGGCAGGTGGTCGTGCAAATATGGCTGGACTTGGCAAAAGTGCATTTGAAGCGGGAGCCAATGCTGCCATAACAGGAGATATGTTAACAACACATGGTGTTACAATAAATGATGATAAAAAAATGATAGAATCACTAAACTACAAAGTAAGATTAATATCTTAATGATTATTTATAGCTGGTCGACATAAAATATGTCGATCTTTTTTTATGAAAACATAATTGACATTAAATAAGTAATAATCATATAATCTAATAAATATAATGAAAAATAGAGGTACTTATGAACAAAAAAATATCAATAATAGGGCTACCATTAGATATGGGAGCTTCAATAAGAGGAGCTAGATTAGGACCTAGCGCTTTGCGACTAAATGGACTTATTAGAGAGCTAAAAAGTTTAGATTTGGAAATTAAAGACTTAGGAGATATAGAAGTATCAAATAGCTACGAAGACCAAATAGGTCCTAAGAATTTAAAAAATTATCAGATAGTAAAACAAGCCTGCACAAAATTATATAACAAAGTGGATGAAATAATAAAAAATAAAAATTTACCCCTAGTACTGGGAGGAGATCATTCATTAGCTATAGGTTCAGTAAAAGCTGCATTAAACAATTATCCAGATTTGGGAGTAATATGGATAGACACACACGGTGATATAAATAACGAAAAAATATCGCCTTCAGGAAATATTCATGGCATGAGTTTATCTGCAATTATGGGGCTCGCATGCGAAGAATTATCGAACATAGGACAAAATAAAAATTTCTTAAAAAGCAAAAATTTAGTATATATAGGTTTAAGAGATTTAGATAAGGAAGAAAGACAAGTACTAAAAGACTATAACATAAAAGCCTTCAGTTTACAGGAAATAGATGAATACTCTATAGGAAAAGTAACAAAAGAAGCACTGAAATATTTAAATGAAAAAACAAACCACATACACGTAAGCTTAGATATAGATGTTGTGGATCCGATATATGCTCCTGGTACAGGAACTAGAAAAAACGGAGGTCTAACACCAAGAGAAATTTTCCTATTGACAGAAATTTTATCTAAATCAGATTTAATAACAAGTGTAGATTTAGTTGAAGTTAATCCCTTATTGGATATAAAAAGTCAAACTTCAGTACTTGCAATAGATATTGCTAAAAGTTTGTTTGGAGAAAAATTATTATAAAAAAATATTGACAAATCATTTTATAAATGTTAGACTATAAAAGCTGTCTAAGACAGTTATATCTCTTTAAAAATCTTGTAAAAAATACTTGACAGAAATGCAAGAGGGATATATAATAAAAAAGCTACTTCAAAAGTAGCCAAGAAACATGATAATTAAATAGTGTAAGAATAAATCACAAAGCAGTTCGAAAGAACAAAGAAACCAGAATTCGTAAATCAGAAATGATTTTTTGAGTTAGACAAATTTTTAATTGAGAGTTTGATCCTGGCTCAGGACGAACGCTGGCGGCGCGCTTAACACATGCAAGTCGAGCGATGAAATCTTAACAGAACCCTTCGGGG
>NZ_KB900371.1 GCF_000378725.1 Peptoniphilus lacrimalis DSM 7455 | reverse complement strand
ACTTTGTATGATTGCATACAAAGAGATAAAAAGGTGAAAATAATAATTTCGGAGCAGAAAAATTAAAAATGAGGAAGTCATGGGGAAATATGAAGATTTTGATCTTGATATGAAGGTTACAAGTGACACAGGGGATGAGACTATGGGCACAACAACTACAACAGTAACACTTTCTTTACTTGTTTGTCCAAGTGGTAGTTGTGTGGTATGTATTAGTGAAAAAAATTGTACAAACAATTGTACTAAAGGAAAATGTTCAGATGATTGTCCAACACCAACAAAAGATCACCCAGTAGGATCTTGTCATTTAAGAAATGGAAATGGTGTACAAATTAGATGTTAAATAGATTTTTTAGAATTATTATTTTGAATAACTTGGGATTAAAATAAGTGATAATTCTGCTTCGAATTATCATTTATATAGGGATGGATAAAACGTTTTTGATGGTATTTAGAAAATATACAAAGGATAGGATATGGATAAAAAATTATATTTGAATGAAGATGTTGGTGAGGAAAATAATTTTGTTCAAGATCAATGCATTCAAGATACATCGAATTACCTTATAGTAACACCTGAAGAAAATCCTGATTCAGATCAGTGTAGCAAGTTTTGTCAAATTTTTATGAGGAGTGTTCAAGAAATTGATGATGTAGTGCTTTTTCTTATGATACTATCTATTATGGTACTTCTTTTGACTTGTGCAGCAGCATATTTTAAACTCATGGGGCAATATTTTCAAATTAATCCTACTCAGACTCTGACTCCAGCTATGGCGGCTATGATTACAATTAAACTAAAATATAAAAATTATCCACAAAGTAGTTTTCATTTCTACATAATCTGTGGTGCTATTATAATCGGTTTAGTTTGTTTGGGAATCATCTATAGTGTCTATGCAGAGCTATTTATTGATCTTTCAGTAGTCATTTTTTTAATGCTATTATTTAATGAGAATAAAAAAGTTGCTGAAAAATGGGGGTTACGAGGAGGAAATTTCAAAAAAACATTAAAATGGTTGTTTCTTTATATGATTTTAATATTGATTGTATCTACGGTTACATTTTTGAGTGCTTACTTACTTTATTCTTATACGGACCTTTTCAAGACCGTCTACTATCAAGGTAAATATATTAGTGTTGATGTGCTATTAAAAACATTGACAGAGGACAGTTCCATTTCTAGACCTGGATTTGTATATATATTGATGCCGATTTTTGGTTTTTGTACATTATTTGGGGAAGAGTATGGTTGGAGATTTTTTTTGCAACCAAGATTACAGAAGAAATTTGGGAAAATAGGTGGAGTGGTTTTACTTGGAGTCATTTGGGCAATATGGCATTTTAATAATGAGTATTTTATGGTGATGCCGGAGATTATCAAATCTTTTGGATATACATTCGAATTCTATTTTCTATTTGTATGTACGCTTAGAATCATAACAGAAATATTTTATGCAATCTGGTTTGCATATTTTTATGAAAAATCACACAGTATATGGTGTATGGTATTGATTCATGGTTTGCATACTGTGATGTCTGCATGGGGGCTATTTGTCATTGCTTTTGGATATAAAGGATTAGCTGTTCAAACGATTATACTACTCCTTATATCAATTCCATTCTTGAGATCTAGCGTATTTAGAGAAAATAAAAGCGGTCATTTGGAGACCTTGAAAAATTGAGTTTACTTAGTTTTGAAAATATTATTATGTATCATAAAAAGTAAAAATATGGGATAAAATTATAAGAACTCTGTTTCATGGCGTAATGTTGGAGATTATAAATACTACAAATTAAAGAAATACGCAAAGCAAACCCTCTTTGTCTACTTCTATAGCGAGAAAATAAAATGTAAAATTTTTTAAATAGCGATTTATATGTTCTATATAGATCTTTCTACTTGAAAAATCTGATGTTACTGTCTTTCTTCACTGGAGAGTTTATGTTTCTTGGAAGATTTGATTAGTATCGCACTGTTATTGTGATAATGACTTATCCTTTATGTAGATAAGGCAGATAAGATTGTTATTTTAAAAGATGGTGTGATTAGTGGAGTTGGAACTCATAATGAGCTGATAAAAAATTCTGAGGAGTATAGTGAATTATATAAAATGAGTGTAGAATAATAAGCATAAATATAGAAATAATGAAAAATAGGGTAATTATTTACATAAGAATAGACACATAAGAGAAGTCAAGCATTAAAAGGTTATATTAAATTCCCATCTTTGATAGTTAAATAAAAACATAAATACGCAAGCTTTTTATTTAGCTTTACATGCTGGTGTGAAAAGTTTTGCCTATCAGTCCATCCTTATAGGATGTGGCTGATATTTTTTTGTATAAATAATATCATATTTTTAGGGATTTAATCCTTTAAATTGACTTTTTTTTTCAAAAACTTTATAATTATTTATAATTATTGTTTGCTACTCTTTAGAGGAGTTTTTTAGATGAGGTGTGGAATGAAAAATTTGGGCTTACATGAAATTAGAAAAGAATTCCTTAGTTTTTTTGAAAAGAAGGGACATAAAGTCCTTCCTAGCTTTTCATTAATTCCTAAGAATGATAAATCACTTTTATTAATTGGTGCGGGTATGGCGCCAATGAAGAAATTTTTTACAGGAGAAGCCACTCCTCCTGGTAAAAGAGTAACCACTTGCCAAAAGTGTATTAGGACTGGAGATATTGATAATGTTGGAAAAACGGACCGACATGCAACTTTTTTTGAAATGCTCGGCAACTTTTCCTTTGGAGATTATTTTAAAAAAGAAGTAATTCCTTGGGCTTATGAATTTTTAACAGTAAATTTAGAAATTAACAAAGATGATTTATGGGTTACTGTATATAAAGATGATGATGAAGCTTTTAATATTTGGAAAAATGATATAGGTATTGCTGAAGATAGAATTATTCGCTTAGGTAAGGAAGATAATTTTTGGGAACTTGAAGTCGGTCCGTCTGGTCCTTGTACTGAAATTTATGTTGATAGAGGACTTAAGTACGGCTCTATTGATGAAAGACCGGGTGGTGAAGGCGACAGGTTTATAGAAGTATGGAATCTTGTTTTCACTCAATTTGATAAGGATGAAAAGGGAAATTATACTCCACTTTCTCATCCTAATATTGATACAGGTATGGGTCTTGAAAGAATTGCTACAGTTTTACAAGGAACTAATAATATTTTTGAAATTGACGCAATAACTGAAATTATCAATGAAATCGAAAAGATTTCAGGCTATAAATATGGAACTGATAAAAAACTTGATGTTTCCACAAGGGTTATAACAGACCATATAAGGGCCATAACTTTTTTAGTTGGAGATACTGTAAGACCATCTAATGAAGGAAGAGGATATGTTTTACGTCGTCTTATCAGAAGAGCTGCTCGTCACGGTAGGCTTTTAGGAATTAAAAAAACTTTCCTATATGAACTTTGTGATTTCATTATTAAATCTTGGGGAGAAAATTATAAAGAACTTGTAGAAAATAGCCAAAGAATTAAAGATGTAATAAAGGGTGAAGAAGAAAAATTCCAAATGACCATTGAATCTGGTATGAACATTTTAGATTCATATATTGAAAAATTAAAATCTTCAAATGAAAAGATTTTAAGCGGAGAAGATTCCTTTAAACTTTATGACACTTATGGTTTTCCACCAGATTTAACTAAAGAAATATTAACTGAAAAGGGCTTTGAAATGGACATGGATGGTTTCAACGACTACATGGATAAACAAAAGAAAAGAGCTAGAAATGCCCATAAAGATACTAATATTGGTTGGGATTCCCATACAGACGAAAGTGTTTTTACAAAATTTAAAAATGAATTTGTTGGATATGAAGAAGATAAGTGTCAAGCAAATATTATTGGAATTTTTAAAGATTATAATGAAGTTCAAAATATTGGACCAGAAGAAAAGGCAGTTTTGATTTTAGATAAAACTCCTTTCTATGGAGAAGGTGGTGGTCAAGTCGGTGATACCGGTTATATTGATGGCGATGATTTCAAGTGTAGGGTAATCGATACTAAAAAAACAAGAGAAGGCTTGCACCTTCATATTGTTGAAGTTTTAGATGGAGAAGTTACTAAGAGTCCATGTTTTGCAGAAATTGATGTTGTAAGAAGAAATAATATTAGAAGAAATCACTCTGTAACACATCTTCTGCACAAAGCTTTGAAGGAAATTTTAGGTGATCATGTTAATCAAGCAGGATCTCTTGTTGAAGCTGATAGACTACGTTTTGACTTTACTCATTATCAAGCTATGAGCCAAGAAGAAATAAAAAAAGTTGAAGATAGGGTCAACCAAAAAATATTTGAAGCTCTCAGCGTAACAACTACAGTTACTAATCCAAAACACGCACAAGAACTTGGTGCTGTTGGACTTTTTGAAGAAAAATATGGAGATATAGTTAGGGTTCTTTCCATGGGAGATTATTCAATAGAACTATGTGGTGGAACTCATGTTAGAAACACTTCTGAAATTTCTATGTTTAAGATTTTATCAGAAAGTGGAGTTTCTAGTGGTGTAAGAAGAATTGAAGGTGTTACTGGTCCTGCTGTATATAAAATGCTTAATGACACTCTTAATTTGAGAGATGAAATAGCACATGAATTAAAGGCTAATAAGACTGATATTTTACAAAAATTAAGCTCTAGCTTAAATGAAATCAAAAAACTTAACAAAGCCATTGATAGTTTAAAACATTCTTCAGATAAGGATGAACTTTCTAATATTTTGGATGAAGTTAAAGAAAAGAATGGAATTAATTATCTAACACATAAATTTAAGGATAAAGATGTTAATTCTTTAAGAGATATAGCGGATATGGTTAGAAACAAGTTAAATTCTGTTGTAGTTTTATTAGCAACTGAAAATGACGGAAAACTAAATTTTGTTTGTGCACTTTCAAAAGATTTAGTTTCTAATGGTTATTCTGCGGGTAAGATTATAAAAGAAGTATCTAAAGTTTGCGGAGGCGGCGGAGGCGGTAGAGCCGATATGGCTACAGCCGGTGGTCGTGATTTAGGAAAGGTTTCTGAAGCCTTAAAAACTTTAGAAGGTCTAATTTAGTATACAATTATAATTTATTTATGATATAATTTACTTGGAGGTAGTTATGGATCAAAAGGATACGAATACTCAAGTATTTGAAAAGCAAAAATTGGAAAGGTCAAGAATTAAGGAAGTTTTAAAGACAGTTTTTAATGCTTTGGAAGAAAAAGGCTATAACCCAGTTGATCAGATTATTGGATATATATTGTCTGGTGATCCCACATATATAACCAGCCATGACAATGCAAGGTCCATAATTCAAGATATTGAGCGTGATGAGCTTTTAAAAGAAATGTTAAAAGTTTATTTAGAAAGGATATGAGATGGTTTTGCCATCTCATATTTACATATTTAATATGTACCTATAAGGTTGTGATCTAATGAATAGAGTTTTAGGCTTAGATGTTGGAGAAAAGTGGATAGGGGTAGCGATTAGTGATGAAACTTTTACTATAGCAACACCTTTAGAAACTATTGAAAGAACATCGAATAAAGAAGCGTATGACAAGATTCATGATTTAATTGAAAAATATGATGTTAAGAAAATAGTGGTAGGTCTTCCAAAAAATATGAATAATACTCTCGGTCCTACTTGTCAGATGGTTCAAAAATTTTCAGAAAAATTAAAAAATAAATTCAGGTTAGAACTTGTTTATGTTGATGAAAGAATGACGACACTTATGGCTAAGGATGTATTAATGGAAGCTTCAGTGAGAAGAGAAAATCGAAAAAAATATGTTGATAAGATAGCGGCAGCTTTTATTCTTAAAACGTATATGGATTCTTCAGATGGGGGTAATGATGGAAAAAACAGTATTTTATGATGAAAAAGGCAGAGCTTGTGAATTTATTATTGATGCGAAATTTTCGATTGATGATACCTCATATGTTGCCATGCACCCTGCTGAAGATGAAGATTCTTATACCTATATTTTAAAAGTTTTTACTGATAAAAATGGAGAAGAAGCTCTTAAGGGTATAGATGATGAAGAATTAGAAGAGGCATCAAAAGTTTATGAAGAACTTTTGAACGAGAATTTACAATAGGTGATAGTATGGAATTAAATGCACTTAAGGTTAAGGATATTTTAAAAGAACACGGTTATAAGTACACATGGCAAAGGGATACAGTTTTTAAAGTTTTTGTAGACCATGTTAAGGATCACTTAACAACAGAAGAAGTTTATAAATTCATATCAAAAGATAATCCTGAAATTGGTATTGCTACAGTATATAGGACTTTACAATTATTTCATAAATTAGGAATACTTGACCAAATTACCTTTGAGGATAATATTGTAAGGTATGAATTAAGACTTTCATCAACCGGTCATAGGCACCATCATCTTATTTGTTTGAATTGTGGAAAAATTACTGAAGTTAATGTTGATAAATTAGAAGCAATTGAAAATGAAATTACAACAAAATACAAATTTAAAATCATAGATCACTCTCTTAAATTTATAGGTTATTGCGAAGACTGCCAAAAGAAATTAGGAGATGTAGATGAAAAACAGCAATAAGCTAAAGATAATTCCTTTAGGGGGATTACATGAAATAGGAAAGAATATGACTGTAATTGAGTACAGAGATGATATTATTATTGTCGATTGCGGTATGACCTTTCCTGAAGATGAGATGTTAGGAATAGATGTGGTTATTCCTGATGTAACTTATCTTGTAGAAAATAAAAATAGAATAAGAGGACTTGTTTTGACACATGGTCATGAAGATCATATTGGAGCTATTCCTTATGTTGTCAAAAAGTTAGATATGGATATATATGGAACGCCTCTTACAATTGGATTGTTAGAAAATAAATATAAAGAACACAATTTATCTAAAAAAAGATTGCATGTAGTAAATGCGGGTGACACTGTTAAACTTGGGAAAATGGAAGTCGAATGGATAAGAGTTAATCACTCAATTCCTGATTCTACAGCCCTTGCCATAAATACACCTCTTGGTTATGTATATCACAGTGGAGATTTTAAAATAGATATGACACCTATTTCAGGAAAGCCCATAGATTTGGCAAGAATTTCTGAAATTGGTAGAAAAGGTGTTGTAGCTATGATTGGGGAATCTACTAATGTTTTGCGTGAAGGTTACACAATGAGTGAATCAAAAGTTGGAGAAACTTTCAACCGTCTATTCATGCAATTAACAGAAAATAGGATTATAATTGCAACTTTTGCATCAAATGTCCACAGAGTCCAACAAATAATTAATTCTGCTGAAAAATATGGAAGAAGAGTTGTACTTTCCGGTAGGTCAATGGTTAATGTTACAGAAACTGCCGTTAGGCTTGGCCAGTTGAAGGTTAAAAAGGGAACTCTTGTAGATATTAGAGATATGAGTAAGTATGATGATTCAGAACTTGTCCTTATAACTACAGGTTCTCAAGGCGAACCCATGAGCGCTTTGACAAGAATTGCCTATGGTGAACATAGAAAGATTAGACTCACACCAAATGATGTTATCATTCTTTCAGCTAATCCAATTCCTGGAAATGAAACTGATGTGTCAAAAGTTATAAATAGGCTTCTTGAAAGCGGAGCTGAAGTTATTTATGAAACACTTTCAGAAATTCACGTTTCAGGCCATGCTTGCCAAGAAGAACTAAAACTTATTTTAAATTTAGTTAATCCTAAATATTTTATACCTGCCCACGGGGAAGTAAGACATCAAATGAAGCACGCTGAAATAGCTGAACAGATGGGGATAAAACCTGAGAATATTTTTATTATGGAAAATGGTAACTGTTTAGAAATAGGTCAAGATGGAGCAAAATTAGTTGGTGATGTTCCAAGTGGTAATGTCTTAGTCGATGGTTTAGGCATAGGCGATGTAGGAAATATTGTTCTAAGAGATAGAAAACACTTGGCTGAAGATGGACTTGTAATTGTAGTTGTATCTATATCAAGCAGCGGAGAAATAATTTCAGGACCTGATATTATTTCCAGAGGTTTCGTTTATGTTAGAGAATCAGGTGATCTAATCGAGGATTCAAAGTCTGTAGTTAAAAAAGTTTTAGATAGCTCAACAAAGAAACAGTTAAAAGATTGGACTACTTTAAAAACTGAAATAAGAGAAGAACTAAAATCTTTTATATTCCAGGCTACAAAAAGAAATCCTATGATATTGCCAATAATTATGGAAGTTTAAGGAATCATTAGATTCCTTTTTTTAAAGGTCTTGTCCTTAAAAAAACTTATCTTTAGGGCTTAAGCTTTATAAATTTTTCAAAATGCATAGCTAATGCTAAATAAAATGGTGATAAAATGACAAATGTAAATTATGATTATATTGAAAATTATATAAGGTCACTTATAGTTGACAAAGATGAAAAACTAAAAAAATTAAGAGAATATGCAAAAGACAACCATGTACCTATAGTGGAAGAAGAAACAGAATCGTTGATAAAATTTTTGATTTCTACAAAAAAACCTAAAAGTGTTTTAGAACTTGGGACAGCTATTGGATATTCTGCAATTTCTTTTACAAAATCTTCACCATTTATCGAAAAATATATTAGTGTAGAAATAAAAGAAGAAATGTATAAAATTGCCATGGAAAATATTAAAGATTTTTCTTTAGAAGATAAGATAAAAGTTTTTTTAGAAGATGCCTATGTCTTTTTGAATAAGACCAGAGATTCATTTGATTTAATATTTATAGATGCTGCAAAGGGTCAATATGAAAATTATTTTGCAGAAGCCATAAATCATCTTAATAAGGATGGTTTAATAATATGCGATAATGTATTATTTAAAGGTATGATTGCAAATGATGATTTGGTAATAAGAAGAAAAATTACAATAGTCAGACGCTTAAGAGAATTTTTAGAAAAAATAGAAAAAAATGATGAGTTTATATCATCAATTGTACCGATTGGTGATGGATTACTTTTAGTTAGGAGAGCTAATGGATAAAATAGAACTTTTAGCACCGGCGGGTGATATAAATAAATTAAAGACAGCTATAGAATATGGGGCAGATGCTGTTTATCTTGGTGGAGAGAGTTTTGGGTTAAGAAAAGCATCAAAAAACTTCACTCTTGATAAAATAAAAGAGGGTGCTGATTTTGCCCATGAAAGAGGGAAAAAAATCCATGTTACTTTAAACATAATTCCACACAACAAAGATATAGCTGGTTTAGAAGAATATGTAAAAGATTTGGAAAAAATTGGCGTTGATGCCCTTATAGTAGCAGATCCAGGAATGTTTATGAGAATTCACGAGGCAGCACCAAAGCTTCCTATTCATATTTCTACTCAAGGTTCAGTTACAAATTCTTCAACAGTAAGTTTCTGGCAAAAAATGGGAGCTCAAAGAGTTGTGCTTGCAAGAGAGCTTTCTTTAAAAGAGATTAAAGAGATAATAGGTGAGTGTGGGAATAAGATTGATATTGAAACATTTGCCCATGGTGCTATGTGTATGTCATATTCTGGAAGATGTTTATTATCAAATTATATGACAGGTCGTGATGCAAATATGGGAGATTGTGCTCAGCCTTGTCGTTATAAATATTATTTAATGGAAGAAAAAAGACCTGGAGAATATTTCCAATTGGAAGAGCATGACGAGGGAACTTTTATCATGAATTCAAAAGATCTCTGCATGATTGAACATATACCAGATCTTATTGAAGCTGGAATTAAATCTCTAAAAATTGAGGGTAGGGTTAAAAGTGAATATTATCTTGCAACAGTAGTAAGATCATATAGGATGGCTATAGATAAATACTATGAAGACCCTGAAAATTATAAGTTTGACCCTTACCTTTTGGAAGAAATAAAAAAAGTTTCTCATAGAGATTTTACAACTGGATTTTTCTATAATAAGGCAAATGAAAATTCTCAAGTTTATGAAACAAATTCATATATTAGAGGATATGATTTTATAGGTATAGTTCTAGATTATGATGAAAATTCTAAGATTGCCACAGTCGAAGAAAGGTCTAGGGTATTTAAGGGTACAGATGTAGAAATTTTTGGACCAGGAATTAAAGATTTTAAATTAAAGCTTGATTATATGACTGATGATAAGGATAATGAAATAGATGTAGCAAATAAAGCTAAACAAATTTTTAAGATAAAATCTCAATATCCTCTAAAAAAAGGATATTTAATTAGGAGACGAGCAGATGAAGAATAAAACATTATTGATTGGAATTTCAGGCGGCACTGGAAGTGGAAAATCAACTGTAACAAAAAAACTTGTCGAACTTATAAAGGAAGAAAATGTAGCAGTAATAGAAGAAGATTCATATTACAAAGACCAATCTAATATTTCCTTTGAAGAAAGAGTAAAAACAAACTATGACCATCCTTTTGCTTTTGATAACAAACTTTTGATTGAGCATCTAAAAGATTTGAAGTCTGGAAAGAGTATAGAAAAACCACTATATGATTTTGAACTTCATAACAGAAAAAAAGAGACACTTTTAGTTGAGGCTAAGGAAGTTGTAATCTTAGAAGGAATACTCATCTTATCAGAGGAAGAAATAAGAGATCTCTTAGATATAAAAGTTTTTGTTGATACAGATTCAGACGTCAGAATAATCAGAAGAATTTTGAGGGATATAAAGGAAAGGGGAAGGTCTTTGGATTCTGTTATTTATCAATATATGAAAACTGTAAGACCAGCCCACCTACAATTTATTGAGCCATCAAAAAAATATGCCGATATAATAATTCCTGAAGGTGGCTATAATGATGTGGCAATAGATTTAATATATCAAAAAATTAAGTCAATAATTGAATAATTATTATATAGAAAATCCAAAATTAATTTATTTTGGATTTTTTAATTGATTGAAATTTTCAAAAAACGATTTCAACAAAATTATTTTCTATCAATTAGTATTTAAAAAAATATAAAAAATAGGGGATTTTAACCATGTATTTATTTTTTTTAATAGATAAATTAAAAAAATTTTTTGTTCTTATATATGATAAAAACTATAAATTAGGACACTTAGGGGTTTATAAAGTGATATTTTTATTATTTTACATATACATAATGAAAAATTAGTGCTATAATGAAATCAAAGTTATTATTAAATAGCTATTATTTATTTGTTAAATAAGGGGTGAAGTTTTATGAGTTCAAGAAATCTCACGTTTTCTATTGGCGGAGTTCATATGGACGAACACAAAACTTTAACTGAGAAAATTGCAATTGAGAGGATGCCGGATCCTGAAATTGTTTACATACCTATGTCTCAGCATATAGGTGCCCCAAATACACCTACTGTAAAAAAGGGCGATAAGGTTAAAGTTGGTCAAATTGTGGGAAAATCTGATGCTTTTATTTCAGCTGCTGTTCATGCCAGTGTTTCAGGAGAGGTAATTGGTATTGAAAAAATGTACACAGCTGATGCAAGGTATTGTGACTGTGTAATCATTAAAAATGATGGTCTTGGAGAACAAGTTGAATTCAAACCATTTTTAGATTACAGAGAACATCCTGTTGATGATTTAATTCCTTTTGTGAAGGATATGGGAATCGTAGGAATGGGAGGAGCTGGTTTTCCTCTTCATGCTAAGCTGAAAGGTGAAAATCCTCCATTAGATGAATGTATAATAAATGGGGCTGAATGTGAGCCATTTTTAACATGCGACCATAGGATTATGTTAGAAAGAACTGAAGAAATATTAGAAGGTTTAGATATATTTTCTTTCTTTTATAATCAAAAGGTTTCATATATGGCGATTGAAGAAAATAAACCAGATGCCATAGCAAAAATGGAAGAAGTTATTTCAAAACATCCAAACTGGTCTCACTTGAAAGTTGTAGGATGTCAAACCAAATACCCTCAAGGTGATTCTAAGAGATTATCTGAAGCGGTAATTGGTAAAATTGTACCACAAAATGGGGTTACAAATGATGTTGGTTTGTTTTTAACAAACGTTGGAACAACACTTGCATTTTCTGAAGCAATGGTTAAAGGTAAGCCAACCTATGAACGTGTCATAACTGTTAGTGGTTCAGGTATTAAAGAACCCAAAAATATATTAGTAAAAATAGGAACTCCAGTAGGAGAAATTTTAGATTTCTGTGGTGGAGTTGTTGAAGATTATAAAGAAATTATTTGTGGCGGACCAATGACTGGTAAGTCTGTCTTTAATTTGAATTCTCCTATTACAAAAACTACTTCCGGTATCTTAGTTTTTACAGATAAGGAAGAAAATTCTATTGAAGAAAGTCCATGTATTAGATGCTCAAGATGTGTTGATCATTGCCCAGCTAATATCAACCCAACAGATATAAATGCAGCAATTTTACGTGGCAGACTAGATATTTGTGAAGAACTTCATGCAGATCAATGTATGGAGTGTGGAATATGCTCTTTTGTATGTCCTGCAAAAAGACACTTATCAGCATCAACAAAGCTTGCTAAGCGTGAATTAAAGATGGCTCAAAGAGCAAAGAGGAAATAGGAGGAGCAAATGGAAAATAATTTAAAAAAAGAAGTGACTGGTTCCGAATATTTTGTTTCACTGGCACCACATATTAGGTCTAATGATACCGTTAGAAAGATTATGCTAGATGTGATAATTGCACTTGTACCAGCAATTATTGGCTCAGTTTATTTCTTCGGTATGAGGTCTTTATTATTAATATGTGTGTCATCTTTAGCTTGTGTTCTTACTGAATATGTCACTCAAAAATTACTTAAAAAACCCATTCAAATAGGTGATTTATCTGCCGTTGTTACAGGAATATTGATTGCTTTCAATGTACCTATTACAATGCCAGTATTTGAACTTATTTTTGGAGATATATTTGCAATTTTAATAGTAAAAGAATGTTTCGGTGGTATAGGATTTAACTTTATGAATCCAGCTTTGGCGGGAAGACTTGTGCTTATGGCTTCTTGGACAAAACGTATGACTGATTATCTTAGCCCTGAGATGGTTAAAAATGGAGTTAGCTCTTTAAGTCAAGTTGATATGGTAAGTGCTGCAACTCCATTAAAATTAATAGGTTCAGGAGCTTATGAAAAATTGCCATCACTTTTTAATATGGCTATAGGTAATATTGGTGGAGTTATAGGAGAAACATCTTCAATATTACTTTTACTTGGATTTTTATATCTAGTTATAAGAAAGGTTGTTTCAGTTCAAATTCCTGTAATTTATATTGGAGTATGTGCCATTACCCTTGTTATTTTGGGGATACCTATTGATGTTATACCTTATGAAATTTTGGCAGGAGGATTAATCTTGGGAGCTTGCTTTATGGCAACAGATTATGCTACAAATCCAATTACTAAAAAGGGCAGAATAATTTTTGCTATCGGTTGTGGATTTTTAACAGCCATAATAAGAGTTAAAGCATCTCTTCCTGAAGGTGTTTCATATGCAATATGTCTTATGAATATTTGCACACCTGTCATTGATAAATTTACAAGAACCCAAGCTTACGGGGAGGTCAAATAAATGAAAGAG
Source organism: Peptoniphilus lacrimalis DSM 7455 (assembly GCF_000378725.1). Classification (GTDB taxonomy): domain Bacteria; phylum Bacillota; class Clostridia; order Tissierellales; family Peptoniphilaceae; genus Peptoniphilus_A; species Peptoniphilus_A lacrimalis. The sequence goes on along the minus strand of NZ_KB900371.1, from coordinate 148,734 downwards.
CATATTAAATTTGGATTAATTCTTTTATTTTTCTGTGTATTTTCCGCCGGTCTTTTGTCAGTAGCAAATGGGTTTACGGCCCCAATTATTGCTCAAGCAGAACTTGAAAAAGCTCTTGCAAGTTATGAATCGATATTTGGAGATGCAGCAGATGATTTCAAAGAATATGACCAAGATAAACTTAATAAAATAAAAGAAGAAAACAAAGCAATTGATAAAATTTTTATAGCCCAAAAAGATGGCAAAGTTGTTGGTTATGGCATCAACTTTAAGGCAACAGGTTTCGGTGGAGATATGATAAATGCTATAGGAATTTTATTAGATGGTGATAAAATTGCTGGTTTTAGAAATATTTCAAATCAAGAAACCTCTGGTTTCGGTACGAGAATAACGACTGAAGAGTATTATCCGCTTTATGAAGGAAAATCTGCCGCGGTTCCTGTGGAATTATCACCAAACCCAGATAAGGAAAATCAAATTCCATGGCTTACTGGTGCAACAGTAACATCTAAGGGAGTCCTTGCAGGGGATAATGCAGTTATAGATGTTTATAATAAGTATTTAAAAGAAGGAAAGTAGGTGGAGAAGTTGAAATTAAGTAAAGTATTTACAGATGCCATGCTCAAAAACAATCCGACTTTTATTCAATTGATAGGTCTTTGTTCAGTTCTTGCAATTACAAACAATGTTGTAAATTCTGTTTCAATGGGAATTGCAGTAACCTTTGTACTTATTATGTCAAATGGAGTTGTTTCAGCATTAAGAAATGTTATACCAGATAAAATTAGAATACCTTGTTTTATAGTTGTTATTGCAACTTTCGTTACATTAGTTCAAATGATCTTGCAAGCCTATGCAACCCCAATTTATTTAGCTCTTGGTATATTTTTACCATTAATAGTTGTAAACTGTTGTATTTTAGGTGAAGCTGAAGGATTCGCTTATAAGAACAAATTAATTCCATCATTAGTGGATGGTTTAGGAACAGGAGTAGGTTATACATTGGCTGTTTTAATAATGGGTGTTGTCCGTGAATTTTTTGGATATGGATCTTTATTAAACATTCAAATTATACCAAAAGAAATCTATCCAGGAATTGGGATTTTAGCTGCTCCTGCTGGAGCCTTCATACTTTTAGGTTTTGTTATAGCAGCTTTTAAAAACTTATTAACAAGGAGGGCAGATTGATGTTAAAGAGTATTTTTGTAATATTGGTATCTACAATTTTAGTTAATAATTACGTATTTGCACAATTTTTGGGAGTATGTCCTTTCTTGGGAGTTTCTGCAAAAGTTGATACAGCAATTGGTATGGGAATTGCAGTAACATTTGTAGTTGTTTTAGCTTCTGCCTTAACTTGGATGATTCAAATTTTCATACTAAATCCTTTAAATATTGCTTACTTACAGACAATAGCATTTATTCTTGTTATTGCATCTTTAGTACAATTTGTTGAAATGTTTATAAAAAAGGCATCGCCTGCTCTGTACACGGCAATGGGGGTTTACCTTCCACTTATTACAACAAACTGTGTTGTGCTTGGTGTAGCAGTTTTAAACATTCAAAAAGAATACAATTTAATAGAAACAATATTTTCAGGTTTTGGGGCTTCTGTGGGCTTTACTCTTGCATTACTTTTTATGTCATGTTTAAGAGAAAAACTTGCCATTGGTAATGTACCTAAAGCTTTGCAAGGAGTTCCTATAGCACTTGTTAGTGCAGGCCTAATGGCTTTAGCATTTTCAGGTTTTGGCGGATTGGTATAGGAGGAGAATATGGACTTAAAATCAATCTTATATCCTATTTTATTTTTGGGAATTACAGGGTCATTTTTTGGGGTAATTCTTTCAGTAGCTTCAAAAATATTTTATATAAAACAAGACCCTAAGGTTATTGCAGTAAGAAATGCCCTACCTGGTGCCAACTGCGGGGCATGTGGCTTTCCGGGATGTGACGGTATGGCAAGTGCCATATGTAGTGGTAAGGCACCAGTAAATGGATGTGTTATTGGTGGCAATGATACAGCAGAAAAAATCGCAGAACTAATGGGTGTCAATGCAGGAAATGTTGAAAGAAATGTAGCCTGTGTTTTATGTCAAGGAACTTGTGGTAAGGCTAAAAATAAATATGATTATCATGACCTTGTTGATTGCAGATTAATTTCAGATTTTCAAAAAGGACAAAAAGCTTGTTCATTTGGGTGCTGTGGCGGAGGAACTTGCGTATCTGTTTGTGAATTTGATGCCATACATATGGTAGATGGAGTTGCACAAGTAGACAAGGAAAAGTGCGTAGCTTGTATGAAGTGTATTAATATTTGTCCTAAGGGAATAATTAAATTAGTACCTTATAAATCTAAAACAGTTGTTAAGTGTATGTCTAATGATGTTGGTAAGATTGTAAGAGCTAACTGTAACATTGGATGTATATCATGTAAGATGTGTGAAAAGAACTGCCCTAAAGATGCAATTCATGTTGAAGATAACTTGGCAAGAATTGACTATGAAAAATGTATCAACTGTGGCAAGTGTGTTTCAGTATGTCCTACAGGAGCAATTTTCTGTGAATATCCGGACAGAGTTGCTAAGATGAAAGAAAGAGAAAAGGAAAGAAAACAAAAAGAAATGGAAGCAAAAAAGCTTGCAGCTCAAAAAGCTAAAGAAGAAACTCAAGCTGAACCTTCCACAAAAACGGCAACAGCAGTTTTAGAAAAAGAAGAAAATAAATAATTTTAGCTATTTCAAGCTCTCAGTTATAAGACTGGGAGCTTTTTTTGATTCTTATAGTATGTCATATGAAAATATAAATTATAGTCTTTGCTATATATTTTTAACTGTAATTCAGATACCTCTAATAATAGAAGACTATATTAAGTATAAAAAGTAAGATGGGGAATAAAAATAGGGACTGCTCAGTCAGCGTCCCTATTTTAATGAAAAGATTTATTTTATTTTTTTATGAATTATAATTTAAAATTACCTACTTGTATATATTCTCCTTTATCCTCTAATTCAATATTCCATTTGTGACTTATGCCAATTGTTTTTGCCATTTCTTCAAAGTAGAATAAAATTATTCCCATATCTATTAATGAAGCTTTGTCTTCTCCATCTTTTTTGACCATATAGGCATAAACAGATTCATCTTTTATCATAAATCTCCATGGTTGGAAATTTTTGTGGCTAGGTGCATATCTGATTGAGGAGAACAAGTCAAAAAGTCCCCTATTTTCAAGAAATTCGGCTGTTATAGGTTCTGATAAACTGCCTTTAGATACTATCTCTTCAACAGAAAGTCTTTCTTGAGTAACAGCTAAATCAAATAATTTTTTCTTTTTACCGTAACCTATAGCTATTAGATAATCAATATTTGCACCATTTTCACCAAATAAAGATTTTTTTGCCTTGTCATCTACTTCAAAAACGGTTATCCAGCAGGTGTCTAAATCCAAATTAACAATTTCAGTGTTCAGCTTTTCTAACAAATATCCACTTTTTAGAATATTTACTTCAGAGTCTTTATTAAATTCAAGACCTATGTAGTGGGGTGCTTCAATCATAACTCCATTATAGCCGGCTTTTCCGTCCAGTCCTTTATAAATTATGCTACCGTTTTCAAATAGATAAAATTTAGCCATCGCATCTAGATTGTCTATGACTTTCATATTCTCTTTTATTTTAGCCAATACATCTGCAGGAATTTTCTTATTTTTAAAATCTCTAACAGATTTCCTTTTTTGTAAAAAATTTGTCATTAACATATTATCACTCCCATTATCTTTATTATAATACACTTGACCTTAAAAAAATAGATTTAAAAAACTAAAAAAATAGTATAGACTAATTATGGAGGGAATTTTTTTGGAACTTACAGAAAAACAAAAATTAGTAACTTTACATAGAGATGGACCGGCACTTGTTTTAGCTGTTCCTGGGGCAGGCAAGACGACTATACTTTTACACAGAACTTTAAATCTTATAAAAACGGGCGTAGATGCCAAAAGAATTTTAACTATAACTTTTTCTAAGGCAGCAACTAATGAAATGTCAAAGAGATTTTCTAAAATTTCTTCTAATTTGAATACTAATTTTTTAACTATTCATGCTTTTTCATATAAAATACTTCTTGATTATGCAAGGGTTCGTGGTAAAAATTATAAGCTTATTGAAGAAAAAAAATCATTGAAAAATCAGGTTTTAAAAAATATCTATATTTCAATTAATAATACTTATCCAACTGAAGATTTATTGGATATGACTTCTAATGAAATTTCCCTTTGTAAAAATTTGCTTCTTAATCCCTCATCTTTTGAGAACAATTTTAATTGTCAGACTGCTAATTTTCAAAAGATTTTTCTGTCTTATGAAAATTATAAGAAAGAAAATCATTATATTGATTTTGATGATATGCTTACTTTAACTTACAAAATTTTAAAAGATGATGCCTATTTTAAGAATAAGTACAGGTCTTATTTTGATTTTATTCAGCTCGATGAGGGTCAGGATACTTCTTATGTGCAATTTTTAATTTTAAAACTTTTGGCTAAGCCTAAAGATAATATTTTTATTGTTGCTGATGATGACCAAAGTATTTATGGTTTTAGAGGAGCAAAACCTGATGAATTATTGAAGTTAAATGAAACTTATGAGGATTTAAAAATCTATTATATGGAAGAGAATTTCAGGTCTTCAAAAAATATTGTTAATATTTCAAATTTATTTATTGGGCAAAATCAGAATCGTTTCAAAAAAGCTATTTGCACAAATAATGATTGGAAAAATCCAGTTGAGCTGATTAAACTAAAGAACTCTTTGGATCAGTACGAATTTATTAGGGATAAATTGCCGAAATTGCAAGGTAGCTGTGCAATTTTATATAGAAACAATCTTTCTGCCATAGGTCTTGTTGAATTTTTGGTAAGAAACAATATTGATTTTAATATTAAAGATAACAAAAATAAGTTTTTCTCTCATTTTATAGTTAGGGATATAATTGATATTATTAATTTTTCAAATGACTTATCAAATTTAGCTCTCTATCAAAAATTTTATTACAAACTTGAAGGCTATATTTCAAAAAGGCATATTGCTTATTTAAAAAATAAAGTTACTGATAATATTTTTAAAGAATTAATGGCATATCCTAATTTGCCACCATATTATTTAAAAAATATTTCTAAACTTGCCAGTGATTTTAAAATATTAAAAAACATGAAATTATCTAAGGCTTTATCTTTCATTCTATATGAAATGGGTTATAATAAGTATTTAGAGGAAAATGCAAAGAGACTCGGAGAAAATATGAATTCTATTTCTGAGTATCTATTTTATATAAGCTTGATTGGTGAAAATGCTAAAGATATTGATGAATTTATTGGTAGACTTAAACATTTGCAGTTTTTATTGAGAAAACCTAATGATTCAAATATAAATTTATTCCTCTCAACTATTCACTCATCAAAAGGATTAGAATTTACTAATGTATTTATGATTGATTTAATTGATGGAAATATTCCTTCTAAGAGTGCTATAGATATTTTGCCTGATGATACATTAGGATTAGAAGAGGAAAGACGATTATTTTATGTTGCTATGACAAGAACCAAGGAAAATCTTTTTTTGATATATCCTTACTATAGGAATAATATTAAAAATGAGATGTCAAGATTTCTGATTGAACTAGAAGGCTGTAGAGATAAGTGAGGTAAATATGGATAATATTTCAAAAGAGATTGGTGTGATAATTAAAGGAAGAGATGAGTTTTTAGCCAATAGATTATTTGAACAATACCATGTTGTTGATATTTTAGATGAACTTGAAGACTTATCTGATGAGAATCTTTTTAAATTTTTAAGGCTATGTAAAGATGTAAATGTGGCAGAAATTTTTGAAGTTTGTGACGAGGAATTTGCCGTAAGAATATCTAAATCTTTTAATGATTTTCAGCTAATAGAAATATTTTCGCATATGAAAAATTCTGATGTGGCAGATCTTTTGGGATATTTACCCACAGTTAGGCGTAAAGAAATTTTAAAAATTATGAAAACATCAGATTCCAACATCTTGAAGATGATTTTGTCCTTTGACGAAGATACAGCAGGGGGCATAATGAGTACAAATTTTATCTCTTTAAGAGAAAATTTAACTGCCCAAGATGCCCTCAATAAAATTAAACAAATTTCTCCTGAAACAGAAATAATTGATGAAATTTTTATTACTGATTATATGCACAGGCTCAAAGGTTATGTAACTTTGAGGACAATTTTAACTGCAGATGATGAGGATCTACTAAAAGATTTATATGAACAATTGAATTTTTATGTGTACGGTAGAGATGATCAGGAAATTGCAGCTAACTTATTTACTAAATATGATTTGACAGTCTTACCTGTTCTAAATCAAAATAAAGCAATCCTAGGGGTAATAACATCAGAAGATATTATCCCTGTAATTGAAGATGAGTTAAACGAAGATATGCTTGCTATGCATGGGGTGGGAAATGAAGATTTAGATTCAGGAATTGTAAAATCTGTAAAATCCAGATTGCCGTGGCTTATCATAAATCTACTAACAGCATTTTTAGCTTCATCTGTTGTTAAACAATTTGAACCTACGATTTCAAAAGTTGTAGTTTTATCAGTAGCTATGCCTATAGTTACAGGTATGGGTGGAAACTCTGGAAGTCAGACCTTATCAATTGTATTAACTTCTCTTGCAAGGGGAGAGATTTCCCTTAAGGAAGATTTTAATCTTATCATGAAAGAAATCATTCTTGGATTTTTGCAAGGGGCTGTCATTGGGATAATCACCGCTGGTATTTTTACGATGTGGTCTAATAATATATATTTAGCCATAATATTATTTTTATCTATGATTGGTAATATGATAATAGCAGGAATAACAGGATTTTTGATACCCCTATTACTTGATAAATTTAATATTGACCCCGCTGTTGCATCTTCTATTTTCTTAACGACATTTACAGATACCTGTGGATTTTTTATATTTCTAGGTCTTGCAACGATTCTTTTGAGGTACTTGGTTTAGGTTAGTTTTTTTTCAAAAGCTAACCTTTTATCTTTGCCGTCTATATAGATAATACCCCTGTATTTAAAAGCTAAAGATTTTAAAAGACCAAGCATGGGAAGATTTTCTTCATGAGTATCAATTCTTAAAATATCTATATTGTTATTTTTTGCAAATTTTTCTATCTCTTTAAAAAGAAATTTGCCATAGCCCTTACGGTGAATTTCTGATTTAGTAGCAAATCTATGAATAACTATATATGGTCCTTCATAGACCCATTTGCCATCAATATTATCATAATCTTTATCGTAATTTCTTAAAAGGGCTGTGGCAATTATATCATCACTTTCAAGAACGTATAGATTTTTATTTGTGATTAGTTCTTCTAAATTATCAAGATTAGGTTTCTTAGAGCCTTGCCATTGGTCCACTCCCAATTTATTTAAGGCTTTTGAGCCGTCATCATAAATTTTTAGTATTTTTTCTTTATCTGATTTTTTGCAAAGTCTAAAAATCATTTTATTATTTTCGTTCATGGCATTATTTTATGCGCAGGGGTTTTTCGAAAGAATCTCTGGGCAGCTTACCTTTAAAATAAATAACACCGGCAAATCTAAAGCCACATGAACGTAAAATATGTTGCATTTTATAATTATCCTTGTGAGTGTCAATTCTTAATACATTAAGCCCCATTTCAACTGCCAAATCTTCAATTTTATTTAAAAGTTTTCTGGCATAGCCTTTATTTCTGTGGTTTCCAGCTACAGCAAACCTATGGATACTTAAATATTTTTTTCCATAGAGGTATTCTCCTCTTATATCTTCATAATCTGAATCATAAGTTTGTAAAATAGCAGTCGCCACAGGAACCTTATCTTCTAATACAAAAAGCTCTTCTTTATTTAAGAGTTCTTGCATATTGGAAAGGTTAGGTTTATAACTTCCTTGCCATTGGTCTACACCCATTGCATGAAGAGATTTTGAACCATCATCATAAATCTTTTCTATAGCTTTTTTATCGGAAAATTCAGCCAGTCTTAAAATAATATGGTCCAAATTATAGTTTATTTTATCAAGAATTTTTATTTCATATGGACTTACAAGAGAATCATAAACTAGAACCTTTACTCCCTTTTGGTTATCCATTTCTAATTCCTTAGCAAAGTCGTAATGTCTTTTATAATTGGGGAAAAATTCATTGGGACCATGCATTTGAATTAAAAATAATATATAGGCATCATATCCCTCATCAATAGCCATAGAAAGCTCTTTTATGTGTTTTAAACCTCTTTTTGTAGGTGCATCAGGAAAAGATGCCAGTCCATTATTTTCAAGAGTTACACCCTTTACTTCCAAAAAGGCTTTTTTATTTTCACCTTCTAAGTAAAAATCAAATCTACTTTTATCAAATTTAAATTCTCTCTTATAACCTTTAACTTCAAAACCAAAATCTATTTTATTTTCTTTGATTGCTTCTTCAACAACGTTATTAGGAGCTGTGGAATCAACATTTATAAGTATTTCGTTTTTCAATATAGATGTAAGAGTATATTTTGTTTTTCTTTTAGGAGAATCATTTTTACTTAGATAGCACTGAGCATTTCTAATAAAAAGTTCTTCACACCTTCCGGTGTTTGGTATATAAACCAATTCTTCTTTCCCATCTATAATAACTTTACCTATAAATCTATTTATCCTTTCTATAAAATTACCCTTTACAATTTCTTGGTATTTCATAAAAAACCTCCTTTCATACTATTAAAGTATATATTAAAATTAAAAATAAAAAAAGTATTATGTAAAACAAACAATCTTTTGTAAATTTTTAAAATATTATGTAAATTAAAAAATAAGTCGGATAAGCACCCGACTTAATTTTTTAATAAAGCTTATTTAATGTTTTTTACAGCATCTTCAATTAACTTATCATCAACTAAATAGGGAAGAGTAATAACTCCTGTTTTTTCATCGTTAAATTCTACTGAAACCTCCATAGCGTGTTCATTTCTAGCCCAACTTCTTCTGGCTACGCCACTCATAACATCCCATGTTAGAGATAAATCTATTATTTCATCTACACGCTCAGAACCATCTAGTACAAGTCCGAATCCTCCGTTAATCGCTTTGCCAATTCCAACACCACCGCCATTGTGAAGAGCAACAAGGCTCATTCCTCTTGCACAGTTTCCTGCGAAACATTGTGTTGCCATATCTGCCATTACATTGGAACCATCTTTAATATTTGATGTTTCTCTGAAAGGTGAATCAGTTCCTGATACATCATGGTGGTCACGACCCATCATTACAGGTCCGATTTTTCCTTCTCTTACTAATTCATTAAATTTATGTGCAATAGCAACCCTACCTTTTGCATCTTGGTATAGTATTCTAGCTTGAGTTCCTACAACTAATTTATTTTTTTCTGCATCCCTAATCCAGTTATAGTTATCTCTATCTTGGTATCTTCTTTCAGGATCTATACAGCTCATAGCAGCCTTATCAGTTTCTATAAGGTCTTCGTGTTTTCCTGAAAGACAAACCCATCTGAAAGGTCCATATCCATAGTCAAATAGAAGTGGTCCCATAATATCTTCAACATATGATGGCCAAATAAATCCGTTTTTATCATCAACACCATTTTTAGATATTTCTTTTACACCTGAATCAAAAATTGCTTTCATAAATGAGTTACCGTAGTCAAAGAAATATGTTCCCTTGTCGACAAGTCTTTTTATTACTTCAAAATGTCTTCTAAGTGTAGCATTTACTAATTCTCTAAATTTTTTAATATCTTTTCCTAACATATCTGTTCTTTGGTCAAATGTTAGTCCCACTGGGCAGTAGCCACCATTATAAACATTATGACAAGATGTTTGATCAGATAATAAATCTATATGAATATTCTTTTCATCCATGTATTCAAGAAGATCAACTATATTTCCATGGTATGCAATAGATAAAGTTTCTTTATTTTTTTGTGCTTGTAAAGCCATATTAACAGCTTCTTCAGAAGACTCTGCAAGTTTCATAATCCAGCCTTGTTCAAGTCTTGTTTCTATTCTTGAAATATCTACTTCTGCAATAATTGAAACAGCTCCTGCTATATCTCCAGCCTTACCTTGAGCACCACTCATGCCACCAAGACCAGATGATACAAAAAGTTTTCCTTTAAGATTATCTTTTTCGCCAAGACCAAGTTTTAATCTTCCTGCATTTAAAATTGTGTTATAAGTACCGTGAACTATACCTTGAGGACCTATATACATCCATCCACCTGCAGTCATTTGACCGTAGTTTGCAACTCCCATTTCTTCAGCAATTTCCCAATCATCTAAGTTATCATATTCACCAATCATAAGTCCGTTTGTTGTGATAACTCTTGGAGCATTTTTTCTAGATTTAAAAAGTCCTAGAGGATGACCTGATTCAATTACAAGAGTTTCGTCATCATGCATAACTTCCAAATATTTTTTTATAAGATTATATTGCATCCAGTCATGACATACTGAACCAGTTTCTCCATAAGTAACAAGTTCATATGGATAAAGAGCAACTTCAAAGTCAAGATTATTATCAATCATAACTTGAAATGCTTTTCCTTCTAAGCAATTACCCTTATATTCATCAATTGCTTTACCCCAAATTCTTCCTTGTGGTCTAAACCTATAGCCGTAAATTCTTCCACGACTTGTCAATTCTTCTAAAAATTCAGGAATAAGTTCTTCATGATATTCTTCCGGTATATATCTAAGAGCATTTTTAAGAGCAATCTTAGTTTGTTCTTTGGTTAATCTGAATCCTCTATCTGGAGCACGCCTTATTCCAGGCTCGAAAGATTTCTTTTCAGGAAGAAAATCCAGCCTAACTACCATCGCTTTTTCTAATGTTTGATTATCCATAAAAGTTAATCAACCTCCTTTTTAAATAATTATAAAACAATGAAAAAATTTTGTAAACTGATTTTTAATTTGATGAATTAAAAATGTTTTCAGAATAAATAAGCTTTTTTATATACTTATAAATAATAAAATTACATTTTGTAAATATTATCCAATTAGCTAGCAAAGTCATAATTATAAAATTGTTTTCCTTGACAAAATAATTAAGTAAATCTAAAATTAAGGTTAGTTTTTAAATTGGGATGATTTATCAAAATAAGGGGAGGTTATTATGAAAGCTGATAAGATTTTATATAATTTAGAAGAAGTATTTTCACCTAAGGATTTGGGCAGACCGCTTAGAGGAAAAGAAATGAATGAAGCTGATATTTTAAAAAATGCCTACATTGCAATAAAAGATGGTAAAATTTTACAAATAGGACAAGGAGATGCTTATAAATCACTTCAAGATGAGCATACAAAAATGGTTGACTTAAAAGGATGCGTGGCTACTCCAGGATTAATTGATGCTCATACTCACCTTGTTTACGGTGGCAGCAGAGAAAATGAATTTGCCATGAAATTAAATGGCATGAAATACCTTGACATACTAGCTGCTGGCGGTGGAATTTTATCAACACTTAAAGCAACAAAAGAAGCAAGCTTTGAAACATTATATGACAAAACAAGAAATCTTGTGGAACAATTTATGATTCATGGGGTTACAGCTGTAGAAGCAAAATCAGGCTATGGAATTGAACTTGATACAGAAGTTAAAGAACTAGAAGTCATAAAAAAAATCAACGAAGATTTAAAAGTTGAACTTGTTCCTACATTTATGGCTGCCCATGTAATTGCAGAAAAATATAAAGATGACCCTGACAAATATGTAGACATTGTTATTGATATGATGCCAAAAATTAAAGAAAAAGGTCTGGCAGAATTTTGTGATGTATTTTGCGAAAAAGATGTATTTACTGCCGAACAATCAAAAAGAATACTCGAAGCAGCAAGAAAAAACGGCTTTAAACTTCGTATTCATTCAGATGAAATTGCAGACATCGGTGGTACAAAAGTTGCATCTGAATTAAAGGTAAGATCAGCGGAACACTTGATGGTAATAAGTGATGAGTCAATTAAGGCACTTGCAGAAAATAATGTAATAGGTAATCTTTTGCCAGGGACAACTTTCTCCTTGATGGAAGACACTTATGCACCAGCTAGAAAAATGCTTGAAAATGGCATGGCAATCACCCTCTGTACTGATTCAAACCCAGGCTCATGCCCGACAGCAAATTTGCAATTTATTATGCAGTTAGGATGTTTTGCCTTAAAACTCACCCCAATAGAAGTATTTAATGCTGTTACCATAAATGCCGCATATTCAATAGATAGAGCCAAAACAATGGGTTCTTTTGAAGAAGGTAAGGCTGCAAATATATCTGTATTTGAAGCCAAAAATCTAGACTACTTGTTATATTTCTTTGCAACAAACCTATGTAAAAAAGTTTATATAGATGGAGAACTTGTTGTTGATCAAAGACAGTTAGTAAAATAATAATAAAAAATTTCCGGGACACAATCCCGGATTTTTTTGTGTAAATAAAATTTGCACGTTTTTGTAAGTATAAAATTATATTTTAAAGTAAATATATTTAATCATTAATTATTTTAAATTTAAAGGTAAAAATTTTTTGAATTATATTATAGGTATCTGAAAGGGAATTAAAAAAATAAAAATATTTTTTTTATTGTATTTATTTTTCTAATCTTGATTAAAATTTTACTTAAAAATTTTACCATATGCTGAATTTATTGATAATTAAGGCTTTTATATTTTATAAATTATTTAAAACTTTTTTCTGTGCTAAACAGTTATCGAAAAGTCTTGCTAACATATTGTATTTTAGCCTTTTTTGTCAAAAAAGTTTATTTTTTTTATGTTGACAATGATTTTCCTGTGTGAAATAATTTAAGTATGAAGTTAGGTATGAAAAGTGCCTATATCATATTCATTTTGAAATAATCCAAATGGTGAAATTTGTTTGGATATTTTCAAAGCTTATCTGTTTAGTTTCTAATCAGATACATTTAGCGCAGATTATTTCTGCTTAGTCAATGTGTATGCGTTTTCACAAAGCGCAAAGTTTTAAAGGAGGTTATTATGGACAATAGTAAAAAAACTGTAAGGCTACCAAATTTATTGGAAGCTCTTTTGCCTGTTCTTACAATGGTTGGTCTTATGATTTATGTTTTTAATTTTAGCGATAGGACCTATGACGCTGCACATATGCCATTAATTATTGGCATTATTGTGGGTTCAATTGTTGGAATTATGTGCGGTCATACCTGGTCAGATATGGTTGCTGGTATGATTAAAAGATTGGATGCGACATTGGAAGCTATATTAATTTTACTTACTGTCGGACTTTTAATATCATCTTTTATGATATCAGGTACAATTCCAGCTCTAATTTATTACGGTTTAGATATTTTGACACCAAAATTATTTTTACCTGTTGGATGTCTTCTTGTTGCCGTTGTTGGACTTGCTTGTGGTTCTTCTTGGACTGCTACAGGTACAATAGGTATTGCTTTTATGACAATAGGTCAAGGCCTTGGTATTAACCCAGCGATAACCGCCGGCATGGCAATTTCAGGAGCTTATGTTGGTGATAAATTTTCACCATTATCTGATACAACTAACCTAGCAGCAGGTGTTGCACAAACTGGTTTATTTGACCACGTTACAGCTATGGTTTCAACTACAGGACCAGTATTTGTTTTGGCACTAATTTTTTATACAATCTTGGGTATGGGTTCAAATATTGGGACATACGACCCAACAATTGCTAAGGGGATTCAAGATGCGATAATTGGTTCTTTTAATATTAACCCATTCTTACTTATTCCAATTTTAGTAATTGTGGTCGTTTGTATTTTAAGAGTTCCAGGATTACCTGGTGTAATGATTTCTGTATTTACAGGTGTGATTTTTTCACTTATTTTCCAAGAACCAAGATCTCTTGGAGAAATTTTTTCAGTTCTTCACTATGGACCAAGTGTAGAAACAGGAAATGAATTTTTGGATGCAGCTTTAGCTAAAGGTGGTATGGACCATCAAATGTGGACAATAAACCTTATTATTTTAGCAGTATCTTTTGGAGGTATCCTTGAAAAATGTGGTACCGTAGAAAAATTATTTGGAAATTTAAAGAAGAGAATAAATAGTGTTGGAGGGCTTGTCCTTGCAACAATGATGACATCAATTTTCTGTGATGCTACAATGTGTGACCAATTTTTAGGTATTGGAGTTCCTGCACCATTATATGATGATAAGTATGACGATTTGGGACTTGCAAGAAATATGCTTTCTAGAACACTTGAAGATGCTGGTACACTTTGGGCTGTTATGTTTCCTTGGACTGCTTGTGGTGCTTATCAAATGCGAACTTTGGGAATTTCACCTATTAAATTCTTCCCATTTGCTTTTGTTAACTTATTAAATCCAATATATGCAGTTATCACCGCTTATTTAGGACGCAATATTTTCTGGGCTGATGGCGCTTATACTAATTTGTTTGGTAAAACAAAAATGCTTAAAAATGTTCCAAATGCTCCTGAAAAAATTCATAAGTATGCAGTTTCTCAACTTGAAAAGAGAAGAGCTGAAGGAAAAGCGCCTAGTATTCGTTAAAAGTTAAAAAAATATATTATTAAATAGTTTAATTGAAAGGTTTTATTGTGAAATTTGATTTACCTTGGAAAGATTTAGATGGAAATATCTACTCATATATAGATGTAAAAAATAGAAAAAATTATGTAAATTATATTGCGTGGTTTTTAACAATTCTTTTTGCCTTAATTGGTTTTTTTACAGTTTATAGAATTGGGCTTTTTATTGCTTTAGTGTTGTTTTTAACCTTGGTTTATAAAAGATATGTTGTAGTTACAAGTAGGGGTCTTGAAATATTTTACAATATTTTTATTAGCAAATCTTATGAGATTTGGGATTGGGAAGATATTTACGCATTAACTTATGCTAATGATTATGACTACAAAGATCTAAAAATTATTTATTTTACCAAGGGTGATATAACTAAGAGATTTTATTTCAAGTCTGAAGATTTACAAGGTATAATTTCGTTAGCTAAGTCTAAATCAAAAAAAATTAAAATTTTTGATGCAGCTAAAAATAAAAGTTTTGTTAAAAATTAAAAGTGTTAAAAAAAGGAGAATAATTATTATGATAGTTTTAAATGGAAATAATCTTACATTAGAAGATTTAGTAAAAATTGCAAGATTTCATGAAAAAGTTGAAATTGATGAAAGTGCAAAAACTGAAGTTGAAAAATCAAGAAAGTTTGTTGAAGAAATTGTTGAAGAAGAAAGAGTTGTTTACGGTATTAATACCGGTTTTGGTTCGCTTTCAAGGGTTAGCATTCCAGAAGAAGATAACGCACAATTACAAGAAAATCTAATCAGAACTCACTCTTCAGGATATGGTAATCCATTATCAGAAGCTGAAGTAAGGGCATCCATTGCCATTAGAATTAATTCATTGTTAAAAGGTGTTTCTGGAATAAGACTTTCTACAATTGAACTTTTGGTAGCTATGTTAAACAAAAATGTAGTACCATTTATTCCTGAAAAAGGTTCTCTAGGTGCCAGCGGTGACTTAGCTCCACTTGCTCATATGGTTCTTCCAATGCTTGGACTTGGAAAGGCATATTATGAAGGAGAACTTTTAAAGGGGGCTGAAGCGATGAATCGTGCAGGACTTAAAACTATTAAACTTGCTGCTAAAGAAGGTCTTGCTTTAATTAATGGTACAACAATTTTAACAGCTACCGGTGCTCTTGCAACCTACGATGCAATTGAACTTGCAAAAATAGCTGATATAGCTGGTGCTTTATCTATAGAAAGTGCAAGAGGAATTATAGATGCTTTCTGGGAAGAACTTCACACAATAAGACCACATGAAGGAAATCTTGCAACTGCAAAAAATATGAGAGGATTGCTTGAAGATTCAACATATGTAACTCATACTGCACAGTTAAGAGTACAAGATGCTTATTCTTTTAGATGTATTCCACAAATTCATGGTGCAAGTAAAGATTCAATTGAATATGTTAAAGAAAAGGTAGAAATCGAAATAAATTCTGCAACAGACAATCCAATAGTAACAGGAGAAGGTCATGTAATTAGTGGAGGTAATTTCCATGGTGAACCTATGGCTCAACCACTTGACTTTTTAGCTATTGCAGTTTCAGAACTAGGAAATGTTTCTGAAAGAAGAATTGAAAGACTAATAAATACAACACTTTCAGGAATGCCATCTTTTCTTGTTAAACACCCAGGTCTAAATTCAGGATTTATGATTACTCAATATGCAGCAGCAGCAATTGTATCTGAAAATAAAACTTTGGCTCACCCTGCATCAGTTGATTCAATAACATCTTGTGAAAATCAAGAAGACTTTGTATCTATGGGTCAATGGGCAGCAAGAAAAGCTCGTGAAGTAGTATTTAACGTTAAAAGAGTTTTGGCAACTGAACTTATGATAGCTGCTCAAGCAGTTGATTTCAGAAGGGAAATGGAAAATGGTAAGCTTCATCTAGGCAAGGGAACTCAAAAAGCTTACGATGTAATAAGAGATTTTGTTGACTTTATTGAACAAGATAAGGACATTGAAATCTATGATGAACTTGAAAAAGCAACTGATATTATAGATAGCGGTAAGTTACTTGAAGAAGTTAAAAAATCTGTTAACCTTGAACTGAAATAGTATATGAATAATATTTTTAATAATATATAAATAATAGGAGGAAAAAAATGAAAAGAGTAATGTGTATTCCAAATTATTCTGAAGGACGTGATTTGGATAAGGTAGATAAAATTACAGAATGTTTTAGAAATAAGGAAAAAATTAAGTTAATTGATTATCAACCTGATAAGGACCACAATAGATTAGTAGTTGAAGTAATCGGGGACCCAAGAGCAGTCGTTGAAGCTGTTATAGAATCAGTAAAAGTTGCTAGTGAAATAATAGATATGAGAACTCATGAAGGTGCTCATCCAAGAATGGGTGCTGTCGATGTTGTTCCATTTGTACCTGTTAGTGAAATGACAACTGAAGAATGTGTAGAACTTGCTAATGAAGTTGGTAAGGCAATTGGAGATATGGGAATCCCTGTATATTTATATGAAGATGCAGCTACAACAAAAGAAAGAAAAAATTTAGCAAAGGTTAGAAAGGGTCAATATGAAGGATTCTTTGAAAAAATTAAAGATCCAGATTGGAAACCAGATTTTGGTCCAGCACAAATGAATGAAAAATCAGGATGTACTGCAGTTGGTGCAAGATTTCATCTTGTTGCATTCAACGTTAATTTGAATACAGATAAGCTTGAAATTGCTGATGCAATTGCTAAAAAAGTTCGTCATATAGGTGGAGGTCTTAGATTTGTAAAAGCAATAGGTCTAGAACTTAAAGATAAAGGACAAGTTCAAGTTTCAATGAACTTAGTAAATTTTGAAAAGACTAGAATTTACCAAGCACTTGAAATGGTTAAATCAGAAGCTAGACGTTATGGTCTTAGCGTTGTGAATACAGAACTTATTGGACTTTTACCTCTACAAGCTTTGATAGATTCAGCTGCATATTATATGCAAATTGAAGATTTAAAAGCTGAACAAGTGCTTGAAACTTTATTGATAGAAGAATAAAACTTTATTAATAAGATAATATAATTATTAATAAGAAATGGAGGTAAAATGGATTACAAGACAGATATAGAAATAGCTGATGCAGCTAAAATTGAACCTATTGAAAAAATTGGTGAAAAAATTGGACTAAAAAATGATGACTTAGAACATTATGGTAAATATAAAGCCAAAATTTCATGGGAAGCTATAAATAGATTAAACAAAAATGAAGATGGTAAATTAGTTTTAGTAACAGCAATTTCTCCAACTCCTGCTGGGGAAGGTAAATCTACTGTTTCAATCGGTTTATCTCAAGCTTTTAATAGAATTGGAAAAAAATCAGTTGTGGCTCTTCGTGAACCTTCATTAGGTCCTGTTTTTGGTGTCAAAGGCGGAGCTACAGGAGGAGGATATTCTCAAGTAATTCCAATGGAAGATATAAATCTTCACTTCACAGGAGATATTCACGCCATCTCAACAGCTAATAATTTAGTATCAGCTTGCATAGATAATCACATCTATCAAGGTAACGCTCTTGATATTGATGTTAATAATATAACTTGGAATAGAGTTGTTGATATGAATGATAGGTCTTTGAGAAATATAGTAAATGGTCTAGGTAAAAAAACTGATGGAGTACCAAGACAAGACCATTTTATGATAACTGTAGCCTCTGAAATTATGGCTGTGCTTTGTTTATCAAAGGATCTTAAAGATTTAAAAGAAAAAATTTCTAAAATTATTGTCGCATATACAAGAGCTGGAAAGCCGGTATATATTTCTGATTTACAAATACAAGGTGCAGTAGCAATGCTTTTAAAAGATGCAATTAAACCTAACCTTGTACAAACTCTTGAAAATACACCTGCGATAATTCATGGTGGACCTTTTGCAAATATTGCACACGGATGTAATTCGATAATTGCAACTAAGCTGGCTATAAAAACAAGTGATTATGCAATTACAGAGGCTGGTTTCGGTGCAGACCTTGGAGCAGAAAAATTTTTAAATATTAAGTGCAGAATAGGTGGATTTAAGCCTGATGCAGTGGTCCTTGTTGCAACTATAAAGGCTCTTAAGATGCACGGCGGGGTTAATAAAAATGACCTCAAAGAAGAAAATGTAGAAGCCTTGGAAAAAGGTTTTGAAAATTTAAAACGCCATGCCGAAAATCTGAAGAAATTTGGACTTCCTGTTGTTGTTGCCATAAATCAATTTGTTCAGGATACTGATGCTGAAATTGCCAAACTTCAAACTCTTTGTAAGAACTTGGGTCTTGAAATGTCTTTATGTCAAGTTTGGGAAAAAGGCGGTCAAGGAGCAGAAGATTTAGCCCAAAAATTAGTTAAAATTATTGATGAAGAAAAATCTGATTTTAAATTATTATATGATGCCAATGATTCAATTGAAAATAAAATAAATAAGATTGTAAGAGAAATTTATGGGGGTAGAGGTGCTGTATTTACTAGTGCCGCAAAAAAACAAGTTAAAAAATTAGTCGAACTTGGTCTTGATAAACTGCCAATATGTATTGCTAAAACACAATTTTCATTTACAGATGATAAAAAAATTATTGGTGCCCCTGAAGATTTTGATATAGAAATAAAAACAGTTAGAATATCTAATGGTGCTGGATTTATAGTTGCTGAAACTTCAAATATTATGGTTATGCCAGGACTTCCTAAAGTCCCAGCAGCACAAAACATGGATATTGATAATGAAGGTAAGATTGTAGGATTATTCTAGGAGGATATATGCTTAAAGATTTAACTATTATTGATTTTGCTAATGAAACGGCTTCCAACTCACCTGCTCCAGGTGGAGGCTCAATCGCAGCATTAAATGCTGCCATGGCAGCTTCTTTATTGACTATGGTTGCAAATTTAACAATTGGAAAGAAAAAATATGCAGATTTTTCAAAAAGAGCTGAAGAAATTAAAATTGAATGTGCTAAATATAAAGATTTATTTGTAGAAGCTATAGATAAAGACGCATCTTCTTTTAATGGTGTTATGGATGCTATGAAGTTGCCAAAAGAAACAGAAGATGAAAAAAAGATAAGGGCAGAAAAAATTCAAGAAGGTTATAAAAAAGCAATAGAAGTTCCATTGACTTTAGGCACAAAAGTTACTGAACTTTATCCTTATTGCAAAGAACTTGCTGAAAATGGTAATTCTAATGCTATAACAGATGTTGCTGTAGCTTTAATTAATATTAAAGCAGCTTCAGAAGGTGCTTTTTTGAATGTAAAAATTAATTTAAATTCTTTGAAAGATCAAGATTATAAAAAAGAACTTGAAGAGAAAATGGAAAAAGTTGCTAAAATAATCAAAGAAAATGACCAAAGTATAATGAAAGTTGTAGATGAAAAACTTGCATGAGATATCTTTTAGTAGATGTAGGTTCAACTTATACAAAGCTTAACCTATTAGATACTGAAAAAATAGAAGTTATCGGTTCTAGTCAAAGTTATACTACTGTAAATTCAGATGTAAGAGTTGGATTTTATAAGGCACTTGAAAAGCTTAAGGCAAAATGCAAGCTTGAATATGATGAATTTTTAGGTTGCTCTTCAGCATCGGGCGGTTTGAAGGTTGTTGTTGTGGGATTTTCTAAAAACTTAACAACTTATGCTTGTAAAACTGCCAGCCTTTCAAGTGGGGCTAGAATTTTAAAAGAATATTATTATGAATTGACAAGTAAAGACCTTGATGAAATTGAAAATTTAAAACCAGATATACTATTGCTTTGTGGTGGAACTAATGGTGGAAATACTTACAATATAATTTTTAACGCAAAAGCTATAGCTAAAAAAAATTATAGTTTTCCTGTTGTTTGTTGTGGCAATGAGTCGGCTAATAATTGCATTAGGGATATTTTTGATAAGTCCAATATTAAATATGTATTTACTGAAAATGTAATGCCAACAACCAATGTTGTAAATTATATTCCTTTAAGAAAAGTAATTGCTGAAATTTTCATAAGTACAATTACAAAAGCTAAGGGGATAGATGCCTTATCAAAAAAATGCAAAATATTTTTACCCACACCAATAGCAGTTCAAAATGCTATTTCAACTTATGGCAAGGTAAATGATATAAGACTATTGTCTATTGATATCGGTGGAGCTACTACAGATATTCATTCTATTGGCAAGTCTTATTGGGGAGATGAAAATATCATAGCTCCCGAAATTGATGAGCCATATGAAAAAAGGACAGTTGAGGGAGATATGGGAATGAGATATTCTGCAACAGCTCTTTATGAGTCTTTGGGTGACCAAGTTTTTAAAAACCTTGGCTATACTGATGCGAAAAAAAGATGTCAAGAGCGTTTTGATAATACAGATTTTATGCCTACTGATCTTGAAGAAGAAAAGTTTGATCAAATTTTAGGGTATTTAGCAGCAAAAACTGCATTGTCAAGACACATTGGCAAGTTAAAAAAAATTCCTACAAGTACAAGATATATATATAAGCAAAGTGGTAAGGATTTGAGAAGGGCTAAAGAATTTTTAGCAACTGGTGGAGTATTGATTAATTCCAAGAATCCATCTTTAATTTTAAAGTCAATAAATGATTTAGATGATTCTTATTTGAAACCTGAAAACCCCAAATTCTTGCTTGACAAGTCATATATTTTATCATCAGTAGGTCTTATTTCAAAATTTGAACCGGAAAAAGCTGTAAAGTTTTTAAAAAAATATTTAAAAGAAATATAAAATTTATAAGTTAATGTTATAGAAAATTTTTATTAGGAATTTAGTATCATAAATTTAATGTTTTCATAGAAAAATAGTGTTGGTGGCAAATCATCAACACTTTTTTTGAGGCTTTATAAAATAAGTTTGTGAGTAAATCTCTAAAAGATATTTTTATGTAAAAAATGACAAAGGACAATTTCAACAAAATATAGGTTCTAATAAATACACAGGAGTGATTCTATATATTAATAATCATATAAATAAATTTGAAATCAGTTTTTATAATGGATAAAATAAACTTATTTTTTTCTTTTTGAAAAAAATTATTACAATTTGAAAAATTTTTAACTTTTATGTTTATCTTCATATTTTTGGGTAAAATAGTCACGAAGAGGTGATAATATGATTAGTGACAACGAAAAAAAAGAATTTATACTAAGTCATTTAAAGGGATATCAAAAATGGTTATCTCATGAAGAATTATCTTTTATTTATGGATTGTTGGGCAGTGACCCTAAAGAAGATTCTGAAATTGTTAGTTCAATAAAAGAAATTGTAGAAACATTGCCTGCTGAAAGGTTAGACAAAGTTTATAATTATATTAAGGAAAAGGGACCTAAAGAATAATCTTTAGGCCTTTTTTAAAGATATTTGAATTAATCATAGTCTTATATAAAGTTTTCTATCTCCATTTGGATTATTTTTTTAAAGACTTGTATTATATTTTCTATTAAAAAATCTTTATAGTATAAAATCAAAATTTGAGAAGGACTTTTTAGATGAGATTTATTGGTCAGGTTTTTAAAGTCTTTTTTTAATAAATAGTAACAGTAATCAGCTTTATCATAGATATCGGAATGAGTAAATAATTCCACTTTGAAATTTTTATTGCAAATAAAGGTATAATTTTTATTAGATCTGTAATAATTTCCTTCAAAAGAGGATTCTCCTTCATATATTATTGTATTTTTTTCTAAATAAATATTTTTTATTTCAAAGGTTAAGCTACCAAATTCTAATTTAAGAAATTTTCCTAGGTATTTACTTACTACCACATATAAGTTTTTTAATTTTATTAGATTTTCCCTATTTCTTTTGGAAATTTCTAGGAGTTTATTTCTGTCTTTATTAAGCAAATATTTTTTAAAGTTTTCGCCGACATTTTTTCCTGAAATTACAGGTTGACCCTCAATTTTGAAAAATTCTTCTAAATTATTTTTTGAATAATTTTCTAAAGGGAATAGATATTTAAAGTTTTTTATTTTTTGACTTAATTTTTTTATGTTGAAATCAGTTGGGATTTTATAAGTATCAGCCTTATAAGTTAAAAAATTTTTTTCAAAAGTTCCGTTATAAGCAATTATTTCTTCATTTCTAATAATTTTATTTGCCTTATTTATAAGTTCTATCTCTTCTTTTAAATCTTCTATAATAAATTGATAAATAGTATTATTTTTAATAATTCCTATTGCAATAATGACGTCATTTTTTATTGAAAGCCCTGTTGTTTCTATTATTAAAAAATTTTTTTCTGAATTTTCACTTAGTCTTTTTTCATTATATATCAAAGCAATCACCAATATGATTATAGCATTTAACTTGATCTTATAAATACTTTAAATTTTAAAAAAAATAGTATATCATAAATATGAGGTGAATTAACTTTAATGATAGATTTACTAAGAACTAAAAGCTCACTTATTAAAAATGGCTTTTTTTCTTATATTTTTGATAATAAAGAAGATGCAGTTGATTATTTTCTTCATTTTGCAAAAGAAAATATAAGTTTTGGCTTTGCTGGCTCTAAGACTTTAGAAACTTTAGGAATTTATGATATTTTAATAGATAAGGGCTATAAATGTTTTTGGCATTGGAAAGATGGCTTTAAAAAAGGATTAGACAACTGTAAAGATGCTGATTATTATCTAACTTCTGCAAATGCAATTACATCTGATGGAAGTTTGTATTTTGTAGATAGAATTGGAAATAGAATTTCTTCAGTTTGCTTTGGTCATAAGAAAGTTTTTATTTTTATTGGCAGAAATAAAATTGTAGCAGATAAGGCTGAAGCTGTTAGAAGAGCTGAAAATATAGCTATACCTTTAAATTCAAGAAGGATTAATAATGATATTTTTAAAGGCTTGAGGTCTGATGATTATGTACATTATGATGATGCAGCTAATATGGAGTTATTTTTAAATGCATCTGCTAAGGATAGAGATATATATGTATTTTTAATAAATGAAGATTTAGGATATTGATACATAGGTGATTAGATGATTTATTTAGATAATTGTTCAACAACAAAAACTTGTCAAGAATCAATAGATATTATGACAAAAGCTTTGAGTGAGGATTTTGCCAATCCTTCATCTCTACATTCTTTTGGATTAAAAGTTGAAAAAGAAATTGCACAATCAAGAAGTGCAGTTGCTAAATTAGTTGGGGCACAAGCTTCAGAGATTTTTTTCACATCGGGTGGAACTGAGAGCAATAATATTGCCATTCATGGTTTAATAAAAAAGAATAAAAGAAAAGGAAATAAAATAATAACTACTGCTATTGAGCATGCATCAATTAACGATCAGTTTATCAATTATAAAAATGAAGGATTAGATGTTAAATTTATTGGTGTTGATAAACATGGAAATGTAGATATAGAAAAACTTTTAGATGAAATTGATGAAAATACTATAGTTCTCTCTCTTATCCATGTCCATAATGAGCTTGGGACTATAAATGATTTAAAGGAAATTACTAAAAGAGTTAAAGAAAAAAATAGAAATGTTTTAATACATGGTGATGGCGTTCAAGCTGTTGGTAAGATTCATGTTAATTTAAAAGAATTAGGTATTGATACTTATTCCATTTCTTCCCATAAAATTTATGGACCAAAGGGAGTAGGAGCCTTATATGTTAGAGAATCCCTTGATATTCCATCCCTTGTCATCGGTGGAGGTCAAGAAAAAGGTCTCAGAAGTGGAACAGAAAATGTTCCGGGAATTTTAGGTTTTGCCAAGGCTTGCCAACTTGCCTATGAAAATTTAGAACAAAGAATAGAACATGCTGGTAAGATTAAGGCTTATCTATTAAAACTTTTAGAGGAAAATTTAAGCGATTATCAGATAAATACGCCCGAAAATTCTTCAAATTTTCACTTGAGTGTATCTATAAAAGATATAAGAGCAGAAGTTCTTCTTCACTATTTAGAGGGAGATGAAATTTATATTTCTACTGCTTCAGCTTGTTCTTCTAACGGAAATCACAAGTCAAAAACCTTAAAAGAAATTGGTCTTAATGACAATTTAATGGATGGAACTATTAGAATTTGTACATCTAAAGATATCAGTTTTAAAGATATAGATATTTTTGTCGAAAAACTAATTAAGTATGTAAATGAAATTAGAAATATAATGATAGGGTGATTGTTTGGAAAAAGTATTGTCAATGTCTTTAGGAGAAATTGTCCTTAAAGGAAAGAATAGAGGGCAATTTATGTCAAAACTTCTTGGACAAATAAAAAAGGCTATAAGCGATTTAGATCATGGAAATGTATACCATTCTATGGGAAAAATTTATATTGATGGATATAGGGACGAAAAAGAGTTAATAAAAAGGTGTAAGCATATATTCGGAATTGTTTATATTTGTCCCTGTATAAAAGTTAAAAGTGATCTAAAAGAAATAGAAGAGGCTGTGGTTTCTTTTGTTGGAGAAAAACTAAAAGAAAACCCAAATTTTAAAACTTTCAAAGTTCATTGCAAGAGAGCCTATAAATCTTATCCAATGAATTCAATGGATTTTAATAATAAATTAGGTGGGGCAATTTTAAAAAATTTCCCTCTAAAAGTAGATGTTCATAATCCTGATTTTTATTTATATTTGGATTTTAAAAAAGAAAATTCTTATATATATACGGAAAAAATAAAAGCTTATGGAGGTCTTCCTAGGGGTACAAATGGAAGAGGGTTATTACTTTTATCGGGTGGAATAGATTCACCTGTTGCAGGATTTTTAATGGCAAAAAGAGGAATAGCCTTAGATGTCCTACATTTTCACTCTTATCCTTTTACATCTCAAAGAGGAGAAGAAAAAGTTATTAAATTAGCTGAAAAAATTTCTAGTTTTTCAGGGAAAATGACCATGTATTCAGTTAATCTTTTAAATATTCAAAAAGAAATTAACAAAAATTGTCCTGAAGATCAGATGACTCTTCTTTCTCGCCGATTTATGATGAGAATAGCCGATAAATTAAGTTTAGACAATTCTTATGATGCAATAATAACAGGAGAAAATTTAGGACAAGTAGCTTCACAAACTATTGACGGTTTAAAAGTTACGGATATAATCACACGTAAACTTGTTTTTAGACCTTTGATAGGTATGGATAAAATTAATATTATTGATATTGCTAGAGAAATTGGAACTTATGAAACTTCAATTCTACCTTTTGAAGATTGCTGCACAGTATTTTTACCTAAGCATCCATCTTTAAGACCAGAGGTTGAAGAGATGGAAAATTCAGAAGAAGCTTTAGATATTGATAAGTTAGTTGAGCAAGCTATAAATGATATGAAAATAATAAAAATAGGAGGAAACCATGAGAAAGAATAAGGGAATAGCAGGATTAATAATTGTAATAGTAATAGCAATTGCTTTAGTAGCAATTCTCGGAGGTAAATATAATAGGTTGATGTCACTCAGAGAAGATGTGAATCAGTCTTGGGCTCAAGTGCAAAATCAAGTTAAAAGACGTGCTGATTTAATTCCTAATCTGACAAATACAGTTAAGGGATATGCTAAACATGAAGAAGAAACACTTACAAAAATAACACAAGCAAGAAGTGGGATAGAAAGTGCATCTACACCGAAAGAACTTGCAAAAGCCGATGCAGAACTTACAAGGGCAATAAATGTTGTTGTAGAATCTTATCCGGAATTGAAAGCTAATGAAAACTTTCTCGACCTTCAATCTCAACTCGAAGGAACAGAAAATAGAATAGCAACTGAAAGAAAAAGATACAATGATACTGTTACGGTTTATAATAAATCTGTAAAGAGATTTCCAACAAATTTAATTGCTGGAATATTAGGATTTGACGAAAAAGAATATTTTGAAGTTTCAGAAAAGGATATGGAAGTTCCTAGTGTTGAATTTTAGGTGATTTTATGAAGAGAAGGCTCTTATTTATTGTAGTCTTATTTCCATTAATATTTGATATATGTTTTGCTAAAAATATTATAGATAAAAACAAATTTGATTATTTTATTTATGATACACAAAACGTATTGTCCCAAGAAAGTAAGGACTATATTAATGGAATAAATTTAGATTTAAAAAATAAAACAGGTGGAGAAATAGCAATAGTTATCCTTGATAGCATTGAAGAAGGACAAGCAAAAGCCTATGCCACAGAAATTTTTAGTGAGCTTGGAATTGGTGAAAAGGGAAAGGATAATGGTTGTCTTATACTTATGGCTACTAAATCACGAGATATTCAGATTGAGCCTGGTTATGGAGCTGAAGGTTTTATAACTGATGCAAAATGTGCCAGAATTTATAGGGCTATGGGACAAGTTATAAGAGAAAGTGAAAATTCTTCAGATTTGGATTATGAAGCTGGCATTCTTGAAGGTTTTAATAATATAATTAAACTTTATGAAGATGAATATGATGTGGAATTAAATGCTGAGGAAGGGAAATATTCTAAAGATGTTTCTCAATCAGATGATTTTTCATTGACAAGTCCTGAATTTATAATTCTAATTATTGTAATTTATATAATATTTTCATTTTTTATCAATGGTCCTAAAAATCGTAAGAGAAGATACAGAAGAAATAGATTCGGCGGTTTTGATGATTTTGGTGGTTTTGGCGGCTTTGGTGGTTTCGGAGGTTTTGGTTCCGGAAGCTCAGGAGGCTTTGGTGGCTTCGGCGGCGGTTCAAGTGGCGGCGGAGGTGCCGGAGGTAAATTCTAACTAGCCAAAAATTAATTTTAATATTGCCACTAAAATAACTTGGTGGAGCAAATATATAATTAGAGAATGTCTTCCCAAAATATTAATAATATTTTTGGATGGCATTCTTTTTTTAATATTTAAAAATTCATAAAAATAGTAACCGGAAAAATACAAAAATATCCAAGGAATTATCGGGAAATAATCTCCAGAAGTGAAAGTAGCTTTAGGTAAGCCTAAAATAAATAAATTGTAAGTATAAAGATTTTTAGGTATATCAATAAGCTTGAAAAATATAGAACCTTTGTATATATCTTTAAAAATTATAAATAGCAATAAACTAACAAAGAATAAAATTTTTTTATTTAATTTTATAGAAAATTTTTCAAATAAATAAAAAATAATACCTGCTGAAAAAAAGAAATGTATAACACCAAAATATATGGTATAAGATCTATCAAAAATGAATGAAAAAACAGAAATTAATATAGATGATATTCCTAAAATAATAGATCTTTTTATCCTATTTTTTGAAAAGTTTTCGCACAGCCCAGCTAAAAAAACAAAGGAAATACATATATACTGTTGGTAGTAATAAAAATTCATGTTGATATTAAAATTATAAAAATTAATCAGATCAAATATCAAGTGGAAAATAATCATATGAATGATGGTAAATCCACGCAAAAAATCAATTATATTATATCTTTCTTTCATAAAAAAATTATATCACGAAAAACAAATAAATGAAATTCAAATTATAATTATGATAAATTTTAAATTTAATATAATAAACCTATTGACAAATATAGGTATTGATTTTATACTGTGAATAGTTTAATAATTTAAGAAAAATATTTAATAAGAGGAGATTAAATGGAAATAGGTAATAAGATAAAAGAGCTAAGAGTAGCCAGTGGACTTACTCAGGAAGAGCTTGCTACAAGAAGTGAGCTTACTAAAGGTTTTATATCACAAATAGAAAGAGATCTTACATCACCTTCCGTTGATTCACTTTTAGATATTCTTGAAGCTTTGGGTACTTCTCCTTCAGAATTTTTTTCAAAAGATAAAAATGAAAGAATAATATTTTCTGAAGATGATTATTTTGAATATGAAAATGAAGATTTGGGATTTTTTTTACAATGGATTGTCCCTAATGCACAAAAAAATATGATGGAACCTACTCTAATTTCCTTAAAAGAGGGTGGCAAGTCTAAAAAAATTGCCCCCTTTGAAGGTGAAGTTTTTGGATATGTTGAGAAGGGAAGCATTTGTTTGCATTATGGTGATAAAATTTTTGAATTAAAAAGTGGGCAAACTTTTTATTTCGAGGCTAAAAGGGAGCATTTTCTTGTAAATAATAAAAAAAGAGAGGCTAAGGTTATTTGGATTAGCTCTCCACCAAATTTCTAGGGGGTAAGGATGGAAGATAAATTTGTTATTGAACTAAAAAATATCAGCAAAACTTTTGGGGATAATGTAATTTTAAAAGATTTTAATTTAACAATTAAGAAAAATGAATTTTTAACTCTATTAGGACCTTCTGGGTGTGGCAAAACTACGATTTTAAGGATAATTGGAGGTTTCGAGTGGCCTGATAAGGGTAGGGTAATTTTTAATGGCAAGGATATTACAGATGATGAACCCTACCAAAGAAAAATAAATACAGTTTTTCAAAAATATGCCTTATTTCCCCATCTAAATGTTTTTGATAATGTAGCTTTTGGTTTAAAAATAAAAAAATTATCTAAAAAAGTGATCGAAAATAAGGTTAAACAATCATTAAAATTAGTAGGATTAAATAATTTTCAAAATAGAAATATAGATTCTCTTTCAGGAGGTCAACAACAAAGGGTAGCCATAGCTCGTGCACTTGTTAATGAACCTGAAGTTCTTTTGCTTGATGAACCCCTAGGAGCTCTTGATTTAAAGCTTCGTCAAGATATGCAATATGAGCTTAAAAAAATTCAAAAGCAAGTCGGTATAACTTTTATTTATGTAACTCATGACCAAGAAGAGGCCTTATCTATGTCTGATACCATTGTGGTTTTAAACGATGGTATAATTCAGCAAAAAGATGATCCTGTATCTATTTATAATGAGCCTAAAAATGCTTTTGTCGCAGATTTTATAGGAGAATCTAATATAATTAAAGGTAAAATGATCGAAGATTATAAGGTGGAATTTCAAGGACATGTTTTTGATTGTGTAGACAAGGGTTTTGAAAAAAATGAAGAAGTGGATATTGTTGTAAGACCGGAAGATATAAAACTTGTTCGCCATGAAGGGATGATTAACGGTCTTGTTACTAATGAAGTTTTTTATGGTGTTCATCATGAAATGAGCGTTGATGTTGACGGAGTTGAATGGATAATACAGTCTACAATTAAAAATGAGGTTGGAGAAAAGGTAGGACTTATAATTGAACCTGATTTAATCCACGTTATGAGAAGAAAGTAGGGCTTATTATGAAGAGATACGCTTATATTTATGCTTTATGGGGAATTTTATTTATAGTTTTTCCCTTAACACTTATTTTACTTTATTCATTAAATGCCAATAAAGATATAGTTAATTTTTCTTTTACATTAAATAATTATTCAAAATTTTTTGAACCTCTTTACTTAAAGATACTATTTGTTTCATTGGGAGTAGCTGCAATATCAACCTTGATGTGCCTATTAATAGGATATCCTATTGCTTATATTATTTCCCAATTTAATGAAAAAATAAGAAATAATTTAATAATGGTTTTTATAATTCCTATGTGGATGAATTTTCTATTAAGAACTTATGCTTGGTTGACTTTACTTGGAAGAAATGGTCTTATTAATAAAGCTTTGGGATTAATTGGTCTTGGTCCTTTTAATCTCATGTATAATATGAAGGCTGTAGCAATAGGTATGGTTTATAACTTCTTGCCTTTTATGGTACTCCCAATATATACAGTTCTATTAAAAATTGATAAAAGACTTATTGAGGCAGCAAAAGATTTAGGCTGTAATAGTTTTATGGTATTTTTAAAAGTTATTTTTCCTCTATCACTTCCAGGAATATATACAGGTATAACTATGGTATTTATACCTGCTATTTCTACTTTTGTTATACCAAACTTATTGGGAGGAAATAATTTCTATTTGATAGGTAATTTAATTGAAAAACAATTTACATTCACAGGAGATTGGGGATTTGGCTCTGCAATTTCTATAGTTCTAATAGTTATTATGATTATATTTATGGTACTTCCTGGATTACTGAAAAAGAATAAAAATAAAGAGTCTAAAGGAGCGGTTGCTTATGAAAAAATTGATTGATAGAATTTATTTATTTCTAGTATTTATATTTTTATACGCTCCAATATTCATCTTAATAGTTTTTTCTTTTAATGATTCAAGGCTTAGAGGTTCCTGGGCAGGTTTTACTTTGAGGTGGTATAAAAATTTATTTTATGACCCGTCAATATTGTCGTCTTTAAGAACAACTTTAATAGTGGCAGTTTTAGCAACACTAATTTCAACAATTATTGGAACTCTTGCTGCAATAGGAATTCATGAATTAAGAGGAATAAAAAAAGATGTTATTTTAAATATTAATTATCTACCAGTTCTTAATCCTGATATAGTTACAGCAATAGCATTAATGGGTTTTTTCGGACTATTTAAGCTCAGCATGGGCTATTGCACAATGATAATTTCACACATAGTATTCTGCATACCCTATGTGATTTTATCAATCTTGCCAAAATTAAATCAATTAGATACCAATACATTGGAAGCGGCACTTGATTTAGGGGCTAAACCTTTTTATGCTATAAGAAAAGTAATAATACCACAAATAAAGCCAGCTATTTTAACGGGTGCTTTGATGGCTTTTACTCTTTCAATAGATGATTTTGTTGTGTCTTTTTTCAACACAGGACAAGGAGTAACAAATCTATCAATAACAATTTATTCCATGGCAAGGAAAGGAATAAATCCATCAATAAATGCCTTATCAACTTTAATGCTGTTGATTTTATTAATACTTCTTGTAATTATAAATAGGAGAAGTGAAAATAAATTAAGGGAGTTGAGTCAATGAAAAAAATTTTTGTATGCTTATTATTAATATTATTTTCTTTAACTGCTTGCGGAAAAAATCAAGCCAAAGAAAGTATCAATGTATATAATGCAGGGGAATATATAGATCCAGAAATTTTAAGAGATTTTCAAAAAGAAACGGGAATAAAGGTAAATTATTCAACATTTGCTTCAAATGAAGATATGTATATTAAAGTTACTCAATCTCAAGACAAATTTGATGTCATAGTTCCTTCCGACTATATGATTGAGAAATTAATAAAGGAAGATTTTCTTCAACCAATTGATTTTTCTAAAATAGATAATTTTTCACAAGTTGAGGATTTTTTAAAAAATCCAACATATGACAAGGAAAATAAATATTCAGTTCCGTATTATTGGGGAACTGTCGGCATAATATACAATTCAAAAGAGGTAAAAGATAAAGTCGATTCACTAGATATTCTTTGGAATCCCAAGTATAAAAAACAAATTATAATGTATAATTCTCAAAGAGATACAATAGGACTTTCTTTGAAAAGGCTGGGATATTCAATTAATTCAGTCGATCCAAAAGAAATTGAAGAAGCAAAAAATGAATTGATAAAACAAAAACCCCTGGTATATGCTTATATGGATGATGATGGCAGAGATGTAATTGTTCAAGGTGATGCTAATATCGGAGTGATGTATTCAGGAGATGCACTGCTTATGATAGAACAAAATCCTGATTTAAAATATGTTATACCTAAAGAAGGCTCTAACAAATGGGTGGATGCAATGGTAATACCAAAAAATGCAAAAAACCTTAGTGGTGCTCATAAATTTATAAATTATATGATAAAAAAAGAAGTTCAAGTAAAAAATGTAAAATATTGCATCGGTTATACATCTCCTGTAAAAGGAGTTAGAGAGCTTTTGCCAGCGGAAATAAAAAACTCTGAAGTAGCATATCCGAATCCTCATGATTTAGAAAACTTAGAAAGCTTTAAAGATTTAGGAGATAGCCTAAAATTATATGACAGAGCATGGACAGAACTCAATGCAACTTCTTAATAAAATAAGCCTTAATATAATAAGCTCTAATAAAATTTTATTGGAGCTTTTTTATAATGTAAGAAAATAATTTCACAAAAATTTATAAATTGATAAAATTAATTAAATAAATATCATAAATAGCTTAAAATTAAAGTTTTTGTTTATTTTATCATTAACCTATGTTATTATAATAATAAAGTGAAATGTTTTCATTTGGAGGTAGAAAATGAGTGAAAAGATAAAAAAATACATTATTTTTGCAATATTTATTATAGTTTTGTTTTTATCTTCTCTGACACAATTTTTTAGCAAAGATCTGCTTTGGCCTGATGATGGCAAGGATAGATATTTTTCGGGAATTATTTTCCAAAATCCTACAAATGTTGAGGATTTAGTAGTTTCTAGAAGTGTTGAGAATCAAAATAATGAAGATTTAATAAAATATACAATAAGTTTTACCTATACAGGAGAAAATTCAACTGCTAGAATTATGGGTGTTCCAGCTAGACACATATTTTTTGAAGAAGGAATACTTCCTTACTACTCAATTGCTAATCTTAAAGGAGATTATGAAAAGGTAAACAATACACTTTTCAATGCAAAATTCAGGTTGAGGGATTTCTATAATAAATCTAAGAATAACTTTTATAAACCATATTCAGTTATGAGAATACCTCTTGAAGAAAAAATAGGAGACTATTCTTTTACGGTTTATTATAAACCTGAGAATCTTTTATTTTCAGGAGGAAGGGTAGTCGAAGAAACTTCTGTGTTCATTACAAATGCAAGGATGAGTGATTTTAAAGAATCAACTAAAACTACCGACTCAATAAAAGAAGCATTCAATGATTCGGGCTATTATGTAAATAAACTTGAAATGATTAATTCTAGCTTTGTTTCAAGGATAAATATTTTAAATACCCTAGCAACAGTAGCATTTTTAGTTTTATGCTTATTTGTTGTTGTTATGATTTGGTTTAATAGAAATAACTACATATTATATGTGGCACCAATGTTAATTATGATTTCAACTTTTTATAGGTTTATTGATAAGGGAAGTTCAAATTTAGGAATAATAATTATTTATCCAATTTTGGGATTTATTGGAGCTTTGGCAGGAAAATTAATCTCAAAAGATGTTGTCATGGTTGATAAGAAAGATTTGAAACAATCTCTTGGCCTTGCACTTATGTACTTGTGCTTCTGTATTATAGTATTTATAGTACCAAGAGCTTTTTTGTAAAATTTTAAAATGATTATAATCCGCATTTTTGCGGATTTTTTTGCATAAATAAATATAAAAATCGTTTACAATAGAAATTGTAAAAAATTATTTATTGTTATATAATTTAATGAGAAAATTATTAGGAGGAAATATATGAAAATCAAAAAAACTCTATTAGCTTTAATATTATTTATAGCTGTAGCAATGACTGCCTGTGGAGGAAACAAAGATAATGCTTCAAAAAACACAGAGAAAGAAAATGCTAACACTAATGAAGCTAGTCAAGAAAAATCTACTGATGAAAAAATCAATGTAGGTTTCGTAACTGATGAAGGTGGTCTTAATGACCAATCATTCAATCAAGGTGTAAAAGAAGGTATTGATAAAGCTGTTAAGGATTTAGGAATTGAAAGTTCTTATTTGGAATCTAAACAAGCTGCTGATTATGTACCTAACCTTGAAACTTTTGTTGACCAAGAAAAAAATTTGATTGTTGGTGCTGGTTTTAAAATGGGTGATGCTATAACAGAAGCTGCTCAAAATTATCCTGAAATTAATTATGCTATTGTTGATGTTGACCCAACTAATGGCGGAGAAAAAGAAGCTCCATCAAATTTATTAGGAATTATGTTTAGAGCACAAGAACCATCTTTCTTAGTTGGTTATATTGCTGGTATGACTTCCCAAACTAATAAAGTTGGTTTTGTTGGTGGTCAAGAAGGTAATATTATTTGGGGCTTTGAATATGGTTACAGAGCTGGAGTTGATTATGCAGCTAAAGAAAAAGGAACAAAAATTGAAGTTATGAGCCAATATGTTGGTGGATTTACTGATGCACAAAAAGGTAAATCAATAGCTCTTACAATGTATCAAAACGGAGCTGATGTTGTATTCCACGCAGCTGGAGGAGCTGGAGATGGTGTTATTGCAGCAGCAAAAGATGCTAGTAAAGACAATAAAACAATGTGGGCTATCGGTGTTGATAAAGACCAATACGAAGTTGGACCTGATAATGTGCTTACTTCTGCTATGAAAAATGCTGATGTTGCAGTTTATAATGTAATTAAAACTATGAAAGAAGGAAAATTTGAAGGTGGAAAGACTATAGAATTAGGCCTTGCAGATGAAGGAGCAGTAGGTATTGCACCAACTTCTGATAAACACGTTAAGAAAGAAATTTTAGATAAAATTCCAGAATTAACTAAAAAAATAATATCAGGTGATATTAAAGTTCCTTACAATGAAGAAACTTACAAAGAATATCAAAACTAATTAAAAAGATTTTTGAACTTAGCATATGCTAAGTTCTTTTTTATATATTTGTTGGAAAAATTTTATTAAATAATTCACAAATTTAAAAAATATTTTAATGCTACTCATTATAATATAATTAAAACTTAACGATTTATATATTTAATATATTTGCATAAGTAATAAGTAAAATGTTATGATGTAATTATGATAGGAGGTAGTTTTAGTGGAAAATGATTTTAAATTTTTTGATAATTATATGGATTGGCAAAAGAAATCTATGGATGCCTGGTCTAAATTCACAGAAAATTTTGCAAAAAACGCTGGTTCGAATATGAATCCTTTTCTTAACTATGAAAAAATGATGGGTTCTTTTATTAATCAGGATTTTTTTAACTATACAGGAAGTCCTTTCCAAGTTATAAATAAAATCAAAGATTCTTCAAAGATATATTATGACCTTTATAAGTTATATAAGGACTCTTTTTTGGACAATTATAAGGACAGTAAAAAGGTTATAGACGAAGCTTTAGAAAACTTCAAAGTGAGTCAAGTTAAATTTATAAATAATCACATATTTCCTCTTTTACCCTTAGATTTACAGGACCTTTTCAAACAGGCTTATGAATTAACAAATACTTATAAGGAAACTGCAAATATAATTTATGGGCCTTGGATGGATGCAAGTGAAAATTTAGTTGATAGTTTCATGAAAGGTGCCTTATTAGACCCTGAAGGCTTCCTTGAGTTTTTCAATATTTGGAAAGAAAATTATAAGAAGACTTATGAAAAGCTTTTAAATGCACCGCAATTTGGAATTGATAGAAACACTTATCAGGTTCGTATGCAAACTTTTGATAGATTTATAAAATTTATAATTTATTTTGCTGAACTTAATATAAAATTAAATACTGTTGTAATGGATACAACAGAAGATGTTGTAAATTCTTTTGTGGAAAATGTTAAAAATGATAATACACCCAAGACTTTTGAAGAATTTTATGAATTTTGGAAGTCTAATGTTTCTAAAAATTTTGACAAATTATTTTATTCAGACGAATTTAGCAAATTTTTAGGAAATTATGTGGATTCATTAATGTTTTTGAAAAAAGATTTAGATAAGCTTA
Organism: Peptoniphilus lacrimalis DSM 7455; assembly: GCF_000378725.1. GTDB lineage: Bacteria > Bacillota > Clostridia > Tissierellales > Peptoniphilaceae > Peptoniphilus_A > Peptoniphilus_A lacrimalis. The sequence goes on along the minus strand of NZ_KB900371.1, from coordinate 112,759 downwards.
TAATGGATGCTTTTAAGAATTTACCTATACCTACAAATGAAGATATGGATTCTCTTTACAAGTCTGTTTATGATTTAAAAAAAGAAATTCGTAATTTAAAAAGAGAGCTTAGGGAAAAAGATAAGGATAATTTTGAGGATTAAGGAGGTATTCTTTGGATAATTTTTATGGAATTGAAGTTGATAAGTCTTTGACTCAATCTTTAAAATCATATGACAAACTTTTAAAGGGCATAAATAATATTATGAATGTTGATTACAGTGGTTTTAATGAAACTCCCAAAGACCTTATTTTTGAAGAAGATAAGATGAAATTATACCATTATAGACCCTTAGTCGAAAATATAAACAAGACACCACTTTTGATTGTTTATGCACTTGTCAACAAACAATATATGATGGATTTACAAGAAGATAAATCTATTATTAGAAATCTCTTAAAAGGTGGTCAAGATTTATATATAATTGATTGGGGATATCCAACTGCTGATGACAGATATATTGGTCTTGATGACTATATCAATGGTTATATTAATGATTGTGTTGATCTTATAAGGAAAAGACATAAATTAAATAAAATTAATCTTATGGGAATTTGCCAGGGCGGAACTTTTTCTTATATATACACAGCTTTAAATCAAAATAAGATTAAAAATCTAGTTAGTCTTGTTACACCTGTGGATTTTTCTACAAACGATGGTTTACTTTTTAAATGGGGCAAGTATTTGGATCCAGAAGTTTTAGTAGATACATTTGGAAATATTCCTGGTGAATTTATGAATGCAGGTTTTGTATTTTTAAAACCCTTAGATCTAATGATTGATAAATATGTTGGTCTTATTGATTATATTGATGATGAAGAAAAACTTGCCAACTTTTTAAGGATGGAACAATGGATTTTTGACTCACCTGATCAAGTAGGCAGGGCTTATAAGGAATTTCAAATAGAAATGTATCATAAAAATTCTTTAATTAAAGGAGAATTTTCACTTGATGGGAAGAAAAAAGTAGATTTAAAAAATATCAAGTGTCCTTTCCTAGCAATTTTAGGTTTGAAAGATAATCAGGTTCCACCAGCAGCAACAAGACCTATTATGGATGCAGTTTCTTCTGAAGATAAGGAGCTTTTAGAAGTAAATACAGGTCATATTGGTTTATTTGTTAGCAGTAGGAGCCAAAGAGAAGTCGCACCAAAAATCAATGATTTTTTAAATGAACATAAATAAATTAATTTAATAAACCGTCTTATAGGCGGTTTTATTGATTATAAATTAAATATTTTTAGATAAAATTTATGCCACTTTTATGTAATGGTGGGGTTAATATTTTTACTGTAGGTGATAAATTTGTTGACTTATTTTTTTAGACATACTAATGAAAATGTACCTTTTGAAAAATTTTCTCTAGCACATATCTCGATAATTATTTTTATTGCATTAATACTGGTTGGTATATATAAAAATAGCAATATAATTGAAAATTCAGAAAACTTTAAAAAAGCTTTGAGATTATTTTTAATATTTTTTGTTATTCTTGAAGAATTTATTTACTATTATTTTTTTCTAAAAGAGCCTTTTAGTTGGGCTGATTTGCTTCCAATATATACCTGTAGAATTGCACAATGGGCAGGTTTTTTTGCACTTTTATTTAACGAAAAAGATAGCTTTAAAACAGTTAATATTTATTGGGGATGTATAGGTGGAGTGTTGGCTTTAATATCTCCGGATATTTATCCTTACAAATTTCCTCATGCAACAGTTTTTTGCTTCTTTGCAAAACACTTTATGATAATTATTTGCGCTGCAATATTTATTTTTGTGGATAATTACGAGTTTTCAAAGGGACAGTTAAAATTCATGTATGAATTTGCAAATATAAATCTTTTAGTTTTTCTTATTTTTGGTTATTCTACAGGTTCAAATGCTGGATATTTACTTCATAGTCCAATATTTACTGGTTTTTTTGATTCAGTGAATAAAATAATTTATACTATTTTTGTTTTTGCTATTTATAATTTACTCATATATATTATTTATTTATTGGGAAGCAAATGGAGAAAATCTATCAAAGAAAAAGCTGCCATTTAAAGCAGTTTTCTAAGTTGGTTTTTTGCCAACTTAGAAAACCTTACTTAAGGCAGCTTTTTTAAAACAAAGTATTAAATATAAAGTTTAGACCAAACCATGATAGTTTGAAGATCAGTTCAAACAAAATAAACATTGATGAGTACCATCCGACAAAATCTATAATTTTGTTTTTCTCTAAATCCCTATAATAAAATCCCAAGGCTATGATAGGGGATAGAAGAATTATAATTATTGTAGCTATTGGCATTGGTGTCATAGCTTTTAAAAGGTTAAATTGGAAAAATCCACCCATAGGTGTTATTATATATCCTATGAATAAAAGTATTTTCGTATAAAACCAGTTTATTAAAACATTGATTCTAAACCTATCAGAGCTTTCTGTAAGATTGGTTTTTTCCTTTGCTACTTTTAAAGGTATAGAAAACTGAATATAGTCAAAAACGAGTTTTAAAAGTAAGAAAAATATAAGATTAAAAGATAATTTTCCTTGACCTATAAACATTGGCACAAAAATCAATAGGATGCCTAGACCAAGCAATGTCAAACTTTCATTGCTTTTAATATTCTTTAGAAAATCAGAAAAATTTAGATTTAAGACAGAAAATCTTTTGAAGTTATTTAATAGAAAGCTATTGGTATCGACATTTTCTATTTTATTTATATGTTTTTCCTTAAAATCATCCTCTATATTATCTTTTAGTTTAGATAATTTTATTTTTTCTTCTTTTATATTTGATTTAATTTTTTCATTATTCCAAAATTTACTTTTTGTATGATTCTTTGGAGAAACTTTATCATTTTCTTTAGAAGAATTATTTATTTTTTTATTTTCAGCTTTGTTTTTTCTTTTTTCTTTACTGACAATCTTATCTAAAAATTTTTCATTTTCAGTTGTAATTTTCGGAACAGACAATGTTTGTTCAATCGATTTATTAGAATAGTCCTCAGTATTTGTTAGGTGAAAATCTCTTTCTTTAGCAGTTTTTAAAGATTTATCCTTTTTTAAATCATTGAAGATGGAAAATTCATCATCGTCTTCATTTATAAAATCTTTCCATTTATCTTTTAATGTCTTTTTCTTATTTTTATCTTCAGCTTTAGCCTCAGATTTTTTGTCATTTAAAGAATCATCAGAATTTTCATAATCTTTTTCGCTAAAATTATTTCTTTTTAGTTCTTCTTGAACTCTTCTAACTAATTCTTTTTCAGACATCTTGAATTCGTTAAAAGAATTTTCATCAGATTTTATATTTTTTTGAGGAGCAGATTCTTTAACATCAGTCTTCTTACTTAAATTTTCATCTTTTTTAGGTGAATCTTTTTTTATAATTGGAGCCGATTTAGTTTCTTTAACTTTGGGGATATCGTCTAAAGTGTTAGAACGATTTTCATAATCTCTAATATTTTTAGAAATCTTTTTATCAACAGCAGCAATTATATTTTTTATGTCATCAGTAGTATCTATGCCATCTAATTTATGTGGATTAAAAATCCTTGTAACATCTTTTGTAGATTCTTTAGTAGTTGTTTTACTGGTATTTACAGTATCTTCTAAATTTTCTACGCTTATTTTAATATTTTTAAGCTTTTTCCCACAAAGGGTACAGTAATTGTCATCTTTTGAAACAATATTTCCACAATTAGGACAAAACATATGCCACCTTCTTTCAAAATTAATATTATTATATCATAAATGTAAATTATTAAATATTAAAAAATGTTTTATTATAATAATATATGTAAAAAAAGGGCCTCAAAAGAGACCCTAACTTTAAAAAAATTATTCAGCTTTTTCAGTTGAAGCGTTGTTTGTAGCTTCTTCAGTTGAAGCATTGCTAGTAGCTTCTTCTTTAGCAGCTTCTTGAGCGTCGTTTTTAGCTTTGTTAGCTTCAGCTTGAGATGCATTAGCTTCTGCTTGATTCTTATCAGCATTTTCTTGAGCTTCTACTGCATTTTCTTGAGCTTTATTTGCATTTGTTTTATTTCCGCTTTGGCAAGCAACCATTCCTAACATAAGAACAGAAGCGATACCAATACTAGCTAATTTCTTTAAATTCTTCATAATTTAATTCCTCCTAAATAATATCTGTTCCTATATGATATTGATTGTTTGTGATAATGTTGTGAAAGTCCTGTTAAAAATATTAGATAATTTATTATTTTCAATATTTTTGCTATAATAAAAATGGTGAATAAAGAAAATGTATAAAGCTTTATATAGAAAATATAGACCTTTGGATTTCAACCAAATGATAGGTCAAGATGCTCTAGTCATGAGCTTAAAAAATCAAATAAAAAATAATGAAGTTTCTCACGCATACTTATTTTCAGGAACCAGAGGAACTGGTAAAACATCAGCTGCAAAAATTTTTGCTAGGGCTGTTAATTGCGAGCATCCGATTGATGGGAATCCATGTAACAAATGCAAATCCTGTCTTTCTAATTTAAATAACACCTCTGTTGATGTTGTAGAGATGGATGCTGCTTCAAATAACGGGGTAGACGATATTCGTGATTTGAAAGATAAAGTAATTTACCCACCAACTTTTTTAAAATATAAGGTGTATATAATAGATGAAGTTCACATGCTTTCTAAGGGTGCCTTTAATGCACTTTTAAAGATATTAGAAGAACCTCCCAGTCATCTTATTTTTATTTTAGCTACAACAGAAAAAGAAAAAATTCCTGCAACTATACTTTCAAGAACTCAAAAATTCGAATTTTCAAGGGTTTCTTTAGAAAACATTATTAAGAGATTAAAATATATAAGTCAGATGGAAGGAAAAACTTTAGACGATGAAGTTTATCTTCTTATAGCAAAAACTTCTGACGGGGCAATGAGAGATGCTCTTTCAGTTCTAGATCAGCTTTTATCTTTTGATAGCGACCATATTTCAATAGAAAAAGCTATGGATGTTTTAGGTATTTCTTCTTCAGAAAGCCTATTTGAACTTACAAGCGCATATTTAAACAAAGATGCCGAAAGAGCAATTTCTGTAATTGATGATATAGCCATTCAAGGTAAAGATTTTTTATCCTTGAACAATCAACTCTTAAAACATATGCGTGATTTAATGTTAGTTAGGACTTTAAAAAATCCTGAAAATCTTGTATATTCAACATATTTAAAAGATTTTAAAGAACAGGCTGCAACTTGTGATTTAGATAATATTCTTGATATAATTGATGAATTAAAAGATTTGCAGGTCAATTTAAAGTATGCGGAAAATCCGAGAATTTTACTTGAAATGACTTCCATTAAAATCTGCAACAAGAAAAACTTTAAAAGCTTGCAAATGAATTTAGATAATTTGAGTAAAAGAGTTGAAAAGCTTGAATTTTTAGGTTCTCTAACAAAAGATTCATCAATCAATAAAAATATATATAGGCAATCTTTGGAAAATACAAATGAAAATGATATAATAAATTTAAATTCAGATATGAAGTCTGAAAATGAGGTTTTAGAAAAATCCAGTCAAAGTGATCCTATATCAGTAAATACTGAAGAAAATTCAGACTATGATAGGTCTATTGATGAGGATAAAAAAGAATATCATAAAAATTCTTTAGAAAACATTGATGATCAGCTTGTAGATAATGGAGCACCTGAAAAATCTTTAGGAATCAATGATATTAAAAAAGATTGGAATGAAATATTAAATGATTTAAAAGCAGTAAATCAAGTTCCTTTAGTTGGACTTTTAAATGATGCTAAGCCTTTAAGTTTTGAAAATGGGACTTTAAATATTTGTTATGGTCCTGGTCATGAATTTCATTTGAAATCGACAAATGAACCTAAAAGGCTTGAAATAATTAAAAGTGTATTAAAAAAACGTTATGGCATGGATATTGATGTAAAAATCAGTATAGCTGACGATACAACTTTAAAAAAACTGGAAGATTTATTTGGTAAAAATTTTGTAGAAAATATTTAGGAGGAATTATGGCAAGAGGTTTTGGCGGTTATCCACGTGGTGGTGGAAACATGAATAATATGATGAAGCAAATTGAAAAATTACAAAAAGAAATGGCAGATATGCAAGAAAATTTAAAAAATGAAGAAATTTCTGCTACATCTGGTGGAGGAGCAGTTACCGCTACTGTTAATGGCAATAAAGAAGTTATATCTATAAAACTTGATAAAGAAGCCGTAGACCCAGAAGATGTAGAAATGCTTGAAGATTTAATTGTTGCTGCTGTTAATGAAGCTTTAAGAAATGCTGAAAATAAAGTGAATTCAAAAATGAGTAAGTTAACTGGCGGTTTAAATATTCCAGGACTATAATAGATGGATAATATAGTAGGTCCTATTGAACAACTAATTAGAAATTTAACAAGATTACCTGGAATTGGTCCTAAAACTGCTCAAAGACTTGCATATCATATAATTGATATGGATAAGGTGGAAGTTGAAGAATTAGCAAATAGCATTGGGACAATTAAATCAAAAGTAAAAAAATGTTCACTTTGCTGTAATATTTCCGACACCGATCCTTGTAATATTTGTCAAGATAATAATAGAGATAAGTCTACTATTTGTGTTGTACAATATCCAAAAGATGTTGATGCTATGGAAAGAACACATACTTATAAGGGTCTCTATCATGTTCTTAATGGATTTATTTCTCCATTAAAGGGAAGAACTGAGTCGGACATAAATTTTGTAGAATTAATAAAAAGAGTTGAAAACAATAAAGAAATCAAAGAAATAATTATTGCATCTTCTCCAACTGTAGATGGAGATATAACTGCATCATATTTAGTCGAAGCTTTAAAAGCTTTTGATTTAAAGGTTACAAGAATAGGCTATGGGCTTCCCGTAGGTGGAGATTTAGAATACTATGATGAAATAACTATTTCAGCAGCTTTAAAAAACAGAAGAGAACTTATTTAATATATGCCAAACATTTGGCATATATTTTATATTTTAGTAAATTTGGGTATAATAAATTTAATTGTAAGAAAGAGAGGAGCATGAATTTGTCTTCTAAAGATAATAATAAATTCAATAACAAGAAAAAGAATAAAGACCCCAATGCATTATATTATATATTGGCAATCTTCTTAGTTTTTACTATTTCATACTTTACCATTCCCAAAATCAATAGAGGGATGGATATAAAACAATCAGACTATGTTAGTTTTGTAAATATGGTCAATGAGGGAAAAGTAAAGACGGTAGAAGTTAGAGATAAAACTATTGCTTTTGAAGTAGTAAAAAAAGATGGAAAGACTGAAAAATATGAAACTAGCGTATTTTTTGACCCATCACTTGTTGATAGATTAATAGCACACAACGTAAAAAGTTCGCAAATTTATCCTAAAGAAATAAATCCCATAATGCAACTTTTATTGTCATTATTATCAACCCTATTTTTTATTGGATTACTTTGGTTTATTTTTTCAAAATTTATTTTCAAAAAAATGGGAGATGTAGGCGGAATTGGACCGATGAATTTTGGCAAAAGTGGGGCAAAAATTTATGTAGAGTCAACGCAAGGAATAAAATTTTCTAATGTTGCTGGTCAAGAAGAAGCTAAGGAAGCCTTAAGGGAAATAGTTGATTTTCTTCACAAGCCAAAAAAATATACAGAAATTGGTGCAAAACTTCCCAAAGGAGCATTACTTGTAGGGCCTCCAGGAACAGGAAAGACACTTCTTGCAAAAGCAGTTGCATCTGAAGCAGAAGTTCCATTTTTTTCAATTTCAGGTTCTGAATTTGTGGAGATGTTTGTTGGTTTAGGAGCAGCAAAAGTTAGAGATTTATTTAAACAAGCTGAAGAAAAAGCACCCTGTATAATTTTTATAGATGAAATTGATACAATAGGTAAGAAGAGAGATGGAGCTGGTTTTTCTGGGAATGATGAAAGAGAACAAACTTTAAATCAACTTTTATCTGAAATGGATGGCTTTGATGCCAAAAAAGGTGTAGTAATACTTGCGGCTACAAATAGGCCTGATTCTCTTGATCCTGCTCTTTTAAGACCAGGAAGATTTGACAGAAGAATACCTGTAGAACTTCCAGACTTAGCAGGAAGAATTGCCATATTAAAAGTGCACGCAGAAAAAATTAAAAAAGACGAAGATATAGATTATGGTCAAGTTGGACGTTCCACAGCAGGAGCAAGTGGAGCTGATCTTGCAAATATGGTAAATGAAGCTGCCCTTAGAGCCGTAAGAGAAGGCAGAGATAAGATGAGCCAAAGAGATTTGGAAGAATCAGTGGAAGTTGTTCTAGCTGGTTATGAAAGAAAAAATACCATGATTTCTGCCAGCGAAAAAAGAATTATAGCTTATCATGAAGTTGGACACGCACTTGTTGCTGCAAAGCAAAAGAAAAGTGCTCCTGTTCATAAAATAACAATAATTCCTAGAACATCAGGAGCCTTAGGTTACACAATGCAGGTAGATGAAGAAGAAAAAGTTCTACTTTCAAAAGAAGAAGCTTTTAATAAAATTGTAACTTTAACAGGTGGACGTAGCGCTGAAGAAATAATTTTCAAAACACAAACTTCAGGAGCCTCAAATGATATAGAACAAGCAACAAAAATTGCAAAAGCTATGATAACAAGATATGGAATGGATGATGACTTTGGTTTTGTAGCTTTGGAAGAAATAAATAATCCATATTTAGGAGCAGATGCATCCTTAAGCTGTTCACAACAAACTCAATACGAAATAGATAAGGCTGTAAATAAATTAATTGAAGAAGCCCATGCTAAGGCTAGAAAAATTCTTCAAGATAATATAAAGGCTTTATCAGCGATAGCAGAATTTTTGTTGAGAAAAGAAACTATAACAGGTGAAGAATTTATGTCAATCCTAAAAGATTATTCACCTGATGAATTTGAAGACAAAAAAGAAAGTGAAGAAATTCATTCAAGTGATGAAAATTCAGCTGAAGAAAAAAAGGAAGATGCTGATATAAATTAAACATTAAAAGTAAATTTATAAATTCTAATTTAAAATATTTTAAAAAGAAGGGCTTACGCTCTTCTTTTTTGTGTATATATATATTTTTTTGTCTGGTCTAAAAATTTTTATTAAATTAGTCAAGCAAAATGCCCCTTAAAAAACCATGAAGGAGGTGGTCGCCATTTTCATCATAGACATCTGATATTATGTCAATGAAATTTTTGCCACCCTTATTGATAAGGCTATCAACAACATTCACGCACTTCAATTTTCTTCCTGTGTAGGCTTTTTTCAAGAAATCAAACTCCATTTTGTACATTAAAATATCATAGTCACCACCAATTTTATTAGTAAGACTTGCAGTCAGAAGTCCCTGCAAAAGATATTCGCCCTTGTCATTAGGAATTTCGTGATGCTTGCCCCAAAAGTTTGCAATTGTTGCATAGTCTTTTAAATCTTTTTCAGTAAAAACTCTTTCGTAAACAACTTCATCATCCTTATTTAGTCTCACAAAATCACCTCACCATAAATATACCCAATAAAAAATTTTGAAATGTATAAAGCCAAAAATAGATTTTGATGTGAAAAAATTTTATTATAAAGATTATATAATTAAAAAACTAAAATTGCAGAAAATTTTTAAGAGGATTTGAAATATAATATATAGGCTAATTAAAAAATACCAAATATAAAAATTTGGCATTTTTTGTAAATAATAAAAATATATCAGCTATTAAATTTTATTGGTATCTTTTTGACATTTGGGGCAGATGCCTTGAAGCTCTACAGTGTGTCCTTCTACTGTGAATCCTGTTTCCTCTGAAACTTCTTTTTCAAATGTTTCCATTGGGCAGTGCTTAATTTCTGAAATAGTGCCACAAATTTTACAAACAATAAAATGTTTGTGGTGTGGACTTTTGAACTCATAATAATTAATTCCATCTTGGTGAATTGTCTTATTCAAAAGTCCCGCTTCAAATAACTGATTCAAAATTCTATATAGGGATGTAAAGTTGGGGACAAGTTTTCTATCAACTTTTTGAAATACTTCTTCAACGTTTAAGGGAACTCCTGAATTTTTCAGTATTTCTAATGCGTGAGTTCGCCCTTTTGTTACAATTAATCCATGGTTTTTTAATAACTTTTTATATTCATTCATATGCTCACCTTATCATTTATTTATTATATTATAATATAAAAAAATTATTTTTCAAAACCCTTGTATTTTGAAAAAGATTTGTTATAATAAATGTTGCGAATACGAACTATTCGCAATAAAGGAGGAAAAATGAAAAAAATATTTGTAATATTACTTGCTCTTTTATTTACAGCATGTTCTAAACCAGCCGCAAATAATGAAGCAAAAAATGAAGAAAGTAATGGTAAATTAAATGTTTATGCGTCTGTTTATCCCATATATGATTTTACAAAAAAAATAGGTGGAGATAAAATTAATTTATCTATGTTGACTAAACCTGGAGAAGAACCTCACCATTATGAACCATCAAGCGATGATATTAAAAATTTATCTAAGGCAGATCTTTTTATTTACAATGGGGCAGGCCTTGAATCTTTTACTGATAAAATTATAGAATCTAATCCTGATTTAAAAACTTGCCAAGCAAGCGAAGGTGTTGATTTAATTAAAGCTACTCATGACCACGACCATGACCATGACTGTTGTCAAAATAGTGATGATGCAGACCATAACCACAATCATGAAAATGAAAATAACCACAATCATGAAAATGAAAATAATCACAATCATGAAGCTAAGGAAAATCATTCATCTCATGAAGAAGAACATCATCACGGTATTTATGATCCTCATACTTGGCTTTCAATTAAGAATGCAAAAATTGAAATGGAAAATATTAAGAATAAATTATCTGAAATTGACCCAGATAATGCGTCTTATTATCAAAAAAACTTTGATAAATATGCAAAAATGTGTGATGATCTAGATAAAGAATACAGCCAAAAAATATCAGTTTTACCTAATAGAGTTATGGTAGTTTCTCACCAAGCTTTTGGTTATTTATGTGGGGATTATGGCTTAAGTCAAGTTCCTATAAAAAATATTTCTAACGAAGATGAACCAGATGCACAAACTATGGCACAAATAATTGACTATATCAAGAAAAATAATATAAAATATATTTGTGTTGAAGAAATGACTTCAACAAAAATCGCCGATACAATTAAAGCCGAAACAGGTGCACAAATAAAAGTTCTTTCTCCTGTGGAAACTTTGACTCAAGAACAAATGGATAAGGGCGAAGATTATTTTTCAATTATGGAAAATAATTTAAAAATCTTAGAAGAGGTTTTAAGTTGACAGATAAGATTTTGCAAATCAAAAATCTATATTTTAAATATCAAAGTGAAAATATTTTAGAAAATATTAATTTAGAAATTAAAAAGGGGGATTTTGCGCTTTTAATTGGTGACAATGGGGCAGGCAAGTCCACCCTTTTAAAGGTTATTTTAAATGAAATAAAGGCTTATAGGGGAGAAATTATTTTTCCCCTTTTAAATAACTCTTATCAGATAGGATATGTTCCTCAACTTATTGTTGGTAATAATTTGAATTTTCCAATTACAGTTTTTGAGCTCGTATCCTTATCTTTATATCATAAAGTTAAAGGCTTTAAGAAATTAAGTGAAAAAGACAAAAAATCTGTAAGAAATGCCCTAGAAATTGTCGGAATGAGCGATTATGAAAACAATTTATATAAAGAACTTTCAGGTGGGCAAAGGCAGAGAGTTCTAATTGCTAAAGCTATAGTAAATTCTCCATCTTTTTTAATATTAGATGAACCTACTGCTGGCATTGACTATAAATCTAAATTAGCACTTTTTGATCTTTTAGAGCATTTTAATAATTTTCATAATATAAGTATTTTAATGGTAACTCATGAACTTTCAGAAGTTAAACATTTGGCAAATAGAATTTATTTGATTAAAGATAAGAAGATTGAAGAGGTGAAATAGTGGAAATTTTTCATTATTCATATATGATTAAGGCACTAATTGTTGGTTTTATAATCTCCATAGTTATACCGTTGATGGGAATTGTATTAGTAAATAAAAAAATTTCAGTTATAGGAGATGCCTTATCCCATGTTTCTTTAGCTGGGGTAATGATTGGTATATTAGCAGGAACTCAGCCTATTATTGGAGCTATGATAACTTGCATAATAGCAACTTTTTTCATGGAATTTATTAGAAAAAATTTCCCAGGATATGGAGAAATTTCTACTGCAATTGTCATGTCCCTTGGAGTTGGCCTTGCATCTTTAATTTCAGGCTTTATAAATACAGCAGCTAATTTTGAATCTTTTCTTTTCGGTTCAATAATTACAATTTCAAGTTTTGAGTTTTATATGATTATTGGTTCTTCATTAGTTGTATTTTTGATTTTTTCTTATCTGTATAAAGATTTAATGTATATTTCTTTTGATGAAACCTCTGCAAGGCTAAGTGGAGTTAAGGTTGAGAGAATAAATAGAATTTTTATGTTCTTAATTGCTCTAACAATTTCTATTTCTTCAAGGACTGTTGGTGTATTAATAATTTCATCTTTAATGGTTTTGCCAGTCGCATCGGCATTACAGTTTAATTATGGATATTTTAAAACAACTGTATTATCAGCAGTTTTTGGCGTTATTTTTACAATAGGAGGTCTTTTTATTTCCTTTTACTGTGGTTTAAAACCTGGTGGTTCTATTGTTATCTTAGGTGTAATAATTTTAATAATTGTTATTTTGCTCAAAAGGAAACATTAATTAAACAAGTTAAATATGTTAAAATATAGGTATAGATTTATTAAGAAAAATCTATACTATTTTTATTGTATAAAATTTAGAAACTAACATATTACAGAAAAAATACTGCAATAAGTTAGACTTAATATAAATATTGCGAGGTAGTTATGAAAAAAACAAATGTAGCTAGAATATTAGATTCTAATAAATTAACTTATGATTTAATTGAATATAATACTGATGGTGGCATTAGTGGGCTTGATGTTGCTAAAAAAACGGGGGAAGATGCCAGATGTGTCTTTAAAACCTTAGTTACTGTGTCTAAAGATAAAAATTATTATGTTTTTGTTGTTCCTTCTATAAGCGAATTAGATTTAAAAAAAGCAGCTAAGGCAAGTGGAGAAAAAAAGATTGAAATGATTCATCAAAAAGAGCTTTTACCTCTTACAGGATATATTCATGGGGGCTGTTCACCCATAGGAATGAAAAAAGAATTTCCAACATTTATAGATTCATCAGCAAAAGATTTGGATTACTTTTTTGTGAGCGGTGGAAAAGTTGGATTGCAAGTTAAGATTAATCCAAAAGATGTTGCAAATTTAATAGGAGCTAAATTTTTTGATATTTGCAAGGAGGACTTATGAATTATTTAGATGAGTATAATAGATGGCTAAACTCTTCTTTTACTGATGATAAAACTAAAGAAGAACTAAGAGCTATAAAAGATGAAGAAGAAATCAAAGATAGATTTTATAAAAGTCTTGAATTTGGAACGGCTGGTTTGAGAGGAATTATTGGTGCAGGAACCAACAGAATGAATATTTATACTGTTTCAAAAACAGCTTTTGCAATAGGTCAAGTTATACTTAAGAAAAATTTAAAGGAAAAAGGGATTGTAATAGCAAGAGATGTGCGTCACAAATCTGAAGAATTTGAAAGAATCTCTGCTGAAATTTTTGCAAATCTTGGTATTAAGACATATGTATTTGATAGTATAAGACCAACACCTATGCTTGCCTATGCAGTAAGATACTTAAAAACTGCTGCAGGAGTTATGGTAACTGCTTCTCATAATCCAAAAGTTTATAATGGATACAAAGTTTATGGGCCAAAGGGTTCTCAAATCTTAACAGATGAGGCAGATGAAATTTTACAAGAAATAGAAAAAATTGATTACACTGATATCGAAAGGCTTGACTATAATGAAGCTTTAAAAAAAGGTCTTATCTGTCAAGTTGATAAAGAATTTGATGAGAGCTATTACAAAAAAGTCCTTGATCTAAAAATTTATGAGGGAGAAGATATTGATAAAGATATAAAAATCATTTATACACCATTAAATGGTTGTGGGAATATACCTGTAAGGCATATTTTAAAAGAGAGAGGATTTAAAAATGTTACTGTGGTCAAGGAGCAAGAAAATCCAGACCCAGATTTTAAAACTGTTTCTTTTCCAAATCCGGAATTTATTGAAGTTTTTGATATAGGGAAAAAATATGCAAATAAAGTTGATGCAGATATTATTATTGCAACAGATCCTGATAGCGACAGGCTAAGAGTTTTGGGCAGAAGGGAAAAAGCTGATTATTATGGATTTTCAGGTAACGAACTTTCATATCTATTAGTTGATTATATATTAAAAGGCTTAAAATCAAAAAATATTCTTCCACAAAATGGGGCAATGGTTAGATCCATAGTTTCATCAGATTTAATTGAAGATATTGGTAAAGCTTACAATATAAAATGTTTTGAATCTCTGACAGGTTTTAAAAATATATGTAATTATGCTAATATTTGGGAAAAAACTGATGAATATAAATTTGTCTTTGGCTATGAAGAATCAATAGGATATGTAGTAACTGATTTTGTTAGAGATAAAGATGGTGTTCAAATTGCAATGTTAGTAGCAGAAATGGCAGCTTTTTATAAGAAAAATAGTATAAGCCTATATGATAAACTGCAAGAAATTTTTAAAGAATATGGATATGTTAGTGAATTTTTAACCTCAATTGTTCTAGAAGGTCAAAAGGGAGCTGAAAGAATAAAAAGGATGATGGATAAATTTAGAAATGAAAATATTTCTGAATTTGGCGGCATCAGATGTAAGGAAAAAATTGATTTTATTAATGGATATAAAGATGTAGGTTCTTCAAATGTTTTAAAATTTATTTTAAATGATAAGTCATGGTTTTCTCTAAGACCATCGGGAACCGAACCTAAGATAAAATTATATATCTATACAAAAGATAAGGATAAAAACATAGGAGATAAAAAAATTAACGATTTGAAAGCAGATATTTTGCAGAAATTAGAAAATATAAAATGAGGTGCATTAAATGATATTATATTGTGATTTCAACCCTAAACTTATTAGAAAATATAAAGTTGATAAAATTAACCAAGGTGAAGAAAATTTAATAGAATCAAATAGATTTTATGCCTCAGGTTATGGCATAGATATGGCAGTTTTTTCAAAAAAATTGTTTCAAGATTCAAAGGTTTTGATGTTAAAAGGTACTGCAATTGGTGAACTCATAGAAAGAGATTTAAGAAATCTATATATTGAAACCGAATCTATAAAATTAAAAGATGATAACATTGAAAAATTAATCTTCCAAGCAGATGATAACAAGACAATATTCACAAGCAAAGCTCCAAGGATTACTATGGAAGATAAGGCTGATATTCAAGAAGAATTTGCAAAGCAAATCAAAGGCAAAAAAGCCGTTGCCATTTCTTTAATTGATCATGAATCTCTTAATGATGATCTATACGAAAGTCTTATAAAAATATGTTATAAGGAAAATGTGCACGTACTTGTGAATCCTTCCAAGCTAGAAGATATTAAAGATTCAAAACCCTATCTATTAATATTAGATAAAAAGGATGCACTTAAAGATGAAAAAGTAAACTACACTGGAGATGTGCCAGCTTTTTCTAAAAAATTAATAGATAAGGGAGTCGGTATAGTTGTAGTAAATTCAAATAGAGCAACTGTTGTTTCAACAAAAGATAAAAATTATAGAGTATATCTTGAAAAAATATCTGATTTTAAAGCTTATAATAAAACTCTAATGTTAGCAGGTTTTGCTGTAGGTTTGGATAGGGATTATAATATCGAAACCACAATAAAACTTGCAATGGCATCTTCAATTTGCGAAAATTATATGAAGTTTTCACAAGTTCAAATGAGTGAAATTAAAAAAATAATGAATGAAGTAAAAGTGGAAGAAATGTAGGGGGAAAAATGAAAAATTTTAAATTAAATAGGGATGATTGCTTATTTTTATTTGTAGATTTACAGGGAAAAATATTAAAGGCAATTCATAACAACGAAAATGTACTAAAAAATTCAGTTATTTTAGCAAAAGTTAGTGAAATTTTAAATATGCCAACAATTTTAACAGCCCAATATCCAAAAGGTCTAGGCTCTAATGAAGAAGTTTTAAAAAAACATTTAAAAGACTCTAAAGAATATGGAAAATTATCATTCGATTGTTACGGTGACAAAGAAATAAAAGAAGCCATAGATTCAGTAGGAAAAAAGCAAATTATAGTTTGTGGAATAGAAAGCCATATTTGTGTTTATCAAACAGTGAGGTCTTTACTTGGTAGAGGATACCAAGTATTTTTACCCATGGATGCTCTTGGTTCAAGAAAAGAAGAAAATCATTTAAATGCTTTAAAAAATTTAGATCAAATGGGAGCAGTAGTTACAAATACAGAAACAATCTTATTTGACCTTGCAGGAATAGCAGGGACAGAAGAATTTAAAACTTTACAAAAGCTAATTTTATAAAAAATTTTAATATACTTTATTAAGCAAATTGATAAAAATTTCTTGTGAACAAAACCCCAAAATCCATAATAAGGATTGAGGGGTTTTCTTTTAATATAATAGTTTTTAAGAAATCTACAACTTATAAAAGTCTTTACTAATTTTTACATATAAATACATGAATTGATAATAATTTTTAAAAAGCAATTATTTACATATGATATAATATTATTGGTGATTATATGAAGATTATACATCTAGCAGATGTGCATTTTAACAAGATATATAAGGGAGATTTACCAATAGATATTGTTGAAAAAATTTCTTTTGACCAATGGGAAAATTTTTCTAAAGTTTGTACTTTTGTCAAGAATGAAAATATAGATATTTTTTTAATAGCTGGTGATTTATTTGAAAGGGAGTATTTTACCTTATCTTCTATGAAAAGACTTTTATCTATTTTAGAGGATATAAAAATTCCTGTTTTTATAGTTTGTGGGAATCATGATTTTTTAGATGCTAATTCCTTGTACAACAATGTAAAAATTCCTGCAAATGTTCATATTTTCTCTAATAAATTTTCTTATTTTGATTTAGATGATTTAAAAACTAGAATTTTTGGGATTTCTTATGATAAGGAATATTTTAATATTTCTTTGCCACAAGCTGACATCAGAAAAGATTATACTAATATTCTTCTAATTCATGGAATAGTAGATGAGGGAAATTTTTTAAAAATTGATAAATCTTATGCCGAAAATTTTGACTATGTTGCCATGGGTCATATTCATAAGGGCGGTAAAGTTTATGATAATACCTATTATAGCGGTTCTCTTGAGCCTTTATCTTTTAAGGAGGATGGGGACCATGGTTTTATTTTTGTTGACTTTTTAAAAAATGAGTTGAAGTTTGTAAAGACTCAGATAAAAGCTTTCAGAACTTTAGATATTAATGTTAGGGAAGATTCATCTGTTTTGGATATTTTTTCTTCTATACAAAATCAACTTAATGACAAGGATTTATTTAGAATAAGATTAGACGGTAATTATGGAGATATTGATTATCTACTAGATTATTTAAAATCATCTCTTGATGGATTTTATATAGAAATAGAAAATAACATTAAGCCAGCAATTGATATTGAAACTATTTCAAGAGAAAACGAGAATAATATTCTTGGACAGTTTATTTCATCCTTTGACTTGGATAATGACTTAGAAAAAGAGGCTATGAAAATTGGCATCAAGTATTTAATGGAGGAATCAGATGCTTTTAGATAAAATTTATTTAGGTGCTTTTGGAAAATTCAAGGGAAAAGAAATTGATTTAAGACAAGGAATAAATATTATTTTTGCAGAAAATGAAGGAGGTAAATCCACAAGCCATGCCTTTATTGATGGAATTTTTTATGGATTTTCAAAAGACAGCTTAAAGGCAAAAAGAACTGATGAATTATACGAAAAATATAAACCTTGGCAAGGTAGTGATTATAAGGGTTATATAGAACTTATAAAAGATGATAAGTACAGAATAAGTAGAGATTTTTCAAATAATAGCATTGAAGTTTTAAATTTAACTAAGGGCACTAATATTTCTAATTTAGCAATTTTTAAAAAATATTCGAGAATAGAAGAGCCGGGGCTTTATTTTTTTAATATGAATAGGCATTTATTTCATTCAACTTTTTATATCAGACAGTTGGAAAGCATAATAGATGAGAAAGCCAGCAAGCTATTGAAAGAAAAAATTTCAAATTTTATCACTTCTAATGATGAGAAAATAAATTATCATTATGCTCTTGAAAAGCTTGAAGAGGATTTAGATTCTTATGGAAAGCCGACCAGAACAAAGACTAAGATTGGTTCAATTAGTAAAAGGCTTGAAGAGATTAATAAAGAAGAATTAGAACTAGATGATAAAAGAATAGAATATTTTAAGGGCTTAGAGATTTTAAAAAAAGAAGAATCAGCTCTTGAAGCTGATAAAAAAAATTTACTTGCTGCTAATATTAGAGATAACAAGGACTTACAAAGACAAATTAAATCTATAGAAGAAAAAATTATAAACGAGAAAGCCAAGGCTGTAAGTATTAATGATTTTCAACAATCTGTAGGGTTAAATAGAGAGATTAAAAAAGATTATTTGCAGATAGACGAGATTTTACATGCTAATTATGAAGTTTTTCAAATAGATGAAGATATGGAAAGGGATTTTGAAGATTTAAAGTCCTATAAGGAGAAAATTTCTGAGCTTAATAGCGTGAATTATTCAAAAGAAATGGAATTTTTATCAGTAGATATCAGAAATTCTGAAAAAAAGAGAAACTTTTATCTATTTATGAGCTTATTTTCCATTTTAATATCCTTTCTTGTAATTTATCTATCCATAAAATTTCACCTATACCCCTTATTTATTTCCATAGTTTTTATTTCTATCTATACCTATTTAAGGTTAGTAAAATTTAGGGTAAATAAGGAACTTGTAGAAAGGCTTAAGGTTAGAATGGAAGCTCTTAAAAATTTATCCATTCAAAAAACTGCTAAGAAGAAAAATTTTGATAGACTTTTCAATCAATTGACTGATAAATACCATAAAAAGGATATTGATGAGCTTTACAATTTTCTAAAAGAAAAAGTCAATGAAAATGACAAGAATAGAGCAATTAACGAGTATAGAAAAGAAAAATCTAAGGATATAATTGAAAAAAGAGATAAGCTTAATAAAGAAATAGAAGATTTAGAAAATAAGTTAAACATTATTTTTGAAAAATATGAAGTCACTTCGCTTAGGGAATTAAAGGATAAATACGAAAACAACAATATTTTTGATCTGGAAAAATCTTTAGCATTAAAAAAAGATCTTTACGAGAAAACAAAAATCGAAAATATAAAGTCTGAAGAAATAACACAAACAGATCTATCTATCAAAGAAATAAATTCTATAATAGATAGCAGAAAATTAAAAATTTCTACACTAAAAGGACAGATTAATTTGTTGGAAACCTCAGTAAATAAACTTAAAGATTTAGAAGAAGAGAAAGATTATTTAATAAAAGAACTCGAAAAGGTTGAATTTAAAAGGGCTTATACTGAGCTTGCCTACCAAAGGCTTAAAGATTTACTCTTAGAAAATAGAAATAAAATGCTTCCGAGATTAAAGAGTAAAATTGAGGAAATTTTAGGACGGATTACAAAAGAAAAATACAAGAAAATAATTATTGATGATAATTACAATATTTCTTTATATGATGATGAAAATGAAAAGTATGTGAGTATAGAAAATTTGAGCAGAGGTACTATAGACCAGCTTTATTTTGCCTTTAGACTTTCATTAATTCAAATATTATTTACAGATAATCTCCCCATAATTTTAGATGACCACTTTGCCAATTATGATGATACAAGATTAGAGATGGCACTTGATTATCTAAGGGATTATAAACAGCTTATAATTTTCACATCTAATAAGAGAGAAATTAATATGTTAAATAAAATGAATGTCGATTATAATTTAATAAATTTGAGGTGAAAATGATATATGCAATAGCAGATCTGCATTTTGATTTTTCAAAAGAAAAGCCCATGGATGTTTTTGGAGATAATTGGAAAGACCACGATAAAAAGATAATTTCTGATTGGAAAGAAAAGGTTAGAGATGATGATTTGGTACTTTTGCCGGGTGATATCTCCTGGGCTTTAAAACTAAAAGATGCAGTTGATGATTTAAATGTAATAGATTCCCTGCCCGGAAAAAAAATAATTTCAAAGGGAAACCATGATTATTGGTGGTCTTCACTAAATAAAATGAATAATTTAGGCTTTAAGACTATAAAATTTTTATATAATAATACTTATGAATATGAAGATATTTCAATTTGCGGTTGTAGAGGTTGGATATCAAAAGATTCTTTAGAATTTACACAAGAGGATGAAAAGATATATAATAGAGAAGTGAACAGATTAAAAATATCATTAGAACAGGCAAAGAATAAAAAAATTATTGCTTTAATTCACTATCCGCCGTTTAACCAAGACCATAGTGCCAGTGATTTTACAAATCTTTTAACTGATTATAATGTTAAGCTTTGTCTTTACGGACATTTGCATGGACAGGGTCATAAGTATCGTTATGAAGGAGAATTAGACAATGTTTCTTATAAATTCATAGCAAGTGATTTTTTAGATTTTAAGCTAGAAAGGATTAGGTCATGGAAAGAGAAATAGAATTAAAAATTTTAAATTTAGATTTAAAAGAATTAGAAAATAAATTGATTAAACTTGGCGCACAATATTTAGGAGAAGAACACCAAGAAAATATTAGAATAAATTCTACAGGTCATAAGATTTATAAAAAAGTAGGATATTTGAGGATTAGAGTTAGCCAAAAAGATGGGAAAAAAATAAATTACCTAACCTTTAAAGAAAATCTTTCAGATATAAACGTAAGAGATAATATCGAGCATACCATAACTTTTGATGATGTTGAGGAACTTAAAAATATCTTTAAATTATTAGGTTATGATAAATTCTACTACGGGAAAAAATATAGGAGAAAATATAAGTATAAAGATTTTAAAATTGATTTAGACACTTGGGATAAAGAAACTTATCCATACCCTTATGCAGAAATAGAAGGTCCTAGCGAAAAAGAAATTTATGAATTTGCAGATTTATTAAATATTCCTAATGAAGATATTTCAACTTTATCCATAGCAGAACTCATAAAAAATTTAAAGAAATAATTTTGCCCTATTTATTAGGGCTTATTTTTTTAAAAATTTTTTAAAAAAATAGTATAACATAATTAATATTTGTGCTATAATATTAATAGTAATAAAAGGAGGATTTAAATGTCTAAGTATAATTATATTAAATGGTTTGACGAAATTTCTAAGGAAAATGTAGGAATTGTTGGAGGAAAGGGAGCAAATTTAGGAGAACTTACTAAATCAAAATTACCAGTTCCACCAGGATTTTGTGTTACAGCCCAAGCTTACTTAAAATTTATTGATTATGCAGGTCTTGACGAAGTTGTAAGACTTTTGATGGAATCTCTTGACGTTGAAGATACTGACAAATTAACTTATGTATCAAAAGAAATACAAAAGAAAATAAAAGAAGGAGAATTTTATCCAGAATTAAAAAAAGAAATTATTTCTGCATATGAAGAATTCTCAAAAAAATTAAACGTTAAGGATCCTGAAGTTGCAGTTAGATCTTCAGCAACAGCAGAAGATTTACCAGATGCATCTTTTGCAGGTCAACAAGATACTTACCTTCACATTTCAGGTGAGGAAGAGTTATTGAAACATATCAGAGATTGCTTTGCATCTTTATGGACTTCAAGAGCAATCTATTATAGGGAAAAACAAAATTATAACCATTTCAATGTTGCATTAAGTGTTGTTGTTCAAAAAATGGTTAATTCAGAAAAATCAGGTGTTATGTTCACAGCAAACCCAGTTACAAGCGATACAAATCAAATGATGATTAATGCAAGCTATGGTTTAGGTGAAGCTGTAGTTTCAGGAACTGTTACTCCTGATGAATATGTTATAGACAAAAAATCCGGAAAAATTTTAGAAAAAAATATTGCAGCAAAAGAATCTATGGTAGTTAAAAAATCTCATGGAGTAGGAACTGAAGTTGTTAAAGTTTCAGACTATTTAGGAAAAGATGCTGTAAATAAAGAATGTTTAAACGAAAAAGAATTAGAAAAACTTGTAGAAATGGGCAAGAAAGTAGAAGCTCATTACGGTTCAGTTCAAGATACAGAATGGGGATTTGATAAAGATACAAAAGAATTTTATTTCTTACAATCAAGACCTATAACAACTTTAAAAGAAAATAATGAAAATAGAGAGGAAAATGAAGAAATGGAAGAAGAAAAATTAGTAACTTTAGTTAAGGGACTTGCTGCAAGCCCAGGAATAGGACGTGGAAAAGTTAAACTAATTAAAGACGTTTCAGAAATTAACCTTGTAGAAGATGGAGATATATTAGTTACAGGTATGACAAATCCTGATATGGTTCCAGCGATGAGAAAAGCAGCTGGTGTTGTAACTGATGAAGGTGGAAGAACTTGTCACGCTGCAATAGTTTCAAGAGAACTTCAAATTCCATGTATAGTAGGCTCAAAAGAAGCAACAAAGGTTTTGAAAAATGGAGATACAGTTACTGTAGATGCTACTAGAGGAATTGTATATCAAGGAAATGTTCTTAAAGAATCAAAAAAAGAAGAAAATTCCGGTAAGAATGGTGCAAGCATTGGTAACATTGACGAATTAAGAAACATATTTGCTCCTGTTACTGCTACAAAAATTTATATGAATCTTGGAGAACCGAGTTTAATTGATAGATATAAAGATTTACCACTAGACGGTATAGGTCTTATGAGAACTGAATTTATTTTTACAAATGCAATAGGAGCTCACCCAATGTATCTTGCAAAGACAGGACAAGGGGACTTTATGATAGAAAAACTTGCAGAAGGAATTGCAAAAGTAGCTCAAGCCCTTTATCCAAAAAATGTAGTCGTTAGAATGAGTGACTTCAGAACTAATGAATTTAGAGGTCTAAAAGGTGGAGACGAAGTAGAACCAATTGAACAAAATCCTATGATCGGTTGGAGAGGCGTATCAAGGTATATTTCTCCTGATTATGAAGAAGGTTTCAGACTAGAATGTAGAGCTATGAAAAAAGTTCGTGAAGAATATGGACTAACAAATGTAATCGCAATGCTACCTTTTGTTAGAACACCTGAAGAACTTGTAGTTGTAAAAGATATTATGGCTGATGAAGGCTTAAAACAATCTAAAAACTTCAAGATTTGGATTATGGCAGAAGTTCCATCAGTAGTAATGCAAGCAAGAGAATTTGCAAGATTAGTTGACGGATTCTCAATCGGTTCAAATGACTTAACTCAATTAACCATGGGAGCAGATAGAGATAGTGGAGTTTTAAATAATATGGGTTATTTTGATGAAAGAAACGAAGCAGTAAAAAGAGCCCTTAAAATTTTAATTGAAGCTGCAAATGCAGAAGGAATAACTTGCTCAATATGTGGACAAGGACCTAGCCAATATCCTGAACTTTGTGAATTTTTAGTAGAATGCGGAATAACATCAATATCTGTAAATCCTGATACAGTTGAATATACAAGAAGACTTGTAGCTAGTGTTGAACAAAAAATAATACTTAAGAAATTAAGAAATCTTTAAAAAACAAGACCGCAGTTACAATTTGTAACTGTGGTTTTTTTATGTTAAAATTTAAAAGGTTGGTGATTTAATGAATAAAAAAGAAGAAAGGCAAATGATAATTGTCTGGGCAATAATAACAATTATTGTTGATGTATCATTTTTGTTAGGGCTTATTTATTATTATAATAGATGGAAGGCACATCAAAGTGGCTTTGTTTCCGTTGGTGTTCTTCTGATTTGCTTATTTATTTTTAATAAAAGAGTAGTAAAGGATTACATACTAAAAATGATAAAAGATAAAAAAAACAATAGAGGCTAATGGAATTAGTTACTATAGAAAACTGATTTAGAGAGTCTTTGAGAGGTAAGAGGAAAGGCTATGAGTTTAAATGCTCATAGCCTTTTATAGTATTATATTAAAAATCGGCATCAAGATCAAACCTTCATGCCGATTAAATATTAAGGAAGTAAATCCCAAATTAGGAGCCTATAATTGAGTCTTTATTTTTTTATAAGTATTACAAATATTTGGCTGTTTTCTAAAGCTAAAGCTTGGATATAATTTTCACCATCAAATTTTAAAATTTTTCCTGGTTTTAAGATGTGCTCTTCATCATCACCAAGAATTACTTTCATTTTTCCTTCTACTACTGTAAATATAACTGAATAATCGGGGTGCTTATGTTTATCAATTTTTTCACCGGCACTTAGTATTTTTTTAAAAACTTCAAATTTTTCTTCTGAGAAAACTTTTCCTTCTATATTACTTGTGCTTCCAAGCATAAAATCACCTCTAATTATTTTCTTTATCTTCGCTTAATTCTTTAAATTCTTTAAATTCTTTTATATTTTCTTCTATGGCTTCTTCTTTATTGATATCTTCTTTAGTTAGTTTTATATCGGTATTTGTCTTTATAGCATTTAAAATTTCATCTATTGATTTTTTATCATCTATTTTGAAATCTTTAATATTCTTATATAAAGTATCTAAAGTTTTATCGTCTTCCTTGTAAAGCCCTTCGATTATGTCATCAATATCTTTTGTGTTTTTTCTTATGAGTTCACTTCTAATTGAATTTAGTATATTTAGCTTGTCTAAAGAATAAGTATCTAATAATTTTTCAATTTCACTATAAACTTTATCTGTAACGACTGGATTTAGTTTTGAATTAGAAACTCCTACACTAATTGAACCATGTTCCAAAACTTTGGAAAGGACAATGGTTGAAGAGGAAAGTATATCACATCTTTGATAAATCATCTTTCTATCTATGGCACGTTTTTCCATCGCTTGATTGATTTGGAAATTTTCTGTTGCTATGATTACGTAGTCATAACCCATAAATACAAAATTTTCTGTTAATTCTTCTTCCTTGAGTTTGAAACGACCTTCTTCATAATTATCTGCAAGTTTTTTAATGTCATCATTAATTATATCAGCTATAACATATATTGTAGCTTCTGTTTTTGCTAGGGTTTTTATAGCTGAATAAGCCATATATCCTCCACCTAGTACAAGAATATTTTTATCTCTTGTATCTAAGCTAACGGGTAAATAACGCATAGAATCACTCCTTTTTTAAATTATATCAAAAATTATATAAATTAACATCTTTATTTATTTAATATTATAATACGCTTGTTATAAAAATGTAATACAAATAATTATATTAACGTGTTATAATTGTTATAAGTCATTAAAGGAGGTAATTATGACAAATATTAAATTAAAGAAGGCATTAGCTGTGGGATTAAGTGCCGTTACTTTATTAAGCACTAGCGTTTATGCTAAATCTTTTAGTGATGTTAAAAAGGTTGGTAGTTATTCCTGGGCATATGATGCCATAGATGTATTGAGTAATAATGATGTTATTTCTGGTTATCCTGATGGAACTTTTAAACCAGAAACACCGGTATCACTTCCTGAAGTTTTACAACTTCTTATTCAAGTTGTAAATCCTAGTGAAGATGAAATTAAGGAAGCTGATAAGAAATTTGGTAAGTTTGTAGATGAAAATAGCAAAGTATCATGGGCTAAGAAAGCTCTAACACTTTCTCTTTATAAAGATATTATTTCAGAAGCAGAATTTAAAGATGCTGCTAGCAAGGGATTTTTTGATAATTCTAATAAATATCCAAACAGGGCTGATATTGCGGCATTTTTCGCAAGAGGATTAAAACTTTCTTCTAAGGGCGATGAATCTTATTTGAAACACAAAGATAAGAATAAAATATCTGATAATGTGAAAGGCTATTTAGCTTCTTTAGTAAAGGAAGGAATATTTTCTTCAACTGGATCTGATGGGAATTTTGATGGAAATAGGGCTATAAAAAGAGCAGAAGCTGCTATTATTACACAAAAGGGTTTTGAATTTGTAAAGAGAAATCCTATTAGCGTAAAAACTGAGTCAATGACTGGTAAGGTAGTTCTAGCTTCTAAACTTAACAATGTCAATGTCTTGATAATCGAAAAAGATTCATCAAAATATTCTTTTGAATTAAATCAAGCTACATCTTATAAAATTCAAGGAAAAGCTGCAAAGTTTGAAGATCTACAAAGTGGTCAAACTGTAAAAGTTGAATATGAAAAAACTAATGATAATGATAAATTAGGTCTTGCTAAGGTTATTGATATAACTTCAAGTTCATCAAACATGATTGGTTATGTAAATTCTAAGGGAAATAAACAATTAACTATTAGATATAGAGATAATTCTTCAAGTATTGATTTTAGAACTACTGGCAAAATTTCTACTGCCGACACAAAGATTTTTGACTTAGCAAGTGATGTTAAAATTACTGCATATGGAAATAAGATTGATTTTGATAAGATTGCTGCTGATGATTTAGTAGAATTTAAGACTGATTCTAATAATAAGATTACAGAAATTAATGTATTTCCTAAAAATGCTGATGTTAGAGGTAAGGTTACTGAAATAAAGGCAAGTAGAACAGATGGATATATAAAATTAAAGTTAAATGATAATAAAGATTATACTTTCTATTTAACAAGTTCAAGTTCAAATAGTTTGTTGGATATAAGAAAAGATGATAGTGTTACGATAAATGTCAATTATAAAGTTGCGATTGATTTATCATCAAATGTAGGAAATATCTCAGGGACAATAAGTTATTTTGATTCAGGTTCTTATTTTAACAGAGGTTATTTAAAAATTAAAGATTCCAGCGGTAATGAAAAATCTTATGATTTAGCCTATAATTTTAAATTTGAAAATAATAGTGGCAGTGCAACTAATCCTCAAATGAGCGATTATGATTACAGAGGTTTAAGTGTAAGTTTAGTTCTTGATTCCTCTGGAAGGGTAACAAAAATTATTAGAACTGACAAAAATAATCAATTTAGTGCAAGGGCACAAGTAATTTCCTTTAATTCTGCATCAAATCCTTTTAACTATAGTCAATATGATGTAAAAGTTAAGGTAATTAATTCAGATAATAGAAATGTAATATTAGGTCAAACTTATGACATTAGAGGTATAATTGATAGAAGTTTATCATTGTATGATATTTTAGATATATCTGGCTATATAAATTCTAATGGACAACCGATAATAGAATACACTTCATTCAATACACATTATAGTGGTGAAGCTAGAACAGATGATACCTATAGAAATAGGTATGATTTTTCAAGATATTCCAATGGATATGGTTACTATGATTATTCAATTTACCATAGATAAAGTTTGATATATTTTGACTAAAATTTTTAATAATAGCTAAACATGACTTGAATTTTCAGGTCATGTTTTTTATTGTATATTTTCTATATTGAAACTATAGATAAAATAAATTATATAAAGATAAATCTAAAAAATTATATACAAAGCTTAGTATTTTTTATAATTTGACCATATGTTATAATATTTTTTGGAGTGATAGTATGAAAATAAAAAAATCTGTAGCCTTAGCTGCTATTTTAATGTTAAGTCCTTTTAATTCTTTTGCAAAAGATTTTAAAGATGTTAGTAAGGTTGGAAAAGTATCTTGGGCATATGAGTATATATATAAATTAAGCGAAGAAAATATTTTTAGTGGCTTTCCTGATGGGACATTTAAACCCAATAAGGCTGTTTCTTTTTTGGAAACCTTACAAATCTTAAAAAGTATAAATAATCCTAGCAATGAAGATATTAGAAATTATAGGGAAAAATATAAGAATATTTTAAATGAATATAAGATTGTTGATTGGGCAAGGGATTGTGTTAGTTACTGCCTAGATAAGGGAGTTATAACAGAACTATCCTTAAAATCTGCATATAATAAAGGTTTACTTAATGGGGAAAAATATCCATCAAGAAATACAGTTGCCTTGCTTTTTGCTAGAAGCCTATCTGTAAGCTCTGTTAAGAAGAAAAATAATTTAACATATAAAGACAAGGATAAGATTCCCTCAAATGTTAAAGAAGTTTTGCCAGCTTTGATTGAAACAGGAATTTTTTCTAAGGATGGGTCTGATGGTTATTTTAACGGTTCAAAATTTATAAGAAGGTCTGAAATGGCTGTAATAACTTATAAGTCTAGAGAATATTTAAAGAAAAATAATATCAAACCTTTAGAAAATAATGATAAAGCAAAGGATAACAAAGTTAAAGCAAAAGAAACAGGTAATAATATTGAAAATCAAAATGTAAATTCTGACAATAACATTAATAATAATGTATTTTCTGATGAAAGTTTAAAACAAGAGGAAGATAAATTTAAGGAAGTTATAAAGGAAAGAGTTAAATTTAAGGGTAAAGTTACAAAAATTGTTGATGGAGGAACAGTTAAGTATTTAACCCTTGACATTATAGAAATAGATAGTAATGATTTTATCCTTCCAAAATCTATAGTTGTTGACAGTGAGATTACTCATCAAATTGGTGACATACTTGAGGGAACGTGTAGGATAGAAGGACAAAATTTAATAGATATAAGTTTAAAGAATTAAGGTGTCAAAATGGGATTTTTTGACAGAAGTAGGTTAATTTTATCTGATAAAGAATTAGAGAAAATTAATAATTCATCAGTTTTGGTTTTTGGCTTAGGTGGGGTAGGATGTGCTGCTTGCGAAAGTCTTGTGAGGGCTGGAATCGGTAAGATCGGCATATGTGATAAGGATATGTATGAGGAGTCTAATCTAAATAGACAACTTTATGCTACAAAAGAAAGCCTTGGTAAAAATAAAGTTGATGTAACTTATGATAGGATAAAATCAATTAGGGATATTGAGATTGTAAAATATCCCTTTGATTTTAATAAAGAAAATGAAGATAAAATAAATTTTTCTGACTATTCCTATATTATTGATGCAATAGATACTATCGCATCAAAAATTTTGATAATAGAAAAAGCTAGAAAAGAAAATATAAAGGTAATATCAGCAATGGGTACAGGCAATAAGTATGATCCAACTAAGTTTAAAGTTTCATACATAGAAAAAACTAAAATTGATCCTATTGCAAGAATTATGAGAAGAGAACTTAAAGATAGAAATATTAAAAAAGTGCCTGTTGTTTACTCTGAGGAAATTCCTCAAAAAACTCAAAATAGGACTCCAGGTTCTATATCATTTGTTCCACCGGTGTGTGGTTTTATATTAACGTCTTATGTCATAAGGGATATAATTAATAGAGGTGAAAAGTAATGGATATTGACAGTTTAAATGACAAGCAAAAAGAAGCTTTATTATACAATGAAGGACCTCTATTGATTCTTGCTGGAGCTGGCAGCGGAAAAACAAAAGTTGTTACAAGTAAGATTGCTTATTTAATTGAAAATGAGGTTCCTTCATGGAGAATTTTAGCCATCACCTTTACAAATAAGGCAGCAAGAGAGATGCGAGAAAGAGTAGCAATGCTTATTGATGAAGATGTTTCTCCAATGTGGATTGGAACTTTTCATGCTATATGTGTAAGAATATTAAGAAAAAATATAGAAAATCTCGGTTATGGTTCAAATTATAATATTTATGACAGAGCCGATCAAAATACTATTATAAAAGAAAGCTACAAAGAATTAAACATAAATAAGGAAATATATAATTCAAGGACAATTTTATCAAAAATTTCTTCTTGGAAAAATGAAGAATTGACTCCTTCTGAAGTCTTAGATGGGAATAAAGAAGATATATTTAATTTTAATGCAGGAAAGATTTATGAGTTTTATCAAAATAAGCTCAAAGAAAATAATGCCTTGGATTTTGATGACTTGCTTATAAAAACAGTAGAACTTCTCAGAGAATTTCCAGATGTTAGAGAATTTTATCAAAACAAATTTAAATATATTTTTGTAGATGAGTATCAAGATACAAATTCAATTCAATATAAATTAATTAAGCTTTTTTGTGGGAAGGCTCCTAATCTAACAGTAGTTGGTGATAATGACCAATCTATTTACAAGTGGAGAGGGGCAGATATTTCTAATATATTAAATTTTCAAAAAGATTTTCCTGGAGCAAAAATTATTAAGTTGGAACAAAACTACAGGTCAACACAAAATATTTTAGATGTTGCAAATTCTGTAATAAAAAATAATCCACAGGAGCTAAGTAAAAGTCTTTGGACAAAAAGACAAGGTGGAGAAAAAGTTTATTATAAGGAATTTTCTGTTTCAAGTGAGGAAGAATTTGCAGTTACAAATAAAATTCTTGGCCTAAATTATAAGGGATATTCTTTTGAAGATATGGCAATTTTATATAGGACAAATGCCCAATCAAGAGGTTTTGAAGAATCCTTGTCAAGGGAAGGAATCAATTATAAAATTGTTGGTGGATTAAGGTTTTATGATAGAGCAGAAGTCAAGGATATTATGGCATATCTTAAAGTTATTAATAATCCCCTTGATGAAATTGCACTTTTAAGAATTATTAATAAACCAAAAAGAGGTATAGGCGACTCTTCTATTGAAAAAATAAGAGATTATGCTATTAACAATAACTTGTCTATGTTTGAAGTCATAAAAAATATTGAAAATTATGAAGATTTAAACGTAAGGGCAAAGAAAAATATAAAATCTTTTGCAAATCTGATAAATTTATTGATAGAAAGAAAAGATTCACTAAATGTTGGCGAGCTTGCTGAGCTTGTTGTAGATGAAAGTCAGTATGTAGAGGATTTAAAAAATCAAAACACCCTTGAAGCAAGGACTAAAATATCTAATATTGATGAACTTATTTCAAATATTATGTCCTATGATAAGGAAACAAGCCTAAGTGATTATCTTTCAAACATGAGCCTTTTAACTGATGTTGATAAAACAAGCGATGCCAAGGGAGTTAATCTTATGACAGTTCACGCTGCTAAGGGTTTGGAATTTAAAATAGTTTTTTTGGTTGGCATGGAAGAAGGACTTTTCCCTATTATTAGACAAGATGAGGATGAAGACATAGAAGAAGAGAGAAGACTTTGCTATGTTGCTATTACAAGAGCTGAAGATTTATTGTTTATATCATCTTCAAAAACTAGATATCTTTATGGGAAGATGACTCCTAAAATAAAATCCAGATTCATAAATGAAATGCAAGACACCATAGAAATCGTTGAAGAAAAAAATCAAAGGCTCATTGATGTTATAGACTACAGTGGGAAAATAGATGAAAGAATTACAACATATAAAAAAGTTCAAACACCTAATAAAAGCATAAAGAGTGTAAATGTAGGTGATAAAGTCAAACATAAAATTTTCGGTCAAGGTATGATAGTTCAGAAAAAAGAAAAAAATGGAGATATAGAAGTTGTAGTTTCATTTGAAAATAAGGGATTAAAAAAATTACTTTTATCAGTAGCTCCTATAGAGGTGATAGATTGATGCAAGCATCTGAAAAAATGCAAAAGCTCGTTAAAGAACTTAATAGATATGGATATTATTATTACACCTTAGATAAATCTCTTATTGATGATAAAGTTTATGACAGAATGTATGATGAACTTGTGAACTTGGAAAAAGAGGAGAATATAGTTTTAGCAGATTCTCCTACAACAAGGGTTGGTGGACAAATATTAAAAAGCTTTCAAAAACATAAGCACTTAAATCCCCTATACTCTATGAATAAGGCACAAAGTTTTGCTGAACTTAGGGACTGGATTGAAAAAAATAAAAATTTCATAGAAAATTATAATGAAAGTCATGAAGATAAGCTTAGTGAAATGGAGCTTATTTTGGAGCTTAAATTTGATGGTTTAACAATTAATTTAACCTATGAAGATGGATATTTAAAAATGGCAACCACCAGAGGTAATGGTTTGATAGGAGAGGTTATAACTAGCCAAGTAAAAACTATAAATTCAATACCTCTTTCCATAGATTATAAAGGACTTGTGGAAATTCAAGGAGAAGGTCTTATGCCTTTAAAATCTCTGGAAGAATATAATAAAAAAGCTAGTGAAAAGTTAAAAAATGCAAGAAATGCTGCGGCTGGTGCTTTGAGAAATTTAGATCCTAAAGAAACTAAGGCTAGAAATTTAACTGCATATTTTTATAATGTAAATTATATAGAAGGTAAAAATTTTAAAGACGATGTAGAAATGAAAGAATTTTTAAAGAGTCAGGGATTTTTAGTTTCTAAATACAATTACAAGGTAAAATCTTTCAAAGATGTTCAAGAAAAGATAAATTATATAGCTGACATCAGGAAGGATTTACCCATACAAATTGATGGAGTTACTATAAAAATTAATGATTTTAGGACAAGGGAGATTTTATCTTTCACACAAAAATTTCCCAGATGGTCTATAGCTTATAAGTTTGAGGCTGAAATTGCAGAGTCCAAGTTGCTTGAAGTTGTTTGGAATGTGGGAAGGTCATCAAAAGTAACACCATCTGCTATAATAGAACCTGTAGAGATTGATGGAGTTACAATAAAAAGAGCAACATTAAATAATTTTGATGATATAAACAGAAAAAAATTAAGGCTTAATTCTAATATTTTAATAAGAAGGTCAAATGATGTTATTCCTGAAATTTTAGGGGTTTTGCCAAGTGATGAAAAAACTTTTGCTATTAAAAGACCAGAAGTTTGTCCAGCTTGTGGTGCTCATTTATTTCAAGATGGTGTTCACATCTTTTGTCCAAATACTTTATCTTGTAGACCACAGTTGGTATCAAGACTTGTTCATTTTGCATCAAGAGATGCTATGAACATTAACGGTTTTAGTGAAAAAACTATAGAGAAATTTATGGACGAATTAGGCTTAAAAGAAATTCCAGATATTTATAATTTAAAATATGATGATATAATAAAGCTTGAGGGATTTAAAGAAAAGAAGACTAAGAATTTGTTAGAAGCTATAGAAAATTCAAAAAATCCTTTTCTTTCAAACTTTATTTATGCCATAGGTATAGCTAATGTGGGAATTAAAACTGCAAGGGATTTGGCTAAGCATTATAAAAATTTCATGGCATTTTCCAAGGCAAGTTTTGATGATTTGATAGAAGTTGGAGATATAGGTCCTATAACTGCAAAAGAAATTATTAATTTCTTTGCAGATGACCATATAAAAGACGGTCTACAAAAACTATTTTCCTATGGAATTAAGGTAGTTTATGAAGAAAATTTAAATAAAGATTTAAAATTTGAAGGTAAAACTGTTGTTATAACAGGAAGCCTATCTCGTAAGAGAAAAGAATTAGAAGAAGAACTTATTAATAACGGAGCCAAGGTTAGCTCAAGCGTTTCAAAAAATACGGACTTTTTAATTGTAGGTGAAAATCCTGGTTCTAAATATGATAAAGCTAGGGAATTATCTGTAGAAATTTTAAATGAAGAAGAATTGAATAAAATTCTTGGAGGTGGACATGACTAGAGATGAAATAAAGCATATTGCTGATATTGCACAAATTGCTTTTACTGAAGAAGAATTAAAAGGCTTTGAAAAAAATTTTAAAGAAAACATGGAATTGGTAGAAAAAATTAAGAATATTGATACCGAAGGTTTGGATGAAGTTTTTCAAGTTAATGGCACAGAAAATAATTTGAGAAATGATGAAATTAAGAAGTCAATGTCAAAGGAAGAGGCAACTGCAAATACAGCCTCAGAAAAATACGGCTATTTTAAGTTGTTAAAGTTTGTGGAGTGATTTTATATGAGAATTGTTGATTTAACAGTTAAGGATTTAGCAAACGGCTATAGAAATAGAGATTTTAGCGTTGTAGAAGTAACAAAAGAATATTTTAAAGAAATAAAAGAAAAAGATTCCAAAATCAATGCTTATATCAGCCTTAACGAAGAAGAAGCCTTAAAACAAGCAAAAGAAATAGACGAAAAATTTAAAAATAGGGATGAATTGACATCTTTGGCTGGGATTCCAATTTCAATTAAAGATAATATTGCAGTTAAGGGTTTAAGGATGACTTGTGCATCAAAAATGCTTGAAAATTATGTTAGCCCTTATGATGCAGAAGTTGTAAAAAAAATAAAGGAAAATAACGGAATTATTTTAGGAAAGGTAAATCTTGATGAGTTTGCTATGGGAGCCAGCACAAAAACTTCTTATTTTGGAGTTACAAAAAATCCTTTGGATACTTCTTTAGTATCAGGAGGTTCTTCAGGTGGATCTGCTGCTTCTGTTGCTGGAAAAATGGCAGCTATTTCTCTTGGTACTGATACAGGGGGAAGTGTTAGAGAACCTTCATCTTTTTGTGGATTAGTCGGAATGAAACCAACTTATGGTACAATTTCAAGATATGGAGTTTCTTCAATGGCAAATACCTTTGACCAAGTTGGTGTTATTGGTAAAAATGTCAGCGATACTGCTATGCTTTTACAAATGTTAGAAGGAAGAGATGAAAAAGATGCGACATCTGTTGGAAATCCATCTCTTAAAGAAGAATTTTCTTACGAAAATGTAATTGATAATTTAAAGGGATTAAAGGTTGCTATACCATCTATATACATGGATATGGATTTAGATAAAGATGTAAAGGCTGAATTTGACAAAGCCATTGATATTTTACTTAAAAATGGTGCAATAGTTGAAGAATATCCTATTGAATCTTTAAAATATGTGATAGAAACATATCATATTTTAGTTAATGGAGAAATCGCATCAAATATGGCAAGGTTTGATTCAGTAATCTATGGTCATAGGGCTGATGATTTTTCAAATATTGAAGAAATGTATAGGAAATCAAGAGCAGAGGGATTCGGAGAGGAAGTTAAAAGGAGAATTATGATCGGAACTCATATTTTATCTTTGGATTTAGCTGACGAATTTTATTATAAGGCTCTAAGAGTTCGTGGACTTATAAAAAGAGATATGGAAAAAATGTTTAAAGATTATGATATTATGATCTGTCCAACATATCCCATCCATCCTTTTAAAATTGACAACAATATGTCACCTGTTGAGATTTATCAAGGAGATTTATTTACAATTCCTGCAAATATGGTAGGTTCTCCTTCAATTTCTATACCTATGCCAAAAAATGAAAAGGGGCTTTCAGTAGGTATAGAATTTACAGCAAAAAGATTTAAAGATAGAGAATTATTGAATGCAGCTTTTGGATTTGAAAGGAGTTTATTATGAGTTATGAAACAATAGTAGGTTTAGAAATACACGTTGAATTATCTACTAAAACTAAGGCATTTTGTAGCTGTGAAAATTCCTTTGGCGGGGAACCCAACACAAGAGTATGCCCCGTATGTTTAGCACTTCCTGGAGCAATGCCTGTTTTAAATAGAAATGTTTTAAATTATGCTGTAATGGCGGCAAATGCTTTGAATTGTAAGATTAATAATAAATCTAAATTTGATAGAAAAAATTATTTTTATCCGGATCTAACAAAGGGATTTCAAATTACACAAAATGACAAACCCATATGTGAAAATGGATACCTTGAAATTGAAGTTGGGGATCAAAAGAAAAAAATAGGAATCTTTAGAATACAAATGGAAGAAGATACTGGTAAGAGTTTGCACACAGAAGAGGGAGAAACTTTAATGGACTATAACAGGTGTGGAGTTCCTCTTATTGAAATTGTAACAAAGCCAGATATGTCTTCAGGACAAGAAGCTAGAGCATTTCTAGAAAAATTAAAAAATACTCTAACATTTTTAGGAATTTCTGATTGCAAGATGGAAGAAGGTTCCTTGAGATGTGATGTTAATGTCAATATAAAGGATAAAGAAAGCGGTAAAAAAACTGCTGTTACAGAAGTAAAAAACATCAACTCTTTTAGAGGTGTTGAAAAGGCAATAGATTTTGAAGTTCAAAGACACAAAAAAATTCTTGAAGAAAATATTGACGAGATCAGAACAACAAGGCGTTGGGATGATGCAAAAAATGAAACAATATTGATGAGGGTAAAATATACAGTTTCTGATTATAGGTTTGCTCCCGAAGGAGATTTGCCACCAGTTGTTATAAGTGATGATGATATAAAAGAAATTTTATCCCGTATGCCGGAACTTCCTGATGCTAAAAAGGAAAGATTTAAAAAAGAATATAATCTCAATGAATATGATTCAAATATCTTAACATCATCAAAAGAATTATCTGAATTTTTTGAAAAAATCGCCAAGGAATTTTATGATTATAATATGCTTTCGAACTGGACTTTGACTGAAATTTTAAGAAGAATTGATATTGAAAATAACGAAAAATTTGAATTGCCTTTTGAAGACAAGGAATTTATTGAACTGTTGAAGGCTATAAAATCAAATAAAATTAATAATAATGCAGGTAAAAAAGTTTTAAGAGAGATGTTTGAAACTGGTAAGAAGTGCAACGAAATTATTGAAGATTTAGGTTTGGTTCAAATTTCTGATTCAAGTGAAATTGAAAAAATTGTTGATAAGGTCTTATCCTCAAACCCTCAATCCATAGAAGATTTTAAGAATGGAAAGAATAGAGCTTTAGGATTTTTGGTAGGTCAAGTCATGAAAGAATCACATGGAAAAGCCAATCCTCAGATTGTAAATAAACTTTTAAACGAAAAATTAAATAAATAAATTTTTAAGCTGCTTAAGGCAGCTTTTTTCTTGTGAAAAATCAGAAAGATTAAAAAATATTTGTGTTTGTAAGAAATATCTAAAAATGATATGATGGAGTTATGAAAAGGTTATTTTTTATTTTTTTAATTTTAATAATTTTTTTCTTCAATGCAAAGGAAGTTCCAAAATATAAGGACAAGGGTTTTATTAGAAATAATAATATGGAAGATGAAGTTATATGTCTTGGACCAAGATTTTCTAATTATGCCAATACAATATCAGTTCCAGCGGCTGGCTTCAAGATAAAATTAAAGGGCAAAAATAAATTTAATATTTTTAAAGTTGATATTTGTCAAATGGATAAGGAAAAGACCCAAGAGATTATTTTTGGTGTCTACAAGAAATCTCCTCATCACAGAGTTATGGCAAAGAGGATATTTATTTATAATTTTACAGATAAATTCGTCCCTAAATATCGCTCATCAAGGCTCAGTAAACCCTTATTAGATTACATGGTAAAAAAAGAAAATATTTCAAAAATTTATGCTATCTTAAAGACTAGAAATAGTAAAAATGTAGAAGTTTACATATATGATAAATTTTCTTTTAAAAGAATTTATACTTATAATTTGGAAAAATATGAAGATATAAAGTTTAAAAATGGGAATATCCTTGTTAAGGATAAAGGAAGGTGGAAAATATATGAAAAAGTTATTAGTTAGTTTTCTTTTTATTGTTTTGATTTTTAGTGGATGTTCTAAAAATAATAAGCAAATGCAAAAAAATTCAGCTGCAGGTGAAAGTCAAATAGCAGAAGAAAACATGGAAGAATCACCCTTGAAAAATACAATCAAGGATGTGGACGAAATTCATAGAGATGTTAAGGTAAACTATACGAATATTGATGTAAAAGAAGATTTATCTAACATTACAAATTTGCAAGCCTATTATGATGAAATTACAATTCCAGATAAGGTTAAAGAACATATTATAAAAGATGGATTTTATGTTGATAATTCCTATGGCAGTGAAGAGCCTTTTCAAACTTACGAATATAACGAATATTTAAGTATGTCAAATTTTGTAACTACTGATTCTATGGTTCATCTTTATCATGTTTTTTATGACAACACTTTGAGAAAAATTGAAGAGGATAAGTTTTTACCAATGTTGAAAAACTTTAATTCAAAAATGCTTGAGTATGCAATAAAAGATTATACGGAAGCTAAAGATGATACAGTCAAAGAAGCAGCTAAGAAAAATCTTATACTTTTTGAAACGGGCGAATTTATAATAGGTGATAATTTAATAAAGTCAGATAATAATTTAAGGGTAGACGAAGAAATTTTTAATTTAGCATCTGATGAATACAAAAATATTAGAAGTGAAAAATCTTTAGTTTCAAATATCAGTAGAGAAGATTTTGATTATTCTCAATTTAAAGTTCGTGGTCATTACACTAAGAGTGAAAATTTAAAAAAATATTTTCAACTTAATATGTTATATTCACAAAATAAATTCTATATTAAAGATGAAAATCAGCTAAATTATGGAAATATAATTGGTTCTTTGCTTGCTACTAAAAATATTTTAAAAGATGAAGAATTATCAAAAATTTATCTTGATGTTGTAGGTACCTTGGATTTTTTAGTTGAAGAATCTGAAAAAGCATCTCCAGTTAAAATGGCAATATATTATAAGAAATATTTTGATAAGACCAGTGATATTAACAAATTAAATGATAAGAAAGTTTTAGAAAAAATTGGTGAAGATTTAGATAAGGATAAGTTAGAGATAGCAGGATTTAAGGGGAATTATTTTGCTATAATTCCGCAAAAAGCACCAATTGATAACAAATGGGCACAAAAACTTGTAGATGTTGGTGGTAATGGGCCCTCACAAAAACCAATTTATAAGGGTATTGAAATCATGGCTCTTATTGGAAACCAAACAGCTCAAAAACTTGTAGAAGAGGATGAAGATATTAAAAAATGGGATAAATATCCTAAGATTTTCCAAAATTTAAGAGACGAAGTAGAAAACTTGCCGGAAAATTTTTATAATAAAAATTTGTATAGGGGTTATTTCTCCTTAATGAAGGAATTTTCTAACACATATGGCAATAAAAGTCCAAAATTTATGCAAAATGAAAATTGGAATAAGAAAAATTTAAGTTCAGCCTTGGGACTTTGGGCAGCTTTAAAGCATGATACCATTCTTTATTCAGAAGTTGTTTCTGCTGAAATGGGTGGAGGTTATGATGTTGAAATCTGTAATTTTGTTGAGCCAAATATCAAGCTTTACGAAAGACTTGATTATCTTTTAAACTTCACTAAAGAAAATTTAACTGATAGAAACTTACTTGATGAGGAACAATTAAAGGCATTTGACAATTTTATAGATTTGAATAAATTTCTAATTGAGTGTTCAGTTAGTGAACTTGAAAATTCTACTTTATCCAAGGAAGCTAACGATAGATTGACTTCTATTGGAGGAGAAATGGAAAATATATTTATATCTTTTGTAGATCCAAATGCTAAAGCTTTCTGGGAACTTGAAGATTCTTCCCAAAGGGATATGGCTGTTGTTGCCGATATTATGCAGGTACCAGCAAACACTTGGGGATTAAAAGAAGGAGATTTTCAAGAAGTTGGTCTTGGATATTCAAATGATATGTATGTAGTTTATGCCTTGAATGGAAAGCTCTACATGGGCAGGGGACCAGTTCTAACTTATTACGAATTTCAATCTGAAAACAGATTAAATGATGATGAATTTAGGGAAAAATTAAGAAATAATGAGTTAGAACAAGAAGCTTTTACAAATAGTTATTCCTTTAATGTCTACAACGATTTAGGATATTGATAGTCTATCTATTAGAAGATACTTTTTGATTTCCTTTATCTTTTTACTATTATTTCATATAATAAACACAATATTATTATTTAATTAAAAAAGGTGATTATATGTTTAGAATATTAGTTGTTGATGATGAAAAGAAAATTAGAGAAGTGATAAAAACCTATGCTGAATTTGAGGGACATGAAGTTGTTGAGGCTGTGGACGGAATTGATGCTATTGAAAAAGTCAAAGAAAATGATTTTGATGTAATAGTTATGGATATTATGATGCCAAGACTTGATGGATTTTCCTCTTATAAAGAAATAAAGAAAATAAAAGATATTCCTGTTCTTATGTTATCTGCTAGAGGGGAAGAATATGATAAGTTATTTGGTTTTGAAATAGGAATTGATGATTATGTAACTAAGCCATTTTCGCCAAAAGAACTTATGGCAAGATTAAATGTCATAGTAAATAGAAATAACAAAACTACCAACAACGATAATTTGATTTTTCAAGGTCTAAAAATTGATTTAGGTGGTAGGGTTGTTTTTGTAGACGGTGAAAAAATAGATTTGACACCTAAGGAATATGACCTTTTGGTTTTTCTTGTTAAAAATGAAAATATAGCCCTTTCAAGAGAAACTTTATTAAATAAAGTTTGGGGTTATGATTTTTTTGGTGATGATAGAACTGTTGATACTCATATAAAAATGCTTAGAAATTCAATAAAGGATTACAGAAAATTTATTGTAACAGTAAGAGGAGTAGGATATAAGTTTGATACAAGAGAATGAAAATATTAAAGAAATAAAAAAAATAAAAATTGATAAAAATAGTATTCTCTTTAAACTATGGACTTATTTTTCCTTATTTTCAATAATTATTCTTATAACTTTATGGCTTTTACAAACTGTGCTTTTTTCTTATGTATATGAAACTCTAAAAATACATGAAGTTACAAAAGTTGGAAATACTTTAAGAAATGAATATAACAGTGATAATTTTCAAGACACTTTAATAAATTTTACAAATTCCAAAGGTTTGACAATATCTGTACTTGATGAAGATGGTGCAATTATATATCCTGTAACTTGGTTTCAATTGATAGAAAGTTCAAAATCCTATATGTCAAGGAACACTTTTGATAGATTTTTTGGTACTTTAGAAAGAGAAAATTTGAAGTATAAAGTTACTACCATGAGATTTGAAAAGGACTCAGAACCAAGAATTATTTATTCAGGATATTTGGGAGAAAATGGTGGAAAAAAGTATTATGTAATTATTGATACCGTTCTAAAACCTGTGGATGTAACAGTTGATGTTACAAAGAGGATACTACTTATGGTAACAATTTTATCCTTATTTTCCGGTATGTTTTTAGCTTATTTTCTATCAAGAAGACTTTCTCAACCCTTGGTAAGAATGTCAAATACAGCTAAGGCTCTTGCTGATGGAGATTACAATGTTTATTTCAAAAAAGGTGAATACACAGAAATTGATAATCTTTCAAAAACATTAAATTATGCAAAAGATGAGCTGACAAAAACTATAGAGGTTAGAAAAGATTTAATAGCTAATGTAAGCCATGATTTAAAAACTCCATTGACTGTAATAAAATCATATGGTGAAATGATAAGAGATATTTCAGGAAATAATGAAAAAATGAGAAACGAACATTTAAATACAATTATTTCTGAAGCTGACAATTTAACAAACCTTGTTAATGACTTATTAGACCTTTCAAAAGTTGAGTCAGAGCTTGAAGATATAAAAAAGCAAGATTTTGACTTAGCTGAAGTTGTGGAAAAAGTTGCAGAAAGATTTAAATATTTTAAGGGCTTTCCTATCAATTTCCAAATATATACTCATGGAAATACAAAAATAGTAGCAGATAAGAAAAAGATTGAGCAAGTTATTTATAATTTTATAAATAACGCCATAAATTACTCTAAAGATGATAAGGAAATAATTTTAAAAATTATTGAATCTGATAAGGGAGTAGAATTCCACTGTATTGACCATGGTATAGGAATAAGTGAAAAAGATATAAAAGATATTTGGGATAGATTTTATAGGGTTTCAAATAATCACACAAGACCAAGTGTTGGTACAGGTCTAGGTCTTTATATTGTTAAGACAATTTTGAATATGCACAAATTTCCTTATGGAGTTAATTCTAAATTAGGTCAGGGAAGCGATTTTTATTTTGTAGGTAATAGAAACTAAAAATATAATAAATAACTTAATATAAATTTATTTACCAAACTCATTTTATGAGTTTGGTTTTTTTATAAAAATTTTTAAGGTTTATAGATAAAAATTTTTCTGAGATTGGTAGGTTTAAGTTGGGGACTATAGTCCTAATTTTAAAAAACATATAAATTTAATGGCAAGTGGTAATTATTTGTAGTAAAATAAAGGCAAGTGGAGAAGAATGGTTCAAAATGGAATAAAGTGGTGAAAAATTATGTTGATTGGTGAATATTATCACAGCCTAGATCCCAAGGGACGAGTTACAATTCCATCAAAATTTAGAGAGGACTTAAATGAATTTGTTATGACTAAGGGTCTTGATGAATGTTTATTTCTTTATCCCAATAGTGAATGGGAAAAAATAGAAAATAAACTAAAAGAACTTCCTATGACAAATAAGGCTGTTCGTTCTTTTGTGAGAACATTTTTCTCTGGTGCCTGCGATTGCGCAATTGACAAGCAAGGCAGGGTTTTGATACCA
The DNA here is from genome assembly GCF_000378725.1 of Peptoniphilus lacrimalis DSM 7455. GTDB lineage: Bacteria > Bacillota > Clostridia > Tissierellales > Peptoniphilaceae > Peptoniphilus_A > Peptoniphilus_A lacrimalis. The sequence continues at coordinate 70,499 of NZ_KB900371.1, read as the reverse complement.
CAAAATTTAAGAGATTATGCAAATATAAAAGATTCATCTGTGATTGTAGGGCTTTCAAATAGGGCTGAAATTTGGTCACAAGAAAATTGGGAAAAATATAATTCTGAAGAAGGTCTAACTTATGAAGAATTAGCTGAAAAGATGTCAGAGCTGGGGATATAATGGAATTTAAACATGTAAGTGTTCTCTATAATGAGGTTTTAGAAAATTTAAATATAAGAGAAAATAAAATTTACATGGATGCAACTATCGGAGGAGCAGGTCACAGCAAAGGCATTGCAAAAATTTTAAATAACAGTGGTTTGTTAATCGGTATAGACCAAGATAAGGATGCTATAAAAAAATCACATGAAGTTCTTAGTGAATATGAAAATGTAAAACTTTTCAACACAAATTATAAGAATTTTGAAGAAATTTTAGATTGTTTACATATAAAAAAAGTTGATGGTATTCTTTTGGACCTTGGAGTTTCATCCTACCAATTTGATAAAGGAGAAAGGGGATTTTCATATAGGTTTGATAGTGAACTTGATATGAGAATGGATAAAACTTTACCCCTAACGGCAAAAACTATAGTTAATGAGTATTCTAAAGATGAACTTTATAGGATTATTAAGGAATATGGAGAAGAGAATTGGGCTAAAAGAATTGCTGAATTTATTGTTCAGGAAAGAAAAATTAAGAAAATTAACACTACATTTGATTTAGTTGAAGTTATAAAAAAGGCAGTACCTAAAGGAGCTAGAAGAGATGGTCCACATCCAGCAAAAAGGACCTTTCAAGCTCTAAGAATTGAGGTAAATGACGAACTTAATGTTTTAAAAAAATCTATATATAAGTTTGTCGAAAGATTGAATCCAGGTGGCAGACTTGCTATTATTTCCTTTCATTCTCTTGAAGATAGAATTGTAAAAAATGCCTTTAGATACCTTTATAGTGATTGTGTCTGCCCACCTGAGCAAATCATATGTACTTGTGATAAAAAAAGAGAGATAGAAATAATTACAAGAAAGCCTATAGTGCCGACTAAAGAGGAAATTAAAAATAACAACAGAAGTCATAGTGCAAAGCTTAGAGTAGCTGAGAAGTTAGAGGTAAGTCATGACAAAGAAAATAATTGCTAATACAAAAAAATTAAAAAGAAATTATAATATAAAAATGAGTCATGGTATTTTTAGAAATAAACCGCTTTTGTTTACTATGATTATTGTAGCTATGGTGATTACTGCAAGTACTTTTATGTATTCGCAAATAGCTGGGCTTGACAGGCAAATTTTGAGTACTAAACATGAGATAAATGAACTTAAGAAAACAAAAATGACTCTTTCAGGAGATTTAAAGGGCATTAAATCACAAATTGAGGTAGCCGATATTGCTATGTATAAGTTAGGTATGGTATATCCTGACGATTGGCAAATAGTTTATATTGATACAAAAACAAAAAAACCACAAGGAGATGTTAATTATAACGTGTTCCTAAGTCCCATAGTGTCTGTTCTTAGATCTTTCCAAAATGAGTAGGGGGATAAATTGAGAATTTTAAAAAATAAGGCTAGAAAAGATAAAAATATTTTCCTTAAAAAAAGGCAGAGAGTAAACAATTCAGCTCTTATATTTTTTCTTATTCTAGCTATTTTATTTATTGTAATAATTTTTAGGCTTTTATATATACAAGTTGTTGAATCTGAAAAATTAACAATTGATGCCTTAAATCAGATAACAAAATCAGAAGTTATTAGCTCTAATAGGGGAATTATTTATGATAGGAATATGAAGGAATTAGCTATAAATATTTCCAAGGCTAATGTCTTTTATAATATGTCATATCTCGAACGAGTAAAAAATGAATCTGTAAGCGATTATAAGAAAAGAAAAAATAAAATATTGTTAGAAGATTCCAAAATAATTTCTGAAATTTGCCAAGTTGACCAAGAAGAAGTTCTTGAAAAAATGAAGGGTTCAAAGGTTGTACGTCTTGTTTCTAATATTGACAGGACTATGGCTATGAAATTAAGGGACAAAAGATCCACTTTAAGTAAAGAAAAAAAAGACAATCTTCAAGCCATGTCAGTTGATGATGTAATAAGAAGATTTTATCCTTTTAATAATCTTGCTTCATATGTTATAGGTTTTACTAATGATGAAAATTTGGGACAATATGGTATAGAGGCATCTTTTGATGAAGAATTAACAGGAATTCCAGGAAAAAATGTTTCTCAAAAAGACAACGCTCATAATATTATTCCCTTGACAGAAGAAGAAACTTTTGCGCCTAAGGAAGGTTATTCGGTTGTTTTGACACTTGATTCAAATATTGAACAGTTCGTTGAATCTGCTGCTCAAGATGCTCTGAAAAAAAATGAGGCCGACCAAGTTGATGTTATAGTTCAAGATACTAAAAGTGGAGAAATTTTAGCAATGGCATCTAAGGCTGATTATAATTTAAATAATCCTAAAGAGCCTATAAACCAAGATCAAGAAAAAAATTGGAAATCTTATACTGATGAGGAAAAGACAAATATTTGGTATGATAACTGGAGAAATTTCAATGTTAATGACCAATATGAACCAGGATCTACCTTCAAATTAATAACCGCTTCATCAGCTCTTGAACAGAATACAACAAGTCCAGATAAAACTTATGTGTGTACTGGTCAGGTTAATATTGATGGAGCTATTTTAAAGTGTACTTCTCACCAGAGAGGTCCAAAAACAATGGCACAAGCCTTGGAACAATCATGCAACGTATCTTTTGTTAGGATAGGTTTAGAACTTGGTAGGGTAAATTTTTTAAGGTATATAAAGGCTTATGGTTTTGGACAAAGAACGGGTATTGAATTAAATGGAGAAGCTTCAGGTTTAATACCATCTAGTCCTGATTCAATAAGTGATGTTAGACTTGCCACTATGTCTTACGGTCATGGAATTGCCGTAACTCCTATTCAACTAATAAATGCAGTTTCTGCTATAAGTAATGGTGGGTATTTAAACAGGCCTAGAATTGTCAAAGAGGTTGTAGATGAAAATGATAATGTAATAGAGAAGAAAGATAAGTCAGTATTAAGAAGGGTAATTTCAAAAGAAACATCTGATACTATGAGAATTCTTATGGAAAGAGTTGTAAAAAATGGTACAGGTAAAAGAGCACAAGTTCCTGGATATAGAATTGGTGGAAAAACAGGAACTGCGGAAATTGTAAAAAAAGATGGAACAGGTTATGAAGATGCTTACATTGCTTCATTTATTGGTGTAGCCCCTATTCAAGACCCAAGAATTACCGTTCTTGTTATTGTGAAAAATCCCAAGGGTGAAATTTTAGGTTCAACAGTTGCAGCTCCAGTTGGTGGTCAAATAATGGATAGAATATTAAATTATTTAAAAGTTCCAAAGACTGAAGAAGTTAAAGATGATAAAAAGGAACTTGTTAGTATTCCAGATGTGACAGGTAAACTTATAGAAGATGGCGGCAAATGTTTAATTGAAAAAGGTTTGAGGTTTAATACCAATATTAATGATATAAAAGATACTGCGGTTATAGTTGGTCAAAATCCCTCTCAAGATGTAGATGTTCCTTATGGTAGTATAGTAGATTTGGCTATTGAAAATAATAACCAAGAAAAAATTACTATGCCGGATTTGTCTGGAAAGAGTAAAAGAGAAATTGAAAGTATTTTAAATAAATTGAAATTAGAGTATAATATCAAAGGCGACGGATACTTTATTTCACAAAGTCCGGCAAAGGGTGAAAAATTAGACAAAGATGAGCTTGTTGAAATTGTCCTAGAAGACTTAGGCGATTCATCAGCTAAAGACGATGAAAATAATTCAAATAAAGAAAAAAATATCTTGAGAACCAAGGGAAATTCTTATGAGAATAAAAATTCAGAAAATAGCAAAAGTAAAGATAAAAATAAAAAAAGCAAAAAAAATATAAATCATGGAGATTAAGATGAAAGTTATCGTAGTATTATTAGTTAATTTTATTATTGCCTTAATTATGGGTAGAATATTTATACCAATTTTGAGGAGATTAAAGGCTGGGCAAAGTATTAGGGAAGATGGACCAAAATCTCATCTGAAAAAGAGTGGGACACCAACTATGGGTGGGCTTATATTCCTTATAACTATTCTTATAACAACTTTAATATTTACAAATTTTAAACTTTCTGTATTCATGCTTTTGTTTGCAACTTTTGCTTTTGCTGGAGTTGGATTTATTGATGACTATATAAAAGTTGTAAAAAAGAGAAATTTAGGACTAACAGCCATACAAAAATTACTCTTACAAATTTTAGTGGCTCTTATTCTTTTAGTCTACCAATATAATTCAAAAAATTTGCATACTATGGTTTTTATACCATTTATTAATCAATTTTGCTCTTTTGGAATTTTTTATATTCCTTTTATAATTTTTGTTGTTGTGGGTACAGTTAATTCTGTAAATCTGACTGATGGTCTTGATGGACTTTCTAGCGGAGTTACTATAATCTGTTTGGGATTTTTTGCAATCTGTGCCTATAAATTACAAAGGATGGAAATATTATTATTCTGCATTTGCCTTTTGGGAGCTTTATTAGGATTTTTAATTTATAATAAATATCCTGCAAAAGTATTTATGGGGGATACAGGTTCACTTGCTTTAGGTGGTGCTGTTTCAGCAATAGCTGTCCTATTAAATTTACCACTGGCACTTCCCTTGGCAGGAGGAGTTTATTTTATAGAAACTCTTTCTGTAATTATTCAAGTAGTAAGCTTTAAAACAAGAGGCAAGAGAGTATTTTTAATGAGTCCTTTACATCATCATTTTGAACAAAAGGGCTGGAAGGAACAAAAGGTAGTTTTAGCTTTTTATTTGGTACAATTAATTTTTTGTATCATTGCGTATTTTATAATTTTAGGGTGACATATGTTTAAAGATAAAAAAATATTAGTTATGGGTTTAGGAATTACAGGTAGGGCTTGTTTAAAAGCTCTAAATCAAATGCCCTGTAAGGTCTATTGCTATGATGAAAATAAAGATTTAAATTTAGAAGATATAGAAGAAGATTTTGTAATGCTAAAAGATGGAGATTTAGAAAATATAGATATTATTATCAAGAGTCCTGGGATATATCCAGACCATCCTCTTTTAGAAAAGGCAAGAAATTTAGGCATAAAAATTATAAGTGATTTGGAATTTGCATATAAGATAAGTTCCTGTAAAAATCTAATTGCAATAACTGGCACTAATGGCAAGACAACAACCACAACACTTGTAGGACAAATTTTAAGACAAGTAAACAAAACATATGTAGTGGGAAATATTGGAAGAGGTATATCTGAAATTGCCTTAGAGGCAAAAAATAATGATTTTATAGTAATAGAAGCTTCATCTTTTCAGCTTGAAGACACTCATGAATTTAAACCAAAAGTTGCATTACTTACTTATGTAACAAAAGACCATTTGGATTGGCATAAAACAGAAGATAATTACAGAAATGCAAAATATAAGATTTTTGCAAATCAAGACAAAGATGATTTTTCTATAATTAATTATGATGATAGGTCAAGAGAAGATTTAAAGGATTTAAAATCAAATATTTATTATTTTTCAACAGAAAAAAAAGATGTACGAGGATGCTTTTTAGATGATGGAAAGATTATTTTTAAAGATGGGGATATTAGGGAAGAGATTATTGACATCAAAGACATAAAAATTCCTGGTATTCACAACGTTAAAAATGTTATGGGAGCTATCATAATAGCTAAGATTTTCAATGTTAGTAATGATATAATTAAGCAAAGTATAGAAATATTTTCAGGAGTTGAACACAGGATAGAATTTGTAAAAAAAGTAAATGGTGTAAGTTTTTACAATGATTCTAAAGGTACAAACCCTGATTCAACACTTGTTGCAGTTAAGGCTATGACAAATAAGACAATACTTATCGGCGGTGGTTATGATAAGGGTAGTGATTTCAATAGCCTTATGGAAAATATTGCCCCAAATCTTAGAAGTTTAATTGTGTTTGGGCAAACAGGACCAAAGATGGCAAAAGAAGCTAAAAATTATGGTATTGAAGTTTTTATAGTAAAAGATTTACCAGCAGCCGTAAAACTTGGTGTATCCTTAGCTAAAAAAGGAGATTCAATACTTTTATCTCCAGCCTGTGCATCTTGGGATATGTATAGCTCTTATGAAGAGAGAGGAAAGCATTTCAAAAAAATTGTTAAGGAGCTTTAATCTTGAAATTGAAAATAAAAAGTCAAATAAAAGAAGTTGATTTAATTCTTTTATTTGATGTAATGGCATTATTAATTTTTGGATTAGTTTCAGTAGCATCTGCATCTTTTCCAACAACAATTAAATATGATGTTAATAGATTTTACTATCTGATAAGGCAATTGGTTTGGATGGTATTAGGAATTTTTTCAGTTTTATTTATCATAAAGGTCAATAAAAACTTTATTAAAAAAAATATTAATTGGGTTTTTCTTTTAAGTATAATATTGATTTTTATGTTATGGACTCCTATGGGTAAATTAGTAAATGGACAAGTAAGGTGGTTGAAAATTGAAATTGCAGGAAGAGAGATTTTTGCCTTTCAACCATCAGATATTTTGAAAGTTTCTTCAATTCTATTCTTAGCTAAGTATCTAGCAAATAATTTTAATAAAATAAAGGAAGATTCTATATTTGTAACTATTCTTGTGATCATGGGATTTTCCATTGTTCCTATTATGATTAAGGACTTTTCTACTGCTATTGTTATTGGACTTGCCCTTTTTGCTATGTTTACCTCAGCAGGAATGACTAAAAAGGAATTTTTAATCATGCTTTTAATGGGGCTAGGACTTGTTGTTTTAATTCTTATGGGTCCAGGTTCCAAGTATAGGCGAGAAAGAATTATGGGCTTAATTGCTTCTGATCAAGGCGATGTCAGTGATGAGTTGTATCAGATAACTCAATCTCTTTATGCTATCGCTCTTGGAGGATATACAGGAAGTGGTTTTTTTCAATCTAAACAAAAATATGCAAATCTTCCAGAAGCCCATACTGATTTTATTTTTTCGGTAATATGTGAGGAGTTCGGATTTGTAGGAGCCTTAGTTTTAATTATTCTTTACTTGATATTAATATATAGGGGTTTTAAAATAGCTACTCAAACGGATGACTTATTTTATAAATTTACCGCCATAGGTATAACAACTTACATAGGAATACAGGCATTTTTTAATATAGGTGTAACCTGTAAAATATTGCCAGTAACAGGTATAACTTTACCCTTTATTTCCTATGGAGGAACTGCCCTTGTTATGAGTATGGTAGCCGTAGGATTATTGCTAAAAATATCAAAGGATGGTAATTGATGAAATATATTTTAAGTGGTGGCGGTACAGGAGGTCATATTTATCCGGCACTTGCCATTTGTGATGAATTAACAAAACAAGATAAAGATGCAGAAATTATATATGTTGGAAAAAAAGATTCTTTAGAAGAAGAGCTTGTGGGAAAAAAGGGATATGATTTTAGACCTATTCATATTTCAGGTTTACCTCGCAAAAAAATTAATAAAGAAACTTTTATAACTATGGTTAATTTAATGAGAGGACTAAGTGAGTCTACAAAAATTATTAATGATTTTAAACCTGATTTTGTTATAGGAACAGGTGGCTATGTTTGTTGCCCAATTGTATTAAAAGCCCAACAAAAGGGAATAAAAACAATGATTCAGGAACAAAATGCCTATCCTGGAAAGACAAATAGATTTTTATCTAGAAAGGCTGACTTAGTATTTTTAAATTTTAAAGAAGCTAAAAAATATTTTAAAAATTCAAATGTTATTTTTACTGGCAATCCTATAAGAAATGATTTTTCACACTTAGATAGGAATAAAAAAAGACAAGAACTCGGATTGAAGGCAGAAGATAAATTGGTATTTTCTTTTGGCGGTAGTGGAGGACAAGAATCAACTAACGATGCTATAAAAGAAATTATAAAAGGAGATTATAATATAGACTTCAAACTTGTTCATGTTACTGGAAGAGAGCATTATGAGGGATTTATGAAAGATTTAGAAATTCCTGAAAATGTAAAAATATTTGATTACTCTTTTGAAGTGCCTAAATATTTAATGGCTGCAGATCTTGTTATTGCATCTTCATCGGCAATGACTTTGGCTGAAATTTCTGCGGTAGGACTTGCTTCAATTTTAATACCAAAGTCATATACTGCTGGAAATCACCAAGTATTTAATGCAAATTCTTATAAAGATATAAATGCCAGTCAAATAATTACTGAAGATAAGTTAACAGGAAAGCTTTTATATGATAATATAGAAGAAATTTTAAATAATGATGATTTAAGAAAAAAAATGGCTGAGAATTCTAAAAAAATGGGTAATCCTGATGCCGTTTCTGAAATTGTAAGGGAAATTATAAAATTTAAATAAATCGAGTGGTGTTATGGGAAAATTAAAGAAAATTAAAAGAAAAAAGAATAGAAAATTTAGGAGGATTTTTAGAATTTTCACAAGATTTTTTATTTTTTTTACAATTATTTTTTTAATTTTGTTTGCTATAAGACATTCCAGCTTATTTAAAGTAAAAGATATAAATATTTCTGGTATTGAAAAGGTAAAAAGAGAAGAGGTTTTGAGAAAGGCGAAACTCGGACCAGCAGATAAATTCTATAACATTTCTAAAAAGGATAGAATAAATTCAATTAAATCTATTCCTTATGTTAAGGATGTTAAGCTGACCTTTAATCTTGGTGGTAAGGTAAATATAAATATAGTAGAAAGAAAACCCTATTATCAGATTCAAAAAAAAGATTATAATTTAATTGATAGTGATTTTAGAATTATTGACACAACTAAAGATAAAAATTCAAATCTAATGGATATTTATGGACTAGATATTGAAAATTTAAAAGTTGGGGATTATATTTTAAGAGATAAAGATTCTCAAGAGAAGGTAATGCTTTTAGAAAAATTAAGAGATAGCAAGTTTAATTTAGAAGGTAATATAAAATCAGTATCACTTTTAGATTCAATCTCAACTTTTGTCACAGTAGATGGAATTAAAGTTGAATTTGGGTCTTATAACAATATTGATTATAAGCTTAATATGTTAAAATTAATACTGGAAGATATCAAAAATACAGGTAAAAATGTAAGCCTTATTGAAATGGAAAAATCTGAAAATCCAATTGTTGTTGAAAAAGATACTAAGGAAGAGGATATTTTCGATAATAATACTTCTAAAGATACATCTGTAGTTATAAATAATGATGTCAAACAAAAGGTAATTAATAATAAAAATTAAAAAATAATATTAATAAGATAATTGATAAAAATACTTGAAAGCATTATTATTTTCAATTTATTACTTTATTGTTGACTATTTGACTTATTTTCTATAAAATAAGATTAATGCATAGAGTAATTAAAAATAGACTATAAGTATTTTATCATATGAGGAGGATATATATGTTGGAATTTGATATGGATCATGATGATTTTGCCAAGATTAAAGTTGTTGGCGTCGGCGGTGGCGGAAATAATGCTGTAAACAGAATGATTAGTGCCGGTATTAAGGGTGTTGAATTTTATGCTTTCAATACTGATAGACAAGCGCTTAAATCTTCCTTAGCAGATAATAAAATTCAAATTGGCGAGAAAGTAACAAAAGGTCTTGGTGCAGGAGCTAATCCTGATGTAGGACAAGAATCAGCCGAAGAATCAATTGATGAAATTAAAGAATCATTAAAAGATACTGATATGGTATTTATAACAGCTGGTATGGGCGGAGGAACAGGAACAGGAGCTGCTCCTGTTATAGCAGAAATTGCTAAAGAACTTGGAATACTTACTGTTGGTGTTGTAACAAAACCTTTTGCTTTTGAAGGTATGAAGAGATCTAAGTCTGCAGCAAGAGGAATTTCTGCTTTAAAGGATAAAGTTGATACTTTGGTTATAATTCCTAACGACAGATTATTATCAATCGCTGATAAAAAGACAAGTTTTTCTGAAGCTTTCGAAATGGCTGATGAAATTTTAAAACAAGGTATTCAAGGTATTTCTGATTTAATTTCTGTACCTAATTTAATTAATCTTGACTTTGCTGATGTTAAGACAATAATGCAAGACAAGGGTATAGCACATATGGGTATAGGAATTGCATCAGGAGATGATAGAGCAACTGAAGCTGCAAAACTTGCAATAAATTCACCTCTTCTTGAAACTTCTATTGAAGGAGCAAAATCAGTATTACTTAATATTACTGCAGGAAATGATCTTGGAATTTTTGAAGTTAACGAAGCTGCAGATCTTATTCGTGAATGTGTAGATGAAGATGCTAACATTATTTTCGGAGCAGGAATTGACGAAACTCTTAAAGATCAAGTTAAGATTACAGTAATAGCAACAGAATTTGACCAATATAAAGATGATAGCAAGAAGGATGATAAGAAAAAACCAAACCTTGTTGCAAGAAATTTAAAAGAAAATGAAGAAGAAGACAATGGAGAATTAAAAATTCCATCATTCTTAAAAATTAATAGAAACAAATAATTTGTTTTATTGAAATTATGAGCGGATTTTATGTCCGCTCAATTTATTATGAACTAATATAACCCTAATTTTTTATTTGAACTGAATATGAAGAGTTGGGGTTTTTGAATAGGGGTAATTATGAAGTGTCCATTTTGTGCTTATGAAGATTCTAAGGTAGTTGATACAAGACCAACTGAAGATAATACAATAAGAAGAAGAAGAGAATGTTTAAAATGTAAGGGGAGATTTACAACTTATGAAAAGATAGAATCATCTCCCATTATGGTTATAAAAAAAGATGGGACAAGGCAAGCTTTTGATAGAGATAAAATAATAAATGGAATGATAAAATCATGTGAAAAAAGACCTGTATCAAGAGAAAAAATCGAGAATGCAAGCGATAGGATTGAAAAAAACATTCAAAATTCAATGAAAAAAGAAATCTACTCCAAAGATGTGGGTGAGATGGTTATGGAAGAACTAAAAAAATTAGATGAGGTTTCTTATGTGCGATTCGCCTCAGTTTATAGAGAATTTAAAGACTTACAAACTTTTGTTGATGAATTGGAAAAAATAATAAATAAAAATGAATCTATTTGACTTATCTATGGAAAAAAATCTTAATAATAAGTCGCCCCTTGCCGATAGGCTAAGACCAAAAAATTTAGAAGAATTTGTTGGTCAAGACCATATTATAGGTCAAGGGAAATTTCTCTCTAGACTTATTAAGAGTGACAGGGTAAATTCCTTGCTTTTTTATGGACCTCCAGGAGTAGGAAAGACAACCCTTGCAAAAATAATTGCTAATTTAACAAATAAAAACTTCGTGGAACTTTCTGCGGTTACATCAAACATCAAAGAATTGAGAGAAGTCCTAAATAAAGCTCAAGATGATTTCAAATTTTCAAATATAGAAACTATCGTATTTATTGATGAAATTCACAGATTTAATAAAACCCAACAAGACGCACTCTTGCCCTATGTAGAGCGAGGAATAATTATACTTATTGGAGCAACCACTGAAAACCCATATTTTGAAGTTAATAAAGCACTTTTGTCCAGATTGCAAATATTAAATTTAAAAGCATTAGAAAATAAAGACATGAATAAATTAATTGACAGGGCGATCAGTGATAAAATCAAAGGCTTTGGAAATTTAAAAATTAATTTGTCTGAACAAGCAAGAGAATTTTTAATCAGAAATTCATCGGGCGATGGTAGATTTCTTCTAAATTCTTTAGAAATTGCAGTATTATCAACAGATAAAGTTGACAATGAAGTTAATCTAACTTTAGATGTTCTCGAAAATTCCATGCAAAGAAAAAAATTATTGTATGACAATGGTGGCAACGAACATTATGATACAATTTCAGCTTTTATAAAATCTCTAAGGGGTACAGATCCTGATGCAGCCCTATACTATTTAGCCAAAATGCTTGAATCTGGAGAAGATATAAAATTTATAGCAAGAAGAATGATAATTTTTGCATCAGAAGATGTAGGAAATGCAAATCCCATGGCTATGGTTGTAGCATCTGCTTGCTTTCAAAATATCAATGCAGTGGGAATGCCTGAAGCTAGAATTATTTTAGGACAATGCGCCACATATCTGGCATCCTCTGTAAAATCAAACGCAGCATATCGTGGAATAAATGAGGCAATTTCAGATATCAAAGAAGAAGGAAAGTCAACGATACCAATATATCTCATAGATAAAAATAATCCAGCAAACAAAAGCCATGAAAAATATTTATATCCTCATGATTACGAAAATTCATACGTCAAACAAGACTACCTTCCTTATGAACTTAAAGATAAAAAATATTATAAACCAAAAAATATAGGCTATGAAAAAGAAATAATAGACTATTTTAAAAAAATAGGTAAAGAAAAATAAGAACTTAGGAAATATAAATAAAGTATTTTTACAAAATCTAATCGGCATGAAGAAATTAACCTTTGTGCCGATTTTTAGTACTAAAATGAAGTAGATTAAGCCTTATTTAAATTTCCATTTTATATTAAAGAGGATAGACGCAAGCTTAAATACTTGCGAATATCCCCATTAACAAAGCTTTTCTTTAATTGTTTTCATCTTTTGTCTTTTCTGTTTTTGTAGTCTTCTGTGATTTCGTCTTTCCAGTGTTTGTCGACTCTTCCTTTGTTTCTTCTTACATAGCTTATGGCATCGCCTATGACTCTGTAGTTTAGTTCTGTGCCTTTTTCGTCGCTGTGATAGTTTACCGCCATTTCTCTTTTTATGCCAAACTTTTCTCCTTCTCCTTCTGCGTCTATGTTTGAACCTAATAAGATAAATTCCCAGCCATATTTCTCTCTTTGCTTGGTGATTAGTCTTTTTACTTCTTTGTAACTGTACCTTCTGCTGGCGTTTTCCATGCCGTCTGTTGTGATTACAAATAATGTCTTATCTGGCACATCTTCTTTGCGAGCATACTTGTGAATGTTTCCTATGTGTTTTATGGCTTCTCCCACTGCATCAAGTAGTGCGGTGCAACCTTCTACATAGTATTCTTCCTCTGTGAGTTTTGGAACATCTTTTATGGACACTCTGTCGTGTATAACTTTACTTTCTTCGTTAAATAATATTGTGGATACATATGCTTCTCCCTCTTCTTTTTTTTGCCTTTCGATCATAGAGTTAAAGCCACCTATTGTGTCCTTTTCCAAGCCTTGCATTGAGCCACTCTTATCTAATATAAATACAAGTTCTATCATTATTATCCTTCCTTTCTTTTACTATATTGTAAAAGATAAAGAAGAGATTTAGGTCACTTTCAAGGCGACATTTATCCTCCGATTAAAGGTTGGTCGAAGGCAAATAATGCTTCGTTTATTTCTAAAATGTTGTAATTTTTTCTTTCGATAAAATATTCAATTATTAGGTCAAACTTGCTACTTCTTGTGAGGGCATAGCCTGCTCTTCCTATTAAATCTTCCATCCCATCCTTATTCAGTTCTAATGCCAAGGCAAAGGCTATTGCGGTGGTCTTTGAGGGACGATATTCGGGATTATTTTTGATTTTGGAAAAAAGCTTTCTGTCAATATTTGCCTTTTTATAAACTTCAGGATCCGTCTTGCCGGAGTTGTCTATTAGTCTTAATAAGGTCTTGGAGAATCCTTCGTCCAAATTTTTTAAAATGTCTTCTATACATTCACTGTCTTGGATAAAGGGTTGCACATTGTTAGCCTCTAAACTATATTTTCTGCGAAATGAGCCTATGTATTCTTTATTTATTTTTTCTTCAACGTAGTTTTCTGAAATATATTCTTTTACCGACTTAAAGAGTTTTTTTGACAATGAAAAGGCATCCTTTGAAAAGACTGCAAGGTATATGTGCATTTCGTTTTTTAATAAAAATTCGCTCACTTCTTTAATGGTAATTTGAAGCGCCAAGTCGCTTGGATATCCACAGGTTCCTGTTCCGATCAAAGGCATGGCTATGGAGTCGCAGTCCTTTTCTTTTGCCAAGTTTAAAGAGTTTTTAATGCAATCTGAAAGTATTTCTCCTTCCCCCTTATATCCACCCTCCCAAGATGGAGTTGAAGTGTGAATTACATATTTTGCCTTTAAATTATATGCAGATGTTATAAAGGCTTTGCCAAAGCCAATGTCTCCGATTTTCTTTCTTGCAATTAGAAGCTCCGGTCCTGCACCTTTGTGAATCTCACTATCTACTCCGCCACCTACTATAGGTTTAGGATTTGCTGTATTTACAATTGCATCCACTTTTATATTTACTATGTTATTTCTCACTATTTCAAATGGCATAAGTACCTCCTTTTATATTTTATCAAAATGTGTGATTTTTTGGTGTGTCTAGACTAATAGAGAAGCCATTTAAGCTCTCTCTGGGGCATTCAAAATCAGACTAAGGTTCTTGTATTTATGAAGCTCTACCTAACTTAAAATATCCCCAATATAAACAATGCTCCCAAATAAAAAGCCTATGAATTTAAAATTATAGCTTTTTTCCACCTAAAGACTTCCTAAAACAGTTTTCTAAAGTCCCTAATTTAAAGCCCCTATATGTTTTTATTTTTTTCTACAAAGCTATTAAATAATTCTAAATAATCGTCTATAAATATGGAGTTTTTGTTACACACAAAGGAGAAATCATGGGATACTTTAAAGTCTTTTAGATTAACTGAAATAAATTCCTTATTTTCCAAATGCTTTTTAACGGCAGATTCAAAAAGAAAACTTATGCCGCAATCTTTTTCTAAGAGTTCTACTATGGCGTGCATATTATTAACTTGAATTATATTTTTAAAATCTTTTAGGGATAAATTTTGAATTGCCAGCATATTTTTTAATATTGCTAGGGTTCCGGAACCTTCTTCTCTAATAATCAATCTTTCTGATAATAAATCTGAGAGATTATTAATTTTATTTCTAAATTTGTGATTTTTATTAGCTATACATATGTATTTTTCACTTTTAAATTTTTTTACATAGTAATTTTGACTTTTTAAAAATCCTTCTATTATTGCGAAGTCTATTTTTCCTTTTTCCAAATCTTCAAGTATATCTTTGGTATTTTTGTAATGAATGTAGAAGTCGCTATTTTTTTCTTTTGAAATAAATTCTATTAGTCTATCTAAAACGGTAAATTCTGCAATTGTTCTGGTTAGACCCAGTGAAATCTTTTTGTTTTTTACCGTATTTTTACTGATAATATTTTTAATTTTAACTTGGTCATTTGCCATAGAATTTAATGCCATGTATAAAATTTTTCCTTGGTCTGTCAAAACTAATGATTTTTTATCTCTAATAAAAAGTTTTGCTTGGTAAAAATTTTCTAAATATTTTATATGACCTGATACTGCCGGTTGGGTTAGGTTTAGTTTTTGGGCAGCTTTGGTAAAATTCATACATTGGCATAGTGTTATAAAAGTATTTGTCCTATAATCTAACATTTTATCACCTTTTTTCATCATAACAAATATTTATAGATATGTAAATATTTATAATTATACATTATAGAAAATTCTTGTTATAATTTTTAAGTGCTAAAAATTATACTTTAGCAAAAAGTATAATAGTTTTTATTTTTATTTTAAAAATGATTGCAAATACAAATTTGCAAAATAATTAATAAGGAGATTAAAGAAAAAATGAATAGTTTTATTAAAAAAAATTTAAAGGGTATACTCCTTTGCTTTACTCTTGCCCTTCCATGTCATTATTTAGGTAAAATTTTTCCTATAATTGGAGGAGCTGTTCTTGCAATCCTATTAGGTATGTTTGTAGGGTTTTTCATGAAGGATAAGTCTGTTTTTAATGATGGGATAAAATTTACATCAAAAAAAATATTACAATATGCAGTTATTTTTTTGGGATTTGGTATGAATTTAAGCGTAGTTTTAGAAACTGGCAAAGAATCACTTCCAATTATTCTATCTACTATTTCTACGTCATTAATTATAGCTTTTTTATGGTATAAATTTGGAAAAATGGACAAAAATATTACAACTTTAATAGGTGTAGGTTCATCAATTTGTGGGGGTTCTGCAATTGCTGCAACTGCTCCATGTATAGATGCTTCAGAAGATGAAGTTGCCCAAGCCATATCAGTTATTTTTTTCTTTAATTTACTTGCTGCACTTATTTTTCCGACTTTTGGCTCATTAATTGGTTTTTCAACAACAAGTGGTCAAGCTTTTGGAATTTTTGCAGGTACTGCTGTAAATGATACATCCTCAGTTACTGCTGCTGCTTCAACTTGGGATAATTTATATAACTTAGGCACTCAAACTCTTGACAAGGCTGTAACTGTTAAACTTACAAGAACACTTGCTATTATACCTATAACACTTGCTATAGCTATCTACAGGGCTAAAAATTCAAATACAAAAACAAGTGAGAAACCATCACTTAAACAAATTTTTCCCTTCTTTATTATTTATTTTGTATTAGCTAGTGTTATAACTACAATTGCTTTAAAAATTGGTTATGATATAGCTATATTTGCTCCTTTTAAGGAATTATCAAAATTTTTTATTGTTATGGCAATGGCAGCTATCGGTTTAAATACTGATATTGTTAAGCTGATAAAAAATGGTGGCAAGCCTATAGTTCTCGGTTTTTCTTGTTTTATAGGTATAACTTTTGTGAGTTTATTGCTTCAACATTTGTTGCAAATGTGGTAATAAATATTTTGACTCATTCAATAATTTTTTTATAAATTTTATTGTTAAAATTTAGAGCTTAAGGCTCAACCACTAATTTTTTTAAAATAAATATCATAATTTTACCACTCCATCCAGAGCATATAGTTGTAAGGGTGGAGTTTTTATTTTTGGGTATGATAAATATGAGGTGTTTTATGAATAATTTTTTAAATGATTATAAGGATTTTGGTTGTAAGGAAATTTATGAAAATATGCAAAAAATTTTTGACAATAATTATTGTGGATATGGACTTGATGAAATTTCAAATAATGTCAGACAATTGTTAAAAAATGAAATAAAAAGAGATTCTCAGATTGAGTTTATTTCTGGGGGAACGGCTGCAAATATTTTAGCTACCACTTTTGCTCTAAGACCCTATGAAGCGGTATTAGCTCTTGATAGTGGTCATATAAGTCACCATGAAACAGGTTCAATTGAAGCAACAGGTCACAAGGTTATAAACATAACTAGCCCTGATGGAAAAATGAAAGTCCATCAGATTAAAAATCTCATAAATAATATGAGTGAAGAAATTGATGTAAAAATTAAAGTTGTATATATATCCCAAACAACTGAAAAGGGTACAGTTTATTCGATAGATGAAATTAAAAAATTATATGATTTTTGCGTTGATAATGGTCTATATTTATATATTGATGGGGCAAGACTTGCTCATGCAATGGCAGCAAATAATAGCAAATTAGAAGATTATGGGAAATACTCTCATATATTTTCTATAGGTGGAACAAAAAATGGAGCAATTTTTGGTGAAGCAATTGTAATTTTAGATGAGAATTTAAGAAAAAATTTCCGCTATTATATAAAACAAAGAGGTGCTATGATGGCAAAATCATTTTTAATTTCTTTGTCATTTCAAACACTATTTACTGATGGTTTATACTATAAAAATGCACATCATGCATGGGAAATGTCAAGATTATTGGTAGATGAACTAAAAAAATTAGATAGAGAACCCATTTTTTGTGAATCTAACCAAATTTTTCTAAAGTCAAATCCAGAAGAAATTGAATTTTTAAAAAAAGAAAATATTTTTGAAGTTGATGATAAAAAAGAGTCTATTATCAGGCTTGTTACTGATTATAGGACAAATAAAGAAGATATTAGAGGATTTATTTCTTCATTAAAAAAATGGGGAACTGATTAAATCCTCCATTTGTCATATCAAGCAAATTCTTTTTTGTAAATATTAAATTATTATTTAAAAACTTATTCTTCATTTGAAATTATAAATTTTTGATGAGGAACTTTAATGCCATGGTCTTTAAAAGCTAGCCTCATACCTTCTAGTAGATTACCCTGGCAAGCAAGTAAATCTTTAGCTTTTACTTGACCAGACATTAAAAATTTTAAGGAATAATCTGTAATTTCTGAAATTTTTATTAGGTAATCTTGGTCGTGTATGATCAGTTCCTCCTTATCTAAAACTTCCTTGCAAAGTGTTTTTATAAGTTCAACATCAACATCTACAGGAACATGAAAATAGTAAGAGCAATAAACATAATCAAGGGTTGAGAGATTAGTGATTTTATTCTTAGTTAGATAAGAATTGGGAAAACTTACAATATGGTTTGATGAATTTTTAAATAAGGAATTAAAAAGATTTATTGAATAAACCTTTAATAGGTTATCATTTTCACCAACATAGACATAATCACCAACTCTAAAATTATTCAATGTTACAATAAGAATACCTGAGGCTAAATCTTGAAGTGAGCCTTGCATGGCTAGACCAATGGCTAGACCTAAAGAACCAATCAAGGTTATCAAAGAAGTTATTTTAAAGCCGAGATTTCCTGCAATTATTGTAAATAATACGAATAAGTAAAAAAATGAAAAGAATTTTATTAAAAAGTGGGTGAGCCCCTTATTAATATTATGTCTGTTCATAATTTTTCTTATAAGTAAATTAATCACTTTCAAAACATAATATCCTATTATAAATATTATTAGGGCAAAAGCAAATTTTTTGAGAATATCAGACCAATCAATAGATTCCCAAAATGTAGGATTTTTTGCATCATTTATAACATCTTCCAATTTATTGGCTTGATTTTTGCCTGCCCAAGCAAGTAGGTCTTTCATTTTGTCATCTCCAAATTAAAAAAAATAATAATTCTTTTATTATTCTATCATAAATATATATACATATTAAGTGACAAGTATAATCATACATAGCCCATATTTTTTAAAAATAAAAATAATAAATCTTTCTTTAAAATAGGTTCAAATGTTGTAAAAACGTATATTTTTATATATAATAAATTTTTAGAGGACTTATGGATATAATAATTATCGGTGGCGGTGCCTCTGGTATTTTTGCCGCTATAAATTTAAAAAAATATAATAACAATGTAAGAATTTTAGAGAAAAATTCAAGAATAGGTAAAAAATTATTAGTAACTGGCAATGGTAGGTGTAATTACTCTAACATTAATTTAAGTGAAAATAATTATAATAAGCCTGAGTTTGTAAAAAATGCTATTGATAGTTTTTCAAATACAGACCTTGTCAATTATTTTAAGATGATGGGGCTTTATAGCTGTGTTGAAAATAATAGAATTTATCCTATAACTTTGAAGGCAAATTCAGTTTTGAGTATTTTGATGAAAAAACTTTCTGAAAAGAATATCTGTATTAATACTGACACTGAAGTTTTATCCGTAAGTAAAGAAAAAGATAAATTTAAACTCATAACTAACAAGGGAGAATTTTATTGCCATAAGCTTATTGTTGCTTGTGGAGGCTCTTCCATGCCAAAATCTGGTAGTGATGGTTCTTTTTTCAAAATCTTAAAAAAATTGGGACACAGAGTTAGTCCGATTTTTCCAGCACTCACTCAGATTAAACTTGAGTCAGCTTATCTAAAACACCTTCAGGGAACAAAGGTGGTTGGAAAGGTTAAGTTATATTCAAAAGAAAAATTAATAATAGAGAAGTATGGCGATTTACTTTTTACATCTTATGGTATTAGTGGGCCACCTATACTTGATATATCTGTAAAATTATCAGAATATAATGACTTATACATTGAAATGCCACTTATAAATTATAGTGATAAAATTGACAAGGAAGAAATATTTTCCTCTTTTTATATGTTTAATGATTATAGTATTGATGAGTTTTTATTAGGTCTTGTAGATAAAAAATTTATACATTATATTTTGGAAACATTGGGAATTAAATCAAATACACCACTTAACTTTTTGGAAAAATATTACAGTGATATTATTGATATTCTTTTCAATTCTAAGTTTTATGTAAAGGGTACGACAGGATTTGAAAATTCACAGGTTACTAGAGGGGGAGTGGATATCTCAGAAGTTTCTCCCTTTGATTTCTCTTCCAAAATTTGTGACGGATTATATATAATAGGTGAAGCTCTTGATGTTGATGGAGAATGCGGAGGCTATAATTTACATTTCGCTTTTGCTTGTGCCTATACTTTAAGTAAGAATTTTAATTACTAACGGAGGCAATATGAATTATTTGCAAAATAAATTAAAAGAACATGGAAATATATGTGTTGGAATAGTAGGACTAGGAATAATGGGCAAGTCCTTATTAACAACTTTGAATATTTTAGAAGCTTTTGGTCCATCTATTATTTCTGCTAGAAGAAAAGAATCTCTTACAGAGGCTTTTGCCATAGCAAAAATTCCTGAAGATAGATATATTTTAACTAATGACATAGATAAGGCTAGAATAGCTATAAAAGAAAATAAATACGTTGGCACCCTTGATAATTTTATACCAGCAACTATTAGCGATTGTCTTGTTGATTGCACAGGTGTTACAGATGTGGGATGCCAAATTTCTCTTTGCGCCATAAAAAATAAAGTCAATATAGTTAGTTTAAATGTAGAAATGGATGCTACAGTAGGTCCATATTTAAAAGATTTAGCTAAAGAAAGTGGTATTATTTATTCCGGAACTGCTGGAGATGAACCTGGAGCTATTGTAGACCTTTATGATTTTTGTAAAAATTGTGGTTTTGAAGTATTAGTTTTGGGAAAAGGTAAAAACAACGCTCTTGATAATTATGCAACACAAGATGATTTAGCACAAGATGCTAAAAGACGAGGAATTAATAAAAGAATGTTGACATCTTTTGTTGATGGAACAAATACAATGATTGAACTTAATGCAGTTTGTAATGCGTTGGGCTTCTTACCAGATGTCAGAGGCTGTCATTTTTTCCATTCAACTCCTAAAACCTTGGCTGATGATATAAAATTAAAATCCCAAGGTGGAATTTTAAATTCTTATGGAATTGTAGATTTTGTTAAGGGGATAGCACCTGGAGTTTTTGCAATAATTAAAACCAAAAATGAATTTATAAGAAAAGAAATGGAATATCTATCAATGGGCAAGGGTGATAATTTTGCAATTTATAGGCCATTCCACCTTACAAGTTTGGAAACACCTACTTCAATAATGAGGGCAGTTTTACTTGGTGATTCAACTATTTGCCCTAAGGATAAACCCTATGCAGAAACTGTTGCTGTTGCAAAAAGAGATATAAAAAAAGGTGAAAAGTTTGATTCCATAGGTGGATATATGGTTTTTGGATCTTTGGAAGATGCAAAGATTCAAAAAAAGGAAAATCATGTGCCAATAGGAATAATAACTGAAGGTTCTTATGCTAAGAGGGATATTAAAAAAGATACTGTCTTAACAAGAGATGATATAGAATTAAATGAAGATAATATTATCGTTAAGACAAGGAGAGAACAAGAAAAAATATATTAATAAATCAATAAAAAATAAAAGATTTTTTATTATATTTATCTTAAGCTTGATAAATTTGATGTTTTTAGCATAAATTGGGACCGTAATAATTTGCGGTCTTATTAAATTTAAAAATATTTTTATCAAGATAAACTTGATATATTAAGTACAGATTGATATTATATTTTTAATAAATTATGATTAAAACTTAAATCTTAATTGGGTTTATATTATTACTTTTAATGTTAAAAAAATATTAACAAAGTTTTTTGTAAACGAGTTTGTATAAAATTAAGTTTGTTGACATTAAGTTTAAATTATATTAAAATGGAGGGGTAATTAGATGAAAATTACACAAGAAACAGACTATGCTTTTAGAATTACGAGTTTCTTGGCATCTCATGAAAATGAAATAATTGGAGCGCCCATAATAGCAGAGGAGTGTTCCGTTACGGAAAGATTTACTCTGAGAATTTTGAGAAAGTTAAATTTGGCGGGAATAACTTATGCAAAAAGAGGTGCTAAGGGTGGCTATGGTCTAAAAAGACCTAAAGAAGAAATAACTCTTTATCAAATAATATGTGCAATTGAAGGTCCAACTGTAATAAATAGATGTTTAGCTCATGACCATTATTGCAACAGAAAAACTATAGAGGGAGTTAAACATTGCAAGTTTCATAATAAACTTTTTCATATACAAAAGAGTATTATAAATATGTTTAACAGCGAAACGATAGACAATTATATATAAAACGGTGAAGAGAACGGTGTATAAAATTAATCATTTAGAGAATCTGCGTTTGGTGCAAGCAGTTGAGATTTTATATACGTATCAGCTTGGAGTTTAATTTTATTTTAATTAATGAGTGATTTTCCTGGATAATTAGGGTGGTACCGCGGCGAGTTCGTCCCTTCTTTGAAGGGATTTTTTTTATATATTGTAATATTAAAAAGGAGTGAAAATAGATGACAAAATTTGAATCACTTTCTAAAGATAGTGCTGCTCAAAGAGAAGAGAGAATATCTGAATATTGGGAAAAAATAGATTTGTTACACAAGTGTGTGCAAACTAGGGAAGGTAATAAAAAGTATATTTTTTATGAAGGTCCACCAACAGCTAATGGTAAGCCAGGCATCCACCATGTAATGGCGAGAACTTTAAAGGATTTAACTTGTAGATACCATACAATGCTTGGATATAAAGTCAACAGAAAAGCTGGATGGGATACTCACGGACTTCCTGTAGAAATTGAAGTTGAAAAGAAATTGGGACTTCACAACAAACAAGATATAGAAAAATATGGAATAGAAAAATTTAATGAAAAATGTAAGGCATCTGTTTTTGAATATGAAAAAGAATGGAGAGAACTTACAAAGAGGATGGGTTATTTGATAGATCTAGACCATCCATATGTAACCTTAGAAAATGACTATATAGAATCAGTTTGGAATATTTTAAACAATATGTTTAAAGATGACTTGATTTATGAAGGACATAAAATTTTGCCTTACTGTGCTAGGTGCGGAACAGGTCTTGCATCTCATGAAGTAGCTCAAGGTTATGAAGAAATAACAACTACATCTGTAACAGTTAAATTTAAAGTTAAGGGTAAAGATAATGAATTTTTCTTGGCTTGGACCACAACTCCATGGACTTTACCTTCAAATGTTTGCTTAAGTGTTAATCCTGAAGTTGATTATGTAAAGGTAAAAGTAAAAGACGAGTATTATTATCTTGCAGATAATTTAAAGGATGCGGTCCTAAAGGATTTAGAATATCAAGTAGTCGAACACTTAAAGGGAAAAGAAATGGAATATATGGAATATGAACAACTTCTTCCATTTATTGATGTAAAAGAAAAGGCATTTTTTGTAACTTGTGCAGACTATGTAACTATTGAGGATGGTACAGGTATAGTCCATACTGCTCCAGCTTTTGGTGAAGACGACTATAATACTGGAAGAAGATATAAACTTCCTGTAATTAACCCTGTAAATGAAGAAGGAAAATTCACCCAAACTCCATGGAAAGGAACTTTTGTAATTGATACCGACCCTGAAGTAATAAATTATTTATGGGAAAATGGAATTCTTTTTGCAAAACAAAAGATAAAGCATAATTATCCACATTGTTGGAGATGTCACACTCCACTAATTTATTATGCACATCCATCATGGTATATAGAAGTTACTAAATTTAAAGATAAATTAGTTGATAATAATAATGGAGTTAATTGGTTCCCACCCTTTGTAGGAGAAAAAAGATTTGGAAATTGGCTTGAAAATTTAAACGACTGGGCAATTTCTCGTTCAAGATATTGGGGAACACCGCTACCGATTTGGAGATGTAAATGCGGACATGTTGAATCAATAGGTAGTCGTAAAGAATTAAAAGAAAAAGCTCTTGAAGATATTGATGAAAATGTTGAACTTCACAGACCTTATGTAGACAATATTCATTTGAAATGTCCTAAGTGTGGCGATATCATGACAAGAGAAAAAGATGTTATAGATGTATGGTTTGATTCTGGTTCAATGCCTTTTGCTCAATGGCACTATCCCTTTGAAAATAAAGATAATTTTGATGAACTTTTCCCAGCAGACTTTATTTGTGAGGGGATTGACCAAACGAGAGGATGGTTCTATTCACTTCTTGCAATTTCAACATATATGACAGGCAAGAGCCCGTATAAAAATGTTCTTGTTAATGATTTAATTCTTGACAAAGAAGGCAAGAAGATGAGCAAATCTCGTGGCAATACTGTTGCTCCTTTTGAACTATTTGATAAGTATGGAGCAGATGTTGTGAGATGGTATTTATTGTATGTATCACCGCCATGGAACCCTACAAAATTTGATGAAGACGGACTTAGGGAAATGGAATCAAAATTCTTTAGGTCTTTAAGAAATATTTATAACTTCTTCAGTCTTTATGCAAATACTGATGATATTGACCCTAGAACTTTCCAAGTTAAATATGAAGATAGAGATGAAATTGATAAGTGGCTTTTATCTAAATATAATAGACTTGTAAAAGTTGTTAGAGATGATATGGATAAGTTTGAACTGACAAAAGTTGTAAGAGAAATATCTGATTTTGTTATTGAAGAACTTTCAAATTGGTATATCAGAAGAAACAGAAGAAGATTTTGGAAGACCGACAAGGATGATTCAAAGTTTGCTGTTTATGCTACAACTTATGAAGTATTACTCGGTATAAGCAAGCTAATTGCTCCAATAGTTCCATTTATATCAGAAGAACTCTTCAGATCTTTAACTGATGAAGAATCTGTTCACTTAGCAGATTTTCCACAATTTGATGAAGAAAAAATAAATGATAAAATAGAAAATAGAATGGATCTTGTTAGGGATCTAGTTACACTTGGTCGTGCAGCAAGAGAAGAAGCAAAAATAAAAGTTCGTCAACCTCTTTCTAAGGTAATAATTGATGGAAAATATAAGAAGATAATTTCTGATTTAAGCGATTTAATAATTGAAGAATTAAACGTTAAGGAAGTTATTTTTGAAGATGATTTAAGTCAATTTATGAATTTTGAACTGAAACCAAATTTCAGAGAAGTTGGTAAATTACTTGGTTCAAAAGTTAAATCTTTCTCTAAGTATTTGAACAGTGTTGATGCTAAAAAACTTCTTGATGATTTAGAAAATGGACAAGTAAAAATTGAAATTGATGGCGAAGAAATTGAAATAAATAAAGATTATGTACTTGTTAATATAAAATCTAAAAAAGGTTTTGATGTCAACATGGCAAATAATATCTTTGTAATTCTTGATACAGAATTAAATGAAGAACTAATAAATGAAGGTTATGTTAGAGAATTTATTTCGAAGATTCAACAATTCAGAAAGAAACTTGATTTAGATGTCTTAGACAATATTGAAATATCCTTTGTCAGTGATAAGGAAGTAACAGAAGCCTTATTTAATGATGAAGAATTTATAAAATCTGAAACATTGGCAAAGAAAATAGAAGAAAAAGACCAAGGTGGAGAAGAATCAAGTCTTAACGGACACCCTGTTAAAATAAATATTAAAAAAGTTGATTGAGAAAAAAGATTTAGAAGCTGTAGAAATGCAGCTTCTTTTTACTATAAAAAAATTTTAATATAAATTATATTGAGATTTATATTAAAATTCTAAAAGACAGATAAGATTTGTCAAATAAAATATTATAATAAATACCATTTTTTCAACTTTATCAATTTTATTTTCATATCATGATATCTTTTACTTTAAATTTACTTAGACTTCACTTGGAATCTAAATATTTCTATTAAGATAAGTTCAGACTTTATGATTAACGAAAGGATGAATTTAATGAAAAAATTAATTAAAAGTTTGATTTTTTTAATTATTGTAGCAACTATTTTTACTGCATGTTCAAAAAAAGAAGCAAAAACAAATGAAGATGGTAAAATTAAAATCAATTATTACCATGTAAATGCAGAAACTCAAGGAGGAATTGCAGTTGCAGACCTTGTTGATAATTTTAACAAGAATAATGACCATATTGAAGTTGTTGCCACTTATAACCCAGATATGTATAAGGGACTTATGCAAAATTTGCAAGCAAAGCAAGCTGCAGGAGAATTACCAGGACTTGTTCAAGTAGGCTGGGCATTTCTTGATTATTTTTCAAATAACTTTGATTATGTCTCTCCTCAAGATGCAATCGATAAATTTGATAAAGATGACCCAAATTTTCTAAAAGATAATTTCCTAGAAAATATATTAGACCTTGCAAAGAATTCTGACGGCGACCAAGTAGGTATTCCTTATTCATTATCTACTCCTGTGCTTTATATTAATAAAGATTTGTTGAAAAACTGTGGCTTATCTGAAGAAGGGCCAAAAACATGGAAAGAAGTACACGAATTTGCAAAAACTATTAAGGATAAGACAGGCAAATATGGTTTATACATTCAAGAACCACAAGATTTTTGGGCTCAACAAGCTCTAATAGAATCAAATGGTGCGAAAATGATTACAGATAACAAGGCAAGTTTTGCTTCTCAAGAAGGTATAGAAGCAATGAAGGCATATCAAGACATGGTAAATGATGGTTCTGCTATTCATATTTCATGGGATGAAGGTGTTCAATCATTTGTAGATGGAAATATTTGTATGTGCTATACAACAATAGCTAGACGTGAACAAATACAAAAAGGTGCAAAATTTGATGTGGGAACTGTAAAATCACCAACTTTTGAAGGAAAAGATAGAAAAATTCCAGCAGGAGGATGTTTCTTAGCAATAACTGCTACAAAGGATGATGAAATTGCTGCAGCTTGGGAATTTGAAAAATATTTATATGGTATTGAACAAATGGCAACCTGGACAAAAGGAACAGGTTATACTCCGCCGAGAAAGGATGTAGCAGATGCTGAAAATGGATTGAAATCATTCCTTCAAGAAAATCAAATGATGCGTCCAGCTATTGAACAATCTGAAGATGTTGTATCTTGGGCATCATTTCCAGGCAATGCTGGATTAGAGGCTGAGCAACTTTTACTTGATATGAGAGATGAAATATTATCAGGCGCTGATGTGAAAAATTCTATGGAAACAACCCAAGAAAAAATTAATTCTCTATTAGCAGGAAAATGAGGATAAAATGAAAGAAAAATTTAAAGCTTATTTGATGCTTTTGCCAGCTGGTATTTTTTTCCTAATTTTTATAATTATTCCATTATTTTATACTTTTTATTTAAGCTTTTTTGATTGGAACATGATAAAGGTCAATAAAAAATTTGTAGGTTTTGATAACTATATTGAACTCTTTAAAAACCCCATATTTTATAGGATTTTAATTAATACTTTTATTTATATAATAATTTTATTAGTTTTAAATTTTTTACTACCCTACATTCTTGCCTTTATTTTAGGAGTAATTGTTAAGAAATTCAGAAATTTTTATAGGGCAAGCTTTTTCTTGCCCTCTTTAATTTCTTTAGTTATAGGTTCAGTTCTTTATACTTGGATACTCAATCCCGTATCAGGACCAATAGCTATAATTTTAAAACAGTTTTCCATGACATTACCTATTTGGTCTAAGACGCAAGGCTTTGTTATTGTCGTGATTTCAATAATAACTACTTGGAAGGTATTTGGATATAACTTTATTGTTATTATGGGAGCTATAGCAGGAATTGATGAAAGCATAATTGAAGCAGCAAAGATAGATGGAGTTTCAAATTTCAAATTATTTAAAGATATTGTTTTACCAGCTTCCTCAGCAACTGGTATCTATATATTTATTATGACAATAGTTCAAGGTCTTCAATATATATTTACTCCTATAAAAGTTATAACTCAGGGTGGACCTAATTATTATTCTTCAAGCTTGATATACCACGCATATCATGAAGGATTTATCTTATATAGGACAGGTGTTTCCTCTGCTTTATCAATGGTAACTATGATTATTTTTGTAATTTTGTTATTGCTAGAATTTAAGTTTGTAGAAAGAGGTATTTATTATGAAAACTAAAAATAATCAAATATTTTTACACATAATTCTATTAATACTTGTAATAATAACTTTATTTCCTATATTTTTTGCTCTTTCCAATTCTTTTAAAACTTTGCAGGAATCATTCAACTCTGTGCTTTCTTTAATACCTAAGGAATTTACTATTGATAATTATAAGTATGTTTTTTCAAGACTACCTCTGTTTAAGATTATTGTTAATACTTTTGTTATTGCTTTCATTGTAACCATGGTAAAAATAATAACATCTGTTTTAGCATCTTATAGTTTTGTATATTTTGAATTTAAAGGGAAAAATGTAATCTACCTAATATTTTTAACAACTATGTTCATTCCCTTTACAGTAACTATGATACCTAACTATCTTATAGTTTCAAAATTAAATTTGACTGATTCTATTTGGGGAGTAATGCTTCCCCAATTTGCAGATGTTTTAGGTATATTTCTTTTAAGACAATCAATGAGGACAATACCAAAATCTATAATTGAAGTTTCAAAGATTGATGGGGTTAGTGACTTAAGAATTTTAAAGGATATAATTATGCCTATAATTAGGCCGTCAATAATATCAACAGCCATAATATTTTTTATTAATTCATGGAATGAATATGTCTGGCCAGTTTTGATTATTTCAACTAAGGAGCACTATACCTTATCCTTAGCACTTCAGATGTTTATTTCATCAGAAGGAGGAACAGAATTCCCTGTAGCAATGGCAGTCTCAGTGATTACAATGATAATTCCTTTGATATTATTCATAATATTTCAAAGGCATATAATTTCAACATTTATTAGTTCAGGAATAAAATAAGGAGGCTAAGTTGAAAGAAATAATTTTTGATAATGTTAGCAAAATTTATGATAAAGATACATTAGTTTTAGATAATTTAAATTTCAAAATAAATGATGGTGAGAGGCTTGTACTTTTAGGACCATCAGGTTGTGGTAAGTCTACGACTTTAAGAATTATAGCAGGTCTTTCAGATATAAGTTCAGGAAAGTTATATTTAAATGGACAGGTGGCAAATGATTTGGAGCCAAAAGACAGGAATATTTCTATGGTTTTTCAAAATTATGCACTTTATCCCCATATGACTCTCTTAGAAAATATCAGCTACGGTTTGAAAGTTAATAAAGTTCCGTCTGATGAAATTGAAAGAAGATGTAAAGACGCCTTATCTACTTTAAAACTTGAAGGCCTAGAAGATAGAAAACCTAAAGATTTATCTGGCGGTCAAAGACAAAGAGTTGCATTAGCGAGGGCTCTTGTCAAAAATGCAAACTACTTTCTTTTAGATGAACCCTTATCAAATCTTGATGCACAATTAAGACTTCACGCAAGAAAAGAACTTGTAAAATTACATGAAAAATATAAGATGACTCTAGTTTATGTGACTCATGACCAAGTTGAAGCTATGACCATTGGTCAAAGAATCGTTTTATTAAATAATGGAAAAATCCAAATGGCTGATAACCCATATAATATTTATAATCACCCGGCTAATATATTTTGTGCTAAATTTATTGGTTCTCCATCAATGAATATCATTAAATGTAAGTTGATAGATGGAAAAATTAATTTATTAAATCACAACATTGAGCTTTCTAAAAACTTAAAATCTATTATTGAGTATTATAATAAAGATGAAATATATTTAGGAATTAGACCTGAAGATATTGAAATCACAAATAATGATAAGGATATGGAAATAAGTATTGATTATTTAGAAGACTATGGAAATAGGGTAGGAGCCTATTTTAATCTTTTAGATGATGAATATGTTCTTATAACTAGTGGCAAAAAATTAAAAGAAAAAGATATCATTAATATTAGATTTAATAAAGATAAAATTTCTTTGTTTGATAGAGATAGTGAAAAAAATTTGGAGGTATCTGATTGATTTATATTTCGACAAATATGTATAAA
This sequence comes from Peptoniphilus lacrimalis DSM 7455, assembly GCF_000378725.1. Classification (GTDB taxonomy): domain Bacteria; phylum Bacillota; class Clostridia; order Tissierellales; family Peptoniphilaceae; genus Peptoniphilus_A; species Peptoniphilus_A lacrimalis. Next base: position 40,583 of record NZ_KB900371.1, on the reverse strand, counting down.
GCAGAAAGCTTTGAAAAAGTATATAAAATTTGTGATAAGGTGGATTTCCCAATTGGTATAGAAGTATTTTTAATGTTTGGGGATAATGATTACTATAATATTTTAAAAGATAACATTGAGAAATTAAAAAAATTACCTATAACTTTTCACGAACCTTATTACGGAACTGACCATACCTATTCTGAGGGAGAAATTTTTCAAAGGACTAATGATTATTTAAAACTTACCCATGAATTTTCTGTTTTAAATCCTAAATATATGGTTTATCATTACAACAATAGGAAAATTGATGATAGGGAAAAGATGCTTGAAGTTACAAGGAAAAATCTTGATGAGTTTTCAAAATATTTTGATTTTCCTCTGCTGATTGAAAATGTAGGAGTTAAAGATAGGGATAATGTCTTATTAAATCAAGATGAATTTATTGAGGAATGTTTAAATAGAAAAGAAGGAGTTTTAATAGATATTGGACATGCTAATGCAAATTCATGGAAATTTGAAAAATTAATTTCTTCTTTAAAGGGAAAAATAAAATCATATCATCTTCATACCAATGATGGTATTAAAGATGAACATAGGTCAATTTTTGAGATAGGGAAGAGTCCAATAATATCTAATATTTTAAAACTAATAAAAGAATATACTCCTAATGCTGATTTAGTTTTAGAATATTCAAATTATTACGAAGATAAGGAAGATTTAGTAGCCGAGGATGTTAAAAAGTTAAAAAATTTATTATGATATTCTAGACCTTGGGTCTAGAATTATTTATTAATCCACAAATAAAGATTTATCATAATATTTGGAAAAACCTAATTTCCTTTATCTTTAAAAACTTATCATGATATAGTATAATTATTATAGGGTAATAGTATAAATAATTTTTAAAGATGGAGTTTTAGAAAAGGAAAAGTTATATATATTATGGTTTTAAATGAGATTCAACAAAAGGCATCTACAATTTTAGATAAGAACATTTCTTTGATTTCAGGAGCCGGTACTGGAAAAACTGGTGTTTTGACCCAAAGATTTATAAATATTATTAAAGCTCAAAATGGTAAGTTTGATAATATTTTAGCTTTAACTTTTACTGATAAAGCTACAGAAGAAATGAACAACAGAATTTATCATGAGTTAGCTAAAACCTCTTATGATTTTAACGTTGACAAACTTAATATTATGACAATTCATTCCTTTTGCAAAGATTTAATTTTATCTTATAACAGGTATTTACATATTAACTCAAATTTTGATTTAGATAATGATTTTTTTTGTCAAATCCTTTTAAAAGAATCTATTAAGAAAATTCTTTCAACTTATAATAATGAAGACTATTTGTCCTTTCTTTTAGATTTAAATTTTAGTATTGTTCCAAGAGATGTTGAAGCTATATTTTTTGATTTATACAATAGATTAAGAAATAAAAATATAAGTCTTGATGATTTAAAAAATGCTTCTTTTGTGAACTTTGAATCTTGCGAAGATAAAAATTCTCTTAAAAATAATTTGCTGGCTTTAGGAAAAAATAAGTCTTTAAAAACCTTAAATAAATTCATTAATTCTAGTATTTTTTCTGAAATTTTTGACAAAGAAAATCTCGATGCTAGTGACTTATATACCATAAAAGAAAATTTAGGACAGTCAAAAAATTTTGAGGATGAGCTTAACTCAGTAAAAGAACAGATTTCAAATTTATTACTTGCATTAGATGATTCTAATTATAAATATTATGAAATTATTATAGAAATTTTGGAAAAAATTCATAAGCTTTATACAAAGGAAAAAAGAGAGAGAGGTCTTCTAGATTTTGATGATCTTCTTATTTATGGTAATGAACTTGTTCAAAATAAAGATGTATCAGATAAATTAAATAAAAAATTTACTTATATTTTGATAGATGAGTTCCAAGATGTAAATATTTTACAAAATAATATTATTTGTGGTTTAAATGCCAAAAATATCTTTATAGTAGGTGATCCTCAACAGGCTATATATGGCTTCAGAGGTTCTTTCATCGGTATTTTTGATAATTTTTACAAGCTTTTCCGAGATAAGGATAAAGAAATTTTGACTTTAAACATGAATAAGAATTACAGAACTGATGCCTCTATTATTTCTGATATTAACACTCTATTTAATAATATTTTTACTGATTATCAAGGTCTTGTTGCAAACAATAAGGCTTCAAGAAAGATTGAAAAATATACAGTTTGTGATGAAGATGATTATCTAAAATTAATAAAACATCTGCTGAGTGAAAATGATTCTAAAGATATAGGAATTTTAGCTAGAACAAATGGAGAACTTGAAAAACTAGAAACTTATTTAAAGCAAAATAATATAGATGTAAATAGGGGTAAAATAAACCTTAAACAAACTCAAGTAATTAAATTTATTTTAAGTTTCTTGAGATCTATATTCAATAAAAATGATTTTACATCTTTTATGGATTATATTTCATCACCATTTTGTGATTTATCTTTTAACAGTCTAGTTACAGTTCTTCTAAAAGGTTATAAATCAATTGATGAGGTATGTAATGGATATATTTCTGATAGCAATTTAGCTAGAGCTATTGATGTGTACATAAAAATTCAGAAGATAAAAAATGTTTCAAGCTTGGATTATTTGATAAAAAAATGTATTGATGAATTTAGGATTTTTAAACTTAATAGAAATGATTGGGATTATATATTAATCTTATATGAAAAATCAATAGAGTTTAAGGAAAAAGGTTTAAGTTCTTTTAGGGTATTTGAAAGATATATAGAATCTGTTGAGGTTAATGATAAAAGTCAGGGAGTTAATTTATTAACGATTCATAAATCCAAGGGTTTGGAATTTAAGACAGTTGTTTTAATCAATATGTCTAAACCATTGTCAAATAAAACTTCCCAAAAGATTACATTTAATAAAAAGTTTGGTCTTGCTATAGATAGTCAAAGGAGTAATGGGAAATTTAATCTTATTAATAATGAGCAAAAGGATATTAACTTCGAGGAAGAGAGAAGAATACTTTATGTTGCCATGACTAGGGCTAGAGATAGATTAATAATATGTTCAGAAAAAAAACAATCCCCAGCATCATATATGTCTATATTAAATGCGCCAGATAAATTTTTTAAAGAAGTAAATATTGATGAAGAAGAATATCAAGTAAAGATAAATGAAGATACAAGAAAGTTAATAAACTTAAATGAAACTTTTAAATATAGGTATAGGCAAAACTATTCTATAACAGACTTTTTAAATTATGACTATGATAAAGATACTTACCTTATGAAATTCTTTTTCAATAGAGATGCAAAAAAACTTCAGGGGAATACTTATTATATGGACCCTAAAGTTCGTGGTAATATGCTACATTTTTTTGCCGAGCATTATAATGAAGAAAAAATAGATGATTATATAGAATTTTTATTTAAAATTTTTAAGGAAGACATTAATGGTAATAAATTTAATGAAATAAGGGAATTAATTGTTAACTACCTTAATCTGAGGGATAAGGAAATCCTTTATAAGGAACTGGAATTTTTTTATGATTTTAATGGTCATATTGTTAGAGGTTTTATTGACCAGGTTGTCTATGATGAAGGTATATATATTGTTGACTTAAAGACTTCAGATTTATCGGAAGAGGAACTTGTTAAGAATTACAAGTGGCAGTTGGTTTTTTATAGCAAAGTTTTCCAAAATATATATAAAAAAGAAGTTAAGGGAGCATATATTTATTCATTAAAACATTGTAAAAAAGTCCCTGTCCAAATAAATGATAAGATAATAAATGAATTAGATGAAAAATTTTTAAAATTTATTGAACAATCAAGAAAAATTAATTTCTATAAGATTTTTTCTTAGGAAATCTTTTAATATAAATAAAACTAATAGTAATTTTAAGGAGGAAATATGGATTTTAGTAAGATTTATAATGAAAAATTAATAGGACCTAAAGAGGCAGCGGGTCTTGTTAAAGATGGTATGAGAATTGATTATGGATGGGGAGCATCAATGAGTAAGACTTTTGATAAGGCTCTTGCAAATGACCTTGACAGATTAAATGAAATTTCAGTTTGTTCAGGTGTTGTGCTTTCTAAACCTAAAATTTTTGATGCAGATCCTGAAGGTAAAAAGGTAATTTGGAATTCTTATCATTCAGGTGGACCTGATAGAAAAAGAATTAATGCTGGAGAAGGTGGATTTTATGTACCTTTAAGATATTCTGAGCTTCCAAGATGGATAAGAGAAAATATTGATGTTGATATAGCTGTTGTTGTTGCTACTCCTATGAATAAACATGGATATTTCAACTTTGGATTAAATGCTTCACATCAAATGGCAGTTATTGAAAAAGCAAAAATAGTTATCGTTGAAGTTAATAAAAATATGCCATATTGCCAAGGTGGTTGGGAACATGAAATTTCTGTAAATGATGTTGATTATATTATTGAATCAGAAAATGAACCACTTGTAGAAATTCCATCAGGAACTTTTACCGATGTAGATAAAAAAGTTGCTGAAAAAATAGTTGCAGAAATTCCTAATGGTGCAACCTTACAACTTGGTATTGGCGGAATGCCAAATGCTGTTGGTTCACTGATTGCTGATTCAGATTTAAAAGACTTAGGAATTCATACAGAAATGTATGTTGATGCTTTTGTTGATATGACTTTAAAGGGTAAAGTAAACGGCTCTAAGAAAAATGTAGATAGATTTAGACAAGCTTATGCTTTTGCAGCAGGTTCAAAAAAACTTTATGAATTTTTGGATAATAATGCTCAAGCAATGGCAGTTCCTGTTGACTATACTAATGATGCTAGAGTTTGTGCTGCTATTGATAATTTTGTTTCTATAAATAATGCAGTAAATGTTGACCTTTATGGACAAGTTTCTTCTGAATCAACAGGATACAAACACATTTCAGGAACAGGCGGACAACTAGACTTTACTTTAGGAGCTTATTTATCACAAGGCGGTAAGGGATTTATATGCCTATCATCAAAATTTTTCAATAAAAAACTTGATAAGGAAGAATCAAGAATTCTTTCTCAATTCCCTGCAGGTTCAGCTATTTCTGTACCAAGACCATGTACTCATTATCTTGTAACAGAATATGGTATCTTTAATTGCAAGGGACGTTCAACTTGGGAAAGAGCAGAAGGAATAATTAATCTTGCAGCTCCAGAATTTAGAGATGATTTGATTAAAGATGCAGAAAAAATGGGAATTTGGAGAAACTCTAACAAGAGATAACTATCTCCAATAATTACAAGCTTTTATGATATCCTCATTAGTAATAATGGGGATATTTTTTTCTTTTAAAATTTTATCAATTTGTGAGATAATTGACAATTTATCGGCGCTCCATTTAGGTTCATAAAAAAATTTTTTGTCGGCATCACCTGTAATTCTGTGAACAACAGTGTATTTATTTAAGTTTTCCAGACTATAAATTATTAAATCAATATACTCTTCCTTACTAATGAGTTTAAAAGGATTTTCTAAATAATATTTATATAAAGGAGAATTTGTTTGTATATATAAATTATGAAATTTTATGCCGAAAGGACCTTGACTGTTGGCATAAGTAAAAGTTTCTTTCATATCTTCTATAGAATCGTTAGGAAGTCCATAAATTAGGTGAAGAAGAAATTTAATATTATTTTTCTTTAGAATTTGAAGATTTTTATCAAATTCTTTATGAGTGTAGCCTCTGTTGATCAGTGATATTGTACTTTCTTTAGTAGATTGAAGACCAAGCTCTAACCAGAGGAGTTTTTTTGACTGATTTGTTTTAGAAGCTCAATAATATTTTCATCAATACAGTCAAGTCGAGTAGCTATTGAAATCCCAACAATATCATCTCTTGAACTAATATAAGTATATAAATTTTTTATATATGAAAAATCTCCATAAGTATTTGTAAAATTTTGAAAATATGCTATATAATTTTTTGCCTTCCATTTACTCTTCAAAAATAATTTTTGCTTTTCAATCTGTTCATCTATTGTTAAATTGCCGTTTAAAAAATCACCACTTCCAGCATCTGAACAAAAAAGACAAGCCTTATTTGAAATTTTTCCATCTCTATTAGGACAGGTAAAACCACCGTCTAAAGATAATTTAACAGCCTTACCCTTAAAGTACTCCCTAAAAAAATCATTGAAAGATAAAAATCTTCTCATAAAATCACCAAGTAAATTTTAACAAATCAAATAAAGTTTTAAAAGTACCTTGTCTTTTATATAAAAATCATATATACTTAAATTAGTTTTAAAAACTAGGTGATACAATTTATGATTAATGAAGCAATATTAGATTACGCAAAATCTTTAGAAAATATCCATATATCAAGATGGGATGAACTTCCTGATTTTGATTTATATGCAACGCAAGTTGTGGATTTTATTAAGAAGGAATTATTTTTCCTTAACATATTTGGTGAAGATTTTGTTACAAAATCAATGTTAAATAATTATGTAAAAAATAAAATGATACCAAGGCCTAATAATAAAAAATACAATAAAGAAGCCTTAGCTAAGTTGATAGCAATAACTTTACTAAAACAGATTATGGAGATACCTGATGTTTGCAAAGGTATGTTTTTCCAAGTTCAAAATTCTGGAACAATGGAATTGGCATATAATACATTCTGCCAAGAATTTGAAGATGGGATAAATTTAATTTTTAAGGAAATGCCAACTGAAAAAGATCCAATAGATCTCTGTATAAAAAATGTTGAAAAATCAAGGATTATTACACATTTAGCTTCAGTTGCCTTAGCTTCAAAATTAATGGTAAAAAAAGTTGTTGATTCAGGTGGGTTTTTGGTGAAGGAAGATACCTATGAATAAGGGTATTTATATTATTGATAAAAATATTAATGAGAATGAAAATATTATATCCACAGATATGTTTTTTTCTGATAACTCAGATCCAATTGAAAAGATAGAAGATTTTTTCAAAAATGAAACAAGAGAAAATATTTTTATAATTAGTAGACCTAAAAGTTTAAGGTCAAAAGAATATTTTTTTAAAGCTTCAAGAAACCATAATAAAAATATTTTTTATCTAAACACTATAAGTCCTGGATTTGATTCGTATTTTCTTGCTCTTAAGGGAATAAATTTAGAGAATAGGTCATATGATTTTGAAAATATTTACCTTGCATTACAAGACCAGCTCAGGGATATTAAATATTATGCCTTGTTTTCTTCCTTGGATTATCTAGAGGAAAATAATATGCTGGGAAATATCAAAAAGAAAGTTTCATTACTTAATAAAAACTATTATATTATAAGTTGTGATAATAAGGGGATTTTTTATACTTGCAAAGTGATTAAAGATGCGGATAGGGCAAGTAAATATTTTCTTCAGTTTATTAAAGATAATTTAAAAATGAATTTTAATTTTAATATTGGAATTGAGTATAAAAATGATAGAATTAGAATAGAAAGTGAGGAATATTTAAGAAGTAATTTGCAATGGGCAAATCTTTATAGGAAATCTTTAAATCCTATAAAAGGTCTTGAACTTGCAGTTACCATAACAAAACATGATTAATTCTAATAAATATTATAATTATATTATTATAGCTAATGAATTTTTATATAAGGAAGAATATTCTAAAGCTAAAAATGCATTTATAAAAGCACTTTCAAATAGCGAAAGTGATAAAGAGAGAATTGATGCTATGTATGAAATAGCAGATATAAATTTGCTCTTAAAAAATTACCAAGACGCTTTTAATAACTTTAAAGAAATTCTTGACTTAAAAAATGATGAGGCTGGGGCTTGTTATGGACTTGCTATTTCTAATGATTTTTTGAAGGGTGATTATAATTTTTCTATAGAATACTATAAAAGGGCTATAGAAATTGACAAAAATTACGATAGGGCATATTTTTATTTAGCTCTTATCTATGATAAATTGGATAGAAAAGATGAAGCTATAGAGTGCTTAAAAAAATGTATAGAAATTGATTCCTATGACTATAACAGCTACAATATAATAGGTGCAATATATGAGTCAAAAAAAGAATATGAAAAAGCTTTAAAATATGTTAAAAAATCTCTTAATATAAAACCGGGATTTGGGGAAGGACTTTTTAATATGGGAGTTATTTATAAGGCCCTAGGAAACAATGATGAAGCTTTGAATTATTATAAAAAAGCAGTAGGAGAGTTTCAAAGTCCTTATTTATTTTTAAATATGTCTGCTCTTTATATTGAAAGAGAAGACTATAAAAAAGCAGTAAGTATTTTACTTGTTGGACTTTCTGATTTTCCTAATTCAGTAAATTTACATTATAATTTGGCTTGTTCCTATAAAAATTTAGGCAAAAAAGACCTTGCATTAGAGGAATTGAAGACAGCCATAAAATTAAATCGTGATGCCTATGATTGGGCAAAAGAAGATTTAGATTTAAAAAATTTAGTTGAGGTGATTAAATGGTAATTATAAAAACAAAAGAAGAAATTGAAAAGATGATTGTAGCAGGAAAAGTTCTTGCAAATGTTCATCATGAACTTAGAAATTTCATTAAACCAGGTGTTAAAACTATTGAAATAGATAGATTCGTTGAAAATTATTTATACGAACATGGAGCAAGTCCAGAAGAAAAAGGATACGAAGGATATCCATACAGTGTTTGCACATCAGTTAATGATGAAGTTTGTCACGGTTTTCCATCAGAATATGCTTTAAAATCTGGAGATATATTAAATGTAGACTTAGTTGTAAATGTAGATGGTTGGCTTGCAGATTCAGGCTGGTCCTATGAAGTTGGAGAAGTTTCTGATGAAGCCAAAAGACTTCTTAGAGTAACTAAAGAATGTATGTATAAGGGAATTGAACTTGCAAGAATAGGAAATAGACTTGGAGATATTGGAGCTGTCATTCAAGAACACGCAGAAAAAAATGGCTATTCAGTTGTTAGAGAATTTGTTGGTCACGGCATAGGAAGAGAAATGCACGAAGATCCCCAAGTTCTTCACTATGGAAAGGCTGGACACGGTCTTAGAATTCGTGAAGGAATGGTATTTACAATTGAACCAATGATTAATCAAGGTAAAAAAGAAATAACAATAGATAAGAATGGTTGGACAGCAAGAACTAAAGATGGTTCTTTATCAGCTCAATATGAACATCAATTGGCTATAACTAAAGATGGACCAATAATTATTACAGATCAAGGAGATTGCTAAAAATGGTTGACAGGGTTAAATATTCATTTAAAGAAGAACTTTTTAATGCTATTAGTCACTGGTTAGGATTTGTGGCGGGAATTGTAGGACTTGTAGTCTTAATTATTTTTGGAGTAAAAAATCATAGTACGCTTCAAATTGTTGGATTTTCAATTTATGGAGCCTGCATAATTTTACTTTATTTATTTTCGGCACTCTACCATTCAATACCCTTTGAAAAAGCAAAAACAGTTCTTAGAGTATTTGACCATTTGTCAATTTATTTACTTATAGCGGGAACTTATACACCAATTATTTTAAATTCCTTTAGCGGAAGTAAAAGAATAGTTTTGATTTCATTAATTTGGGGATTGTCAGTAATTGGAGTTTTGTTTAAACTTTTTATCAATGGAAAATTTACAAAGTTTAAAAAGCTTTCAACTATAATTTATCTTGTATTAGGATGGTTAAGCATCTTATTTATAAAACAAATTATACTTACAACATCTTATAAGTTTATTGTTTTTTTGCTTATAGGTGGTGTATTATATTCATTAGGAACAATTTTTTACATGGACAGGAAGATTCCATATAACCACGCCATTTGGCATCTATTTGTATTAGCTGCTTCTGTGGCACATTTTATAGGAATATTTGACGCATACGCAATATAGGAGTAATATGAAAAAAAGTTTAGATTTATTAGAGGGCAATATCTTTAGAAGTTTACTAAAATTATCCTTACCTTTGATGGGGACTGCTTTTGTGCAAATGTGTTACTCTTTAGTAGATTTAATGTGGTTGGGAAGACTTTCAACAGGAGCAGTAGCAGCAGTGGGAACCTGCTCCTTTTTTGTATGGATAGCCCAGGCTATAACACTTATTGCTCATACAGGACTTTCTGTAGGTTTATCTCAGGCTTATGGCAGAAATGATCATGAAGAAGCACAGAAAGTAATGATTAGTGGATTTTGGGTTAATTTATTTTTTTGCTTTCTTTTAACATTTTTTTATTTGACTTTCAGAAATAAGATAATCGGATATTATAATTTAGAAAAAGAAGTTGAAAATTTAACCCTTATTTATTTTACAATAGTTTCAGCAGGACTGATTTTTACATTTTTAAATCCTTCATTTTCTGCTGTATTTTTGGCAAGGGGAAATTCCATTACACCCTTCTCAATTTCAATAATTGCACTTTTATTTAATTTATTATTTGACCCTATATTAATATTTGGATTCGGACCCTTTCCGCATATGGGCATTGCAGGAGCTGCAATGGCAACAGTTCTTGCCCAAGCAATAGCAAGTTCTTTATATATTTTTTCGGGTATTAAGGCTAAAGAAATATTTACAAAGGTAAATTATTTCAAAAAAATTGATATAAAATATTTTACTGACCATCTTAGATTAGGATTTCCACCATCTATTCAATCAACAGTTCAAGCTTTATGTGGTGTAATTTTAACAAAATATATAGCAACATATGGAGCAGTTTCAATAGCTGTCTATTCTATAGGTTCTCAAATTGAATCAATTTCATGGATGACAAGTGATGGATTTTCTGCAGCTTTTGCAGCATTTTTTGGACAAAATTATGGAGCTGGAAATTTTGATAGAATTAAAGAAGGTAGAAAGGCAAGTTTATTAATTATAAACTTTGTTGGGATTTTTTCAGCATTATTGATGTTTATTTTCCCTTATCAGTTATATCAACTTTTTATTCCAGGAGATGTAGATGTAATTTTAGCTGGGGTAGTCTATCTTAGAATAATGGCACTTTCTGAATATTTTATGCCTGTAGAAATTGGAACTACTGGAATGATGAATGGACTTGGACTTACAAATTATCCGGCTGTAAATGCAGTTGTTTTAAATCTTGCAAGGATTCCTTTTGCACTGATATTTATGCCATTTTTAGGGGTATCAGGTATATGGCTTTCTATGTCTTTGTCATCAATTTTAAAAGGAGCCTTCATAACAATTATATTTATTTATTTGCGAAATGTTACTAAAGGATTTACAATAAATATGGAAAAGTATGTATCAAGAAAGTAAGGAGTTATTATGTTAGAACAATTAGAAAAACCAAAAAAAGGCGAAAAAATTGCAGTTTTAAATACCAATCATGGACAAATAAAAATAAGACTTTTTCCCCAAGCAGCTCCCAAGGCTGTGGAAAATTTTATAGGTCTTATTGAAAATAAATATTATGATAAAACAATTTTTCATAGAGTTATAAAAGATTTCATGATTCAAGGAGGAGATCCAACAGCTACAGGTCGTGGCGGTAAAAGTATTTGGAATAAGGCTTTTGAAGATGAATTTTCTATAAATTTTAGAAATATAAGAGGAGCTTTATCTATGGCAAATGCTGGTCCTAATACTAATGGTTCACAATTTTTTATAGTTCAAGTACCAAGTTGCCAAGAGGACATAATAAGGCAAATGGAAGATGCAGGAGCATCTAGGGGATTTACAGAAGATGTGATTGAAGCTTATAAAAATAATGGCGGTGCCTGGTGGCTAGATGGAAAGCACACAGTATTTGGTCAAGTTTTCCAAGGACTTGATGTTGTAGATGAAATTTCTGGTCTTGAAGTAAATTATATGGATAAACCACTTGAAGATGTAATTATAGAAAATGCAGTAATAGAAGAAATTTAGTCGGAGGAAATATGCATCAATATAAAGGAAGACTAATTCTTCATACGGGTTCTATGTTTTCAGGCAAAACAAGTTCATTAGAAAAAGATTTAAACAGGTTTTCTATTGCAAATTATAAAACTATGGCTTTCAAGCCAAAAGTTGATAGCAGATTTTCAGAATCAAAAATAGTTTCCCATGATAAGAACTCTTTTTCAGCAATTACTGTTGAGGATTCTTCCGATATTTTAAAGGTAGTTTTGGAAAAATCTCCTCAAGTAATTGGTATAGATGAGATACAATTTTTAAAAGATAAACCTGAAAAGATTTTAAAAAATATAGAAGAAATATTAGATATGTCTGTTACTGTTGTAGTTGCAGGTTTGGATATGGACTATCTTGCTCATTCTTTTGAAATAGTCAAAGAGCTTATGCCAAAAGCTGATTATTTATATAAACATCACGCTGTTTGTAAAAGATGTGGGACAGATGCCTGGGTCAGCCACAGAAAAGTTAATGTAAATGATAGGTTATTGCTTGGAGCAGAGGGTGAATATGAACCCTTATGCCGTTCTTGTTACAAGAAAGCTATAGAAGAAGATGAAATAAATTTAAATCAGGAAAAATTTTTATAATCGCATTTATTGCGATTATTTTTTTCTTTATAAAATTCTAAGAAATAATATAAACATATATCAATTCTTGATAGGATTTTAAAATATTATTTCCAGTATTTTTATAAAAAATTTTTACTTTTAATTGTATAATAAGGGCAGACTTAATTTTTATGTCTTATACTTAGAAATAAAATTTATTTATATAAATACTTGACTTAATATAATCAATTTATTATAATCTAGTCAAAAGATTAGAGGTGTAATTTTGACTCCGAGAGAAAGAGAAATAATGGCACTCTTAAGAAAAAATCCACAGATTAGTCAGAGAGAAATTGCAGAGAAATTAAATATAACAAGGTCTGGAGTTTCAACTCATATAAATAATTTGGCAAAAAATGGATATATCTTAGGTAGGACTTATATTTTAAGAGAAGATGACTACATAAGTGTTGTAGGTGGAGCAAATATGGATATTGTCGGTTCTTCTTATAATAAAATTATTAGAAAAGATTCAAATCCGGGTTATATAAAATATTCTTCTGGAGGTGTTGGCAGAAATATTTGTGCTGATTTAGCAAGGCTTGGAATAAAAACAAGTTTTATTTCTGTCTTGGGAACTGATGCTTCCGGAAGTTTTATAAAAAATGAACTCTCATCTATAAATGTAGACACTTCAAATATTTTGATAGTTAGTGGTTCAACCCCTCATTACTTAGCAATCTTAGATGATTCTAAGGATATGGAACTCGCCATAAGCGATATGGATCTTGTAAAAAAAATAGATAAGGATTTTTTGCAAGGTAAAAGAAATATCATTTCTTCTTCAAAATTAACAATTCTTGATACTAATTTAGAAGAAGAGGCATTGGGATATTTATTTAAAAATATTCCAAGTAAATATTTGGTAGACGGGGTTTCTACAAAAAAAGTTGTAAAATTAAAAAATTATTTACCATATATCTTCTTTTTAAAAGTGAATGAATATGAGGCAAAAGCCTTGACAGATGAAAAGGATGATATAGAAAAAATTGCTGAGGAATTATTAGATAAAGGTCTTAATTCCTTATGTATAACCTTAGGTTCAAAGGGAGCTTACTATTTTTCTAAAAAAGAAAAAATTTTTAAGAAATCAATTAAGTTAAATGTAGTAAATGCTTCTGGAGCTGGAGATGCTTTTATGGCAGGTTTTTCTTATGGTTTATTTAATGATGAATCAGTCGAAGAATGTTTAAATCTTGCTATGGCATCTTCAAGAATAGTTTTAAAATCTAAGACTGCAAGCCCACATGATTATAATTTAGAGAAACTAATGGAGGAAGTAAAAAATGCTTGATAAAGAAAATTTAAAAAAATATGTAGAATTTAGTCCTGAAGTTAAGGATGCTTTAGAAAATAATAAACCTGTTGTTGCACTTGAATCAACAATAATTTCTCACGGTATGCCTTACCCAAAAAATTTGCAAACTGCAAAAGAATGTGAAGATATTATAAGAAAGGGTGGAGCAGTTCCTGCAACAACAGCAATTATTAACGGAAAAATTAAGGTTGGTTTGACAGAAGAAGAATTGGAATTTTTATCTACTTCAAAAGATGTAATAAAGACTTCAAGAAGAGATTTTGCTTATATAGTTAGCCAAGGATTAAATGGAGCAACAACAGTAGCTTCAACAATAATTATTGCTAAACTTGCTGGAATTAAGATTTTTGTTACAGGTGGACTAGGTGGAGTTCACAGAGGTGCAAGCGAAACATTTGACATTTCAAGAGATTTAGAAGAACTTGCAGCAAATGATATTATGATAATCTGTGCAGGTTGTAAATCAATTTTAGACATTGGATTAACTTTGGAATATCTAGAAACAAAGGGAGTACCAGTTTTTGCCTATAAGACTGATGAGATGCCAGCATTTTTCACAAGACACAGTGGATTTAAGGTAGATTATAAAATAGACGAAGCAAAAGATGCAGCTGATATTGCTAGAACTCAATGGAATTTAGGATTGAAAACAGGAATCTTATTTACAAACCCAATTCCAGAACAAGCATCAATGGATGAAAAAGCCATAAATAAAGCCATAGAAAAAGCATTAGAAGAAGCAAAAGAAAAAGGAATTCATGGCAAAGAAACAACACCATTTTTATTATCAAAGGTAGTGGAAGTAACAGGAGGAAAATCTCTTGAAGCAAATATAGCTTTAGTAAAAAATAATGCAAAATTAGGAGCGGAGGTAGCAAAATATTTATATGAATAAGAAAAAAGTATCAGAATCAAAAGTAATATATCAATATGGAGTAATGGCAGGAGATTTAAACACAGGAGGAACAATGTATGGGCCAAAAATTATAGATATTTGCGATCATTCATCAGGTCAATGTGCCATTAAACATATAAGAGGACCAGTTGCTACAATTTCTGTTGATTCAATACAATTTGTAAGACCTTTATATGAAGGGGATTTTCTATTAGCAGAATCCATGGTTTCAGGTGTGGGTAATACTTCAATAGAAATTTTCACAAAAATATTTGTAGAAAAAGCTATGACAGGTCAAAAAGAACTTGCTGTAATGTGTTTTTTAACCTTCAAGGCAAAAAAAGCTGAGCCTGGTTCAATGCCAGAGATCGTTGCTGAAACTGAGGAAGAAAGAATTATAATTGAAGGCTACAGCAAGAGAAAAGAAATAAATAAAAAAAGACAAAGCTATAATAAAGAATTAAGAGAATTATTAGAAAAGTCCACTGATTGATGTGGACTTTTTAATTTCTATAGCTTATGCCATAAGTAAAACTGATAAAGTGAATTTTTTTCTTATAAATTTATAATATAACTTTCGATTTATGATATAATTTTCATATGAATATTGGAATTTGTAGCTTGGAAATTTTTATATATGATGTTAATTCATTAAAAGAAAAAAGGTCTGTAATAAAATCTTTAATTAATAAGAGCAAAAATAAATTTAATATTTCAATTGCTGAAGTCGGAGATAATGATAAATGGAACCGTTCAATTATTGGTTTCTCTTGTGTTTCTAATGATACAAAATTAATTGATAAAGTTATAGAAAGTGAAATTAAATTTATATTAGGAAATTTTCCAGTAGAAATTCTAAATACAAATAGAGAAATTTTATAGGACTTGTTAGTATATAAAAATTTAAAATAAAGAAGAGATACTTAGTTTTTAGATATATTAGGGATGCTATATCTAAATGCTTTTTGTCTTTTGATTTTTAGATATTTGTAAGTCAAAAAGTCTAAAACATGGGGATTTATTCACTTATAAATTATTGTATGTATTTAAGGAGAATTGATGAAAAAGACCAAGGTATTATTTTCAAAATTTAAAGAAAAATCAAATAATGTTTATCTTTTATTTTTTGCCCTTATAGCTTTAATTTTTTTAAGTTTAATAATTAATTATAATCATAGCAAAAAGTCAGATCTTATATATTCAGGTATAAGTATTGATGGTGTAAAAGTTTCTAAACTTAGTAAAGATGAGGCACTTTTAAAAGTAAAGGAAAAAAGTCAAAGTGATATTAATGCTAAATCAATAAAATTTTTATATGATGATAAAGATATAAATTACCCTCTAAATGAATTTGGCTATACTTTAGATTATGATAAAGCGATTAATGAGGCTTATGCTTTTGGAAGAGGAAAAAATGGCTTATCAAATTTCTTTAGAATATCAATGGGAGGTTTTTTACATAAAAATATTCCTTTAGAAGCAAACTACAATGATGACAAGATCAATAATGTTATAGATGAACTTGCAAGTATTGTATATTTAAAACCAAAAGATGCTAATATTCAAATTGATGAAAGTGGAAATTGTATTATTGTTAAAGAAATTCCTGGAAGATATTTAGAAACCGAAGAAATAAGGCAATTAATTAAGGATAGTTTAAAAAGTGGAAAGGATATTGAGCTTCCATTATATAAGACAGAGCCTGCTGTTTCATCTAAAATGTTTGAAGGAATTGATAAAAAACTTGGAGAGTTTACTACTGACTATTCAAAATCTGAAAAGAATAGAAAGAAAAATATTAAATTAGGGGCTAGATTTTTTAAAAATATGATTTTAAGTCCTGGAAAGGAAATTTCCTTCAATAAAACTATAGGAGATATTTCAGAAGAAAATGGTTTTAAATCTGCAGGAGTAATTGTAAATGGAGAATTTGATAGGGGAATTGGTGGAGGAATTTGCCAAGTATCAACAACCCTATATAATGCATTGATAAGAGCGGATCTTGAAATTATTGAGAGGTCAAACCACACAAGACCGATATCTTATGTTCCATTAGGTACAGACGCTGCGGTTGCAAGCGGATCTAAAGATTTGAAATTTAAAAATAATACAAATCATAATATTTATATTACTTCAAAAGCTGATGGAGAAAACTTATCTTTTATGGTTTACGGAAACAGTGAAGACAGAGATTATAAAATAAACATAGTTCCAAAACTACTTGAAGTTATAGAGCCAGACATAGTAAAAGAATATTCTGACAAAATCCCAAATGGAGAAGTTGAAGTTAAAAAAAGTGGTTCAAAGGGCTATTCCTATGTAACTTACAAGGAAATTGTTAAAGATGATGAGATAGTTAAAACTGAAACATTGTCAAAATCATATTATATACCACAAGATAGAGTTGTAGTTATAGGAGATGGAGAAGATTCTGATGAAAATGATAGCAATGAAAATTCAGATTGAGAGTTCCAAGGGAACTCTTTTCTCTTAATATCTATATAATATAAGAAATAGTTATGAGAATATTTAATGTATTTAACAGGAAAAAAGTGTCAATATATAGAAAAATACTTGAAACTAACTTTGATATTGAAGCTTTAAAAAATCTAAATTTGTCAGACGGAAGCTATGAGTATAATATAATCACAAAAAAAGAAAGTATAAAATCTATATCAACTAGACAATTAAATAATGCTCTTGATGATTTTTATGGTAGACAAAATTCAGCCTTAGAAGAATTTGATGATTTTTTCAGAAAAAATAGAGCATTAGAAGCGCAAAGGCCTTTTTTAGTAAATCTTATGCAGAAAATTGAATTTTCAGAAGATAAGTTGTTAGGTTTATCTATACTGTTAATGAGAGATTCTACAGTAGAAGAATCAGTAAAATTTGGTATGCTTTTATCGAAATATTATGATTTGAGAAACTACAATAAGGTAGAGATAATATTTAAAAATTTAATGAAACATCCAAGCTTTATGTATTATGGCTTAGAATATCTTATGAGTGTGGATTACGGACAAATTGATGATTTGTATGATAAGACATTTTTTTATGGTAAAAAAATTATAGAGGAGAAAGTATGGAATTAGGTAAAATCCAAAAATTAAAAATAAAAAAGATCACTGGAAATGGTTGCTATTTGCTAGATAATGAAAACAATGAAATTTTTATAAAAAAAGAAGAAGTAAAAAATCCTAAAGTGGGAGAATTTATAGAAGTATTTATTTATAACGGACACAATAAAGACATTTGTGCAACAACAAAAAAACCACTGGCACAAGTTGGCGATCTTAAGAAATTAAAGATAGTTGAAAAGTCAAAGTATGGATATTTTGTTGACATTGGAATAGATAAAGACATATTACTACCCTTTGGTGAAACTCAAGGTAGGTTGCAAGTAGGAGAGAAATATTTGTTATATCTATTCCATGATAGAAGTCAAAGACTTGCACTAACAATGAATATAAAAGATAAGCTAAAACTCAACGAAAATTTTCAGATAAATGACATGGTAACAGGAACCATATATGCCATAGGAAAAGTTGGATATTTTGTAGCAGTTGAAGACAAATATGATGGAATGATTCCAAAAGAAGAAGTAAAAGGCCTACTTGTAATAGGCGATGAAGTTCAAGCAAGAGTAGCAAGAGTATTAACAAATGGATTTATAACATTAACCTTAAGGGAAAAAGCCTATAAGCAAATGAATGTAGATGCTGAACAAATTTTAAAAATGCTTAAAGATAATGGTGGGACACTTTATCTTGGAGATAAATCAACACCTGAAGAAGTAAAAGAAATAACAGGATTGTCAAAATCAGCATTCAAAAGAGCACAAGGAGCCCTGTATAAAAGAAGATTAATAGATTTATATGATAGAAAGATAGTTTTAAAAAATGAAAAGTAAAGAATTAATAGGTCAAATTATTGATTTTGATTATAAGGGTATGGGTATGACAAAACTTGACGACATACCCGTATTTTTGGATAAAGGAGTAATTGGAGATAAAGTTTCATACACAATAACAAAAGACAAAAAATCCTTTTACAAAGGAAGAGTCACAAAAATTTTAAAAAAATCCAAAGATAGGGTAGAAAGTCCATGCAAATATTTTAACAAATGTGGAGGATGTGATTTTTTAAATTATAAGTATGAAAAAAGTCTAGATTGGAAAAAACAATCAGTCAACAACAAATTACAAAGAATATCAGAACTAGACATAAAAGTTTCAAAAGTAAATTCATCAGAAAAAACTTTTAACTACAGAAACAATATGCAGTTTCAAGTAAAAAATGGTAAGATTGGGCTTTATATGAAAAACTCAAAAGAAATTGTTCCAATAGAACATTGCCTGATGCAAAGCACCAATGCCAATAAAACCCTCAAAATTCTAACAAAATTTAAAAATCTAGAAAAAATAAAAACCCTAGGCATTAGAACTAACTATAAAGACCAAGTTATGCTCATAATATCCTCAAAAGAAAAAATAAACAAATTAAATCTAATACTAGGCAACTTAATAGATGCAAATGTAGTCTCAATATACGAAAACATAAACAATAGAACAAATGCCCACTATGGAGACGAATTTAATTTATTATACGGACAAGAATATTTAGAAGAAAAAATTAATAAGCTTTATTATAAACTATCGCCCGCATCTTTTTTTCAAGTAAATAGAGAGCAAGCTGAAAACTTATATAATAAAGCCATGGAATTTTTACAAGTAAAAGAAAATGAAAAAATTGCCGACCTATATTCAGGTGTAGGAACCTTGAGCCTAGAAATAGCATCAAGAAAAGCACAAACTCTAGGAGTAGAAATAGTAGAAGAAGCAATAGAAGATGCAAGAATAAATGCACAAAAGAATAAATTACAAGCAAGATTTATTTGCGGAAAATCAGAAGAAATATTAGAAAAAATTCAAAAAGATGAAAAAATAAAAATGGATAAAATCCTAGTAGATCCACCCAGAAAAGGAATGAATAAAAATTTAGTCGACTACCTAAATAAAAATTCCTACGAAAAAATAGTATATATATCATGCAACCCCGCAACACTAGCAAGAGATTTAAAAATATTAAAAGAAAAATATAAAGTAGAAAAAGTAGAAATATTTGATTTATTTCCCTATACATCTCATGTGGAGACGGTAGCACTTTTGTCCAAACTTGATGTCGATAAGCATATAAATATTGAAATTGAGCTGGATGAGCTTGATTTGACAAGTGCTGAAAGTAAGGCAACATATGCTCAAATCAAAGAATATGTTTGGAATAAATTTGAATTAAAAGTTCCGACATTATATATTGCACAGATAAAAAGGAAATGTGGAATAGAATTACGAGAACATTACAACAAGTCTAAAAAGGAGAAACAAATTATTCCACAGTGTACACCTGAAAAAGAAGAAGCTATCATGGATGCCTTGAGACACTTCAAAATGATTGAATAGAAAGGGAAGATATTTTATGAGATGGACAATAAAAATAATCTTTTTCCCAATCAGCTTCCTGCTTAGTATTCTCACTGCATTTCTGACATTCTTACTCGGAATAGGAACGGCACTGCTATATTTGCTGATGATGTTTTGCATATTTGGAGCAATAGCATCTTTCTTACAAAAAGAAGTTACCATCGGAATCGAAGCATTGATTATCGGATTTTTAGTTAGTCCATACGGCGTACCGATGATTGGAGCAACCGTTATAGCATTCTTTCAGGGAATCAATGAAGAGATAAAATCAATTTAAAAAATTTCATCAAAATGGTAACCAAAGGCGATAGAAAAACTATCGTCTTTTTCTTTGCAAATTTTAAGAGAGGAGGTGAAGCGATGGACTTTGACTATTTCTATAACAGAGAAGCAGAGCGATTTAACTTTTTGAAAGTGCCTGAAATATTAGTAGATGGAGAAGAATTTAAGGGGTTATCGGCAGAAGCAATTATCCTATACTCTATGCTTCTAAAGCGTACAGGAATGTCCTTTAAAAATAAATGGATAGACAAGGAAGGCAGAGTATTTATCTATTTTACCGTCGAAGAAATTATGAGAAGAAGAAATATCTCAAAGCCAACAGCCATAAAAACATTGGATGAGTTAGACAGTAAAAAAGGAATCGGACTGATTGAAAGAGTAAGGCTTGGACTTGGAAAACCTAATATCATTTATGTAAAAGACTTTATGAGTGTATTTCAAGCAAAAGGAAATGACTTTCAGAAGTCAAAAAACTTTACTTCAGAAGTAAAAGATGTTGACCTCAGAAGTAAAGAAAATGAACTTCAGGAAGTTAAAAATGTTAACTCTAACTATATAGAGAATAATAAGAGTAAGTATAGTAAGAGAGAATATAGTTTTTGCGAAAACGGACTTGGAACATTTCAAAATGTATTTTTAACTGATGAAGATATTTCTGATTTACAAATCAAACTAAATGCACAGCTTGATAATTACATTGAACGCTTATCTGCATATATCAAGAGTACCGGAAAGATCTATAAAGACCATAAAGCGACGATCCTTTCTTGGTTTTATAAAGATCAGGGCAAAAGCAAGCAGCCGAAAACATCAAATGTCCCGACATGGGAAGAATATAACAAAGGAGAACATTTATGAAAAGAGAATTGGGAAAAATAATGATAGAGGATGTAGAATTTGCCTATGATTCTGAAAAAGAGTATATCAAAGATGGACACGCCTATTGTAAAGTCTGCCACGAAAGAAAAGACGGTGATGTAATGGAATTTTTCGGGAATAAAATGATATTAAGGGTAGCTTGTAAATGCGATAGAGAAATAGAGCAACAAAAGAAACGAAGAGAAAAACAGATGGAAATTGAAAGGTTAAAAAGAACCTGCTTCAATTCCATGAGGGAGTGGTCATATACCTTTGAAAATTATCAGGGAGAAGAAAATCAAAGCCTCATGATTGCAAAGAATTTTGTAGAAGATTATGAGAAAATGAAAAAAGAAAATATCGGACTTCTCTTTTATGGCTCTGTAGGAAGCGGAAAGACCTATCTTGCCTGCTCCATTGCAAATAGCCTTATTGAACAGTATCAAATAAGTGTTAAGATTAGAAATTTCGCACAGATTATCAATGAACTTCAAAAAAGCAGCTTTGACTTTGATAAAAACGCATATATTGAATCCCTTGTAAATACTTCCGTTCTTATTTTAGATGACTTGGGAATTGAAAGGGATACAAGCTATGCTAAAGAGCAGGTATATAACATTGTCAATAGCAGGTACTTAAAACAGAAACCAACAATTTTCACAACAAATCTTTCCTACGACACAATTCAAAACTGCAAGGACAGTGTTGAATATCAAAGAATCTATTCAAGAATTATTGAAATGTGTATTCCCGTTATGGTTGTAGGCGAGGATTTCAGAAAGTTTATTCAAAGAGATAAGCTAACTCGCAATAAAGATAGATTACTGAACGGAGGTGAAAGGACTTGATCAATGAAGAAATTGCAAGAAAAACGCTCAACATGGAAGTGAGAGCCGGCAAAGTAACAAGCAAGATACTTTTGGATTTGATAAGGAAGTTACTGAAAGAATCAGAAAAAATCGGTGGACTTGAAAAGCTCGTTGGGAGTAAAGGGAATGAAGTAAAACTAAAAGATATGGTTAAAAAGGGACAGCTTGAAGAGATACCAGTAGAAGAAACAGAATTGAAGGAACTGAAAAAAGAACTGAACAGATATGGAGTTAAGTTTTCGGTAATGAAAGATAAAGAATCAGGTAAATACTCAGTGTTCTTTCAAGCAAAAGATATGAAAGTGATGGACAAAGCATTTAAGCACGCCCTTTCAGAATCAGAAAAGAAAACGGAAAGGAAAGAATCTATTCATAAAAACATTGAGAAGTTTAAGGAGATGGCTAAAAATTCTGTTTCTAAAGATAAAATCAAGAACAAGCAAAAGGAGCAGAGCCTATGATAGAGAAAATACTAAAGGACATCAAAGGCTTGTTTAAGGTGCAGGATAAGGCAAAGTTTCTAAAGCAGAACATTCCCTACCTTGCATTTTTCTATGTTGGCAATATCTTCTCTCACCATGTACGAGCTTATACTGGTGGCGATGTAATAGACAAAATCTTTCAAGGGATATTAGAGCTTAACACCATGAGCTTTCTTCCAAGTATTCATCCTACGGATATTTTAATTGGTGCAGGAGTAGCAGCTTTAATTAAATTCATTGTCTACAGCAAAGGCAAAAATGCAAAAAAGTTCAGACAGGGAAAAGAGTATGGTTCAGCAAGATGGGGAACGAGAAAAGATATAGAACCGTATATGGATGAAAAGTTCCAGAACAATATCTTACTTACACAAACAGAACGATTAACTATGAACGGCAGACCAGCTAATCCAAAGTATGCAAGAAATAAAAATGTTTTGGTTATAGGTGGTTCAGGCTCCGGAAAGACAAGATTTTATGTAAAACCGAACTTAATGCAAATGCACAGTAGCTATTGTGTAACCGATCCTAAAGGAACAATAGTCCTTGAGTGTGGCAAGATGCTTGAAGATAATGGCTATGAGATTAAAATTCTAAATACCATAAACTTCAAAAAGTCTATGAAGTACAATCCATTCGCATATATTCGTTCTGAAAAAGATATTCTAAAGCTTGTTCAGACAATTATCGCAAACACGAAGGGCGAGGGAGAAAAAGCAGGTGAGGATTTTTGGGTGAAAGCTGAAAAACTCTACTATACAGCACTTATCGGATATATCTGGTATGAAGCTCCAAGAGAAGAAAAGAACTTTGCAACACTACTTGATATGATAGACGCTTCAGAGGTAAGAGAAGATGATGAAACCTACATGAATCCGATTGATAGACTCTTTGAAGCATTGGAAAAGAAAGAACCGACACACTTTGCGGTGAAGCAATATAAAAAGTACAAATTGGCTGCTGGAGTAATAGAATTAAGGAGAACACTTAATCACTATTTTAGTGAAATATGTACTTCTTAATTCTTTTTTTATTGAAAAATTAAGAGAAAGGGGGTAAAAATGAGGAATTTTGAAAAGATAACAGCACTCTATGAAAGATTAAGTCGTGATGATGAACTGCAAGGAGAGAGTAACTCTATCATCAATCAGAAAAAAATATTGGAAGAATACGCAAGCAAAAATAACCTGTCAAACATAATTCACTTTACAGATGACGGAATCAGCGGAACACAGTTTGACAGACCGGGATTTATGGCAATGATGAACGGAGTCAATCAAGGAAATATTGGTTGTATCATTGTAAAAGATATGAGCAGACTTGGCAGAGATTATCTCAAAGTCGGTCAATGTATGGAGATACTAAGACAAAAGGGCGTAAGACTAATCGCTATCAATGACAATGTAGATAGTTTTTACAGAGAAGATGATTTTACCCCTTTTAGAAATATCATGAACGAATGGTATGCAAGAGATACATCAAGAAAAATCCAATCGACTTTCAGATCAAAAGGCGAAAGTGGAAAACATACGGCAAGTACACCGCCTTATGGCTATATCAAAGATGAAAAAGATAAAAACAAATGGATAGTAGATGAAAAAGCAGCAGAGATAGTAAGGCGAATATTCAATATGACCATGCAAGGCAATGGTCCGTATCGAATAGCAAAGATATTGGAGAGTGAAAAAGTAGATATACCCGCCTACCATCAACAAAAATTAGGCTATGGGCTATATCAAAGCAAAAACTTTGAACACCCATATCGTTGGTGTAGTTCCACAATAGCAAGTATTCTAAAGAAACAGGAATACTTAGGACATACAGTCAATTTCAAAACAAGAAAACACTTCAAGGATAAGAAAAGTAAATATGTATCCGAGGATAACTGGCTTATTTTTGAAAATACACACGAGCCAATCATAGACCAAGAAACCTTTGATAATGTGCAAAGGATAAGAGGAAATGTAAAAAGGTATCCTGACGGTTGGGGCGAATATCACCCACTCACAGGACTGATGTATTGTGCAGATTGTGGGAGCAAGATGTATGTTCATAGAACAAGCAACTACAAGAATGTCCCATACTATGTTTGCAGCAATTACAAGAAAGTACCTTGCGGCACACTTTGTCCATCAGCACACAGAATAAAAGCAGAAGCAGTTTTAAATCTTATTAGGGAAACACTGAAAGACATTAAAAAAAACCTTGATGAAGATAATGAAGACTTTATCCGTTCTATTCAAAATGAAATGGAAGAAAAAGAAAAAATAGAGATAGAAAAGAAAAAGATAAGATTAACGGAAAGCCAAAATAGACTTCAGGAACTTGAACGACTGATGTGCAGAATTTACGAAGATATGATCCTTAACAAAATACCAAATAGCAGATATGAAATACTAAATAACCAATATGAAACGGAACAGATAACTTTAAGCAAAGAGATTAAAGCTTTAGAGCTTGAAATATCAAGATATGAAAAAGAAACAGACAGAGCTAAGAAATTTATATCTCTTATCAGTCGTTATGAAAACTTTGATGAACTTACAACTACAATGATAAATGAGTTTGTAGAAAAAATTATCGTACATGAAAGAGATAGAAAAGGAAGTCAGACATCAAAGCAAAAGATAGAAATTTACTTTAATTTCATAGGCAATTATGAACTGCCACAGGCGGAGTTAAGTGAGGAAGAAAAACAAAAACTTGAGGAAGAAGAAAGAAAAATCAAGGAAAGAAAGGACAAGTTACATCAAAATTATCTTAAGAGAAAAGCAAGCGGAAAACAGAAAGAGTATGAAGATAAATATAAGGCAAGAAGAGAACAGAAGAAACAGGAGAAAATAAAGGTTTTGAAAAGAGTGGGGATACCGGTGAGTGAGTATATAAAAACAAATATTTAAATCTATCTTGACAAATATTGAATTTTAATTTATTATTAAATATAGATTCAGTATTGGAATAGAAAGAGGTGTGCTATGGCACAAGTATTAAAAGAAGAAGTTAGAAATAGAATACTCGAAGCAGCAGAAAAAGTATTTTATAAAAAGGATTATAGAGGTGCCAAATTAACAGAAATTGCAAAAGAAGCAGATATTCCTGTGGCACTAATTTATACCTATTTCAAAAATAAGGCAGTTTTGTTTGATGCAGTAGTAAGTTCTGTTTATATAAACTTCGAGTCAGCTTTTAATGAGGAAGAATCTTTGGAAAAAGGTTCTGCTTCTGAAAGGTTTGATGAAGTTGGAGAAAATTATATTCATGAACTTTTAAAAGATCGTAAGAAGTTAATTATTTTAATGGATAAAAGCTCAGGTACAAAGCATACAGAAGCAAAACAAAAACTCATATCGCAAATGCAGGTTCATATTGAAGTAAGTTTAAAAAGACAATCGAAACAGGAATATGATCCAATGCTTGCCCATATTTTAGCCAGTAACTTTACAGAGGGACTTCTTGAAATAGCAAGGCATTATCAAAGTGAAAAGTGGGCAAAAGATATGCTAAAACTTATTGCAAAGTGTTATTACAAGGGAGTGGAATCATTGTAAGTTGATTTGATATTTAAATGCGATAAATTTAAATTTTTGGAGGAGATATTTTGAAGATATATAAAGATAAAGAAGAACTGAAATCTGAGATAAATAAAAGTTTTGAAAAGTATATTTCTGAATTTGATATTATTCCTGAATCTCTCAAAGATAAGAGAGTCCCTGAAGTTGACAGAACACCAGCAGAAAATCTTGCTTATCAACTCGGATGGACAACATTAGTTTTGAAATGGGAAAAAGATGAGAAAAACGGTTTTGAAGTAAAGACACCGTCGGATATGTTTAAATGGAATCAACTTGGAGAATTATATCAGTGGTTTACCGATACTTATGCTCATTTATCGATAGAAGAATTAAAGAAACGATTGAAAGAAAATATTATATCTATCTATACAATGATTGATACACTAAGTGAAGAAGAATTATTTCAACCGCATATGAGAAAATGGGCTGATGAAGCTACTAAAACAGCGACATGGGAAGTTTATAAGTTTATTCATGTTAATACGGTTGCCCCTTTTGGAACGTTTAGAACTAAGATTAGAAAATGGAAAAAGATTGTGCTATAATTTTTGATTTGCTGATACAGTAATTTAAAAAAATATAGTGATCGGATAAAATAGACTTTGCGTAATCAGCAAAGTCTTACTTTAAACCTTAATACTGAATTAAAATTCAATATTATTCAATTTTGAAAGGAGAGTTGTTCATGCCGGAAAAAGAATTAAGAAAAAAAGTGATTGGGAAAAACGGCTTATCCAATTCACTTCTTGCTTTAAAAATAGTATTTGATTTGATACCACAAATCTTACTCGTATATTTGATTAGTTCTTTAATCACAAACAATATTAGCGAAGATAATTTGAAATATATTTTCTTAGGAATCTTTACTTCATTTGTATTAAAAGGAGTGTTTTATTATTTTGCAACAAAGGTTGCCCATGAGAAAGCATACGAAAAATTAACAGAACTTAGGTTAGATATTATAGGTCATCTGAAAAAACTGAGTTTGGGATTTTTTAAAGAACATAATACTGGGGAGCTTACCAACATTGTTCAACATGATGTAGAACAAGTGGAAGTATATCTTGCTCATGGTCTTCCTGAAATAATGTCAGTTACACTTCTGCCTACCATTATTTTTGTAGCTATGATTTTTGTGGACCTACGTCTTGCTCTTGGAATGATTGCCGGAGTTCCACTCATGTATTTGGTAAAAGTTCTTTCACAGAAAACAATGGATAAAAACTTTGCTATTTACTTTAACCATGAAAACAAGATGAGAGAAGAGCTAATGGAATATGTAAAAAATATTTCTGTGATTAAGGCTTTTGCTAAAGAAGAGGAAATTAGTGAAAGAACATTAAAAACGGCAAGAGAATATATTTACTGGGTTAAAAAGAGCATGGGGATGGTTACAATTCCAATGGGACTTATTGACATATTTATGGAAATTGGAGTAGTTATTGTCATGATTTTGGGAAGTATATTTCTTTACTATGGAAATATTACAACACCTAATTTTATACTTGCCATTATTTTATCGTCTGCTTTTACTGCATCTATAAGTAAGACGGCTACATTGCAACATTTTTCTATTGTGTTTAAGGAAGCTCTAAAGGCAATTGGAAAAGTTTTAACAGTTCCGCTTCCAAAGAAAAAAACAGAACAAGGTTTAGAATTTGGAAACATAGAATTTAAAGATGTGAATTTTGCATACGGAAAAGATAGCTTTGAGCTTAAAAATATCAATTTGAATTTTAAGAAAAATAGTTTGAACGCCTTTGTAGGAGCAAGCGGTTGTGGAAAGAGTACGGTATCTAATTTGCTTATGGGATTTTGGGATGCAGATGAAGGACAAATACTGATAAATGGAAAAGATATAAAAGAATATAGTCAAGAAAATATCTCAATGCTGATTGGTAGTGTGCAACAAGAAGTTATCCTTTTTGATTTAAGTATTTTTGAAAATATAGCAATTGGAAAACTAAATGCAACAAAAGAAGAAGTCATAGAAGCTGCTAAAAAAGCAAGATGCCATGATTTTATTTCAGCATTACCAAATGGATATGAAACACGAGTAGGTGAAATGGGAGTTAAGTTATCCGGTGGAGAAAAACAAAGAATATCAATTGCGAGAATGATACTTAAAAATGCACCGATTTTAATATTAGATGAGGCAATGGCAGCTGTTGATAGTGAAAATGAAAGACTAATCGGTGAAGCGATTGATGATTTAAGTAAGGATAAAACTATCATTACAATTGCTCATCATCTAAATACGATTAGAGATTCAGACCAGATTATAGTTATGGATAAGGGCGTTGTTCTTGATGCAGGAAGCCATGAAGAACTGATGAAAAGATGTGATTTTTATAAGGATATGGTTGAAGCACAGAACAAGGTAGATAGATGGAATTTGAAAGAGGTGGTAACAGAAAATGTTTAGAGAAATGTTAAAACTACTAACAAAAACCGGCAAGAGAGATTTGATTATATCAAGTGTATTCTTTGCCCTTTATGGACTCAGCTCCATAGCCATGATTGTTATCGTATTTTCTATACTGTTCCAAATCTTTGACGGAACGAGCTTAGCAAGCCTATATAAATATTTTATTGCGATTGGATTACTTGTAGTGTTCAAAGGTATTTGTAATATGGTCGCAGATATGAAAAAGCATAGTGCAGGTTTTGATATTGTTCAGCAAATAAGAGAACGCATGATTATTAAATTGAAAAAATTCAGCTTAGGATTTTATACCAATGAACGACTTGGGGAAATAAATACAATTTTACACAAAGATGTTGATAATATGTCACTTGTTGTAGGACACATGTGGTCAAGAATGTTTGGCGATTTTTTGATAGGTGCAGTCGTATTTATTGGTCTTGCAAGTATTGATTTAAAACTTGCTATTCTAATGGCTGTATCTGTTCCGATTGCACTTATCTTTCTATATCTGACAATTAAGCAATCTGAAAAAATAGAGAATCAGAATAACTCAGCACTTCTTGATATGGTTAGCCTATTTGTTGAATATGTGAGAGGAATACCTGTATTAAAGAGTTTTTCTAACAATAAGAGCTTGGATAATGAGCTTATGAATAAAACAAAGAAGTTTGGAGAAACAAGCAAAGCAGCTTCAAGATTCAAGGCAAAACAGTTATCTATATTTGGTTTTTTACTGGATATTGGATATTTAGTTCTTTTAATTGCAGGAACAATATTTGTTGTAAAGGGAAATCTTGATGTACTTAATTTTATTATCTTTGCGGTAATTTCAAAAGAGTTTTATAAGCCATTCGCTTCTATGGAACAACACTATATGTACTATGTTTCGGCGGTAGATAGTTACGAAAGACTTTCAAGAATTTTATATGCAGATGTAATCCCGGATAAAGTGAATGGAATTGTTCCGAAAGATAATGATATAGCATTTGAAAACATAGATTTTTCTTATGAAAAAGATGAATTTAAAATGGAAAACTTGAGCTTTTCTATTGCTGAAAAAACAATGACAGCCTTAGTTGGAGAATCAGGTAGTGGAAAGACTACTATAACCAACTTGCTTTTAAGATTTTATGATGTGCATAAAGGAAAAATTACCCTCGGAGGAACTGATATAAGGGATATTCCTTATGATGAGCTTTTAGATCGTATTAGTATTGTCATGCAAAATGTTCAGTTGTTTGATAATACAATTGAAGAAAACATCAAGGTAGGTAAAAAAGGAGCAACGAAAGAAGAAATCATTGAAGCTGCAAAGAAAGCGAGAATACATGATTTCATTATGAGTTTACCAAAAGGTTATGAAACTGATATTGGAGAAAATGGTGGGATTTTATCAGGTGGACAAAGACAAAGAATATCTATTGCAAGAGCTTTTCTAAAGGATGCACCTATTTTAATTCTTGATGAAATGACAAGTAATGTTGATCCTGTAAATGAATCTTTGATACAAGATGCTATTACAGAACTTGCAAAGAATAGAACTGTACTTGTAGTGGCTCATCATTTAAAAACCATTCAAAAAGCTGACCAAATTCTCGTATTTCAAAAAGGAAATTTACTTGAAAAAGGAAAGCATGGGGAACTTCTTGAGAAAGATGGTTACTACACAAAATTATGGAAAGCTCAGTACGAGGTATAATCATGATTTTGTTAAAAAATGTTTCTTATGAATGGGAAGATGGGCGAACTGCTTTAAAAAATATCAATCTTGAAATTAAAAAAGGTGAATTTGTTTTAATTTCAGGGAAAAGTGGAAGTGGTAAAAGCACTCTTGGAAGTGTAATGAATGGTCTTATACCACATTATTACAAAGGCAAAATGAAAGGAGAAGCCTTTGTGTCCGGAAAAGATATAAGCAAATTATTACTTCATGAAATAGGGCATATTGTAGGGACTGTATTTCAAGATCCAAGAAGTCAGTTTTTTACAACAACTACAGATGAAGAAATAGCTTTTGGGCTTCAAACGATCTGCAAATCAAGAGATGAAATAAAACAGAGAGTAGAAGAAGTATATGCAGAACTGGATATTGAGGAACTGAAAGGAAAATCTGTTTTTGAATTATCAAGCGGACAGAAACAAAAGATAGCTATTGCAAGTATCTATGCGATGAATCCGAAAGTTTTAATTTTAGATGAACCTTCAGCAAATTTGGATATGAAAGCAACATTTGACCTATTTTTAATTTTGGGAAAATTAAAGAAAAAAGGAACAACAGTTGTTCTAATTGAACATCGTTTGTACTATGTAAAATCTTTATTTGACCGTTTTCTTTTGGTGAAAGATGGAGAAATTGCACTGGACTTGAGTCGGGAAGAAGTTATTCATCTTGAAGGGGAGTTTTGGGATGAGAATGGACTAAGAACTCTTGAATTAGAAGAATACAGGATAAGTGAGAAGAAAGATTCATATCAATTAAAGGATGAAAGTATCAGCGGAAAAGGCTTGAGATTTTGCTATTCGAATGTAGCTAAGAATGGAAAGAAGCAAAAACAGTACATTTTAAATCATCTTGATTTCAATATGGAGTGCGGAAAAGCCATTGGTCTTATCGGCTTAAATGGTACTGGGAAAACTACCTTTGCAAGAGTGCTTTCAGGACTTGAGAAGATAAAAGAGGGGACAATATGGGCGGGAAAAGATAAGTCGCTTAATCACAAAGATTTAATGGATATGTCATATTTTGTCTTTCAAGATTCAGACTATCAGTTGTTTTCGGAAAGTGTACTTGATGAAATGCTACTTGGTATTTCAAGTAAAAATAAAAAAGAAAATACCCAAAAGGCAAAGTTTATTTTGAATGTACTTGGCTTAGATAAATATATAGACAAGCATCCGTTTGCTTTATCAAGAGGAGAAAAACAAAGACTGACAATAGCTTGTGGAATGATGAAACAGGCAAAAGTTTTTATCTATGATGAACCAACATCAGGTTGTGATAAAGACTCAATGCTTTCAGTCGCAAAATTGATTGAAGAACAATTAAAAAATGGGACAACAGTTTTGGTGATAAGTCATGATTTTGAGTTTTTAGCAAACACAGTGAGTGAGCTATGGGTAATGGGAGATGGAAAAATAGAAAAGGTTCTGAATATGAGTGAAAGTAATAAATTTCTCATATTAGACAAGATGAGAGGAGGTAGAGAACTTGATAGATAGAAAAACAGTCGATCCGAGAATAAAACTTATTCTACTTCCAATTGCCTCCTTTACCAGCTTTTTTATAAGCGATACAATCCTACTTTTCGGACTGATTGTCTTTGCCTTTTTTCTGTATGTATACAGTAGTATGTGGAAAAGAGCATTACGCTTTATTTTGTTTTTTGTGCTTTTATACTGCATAGAGTTAGGGCTTGGAAAGTTTCGTGAAGCAAGTATCGTATTTGCAATATATATGTTTATTTACTTTGCATCAAGGATGACCTTAATTGCTATGTTTGGTGGATATATAACAAAGACTACAAGTGTAAGTGAAATGCTTGAAGCATTAAATAGAATGAAAGTACCAAGAAGCATTGGTATACCTTTTAGTGTTTTGCTTAGGTTTGTACCAACTATAAGAATAGAACTCAAGGCATTAAAAGAGAATATGAAGATTCGAGGAATCGTAACAAGTAGATTTTTCCCGTTGCTACATCCATTTAAATATATTGAATATACGCTTGTTCCACTTTTAATGAGGATGATTAAGATTTCAGATGAACTGTCAGCTTCAGCACTCATTAGAGGACTTGATAGTGATGAGAACAGGGTTACATTGACAAAATTGAGGTTTAGATGGGCGGATTTGTTGATTGGACTATTAGGAGCTTTGATGATTGCTCTTGTGATAGTAATACAGAAAATTTATTAGGAGGACTTTTATGAAAAACAAATTAAATGGTCGTGATTTTATTACAATCGGAATCTTTAATGCAATTGGAATTGTCATATACATGGTGGTTGCATTTGCTATGGCAACAACAGTGATTGGAGGATTTATTGCTTCAGGAGTTAGCTTTATGGTAGCTGCTACCGTTTATATACTTATGGCTTTGAAAGTTAAAAAGAAGGGCGTATTTACAATATCAGGAACGCTTCTTGGTTTAATTGCATTGTCAGGAGGACATTTGCCTCATGCAGTCTTTGCTGTAATCGGTGGAATTATATGTGATTTGATTATAGGAAATTATGAGAGCAAGGGACGAATGATTATTGGATATGGGATATTTGCATTAGCAGATTTTTTAGGAACAGTAATTCCTGTGATTTTATTCGGGACAGCTTCTTTTGTGGAAAGAGCATCAAAATGGAAAATGAGCGAAGCACAAATAAATGAAGCATTATCTTATTTCAAAGTTTCGTGGGCAGTAGGATTTGGCTTGATAACTTTTGTTCTTGCTTGTATAGGAGCATTCGTTGCAACAAAGATACTCAAAAAGCATTTTGAAAAAGCAGGAGTGATTTAATAATAAATTTACTTAGGAGGGAAAATAATGGAGGGATAATTATGTCAAAACTTATAGTTTCGGTTTTCACAGAACGATATAATTATCCTTTTTTATTCTTGGAATTGCTTACACATAGCAATAATACTTTACCAGAAACAACAAAATAGAAAATTATATAAAACATTAGTTTTTAAGCCGAGAGGACTTTTTACGTCAAAGTGTAGAAGTCCTCCTTTTTTATTCTCAAAACCAAAACAGAGAACTTAAAAAGGAGGATGACTAAGTGGCAAAGAAAGAATATTACCTTTATGTAAAAGGCAAAGCCGTACCTGTAAGTGAAGAAGTCTACAAAGCCTATTGGAAGATAACAGAGCATGAAAAGTATCTCCAAAGAAAAGATTGGAAGCATAATGTAATACCATTTTCGGCACTGGATCATGATGGACACTTTGTAGATAACATCATAGATGAAAAGATAGACTTAGAAAAAATTGTAGAAGTAAAAATGCGAATTGAAGAACTTCATAGAGCATTAAATACTCTTTCAAAAGAAGAACGAGAGTTGATGGAAGCCATCTTCTACAAAGAAGAAAGTCTAAGGTCAATCAGCAGAAGAGAGAAAGTTACACATCAAGCAATCAGTGGGAGGAGGGATAGGATTTTAGAAAAACTGAGAAAGATTTTAGAAGATAAAATCTAAAAACTTGGAAAGGTTAAGTGTCAAAAAAAGGTGCTTAACCTTTCTTTATGGAAACAAGCAGATACCAAAACGGAGGAATGAAAAATGAAGAAAGAAAACACATTACAGGAAGTACAGGAACAAATTTCTGAACTTCAGCAAGAAAGAGAAAAGTGCGATGTGAAGCTGAAACAATTACAAAATCAAGGCAAGAAATTAGAAAAACTTGCAAACGAAAAGGAACGAAAAAGAAGAAATCATAGGCTCATACAAAGAGGCTTGATAGTAGAAAGAGTCATTAAAAATCCTATCATGTTTACTAACGATGAGATAGAAGAATTACTTAAAGTTGCTACTCACACAAAAGAATACAGACAAGCCTATGAAGAAATGATAAATGGGAAAGATATGGAAGATGAAACAGAGATAGAGTAGATAAAATAAAAAACCATAGTTTTTTCAGAAGCTCCCTGCAAGGGCAAAAAGCTTCGCAGAACGCAAAGCACCCTTTAGGGTGTATAATTGCGCCCTTAGAAAAACTAAGGGATTTTAGCAAGTCTTTAAAAATCCAAAACTTAATAAAAACATACGGATAAAGTAGATAGGAAAAGATACAAAAAATAACCTGTCTGCTTTTTCCTTTACCTGAAAACAAACAAAAAATGAAAGGAGCTTAAAAGTGGCAGAAACATTTCACTTTAATATTTCTATGATAAGCAGAGGAAAAAGTAAATCGGCAGTTGCAAGTGCAGCATATATCTCTTGTGAGAAAATCAAAAATGAATGGGACGGAGAAGTTCACGATTACCATAATAAAAAGGGACTTTTACATTCAGAAATCTTCTTGCCGGAGAATGTTCCCATAGCATTAAAAGATAGAACTACATTATGGAACAGCGTTGAACTAAATGAGAAAGCAAGCAATGCACAGCTTGCAAGAAATTTTATCATTGCTCTACCAAAAGAATTATCCTTTGAAGAAAACAAGAAACTCATTACCGACTTCATACAAGAACATTTTGTATCAAAAGGAATGATAGCAGACCTTGCAATTCATGATGAAAGTGATGAAGAAAATAACAATATCCATGCACATATTATGACTACTCTTAGACCGATTAATAAAAAAGGAGAGTGGCTGGCAAAAAGCAAAAAAGAATATGTTCTTGATGAAAAGGGAGAAAAGATAAAACTAAAAAGTGGTAATTACAAAACAAGAAAAGTAGAGCTGACAGACTGGAACGATAAAGGCAACGCAGAGAAATGGAGAAAGAATTTTGCAAGCCTTTGTAATCAGTATTTAGAAAAAAATCATCAGGAAAAGAGAGTAGATCATCGTTCCTACAAAAGACAAGGGATAGAAGAAATCCCAACCATTCACATGGGAGCAAGTGCCAGTGCCTTAGAGAAAAAAGGAATCGAAACCGACAAAGGAAATATCAATAGAGAAATCAAAAAGCATAACTCTTTAGTAAAAGCCATCAAGAACAAGATAAAAGAAATCACCTCTTGGATAGACTCTTTACTTGGAAATCTGCAAGCAAAATACGATGAGTATAAACAGACCAAGAAAGATGAACTGGAGAACAAAGCGGAACTCTTTAACCTCTATGAGTATATTTCTATCTACAACGAGATACAGGGAGAAAAAACAAAAAATTTATCCTACTACGGACAGATAAAAAAGGGAAATGCAGACCTAAAGAGATTTGTAAAAGCAATCTACTATTTGAAAGATAATCATCTTCAAACCATAGCAGACCTACAAGGAAAAGTCTTTGAACTGGCAAAGCAAAGTAAAAAGATAAGTGGTGATATTCAAGATAAAACACAAAGAATAAAAGACCTAAATCAATGTGTAAGCTGCATAGACGCTATCAGAGAAAACAAAGAAGTCTATCAGGAATACAAAAGCAAGACACTATTCAAAGACAGTTTTTACAATTCCCATAAAAAAGAAATAGACAGATACCAAAGAGCAAGAAAGATCATAGAAAAATTTACTGGAACATCAGCTATAAAGTCGAGTGATTGGCAGAAAGAAATATCAAGCCTTGAAAATCAGATACAAGAGCTAACCAAAGATAAAGCTAAAGTTCAAGACGAATTTAAGCAGATAGACCATATCAAATATGCAGTAAAGATTGTCAATGAAGAGTATGGAATAGACCTAAGCATAGAGATAGACAAGGCAATTAAGAGAGGAGATAAACCAAGTGTGATTGCACAACTGAAAAAATTCCAAGAGCAAGAGGAAATAAAGGGGCAGTACAAACAAAAAGCCAAGGAAAAGGCTAAAGAAAATTATAAAAATAAAGGGGAGGAAAGATAAAAATGGCAGACAACAGAAGATACTATTGGTTAAAATTGAAAGAAGATTTTTTTACAGATAAGAGAATCAAAAGGCTAAGAAAAATATCAGGAGGAGATACCTATACAATCATCTATCTTAAATTGCTTTTACTTAGCTTAAAAGATAGTGGGAAGCTGTATTATGATGGAGTAGAAACAGACTTTATCAAAGAGATTGCCTTAACGATTGATGAAACGGAAGATGATGTAATGGTTACAGTAAATTATATTATAGCACAAGGCTTGATGGAGATAATCACAGAAAATGACGAGTATTTTTTAACAGAAATCCCAAGTCTTATAGGTTCAGAAACAGCTTCTACAAGGCGTT
This sequence comes from Peptoniphilus lacrimalis DSM 7455, assembly GCF_000378725.1. Classification (GTDB taxonomy): domain Bacteria; phylum Bacillota; class Clostridia; order Tissierellales; family Peptoniphilaceae; genus Peptoniphilus_A; species Peptoniphilus_A lacrimalis. The sequence continues at coordinate 4,062 of NZ_KB900371.1, read as the reverse complement.
CAAGAAAATCGAGAGGACAAAAAGCGTTGCAATGCAACACTGGTGCAACACCTTGCAACCTTTTGCAACAAAACTGCAACGGAGATATAGAGATAGATAAAGAGATAGATATAGAGTTAGAAAAAGAGGGGGAGATAGAAAAAATATCCCCCAACCTTTATGGAGAATATAAAAATGTTTCCTTAACTGATGAAGAATATGGAAAATTAAAGGATAAAATGCAAGGTCATAGGGATAAAATGATAGAGAAGCTGTCAACCTATATGCAAAGTACAGGAAGAAACTACAAAGACCATTATGCGACCTTAGTTCATTGGTATGAACAGGACAAAGGGAAAAAAGTATATACCTTTGAAGATTATGACAAGGGTGAACACTTGTAGACTTCGCATAAGACGGTGGAAAGGTGTTTTTAGAGCGTTAATCATAAAATAGATATGAGACTATAGCTAAGTGTAAAATAGGGCTTAAAATTGCAGTATGGAAAAAATATCGTATTTATGATAAAATGATAATGATATGGTAATAAACTCAGTTATAAGGAGAGGATATATAAATGCGAATTCAATTTACTGTAACCGATGAAGAACTTGAAATTTTAACTAAAAAAGCAATAGAGGGAGGTTTCCCAAGCGTTACTGAATATTGTAAGTGTAGTAGTTTACAAGAAAATACAAGCTATGCTGACCTATATACTACCTTATTAAACAAAATTAGCTCTTTACCGAAAGGCAAAGAATTTGTTTTGAGAGAGTTAATCGCAACACCGCCGGCATTGATTGGCAGATGGTTTTATGAAAATGTAAATAAGAGACTTGTAAAAAATGTGGAACACATCGGAAAAGCTGAAGGTGGAGTAGAAAAATATAAAAGAATTTAGATAATGTTGGAGGTGCATTTCATGGCAGAAGAAAATAAAGAGATAGTTATTGTAGATGATAAAACTATACAAGAAAAAATATATCTTATTCGTGGGCAAAAAGTAATGCTTGATGCAGATTTAGCTGAAATATATGGTTATGAAACAAAAAACTTTAATAGACAGGTAAAAAACAATATTGAGAAGTTTGAAGGCGAAGATTTTATGTTTCAACTTACCGAGAATGAATTTGAAAACTTGAGGTGCAAAAATTTCACCTCAAGTTGGGGCGGTTCAAGATACTTACCAAATGCCTTTACAGAACAAGGTATTTATATGCTTATGACGGTATTAAGAGGTGAACTTGCGATTAGGCAAAGTAGAGCCTTAATTAGAACATTTAAGCAGATGAAAGACTTTATAATCGAAAATCAAGATTTTATTAGCTCAAAAGAATTGGTACAAATAGCAGTACAGACAAATCAAAACACAAAGGATATAGCTGAAATAAAGTCGCAAATGGCTACAAAAGAAGATTTGAAAAAGGTTATGGATAATTTTATAGATCCAGACACATACAAGCATTTCCTTTTAATGAATGGAGATAAGATTGAAGCAGATGTTGCTTATACAAAAATATATAAGTCTGCAAAGAAAAGCATTTATGTAATAGATAACTATATAGGCTTGAAAACCTTAGAATTATTAAGAGCTGCAAAAGACAATGTTGAAATTATAGTCTTTAGCGACAATGTGAAAAACAAGGATATGCTGACAAAAAATATCCTAAACGATTTTAGAAAAGATTACCCTAATATCAATCTGAAGATGAAAATTGCAGGTAAAAAGTATCACGATAGATATATTGCCATTGACTATGGAACAGACAGTGAAGCCTTTTATCTTTGCGGAGCATCATCAAAAGATGCAGGAAATAAAATATCAAGTATTACAAAGATAGAGGAATCTTCCAAGGATATGTATCATACGATGTTTGGCGGAATGCTGAACAATAAGGATTTGAAAATTTAATATGTAAATGGTAAAGCGTTATTAAATGAATAGCTACAAGACTTGTGAAAGGCGGTAGAAATAAAACTCTATCGTCTTTTTTTGATTGCAACTAACAGGAGGGAAACTAATATGCACGAAAATAAAAACGAACAAAATACAGGAATAAAGACCATAAAGAAGATTGGAATGGCAACTTATGAGGTTGTTGTCCATTTTAATGAAAATGCGACTGAAACTATGCAAGATAAATTGAAAAGGATAATGCTTAGGGAAATGGAGCGAGAAAAAGATAAAAAACCCCATAAAAATGATTAGAAAGTCCTTGACAAGTTGTTACAGGAAAAACTGCCAAGTCAATTCTAATATCTTGTGGAGCAAGACTTGCACCTTTTGACATAAGAGAGCTAAGAGAACTAATGAGTGAAGATGAACTTGAGCTTGATACACTGGGAGATAGAAAGACAGCACTCTTTGTTATCATCTCCGATACAGATGATACTTTTAACTTTGTGGTATCTATTATGTATTCTCAGCTATTTAACTTGTTATGTGATAAGGCAGATGATGTGTATGGAGGAAGATTACCTGTTCATGTAAGATGCCTACTTGACGAGTTTGCAAACATCGGCTTAATTCCAAAGTTTGAAAAACTGATAGCGACAATCCGTTCCAGAGAAATATCAGCGAGTATAATTCTTCAAGCACAATCTCAGCTAAAGGCAATCTATAAAGATAATGCTGACACAATCGTGGGCAACTGTGATAGCACTTTATTTCTTGGTGGAAAGGAGAAAACAACACTTAAAGAGCTTTCTGAAACGCTTGGTAAAGAAACCATTGACCTTTACAACACATCGGAAACAAGGAGTAATCAAAAGAGTTTTGGACTTAATTATCAAAAGACAGGTAAGGAGCTTATGAGCCAAGATGAAATTACGGTCATGGACGGCGGTAAATGTATTTTTCAGCTTCGTGGTGTCAGACCTTTTCTATCAGATAAATTCGATATTACAAAACACAAGAACTATAAGCTGCTTGAGGACTATGACAAGAAAAATTTGTTTGACATAGAAAGCTATATGAAGCGAAAAGGAAAAGCAAAGCTGAATAGGGAAACAGTTATTACAAGAGTGCAGTAAGTCTAAAGAACATAGATTTGCTGCTTTTTTATTACTCAAAGCCAGGAGGTAAGATGATAAGAATACGAAGTCCCACTAAGAAAAAAGTAAATAGGATGAGCATTAGCGATTGGAAAAGAAAAAACTCCAATCGCTTTTTTATTGAAAGAAAAGGAGAAATTTTTAATGAAGCAAGAAATGATTAACATCAATGCCAATTTATTGGCAGAGCCCACTTTCTCAAATTTTGACAAAGAGGGAGAAACTGTTGAGGTTGCAAACTTCACGCTTGTAAAAAAGTACGGGAAAGGCAAGGAGTATATCAACTGTGCCGCCTATGGAGAAAAATCGGAGAAAGCAAAGGACTTTGAAAAAGGCGATTTGATTCATATCTTTGGTTACTTTAAGAAGCGTGAAAAAGAGGGAAAGACTTACAAAAACTTTGTAGTGAAGTCATATAACAAGATTGAAAAGAAAGAAGAAAGCGAGGAGGAATAAATTATGGAATTTTTTACACAGGCAGTTAATGTATTAAAGATTTTGGTAATGGCAGTAGGTGCAGGACTTGGAGCATGGGGTGTTATCAACCTGATGGAAGGTTATGGGAATGACAATCGTGCGACACGTTCATAAGTGAAAAGCTTATGCACTAAGTCGAAGGACTGAAAGTTCAAAACTTAGGAGAACTGGCAATCTGATAGGTAGAATGACGGGGTAACGCCCTGAAATGCCTACACTGATACTCCGATTGGCAATGAATATTAGACTATTTCATTGTCAAAAGCTCGGTGAAGTCGGCAGAGAGTAGCCGTAAGACTGATATTAACATCAGACACGAAAGCTGTTCAGAGGTGGACGGTGCTACCTATATGTCGGGTGTCGAATACGCATGGTGAGAATGTGTATACCAAAGTACTGACGTACTTCCGAATGTAAGGGTCTAAACGTTTGAATTTGCCTAACGGCAATTCCCATCAAAGATGGGGTGTTTGTGGATGAGTAAGAATGGTTGTTATGAAAATCCATATATCGTTACAGGCGATATGGTGAAAACTAAACACAGGCTTAGAG